>NZ_CATKPP010000057.1:0-348384 GCF_949767635.1 Pseudomonas sp. IT-93MI4
CGTCAGATCAGGCGACGCTGATCTCGCCTTCACCCGCCAGCTTGCGATTCAACTGATACCGCCACCGCACATACAGCAGCGCGGAGCAGAACAGCGCCAGGCTCGCGGCCATCTCCAGCACGCCAAACAGTTGCCGGTTCGGGTCATACGCTGCCAATGCGCCCTTGATGAAATACAGATTCACCACAAAGCACATCCACGAGTGCGCACGCGCGTTGCCCATCAGCATCCCCGGCGCGAGGATCAGCCACGGGATCAGCTCGACCAGCAGGATCACCCAAGGTCGGGCGCCGTGCAGGTCGGCGAACACCAGGTAGTAAGCGGCGAGCAGCCCGGCGAGGCCGAAGAAGCACAACAGGCTGACAATCCGCATCGCCTTGACGCGGGGTTCGAGCCACTCGACGGAGGGCAGGACTTTCGGCTTCTTCGCCACCCTCAGCCCTCCAGTTTTTGCGCGGTCTTGGCCAGGCGTGCGCCGAGTGCGCGACACAGCGCCATTTCGTGTTGATCCAGACCTTTCTTGCCATCGGCCCCGGCATGATGACTGGCGCCATACGGCGTACCGCCGCCCTGGGTTTCCAGCAGCGCCGACTCGCTGTACGGCAGGCCGGTGATCAGCATGCCGTGGTGCAACAGCGGCAGCATCATCGACAGCAGGGTGGTTTCCTGACCGCCGTGCAGGCTGGCGGTGGAGGTGAACACGCCGGCCGGTTTGCCAACCAGCGCGCCGGTCAGCCACAGGTTGCTGGTGCCGTCGAGGAAGTACTTGAGCGGTGCGGCCATGTTGCCGAAACGCGTCGGGCTGCCAAGGGCGAGGCCGGCGCAGTTCTTCAGGTCATCGAGGGTGGCGTAGAGCGCACCGTCTTCCGGGATGTCCGGGGCGACCGCCTCACACTCGCTGGAAATCGCCGGTACGGTACGCAGGCGCGCTTCGAGACCGGCCTGTTCGACACCGCGGGCGATCTGCCGGGCCATCTCGTTGGTCGAGCCGTTGCGGCTGTAATACAGAACCAGAATGTACGGCGCGCTCACGGCAGCAGCTCCAGCACATTTTCCGGCGGACGACCGATCACAGCCTTGTCGCCGACTTCGAGAATCGGTCGTTCCATCAGTTTTGGATGCTGGGCGATGGCGTCGATCAATTGCGCTTCGCTGAGGCTTTCGTCAGCCAGCTGAAGCATTTTGTATTCATCTTCTCCGCTGCGCAGCAACTGACGCGCGCTGATCCCGAGCTTGCCGAGCAGTGCCTTGATTTGCACTGCATTCAGCGGGGTTTCGAGGTAACGCACCACGTTCGGGGTCAGGCCACGGGCCTCAAGTAGTTCGAGCGCGCCGCGGGATTTCGAGCAGCGCGGATTGTGATAAAGCGTCAGATCGGTCATGGCGGGTCGCTTCTGGCGTAAAGTGGCGGCTATTCTAACTGTGCAGCGCGCAATCCAGAACCTTCAGAGGCGATGGGTCGCAGGCGCCTTCAATTTTTGACCAGGGAACATGACATGACACGGCGATTGGCAGCGGCATTGACGATAATCGGGGCGTTGATGCTGGGGGGCTGCGGCAATGACTACGGCATTGACCAGAATGGTCAGAAGGTCGCGTCCGAGCGTCTGGACAAACAATGGGTAGTCATCAATTACTGGGCCGAATGGTGTGGCCCGTGCCGCACGGAAATTCCGGAGCTCAATCATTTGGCGGACGAACTCAAGAGCAAGAACATCGGCGTGTTCGGGGTCAACTTCGACAACGTCCAGGGTGAAGACCTGAAGAGCGCCAGCGAGAAGCTGGGCATCAAGTTCACCGTGCTGGCGCAGGATCCGGCCGACCTGTTCGACCTGCCGCGCAGTGAGGCCTTGCCGGTGACTTACATCATCGACAACAAGGGAAAGGTGCGTGAGCAGTTGATGGGCGAGCAGACGGCGGCGGGGGTGATGGCCAAGCTTGAGGCGTTGCAGGCGACAAAGTGAGTTGAATGGGCTTTTGTGGCGAGGGAGCTTGCTCTCGCTGGGGCGCGAAGCGGCCCCAAACCCTGCTGACTCGGTGTCTCCGGCAACGCGCGGTTAACGGTTGTGCGACTGCTGCGCAGCCGAGCGGGAGCAAGCTCCCTCGCCACAGTAACTGGCGTTCAGAAAAAAGATCGCAGCCTGCGGCAGCTCCTACAAGGTCATGTGTACACCTGTAGGAGCTGCCGCAGGCTGCGATCTTTTCTACGGCTGAACGATCAGCCCTCTTCCAGCCACCAACGCAACGGCTTGCCTTGCGCCGGCCAGAAGCGCATCTGCTCGATCGGCGAGATGTCCCAGCGCTCAACGCCTTGCAGCGCCTGCAGGAAGCGTTGTTCCTGCTCCATCAGCGCCGGCGCGCAGAGTTTGCGGGTCTTGCCGATCGGGCCGAAGCTCAGCTTGTCGCCGTCGAGGGTGTACGGCGCGAACCAGTGGTTGCAACCGCCGTTGCCATATGCGCGGCCATCGTCACCAAGGGTCACGGTCAGATGGCTGTAATCCATCAATGGCCGCTCGCCGATCCACTCCAGAATGTAGCTGCGGTTCTGCTGCAATTGCACAGGCTCTGCGGCGCAGCCCACCAGAGCGGCACCGACCAGCAGCGGCAGGGCAAGGCGTTTCATCACGCAGGCTCCTGGCATTTCGGGCACAGGTGCTTGTCGCCGACGGCTTTCCAGCCCAGCTCGGCGATGCGCGCCGTGGCGGCCGGTTTCTCGGCGGTCTTGCCCAGCTTGGCGTCCACCGCGAACTCGAAGTTCAGCTCTTTGGCGCAGCTGTCGCAGTTGACCTGCCAGGTGTGGATCGCCAGTTCGCCGAATACCGGGCCGGTGGTCATCGCGGTCCATTGGCCCGGCGGATTGATCAGGTGGCGCACGGTGTCGACGGTCAGGCGCATGGACAAATCCTTGCTGCCTTTGAGGGTGACCAACAGGACGTCACCGTTGCGGATCGAGCCACCGTTGCCGGTGACCTGATAGCGGCCCGGTACGAGGGCGCGGCATTCGGTGAGGGTGTGTTGCGGGTTCATCAGGGTGTAGCGGAAATCGTGTTCGACCATGGGTCCTCCAAATCTGCGCGACATGCTAGCACGGGCTGGATTGCAGGATGGCGTACACGTGCGACCTTCGATCCGGTTCAAATCGTCCGGCGCTCATGGCAAACTGCCGCCCTTCACTCTGAGGGAACGGAACATGGCGCTGATCGAATGTTATGAATGCAAGCGGAGCATCAGCTCGGAAGCAAAGGCGTGCATTCATTGTGGTGCTCCGATGGCGCAGCAGCACGAGCACACACCGGCGCAAGCCGCCGCCGCGACGATTTCATTTGGCAGCCTGCCGCGCAACAAATCCGTGCCCGAGGCGTTTATCCCGCCAGCAGCCCCTGAGCCCGCGCCGCGCGTTTCACCGGCGGCGGTCGGTCGTCGCCGTCGGCAACGGGAACCCGCACCTCAACTTCAGCCCAACGCCGACGGTTCGCGGCCGGTGGAAGGCTGGTTGAAGATCATGGTGTTCCTGCTACCGATAGTCTTCGTCTGGTTCCTGCTGCGTAACGGTCATTCGATGAAGCAGCGCTTTTTCGGTTTTGGCTGGCTGGCGTTGCTGATCCTGGCCTCGTCGCTGTCGCCGAAGTAAACCGGCAAGCCTTCAACCTTCGACCTGGTTCTGCGGCGCGCCTGCGGCCCAGGTCGCGATGTTGTGCAGGGTGGTCGCGGCAATCGCGCCCAGCGCCTCATGGGTCAGAAACGCCTGATGGGCGGTGATGATCACGTTCGGGAAGGTCAGCAGCCGCGCCAATACGTCGTCCTGCAACGGCAAGTCGCTGCGATCCTCGAAAAACAGCTGCGCCTCTTCTTCATACACATCCAGTCCCAGATAGCCCAGTTGGCCGTCCTTCAAGGCGTCGATCAGCGCCGGCGTGTCGACCAGGCCGCCGCGTCCGGTGTTGATCAACATCGCCCCCGGTTGCAGGTGTGCCAGTGACTCGCGGTTGATCAAGTGTTTGCTCTGGGCGTTGAGTGGGCAGTGCAGGCTGATGATTCGTGACTGCGCGAGCAGCTCCGGCAGACTCAGGTAACGTGCGCCCAGCGCCACGACCTCAGGGTTTGGGTACGGGTCGTAGGCCAGCAATTGGCAACCGAAACCGTGCATGATTTTCGCGAACGTCGCGCCGATCTGCCCGGTGCCGACAATCCCCACGGTCTTGCCCACCAGATCGAAACCCGTCAGGCCGTGCAGCGTGAAATCGCCTTCGCGGGTGCGGTTGTAGGCGCGGTGCAGGCGTCGGTTGAGTGCCAGAATCAGCGCCACCGCGTGTTCGGCCACCGCATGTGGCGAGTAGGCAGGTACCCGCACCACGGCCAGCCCGAGGCGTTTTGCCGCGAGCAGATCGACATGGTTGTAGCCCGCCGAGCGCAGGGCGATCAGCTGTGTGCCACCGGCGGCGAGGCGCTCCAGCACCGGCGCACTGAGATCGTCATTGATGAAGGCGCAGACCACCTCATGCTGCTCGGCCAGGGCGGCGGTGTCGAGACTGAGCCGGGCCGGTTGAAAGTGCAGTTCTATCCCGGCCGGGCAGGCGGCGCCGAGGAAACTGTCGCGGTCGTAGGTCTGGCTGCTGAAAACGAGCGTGCGCATGAATTCCTCCTGGAACGGGGTGGCGAGTCAGCGTTGACGGCCACCACTTTAACGGCGGATGCCGCTGCCGGCATTGCCGTGGATCAGGCGCTGATCCTGGCTTGCGTCGCGAGTCGATTGATCGCCCGCTCCAGTTCTTCCAGCGCCACCACTGCCTTCGGATCGCCCTGTTTGAGCAGGGTTTCACTGCGCTGACAGGCCGCGCGTAACTGCGGCACGCCACAATATCGGGTCGCACCGTGCAGGCGATGCACGCGCTCGATCAGTGCGTTCTGATCGCGGGCTTCACTGGCGGCACGAATGGCTTCGCGGTCAGCCTCCAGCGAGGCGAGCAACATGGCCAGCATGTCGGCTGCCAGATCGGCCTTGCCGGCGGCCAGACGCAAGCCTTCTTCGTGGTCGAGCACCGGCAACTCATTGCCACCCGCCGCGCTGTCGCTGGCCCGTTCCGTTCCTTGATTGCGCAAGGCCAGACCGGTCCACTTCAGCACCACTTGCGCCAGTTGCCGCTCGCTGATCGGCTTGGTCAGATAGTCATCCATGCCGCTTTGCAGCAAGGCGCGTTTTTCGTTGGCCATGGCGTGGGCGGTGAGGGCGACGATCGGCAGCGGTGTGCTATGCCGTTCGCTTTCCCACTGGCGAATGGTTTCGGTGGTCTGGCGTCCGTCCATGCCCGGCATCTGTACATCCATCAGCACCAGATCGAAGGACTCGCTCTGCACCGCTTTGACTGCTGCGTAGCCGCTTTCCACGGCCAGAACCTTGGCGCCCATGTCTTCGAGCAGGGTCTGCACCAGCAACAGGTTGGCCGGGTTGTCGTCGACGCACAGCACTTTCGGTGCACGGCTCGACAGCGGCTCACCCGGCTCGTTACGCGGCTGGCGTGGATTGGCCAGATCGGCCAACGCTCGACGCAGTTTGCGCGTGCAGGCTGGTTTGGCTTGCAGCTGGCTGTGCGGGTTGGGCACCGAGAGATGGAACAGCGTCTGTTCGGTGGTCGGGCACAGCACCAGCACTTTGCAACCGAGGTGTTCGAGATCCCAGATGTGCTGGTTCAGGCGCTCCGGGAGCATATCGTTGCTGGTGATGCCGAGCACCGCAAGGTCGATCGCCTGATCGGTCTGGTGTGCGCCAGTGACGCCGTTGGTCAGGCTCTCCAGCGTATTGAACGGCGTGACGTCGAGGCCGCAGTCTTCCAGTTGATGCTGCAGCGCCTGACGTGCCAGTTCGTGATTTTCCAGCACCGCCACGCGACGCCCGAGCAGTGGCGGGCCCGGCAGGTCTTCGCTGTCGTCGCGGGTTTTCGGCAGGCTCAGGCTGATCCAGAATTCCGAGCCTTCGCCCGGGGTGCTGTCGACGCCGATTTCGCCACCCATCTGTTCGATCAGACGCTTGGAGATCACCAGACCCAGACCGGTACCGCCGGGTTGGCGCGACAGCGAGTTGTCGGCCTGACTGAATGCCTGGAACAACGCGCGCACGTCCTGACTCGACAGGCCGATGCCGGTGTCCTGAATGCTGATGCGCAACTGCACGCTGTCTTCGTGTTCTTCTTCAAGCATGGCGCGGGCGACGATGGTGCCTTCGCGGGTGAATTTGATCGCGTTGCTGACCAGGTTGGTGAGGATCTGCTTGAGGCGCAGCGGGTCGCCGACCAGTGACAGCGGCGTATCGCGATAGACCAGACTCACCAGCTCCAATTGCTTGGCGTGGGCGGCCGGGGCCAGGATGGTCAGGGTGTCCTGCAGCAGATCGCGCAGGTTGAACGGGATGTGGTCGAGCACCAGTTTGCCGGCCTCGATCTTCGAGAAATCGAGAATCTCGTTGATGATCCCCAGCAGGCTGTCGGCGGACTTTTCGATGGTGCCCAGATAGTCGAGCTGGCGCGGGGTCAGTTCGCTTTTCTGCAACAGATGCGTGAAACCGAGAATGCCGTTGAGCGGCGTGCGGATCTCATGGCTCATGTTGGCGAGGAACTCGGATTTGATCCGGCTCGCCTCCAGTGCTTCTTTGCGCGCCAGGTCCAGTTCGATGTTCTGGATCTCGATGGTTTCCAGATTCTGCCGCACGTCTTCGGTGGCCTGATCGACGCTGTGCTGCAGTTCTTCGCGAGCGTTCTGCAAGGTGCCGGCCATGCGGTTGATGCCCGAGGCGAGCTCGTCCAGTTCCTGACTGCCGAGCGGTGGCAGGCGGGTTTCCAGATGACCGTCCTTGAGCTGGGCAACTGCCTGTTTGATCTGGCTCAGCGGGCGGTTGATGGTGCGGCCCATGCGCAACGCGAGCAGGGCCGCGCCCGCCAGACCGGCGGCAATCAACAGCAGGCTGGCAAACAGGCTGCGATAACCGCGCAGCAGCATGCCGTTGTGCGACAGCTCCAGTTCGACCCAGCCGAGCAGACGGTCGGATTCTTCGGGGATCAGATCACCAGCGAGGTTGCGATGCTTGCCGAACACCGGCATCAGGTAACGGGTGGCGTCATTGCCGCTGCGCCGTTGCAGTTGTGCACTGTCACCGCTGGGCGCCTGATTGAGCATGGTCGGGCCGGCGTGCGCCAGCGGTGTGCGGTCGGGGGCGAGGAAGGTGACGGCGCGCACGTCGGGTTGTTCGAGGGACTGGGTGGCGATGCGTTCGAGCAGATCGGTGTTGCCATGGCCCATGGCGGGCGCCACCAGCGGCGCCAGTTGTTCGGCGATCATTTCACCGCGCTGCATCAATTGGGTCTGCAAATCGGACTGTTGCATCCAGGTGAAATAGCCACCGAGCACCAACGCCATCAGGCTGGTGGGCAACAGGGTCAGCAACAACACGCGACCTTTGATTCCCAGTTTCTTGAGCACACCCATCTCCTGCATCCCGCTGAACTGTTGACTCGCACGTGCGTCCGGCACGCGACATTGGCGCAGTGTAGCGATTTGCAGGCAGGCAATCTTCGGAAAAATCATGTCGCCATTGGTCGGCGCGGCTTGGCGCGTTTGTCCGGCCGGTCAAGCTTGGGTTGCCCGATGGCGGGCAATCTTGAATAATCGGCCAACTGAGAATTATTAGCAGATACTCATGACTCCTGTTTCCACCGACCTGCCACGCATTCTCGCCATTGAGGACGACCCGGTGCTGGGCGCCTATGTTCACGAGCATCTGGGCCGCAGCGGCTTTGCGGTGACCTGGTGCCAGAACGGTCAGGAAGGGCTGAACATTGCGCGTCACCAGCCGTTCGACGTGGTGCTGATGGACATTCTGCTGCCGGGGCTCGACGGCCTGAAGGTGCTGACGCAGTTGCGCCAGAGCCATTCGACGCCGGTGCTGCTGATGTCGGCGCTGGGCGCCGAGGCCGATCGCATCAGCGGTTTTCGCCTGGGCGCCGATGATTACCTGCCCAAGCCGTTCAGCATGGCCGAGCTGCATGTGCGGATCGAAGCGATCCTGCGCCGGGTGGCGCTGGATCGACGTCCGGCAGCGATTGCCCCGGCTGCGATCCACGGCGCGCTGCGTTTCGACGACGAACAGTGCGAAGTCTTCTATAACCAGCATGCTGCCGGCCTGACCCGCAGCGAATACCGTCTGCTGGAAACCCTCAATCGCAACGACGAAGAAGTGCTGAGCAAGGCCTTCCTTTATCAGCATGTGCTGCAACGCGGCTACGCGGCCCACGACCGCAGCCTCGACATGCACATCAGCCAGATCCGCCGCAAACTCAAGGCCATCGGTTACGCCGAACGGGAAGTGCGCACGGTGTGGGGCAAGGGTTATGTGCTGAGTGCCACCGATGAAAATCTCTGACCTGCCGGGGCGGCATTCGCTGTTCTGGAAACTGGCGTGTCTGCTGGTGGCGTTCTGTCTGCTGATGATCTGGCTGAGCTGGTCCTGGGGCCGCTACATGGAAGAGCGCAACCAGTATCTCTCCGACGAGGCGCGCGGCACCCTCAGCCGCTATGCCGGCGAAGCCGAGCGGGCGTGGCAGCGCGGTGAGCGTGACGGGGTCGATAACTGGTTGCAGAGCATGGAGCTGCGCGAAGCCGCCTGGGTCGGGGTGATCGACCGCAATTTGCAGTCGTTGAGCAGCGATCCGCTGAATGAACAGGAAATCCAGCACCTGACCTTTTTGCGTGGGCTCGACTGGCCGATCCACAAGAAGGGCCGGCCGTGGCTGCGTGTACCGTTTCCGCAGAATCCGTCCGCCGGCAGTCTGGTAATCGAGTTGCCCGAGCGCTTCCTGCCGGGGAAATACCGGGTGTTCTGGCGGGTGATCACCAACGGGGTGATTCCGGGGCTGTTCACTCTGTTGCTGTGTGTCGGCCTGTATCGCTTGCTGGTGGTGCCGCTGAACAATCTACGCAAGCAGGCCAATGCGTGGCGTGCCGACCAATTGAATGTGCGTCTGTCGAGCGGCATTACCCAGCGCCCGGACGAACTCGGTGAACTGGCGCGGGCCTTCGATTCAATGTCCGAACGCCTGCAATCCACCGTCGCCTTGCAACAGCAATTGCTGCGCGACCTGTCCCATGAACTGCGCACGCCGCTGAGCCGGCTGCGGGTGGCCAGTGAAAGCGAACAGGATCTACGGCAACTGCGCGAGCGCATCGGCCGTGAAGTCGACGGCATGCAACGACTGGTCGAAGACACCCTGCAACTGGCGTGGCTCGACACCGAGCGTGCGCCGCTGCCTGACGAAGCGATCCAGATTCAGGCGCTGTGGGAAATGCTCACCGACAACGCCTGTTACGAAAGCGGCTGGCCGAGCCTGCAATTGCAGTGCGCGGTGCCCGCGTCGTGCTGGGTGCGCGGCAATCTCAACACCCTGGCACAAGCGCTGGAAAACATTCTGCGCAACGCCATTCGGCATTCGCCCGAGGGCGGCATCGTGCGCCTCGATGGACGGCGTGACGGCGATTACTGGCATTTGTGGCTGGAGGATCAGGGCGGCGGGGTGGCCGAGGGCGATCTGCAACGGATCTTCTCGCCCTTCACCCGCCTCGACGGCTCGCGCCCGGGGGACGGCGGTTTTGGGCTGGGGCTGAGCATTGCGAGGAATGCGGTGCAGCGTCAGGGTGGGATGGTGTGGGCGGAGAATGGTGGGGCGGGGTTGCGCTTGAATTTGCGCCTGGTGGCTGACGATGATGTCGCATCGACTGATGCTATCGCGAGCAGGCTCGCTCCTACACTGGAACTCGTTTCGCCACCGAACGTGTGAACAACGCAGATCTCCTGTAGGAGTGAGCCTGCTCGCGATGGGGAATTTCGCTTCACCACTGTAAGCCAGTGCGGGAGGGATCTCGTATTTTTGTACGACCTTTCCTAAAGGAGTTTATCGACGTTTTAACCCGTTCTTGACCGTTTACTCTCGGGGCTCCGCTCGTCCTCAAGGAACTGGTCATGACTGCAACTGACATCCCCGGCAATACCTCCGATAACCGTTTCAATGAAGTACTGGCGCTGATTCAGAACGCCAGGCAGCAAGCCGTGCAAGCAGTAAATACTCAACTGATCGAGTTGTACTGGCAGGTGGGGGGTTACATCAGCCGCAAGATCGCTCGCGCTGAGTGGGGCGATGCGGTGGTTAGGCAACTGGCCGAACATCTGGCTCGAACGCAGCCAGGGCTGCGTGGGTTTACCCGTTCGAACTTGTTCCGCATGTGCCAGTTCTACGAGACTTATCACGCTGAAGAAAAAGTCGCACCACTGGTGCGACAATTGTCTTGGTCTCACAATTTGATCATTCTCAGCCAAAGCAAACGTTCAGAAGAACGCGAGTTCTACGTCCGCATGGCTATTCAGGAAAAGTGGTCAAAGCGCGAACTCGAACGCCAACTCAAGGCTGCGCTCTTCGAACGCAGCATCACCCAGCCCGCAAAGGCTTCTGCTGTCCTCAAACAGACTCATCCCGCCGCACTCGAGATCTTCCGTGACGCCTACATGGTCGAATTTCTCGACCTGCCCGGCGTACACGCCGAGACCGATCTGCACCAAGGTTTGCTGGGGCGACTGAAGGAGTTTCTGATCGAGTTGGGGCGCGATTTCTGCTTCGTCGGCTCGAAGTATCCGGTACAAGTTGGCGGTCGTGATTTCGCCCTTGATCTGCTGTTCTTCCATCGTGGGCTCAACTGTCTTGTCGCCATCGAGCTCAAGGTCGGACGTTTTGAACCTGAATATCTGGGCAAGCTGAATTTCTATCTTGAAGCGCTGGATCGCGGCGTTCGCAAGCCTCACGAGAATCCGGCCATCGGCGTATTGCTTTGCGCCAGCAAGGAGGACGAGGTAGTCGAATATGCCCTCAATCGCAGTTTGTCTGCGGCACTGATCGCGGAATATCAGGTGCAGTTGCCAGACAAACAATTGCTGCAAGCCAAATTGCACGAGTTCTATGCCATGAATGTCGCAGGAGAAGAGGAAGGCTGAGCCATCTGCTTATTCCCAGAAACCATAAGCACCGCACTTTGCGTGATATGGCCTGCGAACGTTTGCCGGTATGATAGGCGCCCCCGCACGTCTGGATTGCGAATACGCCATGACCCTGCAGTACCCAACCATCGCCGATTGCGTCGGCAACACTCCGCTGGTGCGTTTGCAGCGCCTGCCCGGTGCCACCAGCAACACCCTATTGCTCAAGCTCGAAGGGAACAACCCGGCGGGCTCGGTCAAGGACCGTCCGGCGCTGTCGATGATCACCCGTGCCGAACTGCGCGGGCAGATCCACGCCGGTGACACGCTGATCGAAGCGACCTCGGGCAACACCGGGATTGCGCTGGCCATGGCCGCCGCGATCAAGGGTTACAAGATGATTCTGATCATGCCGGACAACTCCAGTGCCGAACGTAAAGCGGCGATGACCGCTTACGGTGCCGAGCTGATTCTGGTCAGTCAGGAAGAGGGCATGGAAGGCGCTCGCGATCTCGCCCAGCGGATGGAAGCCGAAGGCCGTGGCAAAGTGCTTGATCAGTTCGCCAACGGCGATAATCCGGAGGCGCACTACACCACCACCGGCCCGGAAATCTGGCGTCAGACCCAGGGCACCATCACCCATTTCGTCAGTTCGATGGGCACCACCGGCACCATCATGGGCGTCTCGCGCTACTTGAAAGAGCAGAGCGACAGCGTGCAGATCATCGGGCTGCAACCGATGGAAGGCTCGGCCATTCCCGGTATCCGTCGCTGGCCGCAGGAATACCTGCCGAAGATCTATCAGGCCGACCGCGTCGACCGTATTGTCGACATGGCGCAAAGCGAAGCCGAGGACGTCACCCGGCGTCTGGCCCGCGAAGAAGGCATCTTCTGTGGCGTGTCCTCGGGCGGTGCGGTGGCAGCCATGCTGCGCCTGTCCAAAGAAGTTGAAAACGCGGTGATCGTCGCGATCATCTGCGACCGTGGCGACCGTTATCTGTCGACCGGCATTTTCGACGCGCCCAACTGATGGCCAAGCACGAGAGAGGCCTGCGCTTCCAGCCCACCGGCGGCAGCAAGGCCGCGCAAATTCCGACCGGCAAAAAACAGCGCTTGAACATCGAGCGCCTGGCCAATGACGGTCGCGGCATCGCGTTTTTCGAAGGCAAAACCTGGTTCGTCCTCGGCGCCCTCGCCGGTGAAGAGGTCGAGGCGCGGGTACTTGGCGCCCACGGCAAAGTGGTTGAAGCGCGCACCGAGCGCGTGTTCAAGGCCAGCGAGTTGCGTCGCCCGGCAGCCTGTCAGCATGCCGGCCGCTGCGGCGGGTGCAGCGTGCAGCATTTGCCCCACGCCGAACAGCTTGCCCTGAAACAGCGCATGCTCGCCGAGCAGTTGTCGAAGGTTGCCGGGGTCGCGCCTGACGAATGGGCTGCGCCCTTGACCGGCCCGGAATTCGGCTATCGCCGCCGCGCGCGGATCGCCGTGCGCTGGGACATGAAAGCCAAGCAGCTTGAAGTCGGTTTCCGCGCTGCCGGCAGTCAGGACATCGTCGCCATCAACGAATGCCCGGTGCTGGTACAGCCCTTGCAACCGATCATGACCCGTTTGCCGGAGATGCTCCGTCGTTTGAGCAAACCGCAGGCGCTGGGGCATGTCGAGTTGTTCAGTGGTTCATCGCTGGCGGTGTTGTTGCGACACATGGCGCCACTGTCCGAAGCCGACCTGACGATCCTCAAGGATTTCTGCCAGTTCCATCAGGCGCAACTGTGGCTGCATGGCGACGGCGAGCCGCAACCGGTGGATGCCACGCAGTCGCTGGGTTATCGCCTGGAGCAGTGGGATCTGGATCTGGCCTGGCGCCCGGGGGATTTCATTCAGGTCAACGCCGGGGTCAATGAGGCCATGGTCGCGCAGGCGCTGGACTGGCTGAAGCCGACCGGTGACGAGCGGGTACTCGACCTGTTCTGCGGTCTGGGCAACTTCGCCTTGCCGCTGGCCAAAAGCGTGCGCGAAGTGGTGGCGGTGGAGGGCGTGCAGACCATGGTCGACCGCGCCGCTGCGAATGCCGCTAGCAACAATTTGCATAACACAAAGTTTTTTCAAGCCGATTTATCCCAGCCTTTGACCGATGCTCAGTGGATCGGAAACGGCTTTTCTGCGGTACTCTTGGACCCACCGCGTGACGGTGCTTTCGAGGTGGTGCGCAAGCTCGCGACCCTGGGTGCCAAACGGTTGGTGTATGTATCGTGCAACCCTGCAACTCTGGCGCGCGATACGGTCGAATTGATCAGGCAGGGCTACCGGTTAAAACGTGCCGGGATTCTCGATATGTTTCCTCAGACGGCACATGTCGAGGCCATGGCGTTATTTGAAGCGAGCCAGGATGGCTCGTCTGAATCCGTCTGACCTGTCCGGGCGGCGCTCGCTTTAGCCCCGCGAGCGCATACGGGCGTTGAGGGTCAGCGATTTGACGCATTGAATCTGCGTCGTAGGGAAGGTAAAGCAGCATGGTACAGGTGAGAGCACACCAGCCGATCAACACTGACGGCAGTATCAATCTCGAGGCTTGGCTCGATCACGCGGTCAGTGTCGACATGGCACTGGATCGCGAAGCCTTGAAAGAAGCCTGCGAGTTCGCTCGCGAGGCCGAACAGCAGTCCAATGCCAAGAAGAATCTGTGGGCCGAAGGCTCCGGCAGTTTCAGCACGGGACTGGAGATCGCCGAGATCCTCGCCGATCTCAAACTCGATCAGGATTCGCTGGTCGCGGCGGTGCTTTATCGCGGTGTTCGCGAGGGCCAGATCGAGCTCGCGGCGGTCAGCCAGCGCTTCGGTCCCGTCGTGGCCAAACTGATCGACGGCGTGCAGCGCATGGCGGCGATCAGTGCCAGCCTCAGCCCGCGCCAGTCGATGGTGATGGGCACCCAAGGCCAGGTGGAAAACCTGCGCAAGATGCTGGTGGCGATGGTCGACGACGTTCGTGTCGCGCTGATCAAACTGGCCGAACGTACCTGCGCCATTCGCGCGGTGAAAACCGCTGACGACGAGAAGCGCAACCGCGTCGCCCGGGAAGTCTTCGACATCTATGCGCCGCTCGCGCATCGACTCGGCATCGGTCATATCAAGTGGGAACTGGAGGACTTGTCCTTCCGGTACCTGGAACCCGATCAATACAAACAGATCGCCAAGCTGCTCCACGAGCGACGGCTGGACCGTGAGCGGTTCATCAGCGATGTGATGACCCAGCTCAAGGACGAATTGCAGGCCACCGGCGTCGACGCCGATATCAGCGGCCGGGCCAAACACATCTATTCGATCTGGCGCAAAATGCAGCGCAAGGGTCTGGAATTCAGCCAGATCTACGACGTGCGTGCGGTGCGCGTGCTGGTGCCGGAAATGCGCGACTGCTACACCGCGCTCGGCATCGTCCACACCCTGTGGCGGCACATCCCGAAAGAATTCGACGACTATATCGCCAACCCGAAAGAGAACGGCTACCGCTCGTTGCACACCGCGGTAATCGGCCCGGAAGGCAAGGTTCTCGAAGTGCAGATTCGTACGCACTCGATGCACGAAGAGGCCGAGCTCGGCGTCTGCGCGCACTGGCGCTACAAGGGCACCGACGTCAAATCCGGCTCGAACCACTACGAAGAGAAAATCTCCTGGCTGCGGCAGGTGCTCGAATGGCACGAAGAGCTGGGCGACATCGGTGGTCTGGCCGAACAGCTGCGGGTCGATATCGAACCGGACCGGGTCTACATCTTCACCCCGGACGGTCATGCCATCGACTTGCCGAAGGGCGCGACGCCGCTGGACTTCGCTTACCGCGTGCACACCGAAATCGGGCACAACTGCCGTGGCGCGAAGATCAACGGGCGGATCGTGCCGCTCAACTACAGCCTGCAGACCGGTGAGCAGGTCGAGATCATCACCAGCAAGCACGGTACGCCGAGCCGCGACTGGCTGAACCCGAACCTGGGCTACGTCACCACCTCGCGGGCGCGGGCGAAGATCGTTCACTGGTTCAAGTTGCAGGCCCGTGACCAGAACGTCGCGGCCGGTAAAACCCTGATCGAGCGCGAACTCAATCGCCTCGGTCTGCCGGCGGTGGATTTCGACAAGCTGGCCGAAAAGGCCAACATGAAAACCGCCGAAGACATGTTCGCCGCCCTCGGTGCCGGCGATTTGCGTCTGGCGCAACTGGTCAACCTCGCACAGCAACTGGTCGAGCCGGAACGCGGCAACGAACAGCTGGAGCTGATCCCGCGCAAGGCCACCGGCTACAAGCCGGGCAAGCGCGGCGACATTCAGATCCAGGGTGTCGGCAACCTGATGACGCAGATGGCTGGCTGCTGCCAGCCGCTGCCGGGCGACGCGATCGTCGGCTACATCACTCAGGGTCGTGGCGTGAGCATTCACCGGCAAGACTGCGCCTCGGTGCTGCAACTGGCCGGGCGCGAGCCGGAGCGGATCATCCAGGTCAGCTGGGGCCCGGTGCCGGTGCTCACCTATCCGGTGGACATCGTCATCCGCGCCTACGACCGTTCCGGTCTGCTGCGGGACGTCTCGCAGGTGCTGCTCAACGAGCGGATCAACGTGCTGGCGGTCAATACCCGCTCGAACAAGGAAGACAACACCGCGCTGATGTCGCTGACCATCGAGATTCCCGGGCTGGATGCGCTGGGACGCTTGCTGGGGCGGATTTCGCAGTTGCCGAACATCATCGAGACGCGGCGTAACCGTACTCCGTGATGTCGTTTTTCTGTGGGAGCGAGCCTGCTCGCGAAGAGGGTGTGTCAGCCGACAAGGTTGTTGCAGACACACCGCTTTCGCGAGCAGGCTCGCTCCCACAATGGTTTTGTGGTGAGACAGAAAAATGATGCACAGCCTTGAAGACCTGCTCCACCTGATGAACCGTCTGCGCGACCCGCAGTACGGTTGCCCGTGGGACATCAAGCAAACCTACGCGACCATCGTCCCGCACACCCTCGAAGAAGCCTACGAAGTGGCCGACGCCATCGAGCGGGGCGACTTCGATCACTTGCAGGGCGAACTGGGCGATCTGCTGTTTCAGGTGGTTTATTACAGCCAGTTGGCCAAGGAAGAAGGGCGCTTCGAATTCGCCGGGGTGATCGACAGCATCACCCGCAAGCTGATCCGCCGCCATCCGCACGTGTTCCCCACCGGCGATCTGTATGCGCCGCTGGACGTACCATGCCTGAGCGAAGAGCAGGTCAAGCAGCGCTGGGAAGAGATCAAGGCCGAAGAACGCGCCGAGAAATCCGCCGCGCCCGAGCAGCTGTCACTGCTCGATGATGTACCTGCCGCGCTGCCGGCACTGTCGCGTTCGGCCAAGTTGCAAAAGCGTGCCGGGCAGGTCGGTTTCGACTGGCCGGATGCGTTGCCGGTGCTGGACAAAGTGCGCGAAGAGCTCGATGAAGTGCTCGAAGCCATGTCCGAAAACGATCCGCAAGCGGTGGCCGACGAGATCGGCGATCTGCTGTTTTCCGTGGTCAATCTGGCCCGGCACCTGAAGGTCGATCCGGAAACCGCGCTGCGTGGCGCCAACGCCAAGTTTGAAAGACGTTTCCGTTTTATCGAACAGGCATTGCGCGACACCCGTCGTCCCATGGAAGATTGCACCCTCGAAGAGTTGGACGCCCTGTGGGGTGAAGCCAAACGTCAGGAAAAGAATTTGCCCAGCTGCGGCTGAGCCGTTGCCCAAGTGAGTAAGCATTAATGAGCCTTTCCCTTCGCGACCAGTTGCTCAAAGCAGGTCTGGTCAACCAAAAGCAGGCCAAGCAGGTCAGCAAAGACAAGCAGAAGCAACAGCGTCTGGCCCACAAAGGGCAGGCCGAGCTGGATGATTCGCAGCAGCGCGCCGCTCAGGAAGCCATGGCCGAGAAGGTCAAGCGCGACCAGGAGTTGAACCGTCAGCAGCAGGAGAAAGCCGAGGCCAAGGCCCGTGCCGCGCAGGTCAAACAGTTGATCGAAGTCTCGCGTCTGCCGAAGCTGACCACTGAGGACTACTACAACTTCGTCGACGACAAGAAGGTCAAGCGCATCTCGGTCAATACGTTGATGCGCAACAAGCTCAGCAGCGGCTCGCTGGCGATCGTGCACCATGCCGGCGGCTACGAAGTGATCCCTCGTGAAGCGGCCCTGAAGATCCAGGAGCGCGACCCGCAACGTATCGTGCAGCTCAACGTGCAGACCGAAGAGGTCAATGCCGAAGACGATCCGTACGCGGCCTATCAGATCCCGGATGACCTGATGTGGTAAACCGATAAAGCTGTAATAACGACAAACCCCGCTCATGGCGGGGTTTGTCGTTTTCAATGCTGTGGTTGCTTCAGGCGGATTTCAGATCCCGCTGCTGTTCCTGCAGTTCAAGTTCGGCCTTGTAGTTGTGGGCATCGATCTCGTTGTGGAACATGCCGACCAGCAAGTCTTGTTGATGCACATCCCAGATGCGGATACCGGCGGCTACGCCTTCGTGGGACATGTGTGAATCGTCGCGTTCAGTTACTTTTACAGTCATCTGCTAGCTCCAAATCTCAAGTTATCTGCAGCAAGGCGTGTGCAGGGCTCTTTTATATGATTTGTTAGCTTGCTAAGTAAACGCTTGATTTGCGCAAGGTATTGTTGCGGTTTTTGCAACAGTGCTGCAGCCCGCGTAATCCGCGACATTCGGTCGCAGGGCGGGAAGTTTCATGACAGAAGTTTCATTTTAAGGCGCACTGATATCCCCTGTGGGAGCGGGCTTGCTCGCGAAAGCGGAGTGTCAGTCGCCACCTTCATACCTGAGCCAACGCTTTCGCGAGCAAGCCCGCTCCCACAAGGGAAAGCGGAGTGCCTGGCGACTTTCTGCAGACGAAAAAAAACGCCCCGAACCAGTCGGGGCGTTTTCATGTGTGGCTCAGCAGCGGGGGCTTACTTGCCTTCCCAACGCTTCAGCACCAGCGTGGCGTTAGTGCCGCCGAAGCCGAAGCTGTTGCTCATCACGGTGTTGATGGTGGCGTTTTCGCGGGTCTTGGTCAGCACCGGCAGATCGGCCACTTCAGGGTCCAGTTCGTCGATGTTGGCGGAGCCGGCGATGAAGTTGCCTTCCATCATCAGCATGCAGTAGATCGCTTCGTGAACGCCGGCGGCGCCCAGGGAGTGACCGGACAGGCTCTTGGTCGAGCTGATCGCTGGAGCCTTGTCGCCGAACACTTCACGCACACCTTTCATTTCCGCGACGTCGCCGACCGGAGTCGAGGTGCCGTGGGTGTTCAGGTAGTCGATCGGGGTGTCGACGGTGGACATTGCCATCTGCATGCAGCGGATCGCGCCTTCGCCACTTGGGGCAACCATGTCGTAGCCGTCGGACGTTGCGCCGTAGCCAACGATTTCGGCGTAGATCTTGGCACCACGGGCCAGAGCGTGTTCCAGCTCTTCAACCACGACCATGCCGCCACCGCCAGCGATGACGAAACCGTCACGGTCGGCGTCGTAGGCGCGGGAGGCTTGCTCCGGGGTGTCGTTGCGCTTGCTGGACAGGGCGCCCATCGCGTCGAACAGGAACGACTGGCTCCAGTGCTCTTCTTCACCGCCACCGGCGAAGACGATGTCCTGCTTGCCCATCTGGATCTGTTCCATGGCGGTACCGATGCAGTGAGCACTGGTGGCGCAGGCAGAAGCGATGGAGTAGTTCAGGCCCTTGATCTTGAACGGCGTGGCCAGGCACGCGGAAACGGTGCTGCTCATGGTCCGCGTTACACGGTATGGGCCAACGCGTTTTACGCCTTTCTCGCGCAGGATGTCCAGCGCTTCCATCTGGTTCAGGGTCGACGCGCCGCCCGAGCCGGCGATCAGGCCGGTACGCGGGTTGGACACTTGCTCTTCGGTCAGGCCGGAGTCAGTGATCGCGTCTTTCATGGCCAGGTAGGCGTAAGCCGCTGCGTGGCCGACGAAACGATAGATCTTGCGATCGATCAGCTCTTCAAGGTTGAGGTCGATTGAGCCGGAAACCTGGCTACGCAGACCCATTTCAGCATATTCCGGGTTGAACCGGATGCCAGGGCGGCTTGCACGCAGGTTAGCGGAGACGGTCTCTTTGTCATTGCCCAGGCACGAAACAATGCCCAGACCAGTGATAACGACGCGGCGCATGCGAATAACCCTTAGAAGTTGTCAGTGGAGGTGAACACGCCGACGCGAAGGCCTTCGGCGGTGTAGATTTCGCGACCGTCGACAGTCACCGAACCGTCGGCGATGGCCAGGTTCAGCTTGCCCTTGAGGACGCGTTTGATATGAATGTTGTAGGTGACTTTCTTGGCGGTCGGCAGGACCTGGCCGAAGAATTTCACTTCGCCCGAACCCAGCGCACGGCCACGGCCCGGCAGGCCTTGCCAGCCCAGGAAGAAGCCGACCAGTTGCCACATGGCGTCCAGACCCAGGCAGCCCGGCATCACCGGATCGCCCTCGAAGTGGCACGCGAAGAACCACAGGTCAGGGTTGATATCCAGCTCGGCGACCAATTCACCTTTGCCGTACTTGCCGCCTTCTTCGCTGATCAGGGTGATGCGATCCACCATCAGCATGTTCGGGGCGGGCAGTTGCGCGTTACCTGGGCCGAACAGCTCACCGCGACTGCAGCGCAGCAGGTCTTCCCGAGTAAAGGCGTTTTGTTTGGTCATGCGAGCTCCTCAATAATCCCATGCGGCAGGTGGGGCAAATCTTCCCGGCCGATCGACGCGTTCATGCCTCGTACCGGCAGCCTACTCATAGACTATTGCGTTGTGGTGAAAGTCACAGCACCAAGGACATGAATGTACACTTGTGCACTGAAATTTTTATTCAAGCCTCTTTTGAGGCTTGTTCGGGTGCCTAAGACTGCCGCACTTTCGCTTTTCACGCCAGTCGCAGATGGTCGAAAAACCGGCACTACTGCACCCAGCGCTGCAGAATCTGTTGTAGGTCATTGCGTTTGAACGGCTTCGCCAGGTAATCGTTCATGCCCGCCGACAGGCAGGTTTCACGGTCGCCCTGCAAGGCGTTGGCGGTCAGCGCGATGATCGGCACCTCGCCGCGTCCGGGCAGTTGGCGGATCTGCCGGGTCGCCTCGTAACCGTCGATGATCGGCAGGCGGCAGTCCATCAGAATCACTTCGAAATCATTGCCCTCGGCGCTGCGCACCGCTTGCGCGCCATCGGTAGCGACGCTGACAGTAAAGCCGAGGCTGCGCAGCATCGCTTCGATGACCGTCTGGTTGACCGGGTTGTCCTCCACCAGCAACACATTGCGCCCTTCACCATGCCCGTTGCCATTGGCCGCGCGCGGTGCAGCCAGTTGCGGCAACGTCTGCTTATATAAGGCCAGCGGGATTTCCAGAGTGAACACCGAGCCCAGGCCTTCTTCACTTTGCGCGCGCAACGTCCCGCCCATGCGTTCGGCCAGGGTGCGGGCGATCGGCAGGCCGAGGCCGGTGCCGCCATAGCGCCGGGAAATCGAACTGTCGGCCTGCTGAAAGGCGTTGAACATCAACTCCAGACTTTCCGGGGAGATGCCGATGCCGCTGTCGCGCACCGAACAGGTGAACCACAGCAGTTCGTGATCCAGCGACTGCCACTGCGCCTCGATGCTGACCCGGCCGCGCTCGGTGAACTTCAACGCGTTGCCCACCAGGTTGACCAGAATCTGCCGGATCCGCGTCGGGTCGCCCTGCACCTGCAAGTCGCGCATGTCCTCGGGGATCCGCAGGTTCAGGTCCAGGCCACGCTGCACCGCGCTGTGCTGGAACGACTGGGCGCAAGCGCCGATCAGGTCGGCGAGGTTGAACGGAATGTGCTCAAGCTCCAGCTCCGAGCGTTCGATCCGCGAGAAGTCGAGGATGTCATTGATGACCTTCAGCAGATGTTCGGTGGACTCCGAAGCAAGCGCCGCGTACTCGATCTGCTCCTCGGTCATGTCCGTGGTTTCCAGCAACTGCAACATGCCCAGCACACCGTTCATGGGGGTGCGCAGTTCGTGGCTCATCATCGCCAGAAAATCGGATTTGGCGTTGTTGGCCTTTTCCGCTTCCTCGCGGGTCTGGATCAGTTGCGCCATCGCCTGATGTTGTTCGCGACTGGCCTGTTCCAGTGCCTGGGCGAGGTTGTTGATGTGCTGCGACAGCGCGCCCAATTCAGTGTCGTCGACGATTGGCAGCGGGGTCTTGTAGTCGCCTTGCTGTATCGCCTTGACCGCGTTGCCGATATCGCGAATCGGCGCTGACAAACTGCCGGCCAGACGCCGCGCCAGAACAAAAGTGAAGAGCAGTGCAAACAACGCCAGAATCCCGGCCTTGAGCAGAATTTCCTGCTGGCGCTGACTGAAGGCATCGTTGGACAGACCGACGATCACCCGGCCCAGATAGTCCTCGCTGGTCACGTTATTACTGGCTTTGGCGTCGTGGAAAAAATCGCTGTTGAGGGCGATCCGTTGCAGGCGCACCGGGGCCTGAAACACCTCGACCTGATGCGGACGGTTGTGCGCGTCCGCGGCTTGCTCAACATAGGCGAGAATCCGGTTGGCGCTGTCCTGCACTTCCAGAAAGCGCACGTTCGGAGTCGCCAGGGTCGCTTTGAGCAGGCTTTCCAGCACTTCGTTGTTGCCGGAAATCACCCCGTACTCGGTGGCGGGCGCCAGTTGGTTGGCGATCAATTGCCCGGTGTGATTGAGCTCCTGACGTAGATCCTGAATCCGCACGAAGGTAAAGAAGCTGATCAGCAGCAGCGTGAGCAGCAGGGCCGGGCCGAGGCTGATCAATTGCGTGCGGGTGTTGATGTCCCAGCGGCGACGCAGATTCATGGGTGGCTTTCTCCTTCAGCCAACTGGCGGGCTACAGACGCTTCATCGATTGGCTCGATACCCAGGGAACGAGCGACCTGCACATTACTTGAGACCTTGAAACGATCGGGGTAGAGCGTGCGCGGCCACGTCGCCGGCGGGCGATCCAGCAACTGGTCGAGGATCGCCAGCCAGTCGGGCTGATCGCTGTAAGTGCTGGCGAGGCTGCCGGCCCGCACGAACGCAGCGTTCGGCCCGACCAGCGCCACTTGCCGGGAGTAACTGCTGAGCAGCAGGTTTTTCGCGGTTTTCGGGTTGTACAGATCGGGATCGTCGAGGCCCAGCAACACATCACTGTTTCTCAGCACGCTTTGCAATGGGCGACTGTCCTGGGTGTTGTCCCAACGCTGGCTGACGATTTGCAGATTCAGCGGCGCTGCGGCCTGGTGCAGCTCCTTGAGCAGGAATTCGCTGTGCTGGTCGAACAGCACGCCGACCCGCCGCACCTGCGGCAGAATCCGCCGAATCAGTTGCAGTTGCCGCCCCAGCGGTGGATCGCTCCATAGCAGACTCAAGTGCGGCGGTTGTGCACCACTCAGGCGTTGCCGCGCTTGCAATCGGCTGATGCGCAACACCAGCGTCGCCGGGCCTTGGGGCTCCTGCAGGCGCCAGTCGAGGCTGGGCAGATCGAGCAGAATCATCCGCAAATTGCTCGGCAACTTGCCCGGTGCCGGCAGGCTGGCCAGCGGCTGGAAGCGCACGTTGTCGGTGGGACGCAGCTCGCTCAGGGCCTGGACGAAGGCCTGCACCCCAGGGCTTTCTTCGGCGCCGGTCAACAGAATGTCTGCGGCTTGCACCGCCACGCCGTGCAGCCACGCGGTCAAAAACAGACAGACGCCCGCCAGCCAGTGGCCGAGGGTTGGCGTCTTGTTTGGCGTGGCGTAGCGCACCCTAGAACTCCAGCTCGGCGCTGAAGTACAGCACCCGGCGTTCGTCGTAATTGTTGTCGACGAAAGTGGTCGGTTCATTGTCGAGCCGCTGCTGCAGCACGCCGGCCAGTTGCAGTTGGGCCTTGCCCAGCGGGATGCGTTTGGCGATGCGCGTGTCGACCCGTTCGAAGCGGTAGCCGTTGAGCGCGTTGTCGCCGTAATAGAACAGGGCGCTGTTCCAGCCGTGGCCCCAGTCGCGCAGCCAACCGGCAGAACCGCTGTTGCGCGCAGTGAATTGCTGATCCAGCGGGTTGCTCGCCTCGGCGTCGACGAAGGCGTAGGTGAAGCGCAGGCGATCGATCATGCTCAGGCGCCAGTCGAGCTGGGTTTCGGTGCCGCGAAAGCGCGAGCTGTTGGCGTTGCTGGCGATGTACTGGTTGTTACGCAGCGGCTCGCTGATCATCCCGGTGATTTCGTCGTAGAACAGCTTCACGTCCACGGCCAGGCCCAGCTCGGCGAAATAGCCGTTGTAGCCCAACTCGCGCGAGCGCATGTGTTCCTGATCGAGATTGCCCGGGCCACGGGTCTTGACGAAGTAGCGCGCCGAAGACTGGCCATAGGCGGACGGCCGCAGGTTGCTCACCTGATAGCTCCAGTTGACGTTGTTCTCGAACATGTCCGGCGAACGGATCGCCTCCGAGTACACCGCGCGCAGGCCATGGCGTGGGTTGATCAGGTAGTTGACGGCGAAGCGGGGCGTCAGCGAATTGCCGATCAGTCGGGTGTCTTCGAACATGGCGCCGCCCTGCAGCAGCCAGTGTTCACTGGCGCGCCACTCCAGTTGGCCGAACGCGCGCCAGGTGGTGTCGTCCAGCGTGCCGTTGAAGTAGGTCTCGGAGTCGGCCCGGTCGTAACGATAGTTCAGGCCACTGACCAGCCGCAGACTGTCGGACAGGCTGAGGGTGTCCTGCAATTCGAGGTCGTAGCGCGACTCGCGGGCGCTTTGGTCGATGTCGCCGCACAGGGTCTGGCTGGCACCGTTGCGCCATTGATCCAGCACTTGATTGGCGAGGGCCATCTCCTGCGGGGTGCCGGCTTCCGGACCGGGGCCGGTGAAGCGGGTGATGTTGCGTGCCAGCCGTTCGGTGTAGTTCGGGTTGAGCTGCCACAGTTGGGTCAGTTGCGGGCTGAACGACACTTCGGCATCACAGGCGCGCCACACCTGCTGGCGATCCCAGTGTTGGGCCGAGCCCTGTATATAAAGGCTGTGTTCGGGGTTGATGTCGAGATTCCAGCGCACCGAGCCGGCGTAATCCTTGGCGACCACGTCGGAATTGTTCCCGGCAGCGGTAATCCCCGAGAACACTGGGCGGTAGGTGTAGGGCCGCTGGTTGCTGCCGTCCTTCGCGTTGATCTGCCAGTCGAGGCTCTGGTTGTCGCTCAGGGTCTGGCTGACGGCGAGGCTGAAGCGGTTCAAGCGGCGGCTGTCGCGATAATCGGCGCCCGTGCGGTCGCTGTCGAAGCCATCGTCTTCCTGGCCGGACAGCGACAGGCGCAGGTCACCGCCATTCCAGCCGGTGCCCTGGCTGGCATAGAAATCGTTGATGCCGCGTTGGCCACGGGTGTACTTCAGGCGCGTGCCGTGGCTGTCCGCCGGGTTGCGGGTGATGATGTTGACCACCGCCATCAGCGCGTTGGCGCCGTAGCTGACGGTGTTCGGCCCACGGAAAACCTCGATCCGTTCGATGTCTTCCATGGCCACCGGAATATCACTCCAGTCCACCGTGGCCAGGCCTGCGCGGTACACCGAGCGGCCATCGATCAGCACCTGCATGCGCCGCGCTTCGCTGGCGTTGGTTCCGTGATAATTGACCGCAGCCTGATTGCCGTTGATGTTGCCGACCATCATCCCCGGCACCAGCCGCAGCAACTCGCTGATATCTCGCGCACCGCTGGCGTTGATCAGCTCACTGTCGAGCACGGTCATGCTCCCCGGCACTTCCGCCGGCGTCTGTTTCAGGCGCGTAGCCGTCAGCACCTGCGGCAGCGTTTCGCTGTCGACAAACAGATCGTCCGCCTGCAACACCGGGCTGAACAGCAGCGCCAGCAGCAGTGACGAACGCGAGGGGGGAGAGCCAAAAGACACGGCACGGCCTTGATCGCAAAGAATTGGCGCGCATGTTAACCGAGGACAGTGACTTTTCCAGTCACGATGCGGGCATTTTCCTCGGCTTTATTGGTCTTCTTCCTACAAGTGTCGGTAATTGACGCAGGGGCTGGCCGCGCTCCGGTCGCCCCGTATAATGCCGGCATCGCCACTGGTATGGATTAACGGATTGCATATGACTGAACAGCGCCCGATTGCGGTCCTGGGAGGCGGAAGTTTTGGTACCGCCGTGGCCAACCTTTTGGCCGAGAACGGCCATCAAGTCCGGCAGTGGATGCGTGACCCCGAGCAGGCCGAGGCCATCCGGGTCAACCGCGAGAATCCGCGTTACCTCAAAGGCATCAAGATTCTGCCGGGAGTGACTGCGGTCACTGATCTGCAGGCCACCCTCGACGCCTGCGAGCTGTGCTTCGTCGCACTGCCCTCGAGCGCATTGCGCACGGTGCTGGCCGCCCACGCCGAGCGCCTGAGCGGCAAAATGCTGGTCAGCCTGACCAAGGGCATCGAAGCGCACACCTTCAAACTGATGAGCCAGATCCTCGAAGAGATCGCCCCGCAGGCGCGTATTGGCGTGCTGTCCGGGCCGAATCTGGCGCGGGAGATCGCCGAGCATGCGTTGACCGCCACCGTGGTCGCCAGCGAAGACGAAGAATTGTGCAAACAGGTGCAGGCTGCGCTGCATGGTCGCACCTTCCGCGTTTACGCCAGCGCTGACCGTTTCGGCGTCGAGCTGGGCGGGGCGCTGAAAAACGTTTACGCGATCATCGCCGGCATGGCGGTGGCGCTGGAGATGGGCGAGAACACCAAAAGCATGCTGATCACCCGTGCGTTGGCCGAGATGACGCGCTTTGCGGTGAATCAGGGCGCCAACCCGATGACCTTCCTCGGTCTGGCCGGGGTCGGTGATCTGATCGTCACCTGCTCGTCGCCGAAGAGCCGCAACTATCAGGTCGGGTTTGCCCTCGGTCAGGGCTTGAGCCTTGATGAAGCGGTGTCGCGTCTGGGCGAAGTCGCCGAAGGCGTGAACACCCTGAAGGTGCTCAAGGCCAAGTCCCAAGAGGTTGGCGTGTACATGCCGCTGGTCGCCGGGTTGCACGCGATTCTGTTTGAGGGACGCACGCTGGAGCAGGTGATCGGTCTACTGATGCGTGCCGAACCGAAAACCGACGTCGACTTTATTTCCACCAGCGGTTTCAACTGATTCAACAGGAAGCGAGCCATGAACGATCCGAAAACCGAAGCCAAGTACGAATCCATTCTCCTGCGGGTGCTGTGGATGATCGTCTACGTGCTGGTCTGGCAAGTGGCGCAGTTCATCCTCGGCGCCGTCGTGCTGGTGCAACTGATCTATCGTTTGATTTACGGCGCGCCGAGCGCCAGCCTGATGAATTTCGGCGACAGCCTGAGCCAGTTCCTGGCGCAGATCGGCCGCTTCGGCAGCTTTCACAGCGACCAGAAACCCTGGCCGTTTGCCGACTGGCCAACCCCGCGTGCCCCGGAAGGCGAAGCACCGCACGCCGTGCCGCCAGCGCCGCATCCGGCCCGTGATGAGGAACCCAAGCTATGAAACTCTGGGTGTTGCGTCACGGCGAGGCGGTGCCTTACGGCTCGTGCCCCGATTCCGAGCGGGCGTTGACCGAGCAGGGTCGCAAAGAGGCCTTGAACAGTGCAGCCCGATTGATCGGTCAGCCACTGACGGCGATCTATGCCAGCCCTTATCTGCGTGCGCAACAGACCGCGCAGATTGTCCGCGAGGCGCTGGGCTTCGAGCCGGAGATTCGTACCGTCGAATGGCTGACCCCGGAGACCGATCCGGACAAGGTCACCGATCAACTGGTGTCGGTGAGCAATGTGCTGCTGGTCAGCCATAACCCGCTGGTGGGCAATCTGCTGAGCTATCTGCAGCATGGCGCCGGGTATCCGCCGGAGAAGGTCGGTACGGCGGGGTTGGCCGAGCTGGAAAGTCCTGAACTGCTGATCGGCTCGATGACCCTCAACAGCCTCAAGCATCCTTAACAGCAAAAGATCGCAGCCTGCGGCAGCTCCTACAGAGACCTGTGTAGGAGCTGCCGCAGGCTGCGATCTTTTGATCTTGTTTCTTTTGGTAAAAAATCCAACCAAGCACTTGCTTGGTTGACTACGCTTGCTCCAGACCCAAAAAAACAGGAGCGAGTCGCATGTCTGCCGCCTTCCGTTTGCCGCTGGACGTGTTCTACGAGCGTGAGGCCCGGCACCCGCGCCAGCGTTTTCTGGTGCAGCCCATCGGCGGCGGGCAGGTCGAGACCCTGACCTGGGCCGACGTCGGTCATCAAGCGCGTTGTGCCGCGCACTGGCTGCGCGCCCGTGAATTACCGCAGGGCAGCCATATCGCGCTGATCTCGAAAAACTGCGCGCACTGGATCATTGCCGATCTGGCGATCTGGATGGCCGGGCACGTCTCGGTGCCGCTGTATCCCAACCTCACCGCCGACTCGGTGAATCAGGTGCTGACGCATTCGGAAAGTGTGCTGGCGTTCATTGGCAAACTCGATGACTGGCCGGGCATGTCCGTCGGTGTGCCGGCGGATTTGCCGACCATCAGCCTGCCGCTGCACCCGCCCGGCGAGTTCGATTTCAGTTGGGATGACCTGCAAAAAAGCTCGCCGATCCAGGACGATCCGCGTCCTGCGGCGGAGCAACTGGCAACCATCATCTACACCTCCGGCACCACCGGGTTGCCCAAAGGCGTGATGCACAGTTTTGCCAATCTGGGGTTCGCCACGACTCGCGGCACGCAACTGTTCGGGCTTAACGAGCAAGACCGGCTGCTGTCGTACCTGCCGCTGTGCCATGTCGCCGAACGCATGTTCGTTGAGCTGGCCTCGATCTACACCGGGCAAACGGTGTTCTTTGCCGAAAGCCTCGACACTTTCATCACCGATCTGCGCCGGGCGCGGCCCACGGCGATGTTTGGCGTGCCGCGGATCTGGACCAAATTTCAGATGGGCGTGTACGGCAAGATCCCGGCCAAGCGCCTGGATTTCCTGCTTGGCCTGCCATTCATTGGCAAGCGAGTCGGGCACAAGGTGTTGGCGGGGCTGGGGCTGGATGCCTTGCGCGTGGCGCTGTCCGGTGCGGCACCGGTGCCGCAGACCTTGCTCAGTTGGTATCAGAAACTCGGCCTCGATGTGCTGGAGGTGTATGGCATGACCGAGAGTTGCGGCTATTCGCACATCTGCCTGCCGGGTCAGTACAAGCAAGGCTGGATCGGCAAGCCGTGCCCGGAGGTCGAGGTGCGCATCGACGAGTCCGGTGAGGTGCTGGTGCGCAGTCAGGCGAACATGCTTGGCTATTTCAAGGAGCCGCAGAAAACCGCCGAGACCCTCACCGAGGACGGCTTCCTGCGTACCGGCGACAAGGGTGAGCAGGATGCCGAGGGACGCTTGCGCCTGACCGGCCGGCTCAAGGAAATCTTCAAGACCAGCAAAGGCAAATATGTGGCCCCGGCCCCGATTGAAAACCGGCTGGCGGTGCACTCACGGATCGAACAGGTCTGTGTGGTCGGCGATGGCCTGAGTGCGCCGCTGGGCTTGTGCGTACTGTCGACGGTCAATCAGGAGGAGGGGCGGGCCAGCCTGCATTCGAGCCTGGAAAAACTGCTGGAAGAGGTCAACGCCGTGCTCGACAAGCACGAACGCCTGCGCCGGCTGGTGGTGGTCAAGGACAGTTGGGCGGTGGAAAACGGTTTTCTCACGCCGACCTTGAAGATCAAGCGCAACGTCATTGAAGACACCTACGGCGCGCGGTTTGAAGAATGGAGCGCGCGCAGCGAGGCGGTGCTGTGGCAGGATTGAGTGACCACCAAAACAACAAAGGAAGCCTGCGATGAGCTTGTGGCGCACCACTCCGAACATCGAGCAGTTGAACGCAATCCAGAAAAACACCATCGGCGAAGTGCTGGATATCCGTTTCGAGTCCTTCGACGAGGAATCGCTGACGGCGAGCATGGTCATCGACCACCGCACCCACCAGCCTTACGGTCTGCTGCACGGCGGCGCCTCGGTGGTGCTGGCGGAAACCGTCGGTTCGATGGCCAGTTATCTGTGCATCGATGCCAGCAAGTTCTACTGCGTGGGGCTGGAGATCAATGCCAACCATTTGCGCGGTTTGCGCAGCGGGCGCGTGACCGCGGTGGCCAAACCGATTCACATCGGCCGCACCACGCATGTCTGGGATATCCGCCTGACCAGTGACGAGGGCAAGGCCAGTTGTGTGTCGCGTTTGACCATGGCGGTGGTGCCATTGGGCGAGCAGCCGTCGGCGCGTTGAGGTCAGATGCGCCATCGCCATGACCGGACTGTCATCATTCCTGGCAGTTACGGTCATTGCTCAGGGCCGCGCTCTTGCGGACAATCAGCGGCATGTTTCCGCTCATGGATAAACCTGCATGTCGCAACCGATCTTTTTCGCCCACGCCAACGGGTTTCCCTCGGGCACCTATGGCAAGTTGTTCGCGGCGCTGGCGCCCGAGTATCGGGTCGCGCATCTGGAACAGCATGCCCATGACCCGCGTTTCCCGGCGGACGACAACTGGTACAACCTGGTCGACGAACTGATCCACCATCTGCAGCAACAGGATCAGCCGGTGTGGGGCGTCGGCCATTCGTTTGGCGGTGTGTTGCACCTGCACGCGGCGTTGCGTTGCCCTGAGCTGTATCGCGGCGTGGTCATGCTCGACTCGCCGGTGCTGACTCGCACAGACCAGTGGGTGATCCGCGCGGCCAAGCGCTTCGGCTTCATCGACAAACTGACCCCGGCCGGACGTACGTTGGGGCGGCGCGAAGAGTTCGCCGATCTCGACACGGCGCGCAGCTATTTTGCCGGCAAGACCCTGTTTCGCGGTTTCGATCCGGAATGCTTCGATGCCTACCTGCAGCACGGGCTGCATACGGTTGGCGACAAGCTGCGTCTGCGCTTTGATCCGGCCACTGAAATCAGCATCTATCGCGGCGTGCCGCACACCAGTCCCGGTCGCACTCGTCAGCTGAAAGTGCCTCTGGCGGTGGTGCGTGGCCACAAGAGCCGCGTGGTCATGCGTCATCACAGCCGATTCGTCGGGCGCCTGCCGCAGGGTGAAGCACTGAGCATGCCGGGCGGGCACATGTTTCCGCTGGAACGTCCGCAAGACACGGCGCGCCTGCTCAAAGAACTGTTTACGCGCTGGGAGCGCCGCCAACAGAAGGACTGCGCATGAGCCCGACTTTCGAAGAAGTGCGCTTGAGCCTGCCGCATATCGAACTGGCGGCGCACTTGTTCGGCCCCGAGGACGGTCTGCCGGTGATTGCCCTGCATGGCTGGCTCGACAACGCCAACAGCTTTGCGCGCCTGGCACCCAAGCTCAAGGGCCTGCGCATTATTGCGCTGGACATGGCCGGGCACGGGCATTCCGGGCATCGACCCAACGGCGCCGGTTATGCGCTGTGGGACTACGCCCACGATGTGCTGCAGGTTGCCGAGCAACTGGGCTGGAAGCGCTTCGGCCTGCTCGGGCATTCGATGGGCGCCATCGTTTCGCTGGTGCTGGCCGGTTCGTTGCCGGAGCGCGTCAGCCACCTGGCGTTGATCGACGGGGTGATTCCTCCTACGGACAAAGGCGAAAACGCTGCCGAGCGCATGGGCATGGCTCTGCAGGCGCAGCTGGATCTGCGTGAGAAGCGCAAACCGGTCTACAACACCCTCGACCGCGCCATCGAAGCGCGGATGAAGGGTTTGGTAGCGGTCAGTCGTGAAGCCGCCGAACTGCTGGCGCAACGCGGTCTGATGCCGGTACCTGGTGGTTATACCTGGCGCACCGACAATCGTCTGACCCTGCCGTCACCGCTGCGCCTGACTCAGGAGCAGGCGATGGCCTTCGTCCAGCGCATCACGTGTCCGGCGCAACTGGTGGTCGCCGCCGACGGCATGCTGGCCAAACATCCGGAGTTGCTGGAGCGGCTACCCTTTAGCCAGGAACAGCTGGCGGGCGGGCATCATTTGCACCTGAACGATGAGTCCGGTGCCGACCTTGTCGCAGACTGTTTCAATCGCTTCTTCGCCATTCCTTGACTTGCACCGGGCAACTGTCGAGGCTGGGCGGGTTGAAATGGGAGACAAACACGATGGATTTCTATACCGCTGCGCCCCCGACCCGCCAAGCCATGCCGATCCGATGAGCCTGACTATGCGGTCACTCAGTCTGTTGGCGCTGTGCTGTTTCAGTTCCGTTTCGTTCGCCGCCGACGTGCCCGGCAGCCAGGATTTGCAGATCGTGCCGCGTCTGGCCGATGCGCAGATCGTCGACTATCGCCCTCCTGTGGAGCTTGAGCGGATCTATCCGCTGGGCTCGATCCGCAAGATCAGCGGCCAGCTGCGCTTTGACGGCCAGGTCACGGCGCGCGGCCAGACCACTTCGGTCACCTACGAGTTGCCGCCTGAGCATTCCGCCACCGAAGCCTTCACCGCCGCCCGTGAAGCCTTGCAAAAGCAGGACGCCGAGTTGCTGTTCTGGTGCCAGGCCCGTGATTGTGGCGAAAGCAGCCTGTGGGCCAATGAAGTGTTCGGTAACGCCAAGCTGTACGGCGCCGACGAGCAACAGGCCTATCTACTGTTGCGTCTGGCCGCACCGAAGGACAACACCCTGGTGGCGCTCTACAGCATCACCCGCGGCAATCGCAAAGCCTATCTGCATGTCGAACAGTTCGAAGCGGGCGCACCGTTGGGCGAGCTGCTGCCGACCTCGGCCACGCTGTTGCGACAGCTCAAAAGTACCGGTGAACTGGACTTTCCCAAGCTGACCGGCGATCCGGATGACACCTGGTTACGACTGATTTCCCGTGGCTTGAACCTCGACACCACCCAACGCGTGACGATTGCCGGACCCAAGGCCGAGGCCTGGCGTCAGGCGCTGATCGGTCAGGGGGTGCGGGCGGCACGGATGGAGGCGGGGAGCGCCGACGGCTCTGGCCTGCGCATCGATCTGTTGCGGTAAGCTGCATCGGGCGTGCACGCGCGGCGTGTTCGCCTACTCTTTGACCGACTGACTTCTTCGAGACTGTACATGCTCAATAACGATCGGCTGTTGGTGCAAATCCTCCTGCTGGTGCTGTTCGGTGCCAGCCTGTGGGTGATGGCGCCGTTCTGGTCGGCGCTGTTCTGGGGCGCGGTGCTGGCGTTCGCCAGTTGGCCGCTGATGCGTCTGCTGACCCGCTGGCTCAATGGCCGCGAATCACTTGCCGCGGCCATTTTGACCCTGGGCTGGATGTTGCTGGTGGCGGCGCCGCTGGTGTGGCTCGGGTTCAACCTGGCCGATCACGTGCGCGATGCCACGGCGTTCATCAAGGATGTGCAGGTCGATGGTCTGCCGGAGGCGCCGGTCTGGCTCGGCAGCGTGCCATTGGTGGGCGAGCGGCTGGTGGGGATCTGGAACAGCATTGATCAGCAGGGCGCAGCGCTGATGGTGTCGATCAAACCGTATCTGGGGCAGGTCGGGAACTGGCTGCTGGCGCGCAGTGCGCAGATCGGCGGCGGGATTCTCGAGCTGACCCTGAGCATTGTCTTCGTGTTCTTTTTCTATCGCGACGGGCCGCGCTTGGCGGCATTTGTGCACGGTCTGCTGCAGCGCCTGATTGGTGAGCGTGCCGGGTATTACATCGAGCTGGTGGCCGGCACCGTGCAGCGGGTGGTCAACGGGGTGATCGGTACGGCGGCGGCGCAGGCGGTTCTGGCGTTGGTCGGGTTCCTGATTGCCGGGGTTCCGGGGGCGCTGGTGCTGGGGATCGTGACCTTTCTGTTGAGTCTGATTCCGATGGGGCCACCGTTGGTGTGGATTCCGGCCACGGCCTGGCTGGCCTGGAAAGGTGAATACGGGATGGCGGTGTTTCTCGGGATCTGGGGGACGTTCATCATCAGTGGCGTGGATAACGTGTTGAAGCCCTATCTGATCAGCCGCGGGGGGAATCTGCCGTTGGTGATTGTGTTGCTTGGGGTGTTTGGCGGGTTGATTGCGTTTGGGTTTATCGGGTTGTTTATCGGGCCTACGTTGTTGGCGGTGGCCTATAGTTTGTTGACGGATTGGAGTAAGAGTCAGGCTCGGGTTTAGGTTTTGGCTTGGCGGCCTTTGGGCCGACCAGGTTCCTGGGGGTTTGGGTGAATATCCGTTTTTTTGGGTGTTGCGGCTGGCGGTTTCGCCCTTACGGCGAGTCACTTTTGCAGACGCCCAAAAGTAACCAAAACGCTGGGCCCCGGCGTACGGCCCTCGCTTAGGCTCGGGTTCCTTCGTTACGGTGTTCATCCGGGGGCATCGCCTCCGGTTTGCTTCGCTGCACCTCCTCTCGATGTGTTCGACTGCGTCGAACGGTCGCTACGCTCCCACCCCCGGATAAACCCCTCCACTCAGCCTGCCGAAGGGGCCGGCACGGCAAGATCAAGAGCTTTCGGCGAGCTGACACTCGACCATTTGAGTGGTGAAGAGCGAGGCGGTGCACTATCTCGCTCTTCTGGAGGAGTGAGCCTGCTCGCCATGGCGGCCTTATAGCCGGCCAATTTCCAACTGAATAAACCCATTCCCACTGTGGGAGCGGGCTTGCTCGCGAAGGCGGCCTTATAGCCAAACAATCTCCAACTGAATGCACTCCATCCAACTGTAGGAGCCAGCCTGCTGGCGATGAGGCCTTCTCAACCAACTACTCTCTTCCCGCTGTACCCAAATGACCGTTCCCACACCGCTGCATGGAAACGATCACCCATCACCCCATCAACTCAAGTCGCCACATTCAGGTATTTGCCCACCGGCGCAGCATTGTCCAGCGAGTACTGTTTGCTCAAGTTGGCAATCATCCGGTTCAGCGCTTCGCTGGTGGTCTGGGTACTGGTGGTCTGTTCTTCGGGCGGGCGTTCCCGACCTGCCTGTAGCGCCGCTTTCAGTTCGTCGCTGCTCACGCCGCCACTGCTGTCGCTGTCCAGTACCTTGAGCAATGCAGCGCTGGTATCAGTGCTAATCGGCGAGGCGCTGTCGCTGCTTTGCAACGCGCTGCTCAGTTCGGTCTCGCTGATGCTGCCGTCACCATCGGCATCCAGTTGGCTGAACAGTTCGTCGCTGGAGGCTTGTTGCGGCGGTGGTGGCGGTGGTGGGGTGAGGCTGGCGGTGAGTTCGTCCTGGCTGACGGTGCCGTCCTTGTTCTTGTCCAGGGCCGAGAATATTTGGTTGCTGTCGGCGCTGCTGCCGGCGCTGGTGAGGCCGTTGCGCCTGATGGCGCCGTCGCCATCGGCGTCGAGGGCGCTGATCAGGGCGTCGGCGAGGTCGGTGTTCGGTGCTTGATCCTGAGGTGGCGGCGGAGGCGCCATCGCGGTCATTTCTTCGGCGCTGAGGCTGCCGCTGGCGTCGCTGTCCAGATCGCCGAATTGCTTGCTCAGGTTGACCAGCAGGCCATCGTCGGATTTTTGCGACAGAGCACTTTTCAGTTCGTCCTGATCCACCGCGCCGTCGCCGTTGCTGTCGAGTTTGGCGAACAGTTCCTTTTGCAATTGCTGGCTGCGGGCGTTCTGGGTGGTGCTGCTGGTGCTGGTATAGCTCGTGTAGTTGCTGACGCTACCGATCATGGGCTCACTCCTTGGACTGTAAAACCGGTGGGTGTACCGGCTTGTGCAGACTCAAGGGGCAAGATGTCCTGGGTGTTTTGGCTTTGTACCGAGTGGTACACAGTGGCGGGAATACCAAAAATCCTCTGTGGGAGCGGGCTTGCTCGCGAAGGCGGCCAATCATTCAACACAGAAGTCGACTGACACACCGCTTTCGCGAGCAAGCCCGCTCCCACGGTGGATAGGTGTGTTTCTTAAGTGCGCGGCAGGCGGATGATTGCGGTCAGGCCGCCGCCCGGGGTTTCTTCCAGATTCAATTGTCCACCCAAACGCTGCGCTGCCTCGCGGGCGATGGTCATGCCCAGGCCTACGCCGCCGGAGTTGCGGTTGCGCGAGCCTTCCAGGCGAAAGAACGGTTCGAACACCGCCTCGCGTTTGTCTTCGGCAATGCCCGGGCCGTGGTCGATCACGCGGATCAGCAGTTGCTCGCGTTGATCCTGCAGTTCGATGCGTGCCTGTCCGGCGTAGCGCAGGGCGTTGTCCATCAGGTTGTTGATGCACGAGCGCAGCGCCATCGGCTGCACCTGCAGCGGTGCGCAATGGCCGCTGACGTCAACGTCGGCGCCCTGATCCTGAGCGTTCTCGCACAACGATTCGACCAGCGCCTGCACGTCCATCAACTGCAGCGCTTCGCTGGTGCGCTGTTCGTGCAGGTAGGTGAGGGTAGCGTCGAGCATACCGATCATGTCGTTGAGGTCCTGGCGCATCTGACCTTGCAGTTTTTCGTCGTCGATCTGTTCCAGGCGCAGCTTCAACCGCGACAGCGGAGTGCGCAGGTCGTGGGAGACGGCGCCGAGCATGCGTGCTCGCTGCTGCACCTGTTCACGAATGCGTTGTTGCATCAGGTTGAAGGTGTGCGCCGCCTGTCGTGCCTCACGCGGGCCGGACTCGTCCAGCGGCGGGCTGTCGAGGTTTTCGCTGAGGCGTTCGGCGGCATCGCTCAGGCGCTGGATCGGCCGGCTGAGCAGTTTGGCGCCGTACCACGCAGCGATCATCAGCGAGATGAACTGGAAGGTCAGCGGCACCAACGGCCCGCCGAACCAGGGGCGCGGCGGGCGATGGGCGAAACGTGGATCCGGCGGTGGCCGTTGGCCGTCGACGCCCTCGGCAAACTCCGGCGGGGGCGGCGGTGGGGGTGGCCCATAGTGATGAAACCAGGCAAAGGCCAGCAGGTGCGCGAGGACGATCGCCACGAACAGCATGCCAAACAGGCGGCCGAACAGCGTGTCGAAGCGCGCTCGCATCAGCCGATGTCTCGCGCGTCGAACAGGTAACCTTCACCGCGCACGGTTTTGATCAACTGCGGGGCTTTCGGGTCGTCGCCGAGTTTTTGCCGCAGGCGCGACACCAGCAAATCGATGCTGCGGTCGAACGCCTCGATCGAGCGGCCACGGGCGGCATCCAGCAGTTGTTCGCGGCTGAGTACGCGGCGCGGGCGTTCGATGAAGACCCAGAGCAGGCGGAATTCGGCGTTGGACAGCGGCACTACCAGGCCATCGTCGGCGATCAACTGCCGCAGCACACTGTTCAGGCGCCAGTTGTCGAAGCGGATGTTGGCGCGCTGTTCCGTGCGGTCATCGCGCACACGGCGCAGGATAGTCTGAATCCGCGCCACCAGTTCCCGTGGTTCGAACGGTTTGGCCATGTAGTCGTCGGCGCCCAGTTCCAGGCCGATGATGCGGTCGGTGGGTTCGCAGCGGGCGGTGAGCATCAGGATCGGGATGTCCGATTCGGCGCGCAGCCAGCGGCACAGCGACAGGCCGTCTTCGCCGGGCAGCATCAGGTCGAGCACCACCACGTCGAAATGCTCGGCCTGCATCGCCTGACGCATGGCCGCGCCGTCGGTGACGCCGCTGGCGTGGATGTTGAAACGCGCGAGGTAGTCGATCATCAGCTCGCGGATCGGCACATCGTCATCGACGATCAGCGCACGGATGCTCCAGCGCTTGTCGTCTTTCTGCTCATCAGTCACGGTGGTCTGGGTGTTGTGCATGGGGCTGTTCATCTGCCAGTAGGCCGCCAACCACAAAGATGGGCTGCGAGGTGGTGGTTTCAGCATAGGCGTCCTGCCGTGAGGCGGGAAGTGCTGATGTAAGGACGTGTTGCGGCTGGCGAGGCTAGCGCGGGCGCTTGTTGGCGGCGTGTCGGTTGTGTATCGGGTTCGACACAATAGCCGCGAGCGCTATGCTGATCACGTTTGCGGCGACGATTTACCGATCATCGGGTGCCGCGCTGGCGCCGCTTCCGCTACAATGCGCGCCGATTTCGACTTGCCTGAGAGCCCATCCATGTCCGCCTGCCAGACTCCTATCATCGTCGCCCTGGATTTCCCCACCCGTGACGCCGCACTGAAGCTGGCCGACCAGTTGGACCCGAAACTGTGCCGGGTCAAAGTGGGCAAGGAACTGTTCACCAGTTGCGCCGCGGAAATCGTCGGCACCTTGCGTGACAAAGGCTTCGAGGTGTTCCTCGACCTGAAATTCCACGACATTCCCAACACCACCGCGATGGCCGTGAAAGCCGCGGCCGAGATGGGCGTGTGGATGGTCAACGTGCATTGCTCCGGTGGCCTGCGCATGATGGCGGCCTGCCGTGAAGAGCTTTCCAAGCGCAGCGGCCCGCAACCGCTGCTGATCGGTGTGACCGTGCTGACCAGCATGGAGCGCGAGGATCTGGCCGGTATCGGTCTGGATATCGAACCGCAGGAGCAAGTGCTGCGTCTGGCTGCGCTGGCCGAGAAGGCCGGGATGGACGGTCTGGTGTGCTCGGCGCTGGAAGCCACCGCACTGAAGTCGGCGCACCCGTCGCTGCAACTGGTGACCCCGGGGATTCGCCCGGCGGGCAGTGCGCAAGATGACCAGCGCCGTATCCTGACCCCGCGTCAGGCGCTGGATGCCGGTTCCGATTATCTGGTGATCGGCCGTCCGATCAGTCAGGCGGCGGATCCGGCCAAGGCACTGGCGTCGGTCGTGGCCGAAATCGCCTAAGCAACACCGAAGATCCAAATGTGGGAGCGAGCCTGCTCGCGAATAGGGCGTGTCAGTCGAATTCCTTGCCGACTGATCCACCGCTTTCGCGAGCAGGCTCGCTCCCACATTGGTTTCTGAGTGGTCTTAGATTTTCAGCACCAACTTGCCGAAATTCTCCCCGCTGAACAATTTCATCAGCGTCTCCGGAAAGGTCTCCAGACCTTCAACGATGTCTTCCTTGCTCTTGAGCTGCCCCTTGGCCATCCAGCCGGCCATTTCCTGCGCGGCACCGGCGTACTGCGCGGCATAGTCCATCACCACAAAGCCTTCCATGCGCGCACGGTTTACCAGCAGCGACAGATAGTTGGCCGGGCCTTTGACCGCTTCCTTGTTGTTGTACTGGCTGATGGCGCCGCAGATCACCACCCGGGCTTTCGGCGCCAGACGGCTGAGCACAGCGTCGAGGATCTCGCCGCCGACGTTATCGAAATACACATCAACGCCTTTCGGGCACTCACGCTTGAGTCCGGCCAGCACGTCTTCGTGCTTGTAATCGATGGCGCCGTCGAAGCCCAGCTCATCGATCAGGTATTTGCACTTGTCGGCACCACCGGCGATGCCGACGACCCGGCAGCCTTTGATCTTGGCGATCTGTCCGGCAATGCTGCCCACTGCCCCGGCAGCTCCGGACAACACCACCGTGTCGCCGGCCTTCGGTGCGCCGACGTCGAGCAGGGCGAAGTAAGCGGTCATGCCGGTCATGCCAAGGGCGGACAGATACACCGGCAGCGGCGCCAGTTTCGGATCGACCTTGTAGAAACCTCTGGGCTCGCCAAGGAAATAATCCTGCACGCCGAGGGCGCCGTTGACGTAGTCGCCGACGGCAAAGCCCGGGTTGTTCGAAGCGATGACCTGGCCCACGCCCAAGGCGCGCATGACTTCACCGATTTCTACCGGCGGGATATAGGACTTGCCCTCGTTCATCCAGCCGCGCATGGCCGGGTCGAGGGACAGGTATTGGTTTTTCACCAGTATCTGACCAGCGCCCGGTTCGCCGACTGGGACTTCCTGGTAGGTGAAGGTCTCACGGGTCGCAGCCCCCACCGGGCGTTTGGCGAGGAGGAACTGGCGATTGGTCTGACTGGTCATGGCAGGCACTCGAACTGAATGAAGCCTTGTTGATAGACCCTCGAGGCCAATGCTGCAAGGTCGGCTGATGTGGCGAATGCGCAATGATCCAGTGCAGTGATAGTGGCCCACAGGCTTTTATCACTGCGACGGATGAAGGCATAAACAGCCTTCTGATAGTGCTGACTCGGGACGGGCCCCGGTGACTATGCTGCGAGTCTGCAAATCCCTCCTGCATCTCTCCCTTCGAGGACATAACAATGAGCATGACGTTTTCCGGCCAAGTGGTCGTAGTCACCGGAGCGGCCAACGGTATCGGCCGGGCGACCGCCCAGGCGTTCGCCGCCGAAGGTTTGAAAGTGGTGGTGGCCGACCTGGACACGGCAGGGGGCGAAGGCACCGTGGCGCTGATTCGTACAGCCGGCGGCGAAGCGACCTTCGTGCGCTGCAACGTTACCGTCGAAAGCGAAGTTAAGAATCTGATGGACGAGGTGATCAATACCTACGGTCGTCTGGACTATGCCTTCAACAATGCCGGGATCGAAATCGAGCAAGGCAAGTTGGCCGACGGCTCGATGGACGAGTTCGACGCGATCATGGGCGTCAACGTCAAAGGTGTGTGGTTGTGCATGAAGTACCAGTTGCCGTTGTTGCTCGCTCAGGGCGGCGGGGCGATCGTCAACACCGCGTCGGTGGCGGGGCTTGGTGCGGCGCCGAAGATGAGCATTTATGCGGCGTCGAAACACGCGGTGATCGGCCTGACCAAGTCGGCGGCGATCGAATACGCGAAGAAGAAAATCCGCGTCAACGCGGTGTGCCCGGCGGTGATCGACACCGACATGTTCCGTCGCGCTTATGAGGCTGACCCGAAGAAAGGCGAATTTGCCAACGCGATGCACCCAGTGGGGCGTATCGGCAAGGTCGAGGAAATCGCCAGCGCCGTGCTGTATCTGTGCAGCGATGGCGCGGCGTTTACCACCGGTCATTCCTTGGCCGTGGATGGCGGCGTCACGGCTTTCTGACGCCGAGTGGCAAGACTCTGGAACCCGCCTCAGTGCGGGTTTTCCTGTTGCTGGGCGCCAGTTCCGTTAAACCGGTAAACAATGTGTATCAAACGGTTAGAACGGCTGCTTTTGACGGCGTTGTCGCACAGCCTGAGCGACGCGGCTGTGATTTACTGCCGCCAGCAAAATGGACAGGAGTTTGCGTGCTCATGGAATTGAGAATTGACCGACAGGCAATGGTGCCGGTCGTACAGCAGATTGTTGATGGCATGACTGAGTGGATCTCGCGAAGCGGTGTGGCGCCGAGCACGCGCTTGCCCTCCGTCAGGCAGATTGCGCGCTCCAATCTGCTGAGTCAGTCGTGTGTGGCCGAAGCCTGCGAACGGCTGGTGGCGCAAGGCGTTCTGGCCCCGCGTCAGGGCGCCGGGTTCATGGTGGCCGCGCAGGGCCGTGGGGTGATCGGGATTGACTGCGGGCAGGCACACAGCGGGTTGAAACTCGGCGAGGGAGGCTTGCCGCAGAGCTGGCGTGAATCCGACGACCTGAGTTATGCGATCCGTCAGGTGGCCCGTACCGACATGGCGAGTCTGTTCAATTACAGCAGCCCGCTGGGGCTGCCGGCGTTACGCGAGCAGATCGTCAAACGCCTCAGGCTGATCGGCGTCGAGGCTCTGGATGAACAGGTGCTGACGACCTCCGGTGCGAGCCAGGCGCTTGATCTGCTCGCGCGCACATTGTTGAAGGCCGGTGACTGCGTTGTCGTCGAAACCCCGGGCTATGCGCCGCTGTTCGAGCTGTTGCGCCTGTACGGCGTGCAGTTGCTGGAAGTGCGCCGCACGCCGAGCGGGCCGGATCCCCAGGCGCTGGAAGCACTGTTGCGGCAGTTCCGGCCGGTCGCGATGTTCATCAACAGTCACCACCACAATCCCACCGGCTCTTGCCTGACACTTGGCGTTGCCCAACAGATCCTGCGGTTGTGTAACGCTCACGATGTGCGAGTGATCGAGGACGATGTCTACGCCGACCTGCACAATGGCAATGGCACACGCCTGGCGGCACTCGATGAGCGAGTGATCTATGTCGGCAGCTTTTCCAAGACACTGAGCAGCTCGCTGCGCGTCGGGTTTGTGTACGCCGAGCCAGCGCTGATAGCGCGGCTGGGGCGAATCAAGATGATCAGTAGCATGGGCGCTTCGAGTTTCAATGAGGCAGTGCTGACCAGTCTTCTGGCCAATGGCGCCTATCGCAAAATGGTCCAGCGCCAGCGTCAACGGTTGAATACCGATCGGGTCGCCGCGTTGCAGGCGCTGGAAGACGCCGACTGGGAGGTCTTCGGTAAGCCGTGTGGCGGCCTGTTCATCTGGGCCCGTGCCCCTCTGGGCGATACTGGCCGCTTGCACAGTCAGGCGCAGTGCAATGGTGTCAGCCTTTGCGACCCGGGGGCCTTCAGTCCGAGTGGCGAACCCAGTGAGTGGCAGCGGATCAACGTGGCCTATGCCTGTGATCCGAGGGCCCGGCAGTTTTTTCGCAGTACCGGTGTGAATCGACCTCAAGCGTTCTGAAAACGACGCGTGCGTAGCTTTTTGCCATTATTCCGTCGCCAGAGACTTGTGCTGCTCCATGGCCGTTGCGAATCTTCGGTAACAGACTTTGGCAGGGGGCTTCGCGCAATGATTTCCGCCGTGCAAGGACGTTTTGCCAACCTCGGTATGGCGAAGAAACTGGGTATCGGGTTCGTGCTGGTGCTGCTGTTGACTGCGCTGGTGGCTGCCATTGGTGTCTGGTCCCTGCAGACCATCAGTCAGCGCTTCGATGGGCTGAAGCAGATGTCGTCGCTCAACAGTGCACTGCTCAAGGTGCGGCTGCTGGAGCAGGACTATGCGCTGCACAGCAATCCGAAAACCGTCGATGCCTTGCACGAAGGCGTAGACGGTTTGCTGGCCCAGGCCGCGCAACTCAAGGCGCAGTCCCCGGCCAACGTGGCGGTGATGAGCGATGTCGAACAGGCACTGGGCGCTTATCGCAAGGCTTTCGATGAGTTTGTCTCGCTGACCCAGGCCAAGGATCTGGCGCTGGAAATGGCCAGTTGGTCGGTGTCCAGCGTGGCCAACAACCTGGACGTGCTGCAAGCCGGGCTGGCCGATGATGGCGCGTATACCTTGAAGGACAGCGAGGGCAAGGACGGCGCACAGTTCATCGAACAGGCCAGCCAGGTCAGCCAGGTGTCGCGGCTGATGTTGCAGGCGATGAACGAGGCGCGGGTTCGTCTGGATCAGAGCCGCAAGTGCGATGCCGAGAGTGCCGGCAAGGGCAATATCGAGCAGGCCGCCCAGGCGCAGGCTCAGGCCGAGCAGTTGAAGACCACGGTCAAGGATGAGGGCTATCTGACGGTACTCAATGAAGTGTCCGGGCACATCGCCGGATTCAACGACAAACTGGCCGAGTACACCGGCCTGCTGGCCCAGGAAAAAACCGTCTACGAACAGTTGCACCAGCGTGCGGCGCAGGTGATGGAGCGCGTGGATCAGGCGTATGGCGCCGAGGACGGCGCGATGCAGGCGGAATTGAAGAAAAACTCGGTGTTGATCATCGGTTCTTCGGCGCTGGCATTGCTGGTCGGGCTGATTGCCGCGTGGGTCATCACCCGGTTGATTGTCGCGCCGTTGCGCAGTGTGATGCGGGTGGCGCAACAGATTGCGGCGGGGGATTTGAGTGCGAGGGTGGAGGTCACCCGGCGTGATGAGATCGGGCAACTGATGCTGGCAATGCAGCAGATGGGCACTGGGCTGAGCACGATCGTCAGCGGTTTGCAGGCGGGCATCGAGCAGTTGGCCAGTTCCGCGCAATCGCTGTCGGCGGTAACCGAGCAGACCAACCTTGAGGTCAACAGCCAGAAGGAAGAGACCGAGCAAGTGGCCACGGCCATGAACCAGATGACCGCCACCGTGCATGATGTGGCACGTAACGCCGAGGAGGCCGCGCTGGCCGCACAAACGGCGGATGCCAAGGTCGAGAGCGGGCAGCAGGTGGTGCGCCAGAGCATGGTGCGGATCGAGCAACTGGCGGATTCGGCGACATCAGCCAGTTCGAGCATCGAAAGCCTCAGTGCGCAGATCCAGAACATCGGTACGGTGCTGGATGTGATCAAGAGCGTTGCCGAGCAGACCAATCTGCTGGCGCTCAACGCCGCGATCGAGGCGGCGCGGGCCGGGGAACAGGGCAGGGGCTTTGCGGTGGTGGCTGATGAGGTTCGCGCGTTGGCGCGGCGTACACAACAATCCACCGAGGAGATCGAGCGTCTGGTCAGTGCGTTGCGTTCGGCGGCGCATTCGTCGGTGCAGCAGATTCAGAGCAGTGGTGACTTGGTGAAGCTGGCGGTCAGTGATGCGCTGCAGACCGAGAGTGCGCTGGGCAGTATTGCGGCGGCGGTTTCGTTGATTCAGCAGATGAATCAGCAGATTGCGGCGGCGGCCGAGGAGCAGAGTTCGGTGGCTGAGGAGATCAATCGCAGTGTGACGAGTATTCGTGCGAGTGCGGATCAGTCTTCGATGGCGATGCGGGGGAATGCGGTTTCGAGTGTTGAGCTGGCGCGGTTGGGAGGGGAGCTCAAGGGGATGGTTGGGCATTTTCGGCTTTGACTTGGCGGCCTCTGGGCCGACCAGGTTCTGGGGGTTTTGGGTGAATATCCGTTGCTTCGGGGGCTGCGGCTGGCGGTTTCGCTCTTACAGCGACTCCCTTTGGCAAACGCCCCAAAGGAAGCAAAGGTCTTTGGCCCCAACGTACGGCCCTCGCCGTGGCTCGGGTTCCTTCGCTGCGGGATTCATCCGGGCGCATCGCCTCCGGTTTGCTTCGCTGCACCTCCTCTCGATGTGTTTGGCTGCGCCAAACGGTCGCTGCGCTCCCACCCCCGGATGAACCCCTCCACTCAGCCTGCCGAAGGGGCCGGCACGGCAAGATCAAGAGCTTTCGGCGAGCTGACACTCGGCCATTTGAGTGGTGAAAAGCATGGGGGCTGTCTGGACTGCTTTGCTTTTCTGTAGGAATGAGCCTGCTCGCGAAGGCGGCCTGACAGCCGACCAGTTTTCTAACTCACTCACCCTATCCCACTGTGGGAGCTGGCTTGCCAGCGATGGCGGCCTGACAGCCGACCAGTCTCCAACTGAGCGCCCCCATTCCAACTGTGGGAGCTGGCTTGCCAGCGATGGCGGCCTGACAGCCGACCAATCTCCAACTGAATAAACTCATGCCCACTGTGGGAGCGGGCTTGCTCGCGAAGGCGGCCTTACTGCCAACCAATCTCTAACTGAATGTTCGCAATGGCAGTCAGCCCACCCCCCACAAAAAAGCCACCTCTCGGTGGCTTCTCTTAACTCTCGACCATCAGTCGTAAATCACTTTCTTCTTCCAGTCCGCATCGGCTTCGACTTCTTTGAGGCCTTCGGTCAACTGGTTCACTTCGCCTTCAACCGGGGCAATCTTGTCCATGACCTGGGCATTGGCGCGGGCCAGGAGTTTTTCCAGGTATTGCAGTTGTTCCGAGTACATCTGCGGGTCTTGCTGTTTGCGCAGGTATTGCACGCCGCGTTCGAAGGCGAGGCGGGCCTGGCCGGGTTGGTTTTGTTGCAGGGATTGTTGGCCGAGGTTGTTGAAGAATTCGATGTGCAGCAGGACCAGGATGTGGCGGACTTCCTTGATCCAGTGTTTGGCTTCGTTCGGTGGCAGGAAGCCGTCATGGGCGGCGCGGGTGATCTGGCCGTGCAAGGCTTCGAGCAGGAAGCGGACGTCCTTGGCTTTGGCTTCGGTCAGGATCGGTGCCGGCGGGTTGTTGACCGGGATCGATTCGCCTTGGGCCACCAGTGCGCTGAGTTCGGTGATCCGTGCCTTGGTCGTGGCGCTGGTTTTTTCCAGGTTCAGCAGGCGCTGGCAGACGTTCAGCTCCAGACGGGTCAGCAGCAGCTTGAGTGCCGGGGTCATGAACTGGCCGGGGAAGGTTTCGGTCAGCTCGCCGCAGCGGCGCAGGCGGTCGTTGAGTTCGACTTTGGTGCGGGCCTTCTCCAGTTTGTTGTTTTCCACCACATGGTTCATGTAGCCAATGGCGATCAGAATTGCGATCCCGGCTATGACTAGCAGGGTGATCATGAGTGGTGTCACCGGTAAGACCTCTTTATAGGGTTCGCATGCGAGTGTAGTGGCTGGACATTCAGGCGCCCAGCGCCGCTCGACGAGTTGATTCAGCAGCTTCTGTCTATATCGGCTGCACACTGCTTATATGAATGCTGGCGCAAGGTGCGCAGATTGCCATCATTGTGTTGCGGACTATAACGCCTTGGCGGGTGGCGGAATATAGGCGTCAATCGTCGGGCGACGGAAAAGCCCGAATGCTCCCGTAAAGCAGGTCGAAGTCATTGATTTAAATAAATTTATATTCGGGGGTTGACGACCTCTCAAACCATCCATAGAATGCGCGCCACTTGCAGCGTAAAGCACACAGCGAAACGCGGCAGGGAGTGAATGTTGTAGCGTGTCCCCTTCGTCTAGTGGCCTAGGACACCGCCCTTTCACGGCGGTAACAGGGGTTCGAGTCCCCTAGGGGACGCCAATGCGGGAATAGCTCAGTTGGTAGAGCACGACCTTGCCAAGGTCGGGGTCGCGAGTTCGAGTCTCGTTTCCCGCTCCAATTTTAAACAGCACTGCTCTAGGGCGGGGCTGAGTGAAACCAGAACCAAGTCTTCGGATGCGGGTCTGGACACCGAAACACACACCATGTGTTCCGGGTAGCGTGTCCCCTTCGTCTAGTGGCCTAGGACACCGCCCTTTCACGGCGGTAACAGGGGTTCGAGTCCCCTAGGGGACGCCATTTGCGGGAATAGCTCAGTTGGTAGAGCACGACCTTGCCAAGGTCGGGGTCGCGAGTTCGAGTCTCGTTTCCCGCTCCAAATTCTAAAAGCGCCGCTCAGTGAGCGGCGTTTTTATTAGTGAAAGTTGTAGCCTGTCCCCTTCGTCTAGTGGCCTAGGACACCGCCCTTTCACGGCGGTAACAGGGGTTCGAGTCCCCTAGGGGACGCCATTGCGGGAATAGCTCAGTTGGTAGAGCACGACCTTGCCAAGGTCGGGGTCGCGAGTTCGAGTCTCGTTTCCCGCTCCAATTTCACAAAAACGCCGATCAGTGATGATCGGCGTTTTTGTTTGTGCAGCGTTTTGTACGCAACAAAAAAGGACCTTCGGGTCCTTTTTTGTTTTCACGTCAGGCCCGTTGAATCACGGGCCCATGCCTTATCAGAGCTTCGGTAGCTGGCCGACACGGCCCATCATCTCAGTGACGATCTGCAGGTCGAGCAGGAACTGGTCAACCGTCTTGAACTCGCCATCGGTATGCCCGGTGTATTTCACTTCAGGCCGGGCCAGGCCGAATTGCACGCCGTTCGGCAGTTCATGCACCGAGGTCGCGCCGGCAGACGTGCCGAACTCGTGCTTCATGCCGAGGTTTTCAGTGGCCACCGCCAGCAGTGCCTTGACCCATTCGCCTTCCGGATTGCGGTACATCGGTTCGGCGATCGAGTAAGTGAAGTCCACGGCAACGTGGGATTTCTTGCTCCAGGCCGCCAGTTTGTCAGCGATTTGCTTCTTCAGCACTTCTGGCGATTTACCCTTCGGCACGCGCAGGTTGACTGCCAGTTTGAAGGCTTTGTCGTCCACGCCGACGTAGGTCAGCGAGGTGGTCAGTGGACCCATGAACGAATCGGAGAAGTCCACGCCGAGTTTTTTACCCAGATAATCCAGGCCCCAGTTGGTGGACGCATAGCGTGCAGCGTCGGTGATCTGGTTGTGCTTGAGCGCCACCTTGCCGTCGAGGCTGTTGATGAAGTCGAGCATCCGCGCGACCGGGTTGACGCCGGACTCGGGTTCGGAGGAATGCGCTGACACACCGGTGACGCTCAGCTTGACGTCTTTGCCGTCAACCTTGGCCGCGACTTCGAAGTCACCACCGTGTTTTTTCGCGTATTCGCTGCCGGCTTTCTGCAGACTCGCAGCCAGTTGCTCAGGCTTGTCGGTGACGAGTGTCGCCACCGAAACCGATGGAATTTGGTTGGTTGCCAGGCCGCCGGTCATCGATATGATTTCTGCGCCGCTGCCTTCAGCCTTGCGCAGCGGGAAACTGGCCATGACCGTGCCGTAGCCTTTCTCGGCGATGACCACCGGGTAGCCACCGTCCAGCGCCATGTTGTAGTTCGGCGTCGGGTTGTGTTCGAAGTAATACGGGATCGCGTCGCCGGTGGTTTCTTCGGTGGTGTCCACCAGCAGTTTGAAGTTGCGTGCCAGCGGCAGCTTTTCTTCCTTGATCACTTTCATCGCGTACATCGCGACGACGATGCCGTTCTTGTCGTCCTCGGTGCCGCGACCGTACATGCGGTCGCCGATCAGCGTGACTTTGAACGGGTCGAGTTTGGTGCCGTCCTTCAGCACCCAGTTTTCCGGGGTGACCGGCACCACGTCGGCATGCGCGTGAATGCCCACGACTTCGTCGCCGCTGCCATCGAGGGAGATTTCATAGACGCGGTTGTCGACGTTGCGGAACTTCAGGTTGAACGATTCGGCCAGGTTCTTGATCTTTTCGGCGATCTTGATGAACTCCGGATTGTCGTGCTGGGCCACGCCTTCTTTCTGGAAGGTCGGGATTTCCACCAGTTCGCGCAGGGTTTCCAGGGCGGCTTTGCCGTACTTGGCGCGGGTGTAAATGCCCAGCAGGCGGTAGATCTCGTTCTGCTGTTCCGCGCTCGGGGTCTTGTTGTCGAGAAAGGCGTTGATCGCCGGGCCGAGGTTGTCGGTTTTACCCAGGTCGCTCTTGCCTACGGCACCCAGAAACTGGCGGAAGTCGGTGAGGCTCGCCTCATCGAAACTCTTGAGAATGGCTGCGCTCTGTTGCGGAGTGATGTTGGCCTGCGCGGGCAGGGTGAACGCAGAAAAGCTGGCCAGGATCAGGCTGGTAGCGGCCAGGCGCTTGAGAGAAAAATTCATTGCGGTGGGCATTCCTTTGCAGGCAGTTGAGAGGGAAGTGTTTGAAAGTTGAAACAAATCTTTTCCAAACTAACACCGCGAAGGTGTTGAAGGGGAGCCCCTGAAGTGGGATCCGTCGCAAAGAAATGCAAAAGCGGCGCACAAACGAAAAAGGCCCGAGCAGTGTGCAACTGACCGGGCCTTGTCTTTGGGTGTCGTTTTTACATCGACAGCACCAGCCTGCCGGCGAACAGAATCAGGATCACGCCCATGCTGCGCTCGAACCAATGGCCCATGCGCATGAACAGGGTGCGTACCCGGCTGCTGGAGAAAAACAGCGCGACGATCACGAACCACAGCGCATTGACGAAGCACATCCACACCCCGTACAGCGCCTGAACATTCAGCGGGGTGCTGGCGCTGATGATCGTGGTGAAGATCGCCAGGAAGAACAGCGTGGCCTTGGGGTTGGTGGCATTGGTCAGAAAACCGGTGCTGAACGCCTTGAACAGCGACTGCTCGACCAGCGGTTCGTCAGCGCTTTTTTCGCCTTCGAGCGTGGTCTTCGGTTTACTGCGGATCAGGCTGATGCCGAGGTAAAAGATGTATGCGCCACCGATCACCTTGGCCACCGTCAGCAACCACGGCGTGGTGTGCATCAGGGCGCCAACGCCGAGCAAGGTGTAGAGAACGTGCACGGAAATGCCGGCGCCGATGCCCAGTGCGGTGCAGATGCCCACCAGTCGGCCGAAGCGCACGCTTTGGCGAATGGTCACGGCAAAGTCCGGGCCGGGAGCGACCACGGCCAGAAAGTGAATGGTGGCCAGCGCCAGAAACTCGCCCAGGTAGTTCGATAACATCTCAGCTCCAGAAGGTCAGGGGTGAAGCATTGCCGCGATAGCCGACAAAGAACGAAAGGCTCAGACGCGGATCCGCCACGCCCGGGGTCACCGAGTGCATGCAGCGCGAATTGAACATGATGAAATCGCCCGGCTCCGGCCGCACTTCCAGGGTCGGTGGGCCGAGCAGCGCCGGGTCGATGCCGTAACTGTCGCCACGCATCTGGTCGAACTGATCCGGGGTGATGTCGTCGTCCCACATCTGCAGTGCGCCGCCCTCGGTCGGCATGTTCAGGTACACGTTGCAGGCGAACTGCGCCTCCAGGCTGCGGGCCTGAAAGCTGTCCGGGGCGTCCTTGGCGAAAATGTCGTGGTGGGCGAGGAAGCACACGCCGGGTTTGACCACCCGCGACAGGCCGACATACATCTTGCGGCCATAGAGGTTTTCCAGATGCGCGCCGGCCGGCCACGACTCGTCGAGCATGCAGCGCAGGGTGTCGACCGGCGAGGAATAGGGCGCACAGCGCTCGCGCAGTTCGGCGATGTTGCGGGTGGCGCGCTCGAAGTAGTCCTCGATCAGCAGCGGCTGGTTTTCCGCCTCGTAAAACGCCATGCCGATCCGGCCGATGCTCGGCGCGTTGATGTAGCCCTCAAAGCCCGGTGCAAGAATCTTGTCGCCAATCTCGATCGCCAGCGGCTCGGGCAAGAAGCCTCTGACGCGGATGGCGAGGACTTCTTCGTTGGCCAGTTTTTTTATGCACGTCTCATCGAGACGCTCGACGTCTAGCATCATTGTTTTTAGGTCCATCTATCGATAGTCAACGGAACCGGCGAGTGCGGTTCCCCCGGCGTCGGACGCTGCGCGGAGCAGCGCCCGAGAAGCTTAATCCACGCTGTAGTGGACGGATAACGTGCCTTTCTTCTGCGAAAGCGAGGGGATCGTGACTGCGCCCAAATCCTTCAGGCTGCGTACATGGGTGCCCCCGCAGCCATAGGCCGGCAGCTCGCCAAAACCGATTTCCCGCGCGCCTTCGCGCAGTGAGGTCAGGCGCGGCAGATCGTGTTCGATCCACTGACTGATACCGTGTTGAACGGTTGGCGCGTCGACTTCCTGAGCGGCATCGCCCGGCTTGAATTGCACTCGGCCCTCGTCCGGCCAGTGGTGCGCCTTGATCGGCGTCCAGCCCATGGCCTGCACGAAATGCCCGATCAGGTGCCCGGCCGAATGCATGCGGGTGTTGTAGCGGCGACGTTGTTCATCCACATGAATGCAGGTCATGCCGGGTTTTACCGGGCGATCGACGTAATGCACGATCCGGTCAGGCTCCTGCACCACGCGCAGCACCTGGCTTTCGCCGATCATGCCGGTGTCACAAGGCTGACCACCGCCTTGCGGATGAAACAACGTGGCGCGCAGCACCACGGCAAATTCGTTCTCGTGGGGCGTGCAGTCGAGGACTTCCACATTAGCCTTGAGGTCATCACTATGGAAAAAGAGGCGAAGCGTCATATTCCATGCCCTTATTAAAGTGTCTGTTTTTATTATATGAATCGTGCAATAACGTGATAATCCGTTCAAACATCAAAGGACTTGTGCGCTGTGAGCATCAATCTTCCGCTGCCACTGCTCGGTGAAATGGCGATCTTCGTCAAGGTCGTGGAGACCGGCAGTTTTTCCGAGGCGGCCCGCCAGTTGGGCTCGTCGCCGTCGGCGATCAGTCGCAGCATTTCCCGCCTGGAAAAGGCCTTGGCCACGCGTTTGTTGCAGCGCACTACGCGCAAACTGCGCTTGAGTGACGGTGGCGAGGAAGTGTTCAAGCGCTGTCAGGAGATGGTCAGCGCCGCCAAATCGGTGATGGAGATCAGTGGGCAGTTCACCCACGAGGCGGAAGGGCTGGTGCGGGTCAGTGTGCCGAAAGCGGTCGGGCGTTTCGTGATTCATCCGCACATGCCCGAGTTTTTGCGGCGTTATCCGAAAGTCGATGTCGAGTTGCTGCTGGAAGACCGTCAGGTTGATCTGATCGACGATCATGTCGACCTGGCGATTCGTATCACTGACCGTCCGCCGGCCGGGCTGGTCGGGCGGCAGCTGCTGACCATCGACCATTTGCTCTGCGCCACCCCGCAATACCTGGCCGAACACGGCACGCCGACGCATCCGCACGATCTGCTCAATCACAGTTGCATCTATCTGGGGGAAACCCCGAGCGATGCGCGCTGGAAATTCAAGAAGGGCAGCAAAGCGGTGACCGTCGGCGTGCGTGGCCGCTATGCCGCCAACCATACCGGCGTGCGGCTCGGGGCAGTGTTGCAGCACATTGGTATTGGCAGCTTGCCGTATTTCACCGCGCGTTATGCGCTTGAGCAGAAGTTGATCGTGCAGGTGCTGCCGGAGTGGACGTTCCTCGCGTCCTACCACGGTGGTCTGTGGTTGCTGCATTCGCCCACGCGCTACCTGCCGCCGAAGCTGCGGGTATTCATCGATTATCTGGTGGAGTGCCTGGAGAAGGAGCCGACGTTGAGCAAGCCGGGCAAGGCGGGGGCGCCGAATAATCTGGCGCTTGCGTATGAATTGCCGGAGAGCGAGGGGCTGCTTTAAAAGCAAAAGATCGCAGCCTGCGGCAGCTCCTACACAATCCCTGTAGGAGCTGCCGCAGGCTGCGATCTTTTGATCTTTGGACGCTTAGTGCTTGCTGTCCTGGGCAGACATCGCCAGCAGTTGCTTTTCCTGATTCCAGTCGAACGGTTCGTCGTTCTGTTCGGCCTCGTAGCGACGTTCTTCCAGTGCCTGATACAGGTCGATTTCTTCATCAGACAAGTAGTGCAGGCAGTCACCAGCGAAGAACCACAGCAGATCCCGCGGGATCAGGTGGGCAATTTGCGGATAGCGGGTAATCACTTGGGTCAGGATGTCCTGGCCCAGGTACTGGCTTTCGATCGGATCGATCGGCAGGGACGCCAGCAGTTCGTCAAAGCGCTCCAGGAACAAGGCATGGCTTTCTTCGGGAACCTGTTCGGCCTCACCTACGGCGACCAGGATACTGCGCAGGTGGTCGAGCAAAACCAGATGATCGGCAACGACGTTGGACACGAGATAAGTCCTCAAGAGCAAAACGGGCGCGGGAGTATAAAGCTCTCGCGCCCGTTTTTCACAAATAAACAGCTACACGGTCGTCAGCATCAGCGAACTTTGCCTTCTGCCTGCTTCAACTCTTCCTTGTCGAAATCATCGACGTCGATCACCTTGCGCCGTGCTGCTTCGGCATCGCGCAGGGTCTGTGCTTCCTGCGGTTGCAGCACCCCGGCCTCCAGTGCGGCGTCGATGGCGTGTTCGCCAGCGACCGGTTTGACCTGACCACTCTTGAGCGAGGTGTGCAGTTTCTTGTGCAGCGGTTGGGCGGCATTCAGCAAATCGCTGGCGTGTTGCAGGGCACCGACGGCATCGTCGGCGGACTGCGGGCGATAGCAGCCGGCGAGCAGTTCTTCAAGGGTCGGATCGCCTTTGGCACGACCGATCACCGCTGCCACTTCGGCGCCGAGCTTGTCCGACGGGCCTTTGTGGCGACGGCCGAACGGGAACACGATCACTCGCAACAGGCAGCCAAACACTTTGTTCGGGAAGTTGCTCAGCAGCTCATCCAGCGCCCGTTCCGACTGGCCGAGGCTTTCTTCCATGGCCCAGCGGAACAGCGGCTCCATATGCGCCGGCGAATCCAGGTCGTGATAACGCTTGAGCGCAGCGGAGGCCAGATACAGGTTGCTCAACACATCGCCAAGACGCGCCGACAGGCGTTCCCGGCGCTTCAGTTCGCCACCCAGCAGCATCATGCTGAAGTCGGCCAGCATGGCAAATGCCGCTGCCTGCCGATTGAGTGCGCGGAAGTAGCCCTGACTGATCCTGTCCCCGGGTGCATGTTCGAAGTGGCCGAAGCCCAGGTTCAGCACCAGGGTGCTGGCGGCGTTGCCGACGGCAAAACCGATGTGCTTGAGCAGCAGGCCATCGAATTCTTTCAGTGCCTGTTCTTTGTCTTCGCGGCCGGCGAGGGCCATTTCCTTGAGGACGAACGGATGGCAGCGAATGGCGCCCTGACCGAAAATCATCAGGTTGCGCGAGAGGATGTTCGCGCCTTCCACGGTGATGAAGATCGGTGCGCCGTTCCAGCTGCGTCCGAGGTAGTTGTTCGGCCCCATGATGATCGCCTTGCCGCCGTGCACGTCCATGGCGTGGGTGATGCACTCGCGGCCGCGTTCGGTCAGGTGATACTTGAGGATCGCCGACAGTACCGATGGTTTCTCGCCCAGATCCACCGCGTTGGCGGTGAGCATGCGCGCGGCGTCCATCATCCAGGCGTTGCCGCCGATGCGCGCCATGGCTTCCTGAATGCCTTCGAAGGCCGACAACGGGACGTTGAACTGCTCACGAATCTGCGCGTACTGACCGGTCACCAGACTGGTGAACTTGGCCGCGCCGGTACCGACTGCCGGCAGCGAAATCGAACGCCCCACCGACAGGCAATTCATCAGCATCATCCAGCCCTTGCCGAGCATTTCCTGGCCGCCGATGAGGTAGTCCAGCGGGATGAACACGTCTTTGCCCGAGTTCGGGCCGTTCATGAACGCGGCACCCAGTGGCAGGTGACGACGGCCGATTTCCACACCCGGTGTATCGGTGGGGATCAGCGCCAGACTGATGCCGAGATCTTCCTTGTCGCCCAGCAGATGCTCCGGGTCATAGGCTTTGAAGGCCAGGCCGAGCAGGGTCGCGACCGGGCCGAGAGTGATGTAGCGTTTTTCCCAGTTCAGGCGCAGACCGATGACTTCCTGGCCTTCCCATTCACCTTTGCAGATGATCCCGGTGTCCGGCATGGCGCCGGCATCGGAACCGGCCAGCGGGCCGGTGAGGGCGAAGCACGGAATGTCGTCGCCACGGGCCAGCCGCGGCAGGTAGTGGTTGCGTTGCTCATCGGTGCCGTAATGCAGCAGCAGTTCGGCCGGGCCGAGGGAGTTGGGCACCATCACCGTGGAGGCGAGGTCACCGCTGCGGGTCGCGAGTTTCATCGCCACTTGCGAGTGGGCGTAGGCGGAAAAGCCCTTGCCGCCGAATTCCTTGGGAATGATCAGGGCGAAGAAGCCATGTTCCTTGATGTGGCTCCAGGCTTCGGGCGGCAGGTCCATCGACTGGCCGATCTGCCAGTCAGTGACCATCGCGCAGAGTTCTTCGGTCGGGCCGTCGATAAAGGCCTGTTCCTCCTCGCTCAGTTGCGCCTTGGGATAGGACAGCAGTTTGTCCCAGTCGGGGCGGCCGCTGAACAGCTCGCCATCCCACCATACGGTGCCGGCATCGATCGCGTCGCGTTCGGTTTGCGACATCGGCGGCAGGGTTTTCTGGAACCAGTTGAACAGCGGCGCGGTGAAGTGTTTGCGGCGCAGGTCAGGCAGCAGCAACGGCGCGGCAACCGCCGCAAGCACGACCCACAACACCAGCAGCAACCAGCCCGGGGCATGGCTGAAAATGCCCATCGCCAGCAGGTATACGGCGACGATACCCAACGCGGGCAGGGGGGCGATGCGGCGGTGGGCGAGATACGCCACACCGACGATCAGAACCAGTATCCACAACAACAGCATATGTAATCCTCCGTGAACCAAGGCAAACCGACCCTCCAGAGCTTAGACGGCATCTGTAAAACGGGGTGGTCAGAACATGGTGATTGAACTCGTGGGAAACCCCGGATGGTTTTCGTAGGTTCGGTGGGCAACACCCGTGGGAAATCGTTCGCCGCTCCCGCGTCTTCGCGTGCATGTTTGGCCGAAACGTCGTTATCTCTGTGCTTGAGCTGTCGCTAGACTCGGGGCTCACCCAGGAGAACATCGTCATGCACGAGTATCTGAGTCCCGGCCGCTTCATCGATAGTGACCACCCGGCGGTGGTGGAGTTCGCCGAACAACACCGCGGTGCCAGCCGCGACCCGCTCGCGCAGGCGATCAGTCTCTATCACGCCGTGCGCGAAGCGGTGCGCTACAACCCGTATACCTTCAGTCTCGACCCACAGACCCTGTGCGGCAGTCATGCGCTGGCGGCCGGGGAAAGTTATTGCGTGCCCAAGGCCACATTGCTGGCCGGGTGCGCACGGCATTGCGGCATTCCCGCACGCATCGGTCTGGCCGACGTCAAGAATCACCTGTCGACCCCGCGTCTGCTGGAGTTGTTGCGCAGCGATGTGTTCGCCATGCACGGTTACACCGAATTGTTCCTCAACGAGCGCTGGGTCAAGGCCACGCCGGCCTTCAACCAGCAACTCTGCGAGCTGTTCAACGTCGCACCGTTGGACTTTGACGGCATCAATGACAGCGTTTTCCACCCGTACAACCGTGACGGCGCACTGCTGATGGAGTATCTGGTCGATCATGGCCAGTTCACCGATGTGCCGGAGCATTTCTTTTTCGAACACCTGGAAAAGTGCTACCCGCATCTGTTCGGCGAACATCAGGCGAAGGTCTTGGGCGATATGCAGAGTGATTTGAGTCGGGTCTGATCCGGCGTATGCTGCCTGCCCACGCATTGGAAAAGAGGCGGTCATGCTGAAGATCTGGGGACGGAAAAACTCATCGAATGTCAGGAAGCCACTGTGGGCCGCCGAGGAGCTGGGCCTGGCCTACGAGGCGATTGACGCCGGTGGCGCCTTCGGTGTGGTCGACACGCCTGAATACCGGGCGATGAACCCGAACGGCCGGGTACCGGTGATCGAGGATGACGGCTTCGTGCTGTGGGAATCGAATGCGATCGTCCGTTACCTGCTGGCCAAACATGCGCCGAACAGCGCCTGGTATCCGGCAGACCTGCAAGCCCGGGCCATCGCGGACAAGTGGATGGACTGGACCACCTCGAGTTTTGCCGGGCCGTTCCGCACCGTGTTCTGGGGCGTGTTGCGTACCCCAGCGGACCAGCAGGACTGGCTGGCGATCAACGCCGCAATCAAGGAATGCACCGCGCTACTGGCCATGGCCGATCAGGCCCTCGCCAGCCAGCCATATCTGTCCGGCAGCGAAATCGGCATGGGCGATATTCCGCTGGGCAGTTTCATTTATGCCTGGTTCGAGATGCCCATCGAACGTGCCGCGCAGCCGCATCTGCAGGCTTGGTACGCACGGCTGAAGCAGCGTCCGGCCTATCAGAAAGCAGTCATGACCGCGTTGACTTGATAATAACTATCGACACTCTTGACTGTACTTGTGTGGCGGCGGCAAGCACCATTGCGCTCATGCGCCGTGGTTGTTTTGTTCGCCGCCCGGCCCAATCTTTCCTTTTCTTCCCTTCTTGGTGCGTAAATCCGATATGAGTTCCGCTCTGTCCATCCGGCAGCTAACCAAAACCTACGGCAACGGGTTCCAGGCCTTGAGTGGTATCGATCTGGACGTCGCCGAAGGTGATTTTTTCGCCTTGCTCGGCCCCAACGGCGCCGGCAAATCTACGACCATCGGCATTCTCTCGACCCTGGTCAACAAGACCAGCGGCACGGTGAATATCTTCGGTCATGACCTGGACAAGAACCCCGCCGCGCTCAAGCGCTCGATCGGTGTGGTGCCCCAGGAATTCAACTTCAACCAGTTCGAAAAGACTTTCGACATCGTCGTGACCCAGGCCGGTTACTACGGCATCCCGGCGAAGATCGCCAAGGAACGCGCCGAGCAGTACCTGACCCAGCTCGGCCTGTGGGACAAGCGCGATGTGCCGTCGCGTTCGCTGTCCGGCGGCATGAAACGCCGACTGATGATTGCCCGCGCCCTGGTGCATGAGCCGCGCCTGCTGATCCTTGATGAGCCGACCGCTGGCGTCGACATCGAACTGCGTCGCTCGATGTGGACGTTCCTCACCGAGCTGAACCAGAAAGGCATCACCATCATCCTCACCACGCACTATCTGGAAGAGGCTGAGCAGCTGTGCCGCAACATCGGCATCATCGACCACGGCACCATTGTCGAGAACACCAGCATGAAACAGTTGCTGGGCCAGTTGCACGTCGAGACCTTCCTGCTGGATCTGAAAAACGACTTGCACGCCGCGCCGCAATTGATCGGCTATCCCGCCCGGTTGCTCGACGGCCATACCCTGGAAGTCCAGGTCGACAAATCCATGGGCATCACCGCGCTGTTCACTCAATTGGCGCAGCAGAACATCGAAGTGCTGAGCCTGCGTAACAAAACCAATCGCCTCGAGGAGCTGTTCGTGTCTCTGGTAGAGAAGAATCTGTCGAAGGTGGCGGTATGAGTTCCGAGTTCCGCCCCAACCTCGTCGCCCTCCAGACCATCGTTTATCGCGAGGTCAAACGCTTCACGCGGATCTGGCCGCAGACCCTGCTGCCGCCGGCGATCACCATGGTTCTGTACTTCGTGATCTTCGGTAACCTGATCGGCAAGCAGATTGGCGGCATGGGTGGCTTCAGTTACATGGAGTACATCGTGCCGGGGCTGATTATGATGTCGGTGATCACCAACTCCTACGGCAACGTGGTCTCGAGCTTCTTCGGCAGCAAGTTCCAGCGTTCCATCGAGGAACTGATGGTCTCGCCGGTGTCGCCGCACACGATTCTGATCGGCTTCACCATTGGCGGCGTGCTGCGTGGCTTGATGGTCGGGGTGATCGTGACCATCCTGTCGTTGTTCTTCACTCATCTGCAGGTGCATCACCTGGGCGTGACCATCCTTGTGGTGGTGCTGACCGCGACGATCTTCTCGCTGCTCGGCTTCATCAACGCTGTGTTTGCGCGCAACTTCGATGACATCTCGATCATCCCGACGTTTGTGCTAACCCCGCTGACTTACCTCGGTGGCGTGTTCTACTCGATCACCTTGCTGCCGCCGTTCTGGCAGACCGTGTCGCTGGCCAACCCGGTGCTGCACATGGTCAACGCCTTCCGTTACGGCATTCTTGGCGTATCGGATATCCGCATCGGTATCGCGATCACCTTCATGCTGGTGGCGACGGTGGTGTTGTACCTCGGTTGTGCGCGGTTGCTGGTGAGTGGGCGCGGGATGCGGACCTGATCCAATGTGGGAGCGAGCCTGCTCGCGAATGCAGACAACACAAAACTGAACGGCCTCCCACTGCGGAGGCCGTTTTGCATTCAGCGCATGCGGCTTTTCTTGCGCCGCGCCCATTGCCGCGCCACCCACCAGCGCCAGTACAGCATCACCGTGAAGTAAGCGAGGATGCCAAGTATCAATCCGCACACTACCGACCCGAGCAAAAACGGCTGCCACATTGTTGAGAGCTCTCCGCTGATCCATTCCCAGGTCAACGAATCGGGCAGGGTGCGGGCGGGCACATTCATCAACCAGGCTCCGGCCTGATAAGTACAGAAAAACACCGCCGGCATGGTGATCGGGTTGGTCAGCCACACGAGGCTGACGGCAATCGGCATGTTGCCGCGCACGGTGATCGCCAGTGCCGCCGCCACCAGCATCTGCGCCGGAATCGGCAGGAACGCGGCGAACAGGCCGACGGCCATCGCCCGGGCCACCGAATGCCGATTGAGGTGCCAGAGGTTCGGGTCATGCAGCAACTTGCCGAGAAAGCGTAAGGATTTGTGTTCCCTGATGCTCGTCGGATCGGGCATGTAACGTTTGAATAAGCGCCGGGGCATAAGGCTTCTCGGTCGGTTAAGGCGGCAAGTATGTCTGGATTCTACGAAGCGCCCATTCAGACTTTGTGACAATTGTTGACGACGACCCGCCCTCATACCAGCTACGCCTAATGCAGGAACTCTCAAGGACGGGCTTATGCGCACAGGGATGATGGCGCTGGCAGTCGGTCTGCTGGTTCCGGTTTTTTTGCCGGTTTTACCGCCGGTCGGGTTGATGATGTTGTTGCCGTTGGTGGGACTGATGTTGCTGCCGTTTCGCAGCTATCCCCTGGCGTTTCTGCTATTCGGTTTCACCTGGGCGTGCGTCAGTGCGCAATGGGCGTTGAATGATCGCCTGCCGGAAGCGCTTGACGGCGAAACCCGTTGGGTCGAAGGGCGGGTGGTCGGTTTGCCGCAAACCAGCGAGGGCGTGGTGCGGTTCGAGTTGGCCGATGCCCGCTCGCGACACGAAAAATTGCCGTCGTTGATGCGTCTGGCGTGGTACGCCGGGCCGCCGCTCAACAGCGGTGAGCGCTGGCGCCTGGCGGTGAAGCTCAGGCGCCCCGGTGGTTTGCTCAATCCCGACGCCTTCGATTACGAAGCCTGGCTGTTGGCGCAACGCATCGGCGCGACCGGCACGATCAAGGATGGTCAGCGCCTGGCCGAGGCAAACTGGGCATGGCGCGACAGCATTCGTCAGCGCTTGATGGCAGTCGATGCCCAAGGCCGGGGCGGTGCATTGGCGGCGCTAGTGCTCGGCGACGGCTCCGGGCTCAGTCGCGAGGATTGGCAGATCCTGCAGGACACCGGCACCGTGCATCTGCTGGTGATTTCCGGTCAACACATCGGGATGTTGGCGGCGGTCATCTATCTGTTGGTCGCCGGGCTGGCGCGCTACGGCTGGTGGCCGCTCCGCTGGCCATGGCTGCCATGGGCCTGCGGGCTGGCGTTTGCCGCGGCGCTCGGCTACGGCTTGCTCGCCGGGTTTGATGTACCGGTGCAACGGGCCTGCGTGATGGTCGGGCTGGTGTTGTTGTGGCGTTTGCGCTTTCGCCATCTCGGCGCGTGGTGGCCGCTGTTGCTGGCATTCGATGCATTGCTGTTGCTCGACCCGTTAGCCAGTTTGCGTCCGGGTTTGTGGCTGTCGTTCGCCGCGGTGGGGATTTTGATTTTCACCTTCGGCGGGCGACTCGGTGCGTGGAAATGGTGGCAGACCTGGACCCGCGCGCAATGGCTGATTGCGCTGGGTCTGTGCCCGGTGTTGCTGGCGCTGAACCTGCCGATCAGCCTCAGCGGGCCATTGGCAAATCTGCTCGCGGTGCCGTGGGTCAGTCTGCTGGTGCTGCCACCGGCGCTGCTCGGCACGCTGTTGTTGCCGGTGCCTTACGTCGGTGCAGGCTTGTTGTGGCTGGCCGGTGGTTTGATCGACTGGCTGTTTCGTGGCTTGTCGCTGATCGCCGGGGCCTGGCCGGCGTGGATCTCGCCGTCGCTGCCGTGGTGGGTTTTGCTGCTCGGCAGTCTCGGCGCCTTGCTGTTGCTGTTGCCGCGTGGGGTGCCGTTGCGACCGTTGGGCTGGCCGTTGCTGTTGATTCTGCTGGCGCCGCCGCGCGAGCGAGTAGCCGAGGGCCAGGCCGATGTCTGGCAGCTCGATGTCGGTCAGGGCCTGGCGATCCTGATCCGCACGCGTCATCACGCGTTGCTCTACGACGCCGGTCCACGCTTCGGCGATTTCGATCTGGGGGAGCGGGTGGTGCTGCCGGCGCTGCACAAACTGGGGGTCGAGCGCATTGATTTGATGCTGCTCAGTCATGCCGACGCCGACCATGCCGGTGGTGCGTTGGCAGTATCGCGGGGCTTGAAAGTGACGCGGGTGATCAGCGGCGATCCGCCGGGGCTGCCCGCCATCCTGCAGGCCGAGTCCTGTGAAAGTGGACGTCAATGGCAGTGGGACGGGGTCCGGTTTCAGCTGTGGCAATGGTCGGCGGCCCATGACAGCAATCAGCGCTCCTGTGTGTTGCAGATCGAGGCCAATGGCGAGCGGCTGCTGCTGACCGGCGATATCGACACGGCTGCCGAACGGGTTTTGCTGGAAAGTCCGTTGGCGCTGCCGACGCACTGGCTGCAAGAGCCGCACCATGGCAGCCGCAGTTCCTCTTCGATGGCTTTGCTGCGGGCATTACGTCCGCATTCGGTGCTGATCTCCCGGGGGCAGGGCAATTCGTTCGGTCATCCGCACCCGCTGGTGCTCGCGCGTTATCGCCAGCAAGGGCTGCGCATCTACGACAGCGCGCAGCACGGCGCCATTCAACTGCGCCTGGGCGGCTTTCAGGCGCCGTGGCTGATGCGTCAACAACGGCGTTTCTGGCGCTGAAACACCATTGATCGCGGGATCGCCGAATGTGGCATCAGGTCGTCGGGGCAGCGGGTCTTAATCGCGAACCGGTATGGTAAAGTGGCGCACTTTTTCGAGGGGACTGTCACTGTGTGGGAATTGGTCAAATCCGGCGGCTGGATGATGTTGCCGATCATTCTGAGTTCCATCGCGGCCATGGCGATTGTCGCCGAGCGCCTGTGGACCCTGCGCGCCAGCCGCGTCACCCCCGAGCATCTGCTGGGTCAGGTCTGGGTCTGGATCAAGGACAAGCAGCTCAATAAAGAAAAGCTCAAGGAATTGCGCGCCAATTCGCCGCTGGGTGAAATCCTCGCCGCGGGCTTGGCCAATTCCAAGCATGGTCGCGAGATCATGAAGGAATGCATCGAAGAAGCCGCGGCGCGGGTGATTCACGAGCTCGAACGCTACGTCAACGCGCTGGGCACGATTGCCGCCATGTCGCCGTTGCTGGGCCTGTTGGGCACGGTATTGGGCATGATCGACATTTTCAGCGCCTTCACCGGTTCCGGCATGACCACCAACGCCTCGGTCTTGGCCGGCGGTATTTCCAAGGCACTGATCACCACTGCGGCGGGCCTGATGGTCGGTATTCCGTCGGTGTTCTTCCACCGTTTCCTGCAACGCCGCATCGATGAGCTGGTGGTGGGCATGGAGCAGGAAGCGATCAAACTGGTCGAAGTGGTGCAGGGCGACCGTGACGTCGATCTGGCCGGGGACAAAGCGTGAAATTCCGTCGCAAACCCCGGGAAACGATCGATATCAACCTCGCGTCGCTGATCGACGTGGTGTTCATCCTGTTGCTGTTTTTCGTCGTGACCACCACCTTCACCCGCGAGACACAGTTGCGCGTCGATCTGCCGGAATCGGTCAGCGGTTCGCCCGCCGAAGATCAGCAGCTCAAGCAACTGGATGTCGCGATCAGCGCCGAAGGCGTGTTCTCGGTGAACAACAAGATTCTGCCGAAGAATGACCTGGCGACGCTGATGGAAGCCATGCAGAAAGAAGCCAACGGTGACACCAGCATGCCGTTGTCGATCAGTGCCGACGGCAAGACCCAACACCAATCGGTGATCACCGCCATGGACGCGGCCGGCAAGCTCGGTTTCAGCCATTTGCGCATGACCACGGTCGAGGCGGCGCCCAAATCCTGATGAGCCTGTCCGATCGTTTGCTCGCCGCGTGGTATCAGGGGCATCCGGCCCTGACACTGCTGCGGCCGCTGGAAATGCTCTACCGCCGCGTAGTGGTCAACAAGCGTCAGCGTTTTCTTGACGGTGAAGGCCAGATCTATCAGCCACCGGTGCCGTTGATCGTGGTCGGCAACATCACCGTCGGCGGCACCGGCAAGACACCGATGATTCTGTGGCTGATCGAGCATTGCAGACGCGCCGGTCTGCGGGTTGGTGTGGTCAGCCGAGGTTATGGCGCCAAACCACCGCAACTGCCGTGGCGGGTCACCGCCGAGCAGAGCGCCGAGATCGCGGGCGACGAGCCGCTGTTGATCGTGCAGCGCACCGGCATACCGCTGATGATCGACCCTGATCGCAGCGCGGCGGTCAAAGCCTTGCTCGCCAGTGAACCGCTGGACCTGATCCTGTCTGACGACGGCATGCAGCATTACCGTATGGCGCGGGATCTGGAGCTGGTGCTGATCGACGCCGCCCGTGGTTTGGGCAACCAGCGCTGCCTGCCGGCCGGTCCGTTGCGCGAGCCGATCGAACGCCTGCAAAGCGTCGATGGCGTGCTGTTCAACGGTGCCACTGCGGATCGCGAAGATGGCTTCGCGTTTCGCCTGCAACCGACGGCGCTGGTCAATCTGCGCAGTGGCGAGCGCAAGCCGCTCGATCATTTTTCGCCCGGTCAATCGGTGCACGCGGTGGCCGGGATCGGCAATCCGCAACGTTTCTTCAATACCCTCGAAGCGCTAGACTGGCGAGCAGTCCCCCATGCGTTTGCCGACCACGCCGAATACAGCGTGCAGGCCTTGAATTTCACACCGTCATTGCCGTTGGTGATGACCGAAAAGGACGCGGTGAAGTGCCGTGCCTTCGCAGCAGACGACTGGTGGTATCTGGCGGTCGATGCCGTGCCGTCACCAGCCTTCGTGGCCTGGTTCGACACCCAGCTGATGCGCCTGCTGCCCGATCGTCTTTTGCCTTAACTCTTTATCCAGGGAATGTTCATGGACACCAAATTGCTCGACATCCTCGCGTGCCCGATCTGCAAAGGCCCGCTCAAGCTCAGCGCCGACAAGACCGAACTGATCAGCAAGGGCGCCGGTCTGGCCTATCCGATCCGCGACGGCATCCCGGTGATGCTCGAAAGCGAAGCGCGCACCCTGACCACTGACGAGCGTCTGGATAAATGACCACTGCTTTCACCGTTGTCATCCCGTCGCGTTACGCCTCGACCCGCCTGCCAGGCAAACCGCTGCTGGATATCGCCGGCAAGCCGATGATCCAGCATGTCTGGGAGCAGGCGAGCAAAAGCAGCGCCAGCCGTGTGGTGGTCGCGACCGACGATGCGCGCATCGTCGAGGCCTGCAAAGTGTTCGGCGCGGAAGTAGTGCTGACCCGTGAAGATCACAATTCCGGGACTGACCGCCTGGCGGAAGTCGCGGCGAAGCTGGGTCTTGCACCGGACGCGATCGTGGTCAACGTGCAGGGTGATGAGCCGCTGATCCCGCCGAGCGTGATCGATCAGGTCGCGGCCAATCTCGCGGCCCACACCGAAGCGCGCATGGCCACCCTGGCCGAGCCGATCGAAGACGTCGAAACCCTGTTCAACCCGAACGTGGTCAAGGTCGTCAGCGACCTCAATGGTCTGGCGCTGACCTTCAGCCGCGCCACCTTGCCGTGGGCCCGCGATGCCTTCGCCAAGAGCCGCGAGCAGTTGCCGGAAGGCGTGCCGTACCGTCGCCACATCGGCATTTATGCCTACCGCGCCGGGTTCCTTCAGGACTTCGTGAGCTGGGGCCCGTGCTGGCTGGAAAACACTGAATCCCTCGAACAACTGCGTGCCTTGTGGCATGGCGTGCGGATTCATGTCGCCGACGCGTTGATCGCGCCGCCAACCGGCGTCGACACCGTTGAAGACCTCGAGCGCGTTCGTCGCCTGCTGGAGGCCTGATGCGCGTTCTGTTCGTGTGCCTGGGCAACATCTGCCGTTCGCCCACTGCTGAAGGCGTGCTACGCCACAAATTGCGCGAAGCGGGGCTGGCGGATCAGGTCGAAGTGGCGTCCGCCGGCACCGGTGACTGGCACGTCGGTAATCCGCCGGACAAGCGCAGCCAGGCTGCAGCCAAAGTGCGTGGTTATGACCTGTCGGCGCAACGCGCGCAGCAGGTCAGCCGCGCCGATTTCGCCAGTTACGACCTGATTCTGGCCATGGACAACAGCAACCTGCGCAACCTCAAGGCGCTGCAGCCGTCCACCGGCAAGGCCGAGCTGGACCTGTTCCTGCGGCGTTATGCCGGTGTGGTCGATGAAGTGCCGGATCCGTACTACGACGGCGATCAGGGCTTCGAGCAGGTACTGGATCTGATCGAGGCAGCCTGTGACCAAGTGTTGATCGAAGTGAAGGGCCGGTTATGAGTTTGCAGCTTCAATCACAGGTTTCGCTGAAACCGTTCAACAGTTTCGGCGTCGACGTTCGCGCGCAGTTGTTCGCCGAGGCCCACAGCGATGCCGACGTGCGCGAAGCGCTGGCCTATTCAACTGCCCATGACCTGCCATTGCTGGTGATCGGCGGCGGCAGCAACCTGCTGCTGACCGCGGACATCCCTGCACTGGTGCTGCGCATGGCCAGCCGTGGCATTCGGCTGATCAGCGATGACGGCAGCCGCGTGGTGCTCGAGGCTGAAGCCGGCGAACCGTGGCATCCGTTCGTGCAACACACCTTGGCGCTGGGTTTTTCCGGTCTGGAAAACCTCAGCCTGATCCCCGGCACCGTGGGCGCGGCACCGATGCAGAACATCGGCGCCTACGGCGTCGAGATCAAGGATGTGTTCGCCGGGCTGACCGCGCTGGATCGCCAGACCGGCGAGCTGCGCGACTTCAGCCTGGAAGAATGCAACTTCGCCTACCGCGACAGCCTGTTCAAGCAGCAGCCGGGGCGTTGGCTGATCCTGCGGGTGCGCTTCAAGCTCGATCGTATTGCGCATCTGCATCTGGAATACGGCCCGGTGCGTCAGCGCCTGACCGAGCAAGGCATCGAGCAACCGACACCCAGCGACGTCAGCCGCGCGATCTGCAGTATCCGCAGCGAAAAACTGCCGGATCCGGCGGTGCTCGGCAATGCCGGCAGTTTCTTCAAGAATCCGCTGGTGTCGGCCGCGCTGGTCGAGCAGATCAAGGCGCAGCACCCGGATCTGGTGGCCTATGCGCAAGCGGACGGGCAGATGAAACTGGCCGCCGGCTGGTTGATCGAGCGCGCTGGCTGGAAAGGTTTCCGCGAGGCCGATGCTGGCGTGCATAAATTGCAGGCGCTGGTGCTGGTCAACTACGGCACCGCCACCGGCCTGCAATTGCTGGAGCTGGCGCAACGCATCCAGAAAGATATTGCCGAACGTTTCAATGTTGAACTGGAAATGGAGCCGAACCGCTATTGAGGCTACGCTTCAGGTCGGTATCCAAAGCCCTGCACTGAACAAAAAGTGCAGGGCTTTTTTGTTAACGGTGGGTTAACTTAGCCAGCTAACGATAACCGTCATTTGCTCCACCAAAGGCCCGGTGCAGACGTTCGCGTCGGCACAAGAGAGCCTGTGCCAACCACATATCAGTCAGCGATGACCCTGTGGCGAGGGAGCTTGCTCCCGCTGGGGCGCGTAGCGGCCCCGCTTTCAAGAAGGGCCTGCTCCGCAGTCCAGCGGGAGCAAGCACCCTCGCCACAGGCTCAGTGTTCGGCTTCACTGATGTGTATTGGCCCATTAGCCTGAGTCGATCTGCGTGAACCACCGCCAGTTCTGCTCGACCCCATAACCACCAAGAATATGCGGGCGTGCCCATGATTACCCTGAAACTCAATGGCCAGGATCACCCACTGGACGTCACCGAAGACATGCCGCTGCTGTGGGCAATCCGTGATGTCGCCGGATACAACGGCACCAAATTCGGCTGCGGCATGGGCCTGTGCGGTGCCTGCACCATTCATATCGACGGCTTGCCGGCGCGCAGTTGCATCACGCCGATCGGCTCGGTGGTCGGGCAAAACGTCACCACCATCGACAATCTGCACGCCGATCCGGTCGGGCAGGTGGTGCAGCAAGCCTGGCTCGATAGCGCCGTGGCGCAGTGTGGTTTTTGTCAGGGCGGGCAGATCATGTCCGCCACCGCGTTGCTCAAGACCAACCCCGATCCGAGCGACGAGCAGATCGAAGAGGCCATGGTCGGCAACATTTGCCGGTGCGGCACCTACAACCGGATCAAGACTGCGATCCGCCAGGCCTCGACTCACTTGAAGGAGGCCAAGGCATGAGCCGCTTGCCGAATGATTTCGCCCTGAGCAATCTCAGCCGCCGTGGCTTTCTCAAGGGCGTCGGCGCCACGGGCGCATTGGTGCTGGCCGCGAGCTGGGGCTGGCAGGATGCGTTGGCTGAAGACAAACCGAAGAAGTTCGGTGCCGACGGCATGCCCAATGGCTGGATCGACGATCCCAAGGTCTACGTCAGCATCGCCGCGGATGGCACGGTCACCGTGGTCTGCAACCGCTCGGAAATGGGCCAGGGTGTGCGCACCAGCCTGACCATGGTAGTTGCCGACGAACTGGACGCCGATTGGGCCAAGGTCAAAGTCCGGCAAGCGCCGGGTGACGAAGTACGTTTCGGCAACCAGGACACTGACGGTTCACGCAGCATGCGTCACTGGTATGAGCCGATGCGTCGTTGCGGCGCGGCGGCCCGGACCATGCTGGAACAAGCCGCCGCCGCGCAATGGCAGGTGCCGGTGGGCGAGTGCCAGGCGCAGCTGCACAAAGTCCTGCATAAACCGTCCGGTCGCGAGCTGGGTTACGGCGAACTTGCCGCTGCAGCCAGTGCACTGGCGGTGCCGGCCCGTGACAGCCTGCGCCTCAAGCAGGCGTCGGAGTTCCGCTACATCGGCAAGGAAGGCACCAAAGCCATCGACGGCGCCGACATCGTCAACGGGCGTGCGGTGTACGGCGCGGACGTGCATTTCGACGGCATGCTCTACGCGACCATCGCCCGTCCGGCGGTGTACGGCGGCAAGGTCAAGTCGCTGGATGACAGCGCTGCGCTGAAGGTTCCGGGTGTGCTGAAGGTCATGCAGATCGAGAGCCGTCCGCTGCCTTCGGAATTCCAGCCGCTGGGCGGCGTAGCGGTGATTGCCAGCAATACCTGGGCGGCGATCAAGGGCCGCGAGGCGCTGAAGATCGAATGGGACGACGGCCCCAATGCCAGTTATGACTCGATCGCTTATCGCAAGGAACTGGAAGCGGCGTCGCGCAAACCCGGCAAAGTGGTGCGCAACACTGGCGATATCGACAAAGCCTTGAGCGGCGCCGCCAGCAGCCTCGAAGCGTCCTATTATCTGCCGCATCTGGCCCAGGCACCGATGGAGCCGATGGTCGCCATCGCGCGCTACGACAAAGGTGTGTGTGAAGCGTGGGCGCCGAGTCAGGCGCCGCAGGTGACTCGCGAACGTATCGCCGAGCGCCTGGGGCTGCCGTTCGACAATGTCACCTTCAACGTCACGCTGCTGGGCGGCGGTTTCGGCCGTAAATCGAAGCCGGATTTCGTCGTCGAAGCGGCGATCCTTGCCAAGGAGTTCCCCGGTAAAGCCGTGCGGGTGCAATGGACCCGCGAGGATGACATCCACAACTCGTATTTCCACACAGTGTCCGCCGAGTACCTGAAGGCCGCTGTCGGCAAGGACGGCATGCCGTCCGGCTGGCTGCATCGCACAGTGGCGCCGAGCATCACTGCGCTGTTCGCCCCGGGCATGAACCATGAAGCGGCGTTCGAACTGGGCATGGGTTTCACCAATATGGCTTACGCGATTCCCAGCGTGCGCCTGGAAAACCCCGAAGCCACGGTGCATACCCGCGTCGGCTGGTATCGCTCGGTGTCGAACATTCCTCACGGTTTTGCGATTCAGAGTTTCGTCGACGAACTGGCGCACAAGGCTGGCGTCGATCCGCTCAAGTACCAGATCAAGTTGCTCGGCCCGGATCGGCAGATCGACCCGCGTACCCTGAGTGAGGAGTGGAACTACGGCGAATCCCCCGAGCGTTACCCGATCGACACCGGACGCATGCGCACGGTACTGGAAACCGCGGCCAAGGCTGCCGGCTGGGGGCGTCAGTTGCCCAAGGGCCGAGGCCTCGGTCTGGCGGTGCATTACAGCTTCGTCACCTATGTGGCGGCGGTGATCGAAGTCGAGGTCAAGGACGACGGTACGCTGATCGTGCACAAGTCTGACATCGCCGTCGATTGCGGGCCGCAGATCAACCCTGAGCGCATCCGCTCGCAGTTCGAAGGCGCCTGTGTCATGGGCCTGGGCAACGCGGTGCTGGGTGAAATCAGCTTCAAGGACGGCAAGGTCCAGCAGGACAACTTCCATATGTACGAAGTGGCGCGCATGTCGCTGGCGCCGAAGGAAGTTGCGGTGCATCTGGTGACGCCGCCGGGTGACGTGCCGTTGGGCGGAGTCGGTGAGCCGGGCGTGCCGCCGATTGCGCCGGCGCTGTGCAATGCGATCTTCGCCGCCACCGGCCAGCGCATCCGTAACTTGCCGGTGCGTTATCAGTTGCAGGGCTGGCAGAAGGCGCAGGCGTAATGGACAGCGCCGATCTCAACGTCCTGCGCAGCGTGCTCGAATGGCGCCGCGCCGGGCAGCGGGTGGTGCTGTTCAGCGTGGTGCAGACCTGGGGCACTGCGCCCCGGGCACCCGGCGCGATGCTCGCGTTACGTGAGGACGGCGTGGTGATCGGCTCGGTGTCCGGCGGTTGTGTCGAGGATGACTTGATCGCCCGTCTGCACGACGGGCGCATCGCCAGCGACGGCCCGCCAGTGCAACTGATTACCTATGGCGTCACCCGCGAGGAGGCGGCGCGTTTCGGCTTGCCCTGTGGCGGCACGCTGCGCCTGACCGAGGAGCGGGTCGCTGATCCGGCGTGGGTCGCCGAGTTGCTCGCCCGTTGTGAAAACCATGAGATTGTCGCCCGTGAGCTGAACATAGAAACCGGTGAGGTTGTGCTGTCGGCGGCGAGCAAATCCGATGTGCTCGAATTCGATGGCAAGACCCTGCGCGCCATTTATGGTCCGCGCTGGCGTCTGTTGTTGATCGGCGCCGGGCAGCTGTCGCGTTACGTGGCGGACATGGCGCGGCTGCTGGATTTCGAAGTGCTGATCTGCGATCCGCGTACCGAGTTCGTTTATGGCTGGGAAGAGCACCACGGACGGTTCGTCCCGGGTATGCCGGATGACGCGGTGTTGAGCATTCAGACGGACGAACGCACAGCCATCGTCGCGCTGACTCACGATCCCCGTCTGGATGATATGGCGTTGCTCACCGCGCTCGATTCGCCGGCCTTCTATGTCGGTGCACTCGGTTCGCGGGTCAACAGCCAGAAGCGCCGGGACAATCTGGCTCAGCTGGGCTTGTCAGAAGCTGCCATTGCGCGATTGCACGGGCCGATCGGTCTGCACATCGGCAGTCATTCGCCAGCGGAGATTGCTCTGTCGTTGTTGGCGGAGATCGTCGCGATCAAGAACGGCGTCGAGTTGAAACAGAAGAAAGTCGTGGAGGGCACATGAGTCGATCTATCGCAGTGATTGTGCTGGCGGCGGGCGAGGGCAGTCGCTTTCGCCAGGTTGCCGGTGCCGACAAGGACAAGTTGCTGGCCGATTGCACCGGGCGTGATGGCGCGGTGCGCTCGGTGATCGAGCAAGTGTTGCTGAATCTGCCGGCCAACCTCGACAAGCGGGTGCTGGTGACCACTGAAGCGCGGCCGCAGGCGATGCGCATGGCTCAGGCTTATGGCTGTGACGTGGTCTCGATTGAATCGACCGGGATGGGTGACAGTATTGCGGCTGGCGTTGCGGTTTGTCCGGATGCAGATGGCTGGCTGATCGTGTTGGGGGATATGCCGTTTATCCTGCCGTCGAGTATTGAGCGGGTGGTGGCGGCAATGACCGATGACGCGGTTAGTGTGCCGGTGCAGGAGGGCGAATTTGGGCATCCGGTGGGGTTCGGGCGTTCGTTCGGGCCGGGCTTGCAGGCATTGAGTGGTGATCGCGGCGCCAGGCCTTTGTTCAAGCAGGGCAGGGTGATTGAGGTAGCGGTGGATGATCCCGGGGTGTTGTGGGATATCGATGTGCCCGATTCTCTGGTATTTCCTCAATCCTGAGCCCTGCATAAATCCTCTGTAGGAGTGAGCCTGCTCGCGATAGCGTTGGGTCAGTGTCATTTGTGGTGGCTGATACACCGCTATCGCGAGCAGGCTCACTCCTACAAGGGATCGGGGTGATGCTTGAATTGGATGAGATAAAAAAGCCCCGCCTGATTGCTCAGGCGGGGCTTTTTATTGGCTTGCGGAATCAGACGAGCGGTTTAGGCTCGTGCTGTTTTTCCTCGGTCGCCTGGTGATGCTCGACCGCGTCCTGAACGGAGCGTGGTGCTTCGGCGATCACCGATTCAACCACCGCTTCTTCAGTCACGGCAGCAACCTCGACCACTTCAGCAGCCGGAGCAGCAGCGGCAGCCAGTTCGGCTTCCTTCTGCAGACGCTCGGCTTCACGCTTGCGGCGACGCACTTCACGTGGGTCGTTTGGCGCACGGCCGTTTGGCGTCAGGGCGCTGACCGGAGCGGCTTCAACCACTGGAGCAGGGGCTTCGGCAACCACTGGCGCTTCGACCACCGGTGTTTCAACCACTGGCGCTGGAGCAGGTTCGGCGGCTTCGACCACTGGCGCGGCAGCCTTGGCTTCTTCAACCACTGGGGCTTCAACGACTGGCGCTGAAGTTTCAGCGACGGCAGGCTCGGCAACCCAGTTGAACGCGGTCTGTTCTTCGCGTACTTCACGCACGGTTTCGGTCACGGTTTCAGTGACGGTTTCAGCAACCGGCTCTGCGGCCACGACTGGCGCCTCAACGGCAGGTTGTGCAACGGATTCAACCTGAGGCAGTGTTTCTTGAACCGGTGCCACTTCGACTTCCGGAGCAGCAACCACTTCCACTGGGGTAGTGGCCTCAACAACCGGCGCTTCCACTGGAGCGGTTGCCTGAACAGCGGCGGTGGCGCGTTCGGCTTGCTCGTGAGCCTGTGCTTCGGCCGGAGCGCTGATCACGCTGCTGGCAACAGCGGCAGTGACGGCCAGGCCGGCAGCCAGATCGGCAGCGCTTGGTGCTGTTTCAGCGTTTTCGCCGGACTCGGACTCTTCCGAACCTTCGATCACGTTGCCGTTGGCATCACGCTGACGCTCGCGACGGTTGCTGCGACGACGCTGACCACGGGAGCGACGACGTGGGCGATCGCCTTCGGCGTTGTCCTGACCGTCTTCCGGCAGTTGCTCTTCGTTGCTGTTCACTTCTTCTTCAGCAACGGCAGCAGCAGCCTGCTCGGCACGCGGTTGACGCTCTTCACGCGGTGGGCGCGGTGCGCGCTCTTCGCGAGGCTGACGGGCCGGACGCTCTTCTGCGACCACAGCGGCAGCGGCAGCCGCTACGGGTGCAGCCGGAGCGGCGTCCAGTGGCTCGCGCAGTTCACGCACACGCTCTTCACGCTCGCCACGTGGCTTGCGGTCTTCGCGCGGCGCACGTGGTGCACGTTCTTCACGCGGAGCGCGGGGTGCGCGTTCTTCGCGAGCGGCCGGTGCTTCGCTGCGGGCTTCACGCGGCTCGCGGACTTCACGGGCTTCACGTGGCTGACGCTCTTCACGCGGCTCGCGTGGGGCGCGCTCTTCACGCGGAGCACGTTCTTCGCGCGGCTTGCGCTCTTCATCGCGGCGACCGTTACGGTTGCGGCTCTGCTGACGACCGTTGCGACGCTCTTCGTTGCGCGCTGGACGCTCGGTGGCCGGTTTTTCAACGACGACCGGAGCGGCTGGCTCTTCTTTGGTCGCGAACAGGCTGACCAGCGATTTCACCAGGCCTTTGAACAGGCTTGGCTCTGGCGCGGCAACTGGAGCCGGTGCAGCAGCGGCAGGCGCGGCGACTTCGGTCGGCACCGGCGCATTGGCACGGGCCGGCGCAGTCTTGACCGCGGCTTCCTGGCGAACCAGGGTGCGGGTCGCAGCGGCTGGCTGGACTTCTTCGACTTCGGCAGCGGCAGCAGCGATTTCGTAGCTGGACTGGTTGGTCGCAGCTTCCGGGCTGTCGTCACGCAGACGCTGAACTTCGAAGTGCGGGGTTTCCAGGTGATCGTTCGGCAGAATGACGATACGGGCACGGGTGCGCAGTTCGATCTTGGTGATCGAGTTGCGTTTTTCGTTGAGCAGGAACGCGGCGACCGGGATCGGCACCTGGGCGCGCACTTCGGCAGTGCGGTCTTTCAGGGCTTCTTCTTCGATCAGGCGCAGGATCGCCAGCGACAGCGATTCGACGTCACGGATGATGCCGGTGCCGTTGCAGCGCGGGCAGACGATGCCGCTGCTTTCGCCCAGCGATGGACGCAGGCGCTGACGGGACATTTCCAGCAGGCCGAAGCGCGAGATGCGGCCGATCTGCACTCGAGCGCGGTCGGCTTCCAGGCATTCGCGGACTTTCTCTTCCACGGCGCGCTGGTTCTTGGCAGGGGTCATGTCGATGAAGTCGATGACGATCAGGCCGCCGATGTCGCGCAGGCGCAACTGACGGGCGATTTCTTCGGCGGCTTCAAGGTTGGTCTGCAGCGCGGTTTCTTCGATGTCGCTGCCTTTGGTGGCGCGCGCCGAGTTGATGTCGATGGACACCAGGGCTTCGGTCGGATCGATGACGATGGAGCCGCCGGAAGGCAGTTCGACGACGCGCTGGAAAGCGGTCTCGATCTGGCTTTCGATCTGGAAACGATTGAACAGCGGAACGCTGTCTTCGTACAGCTTGATCTTGCTGGCGTACTGCGGCATCACCTGGCGGATGAAGGTCAGGGCTTCGTCCTGGGCTTCAACGCTGTCGATCAGCACTTCGCCGATGTCCTGGCGCAGGTAATCGCGGATGGCGCGGATGATCACGTTGCTTTCCTGGTAGATCAGGAATGGCGCGGAGCGATCCAGCGAGGCTTCTTTGATGGCGGTCCACAGTTGCAGCAGGTAGTCGAGGTCCCACTGCATTTCTTCGCTGCTGCGGCCCAGGCCGGCAGTGCGCACGATCAGACCCATGTCGGCTGGAGCAACCAGACCGTTCAGTGCTTCACGCAGTTCGTTGCGCTCTTCGCCTTCGATGCGACGGGAGATACCGCCGGCACGCGGGTTGTTCGGCATCAGTACAAGGTAACGACCGGCCAGGCTGATGAAGGTGGTCAGGGCGGCGCCCTTGTTGCCACGTTCTTCTTTTTCGACCTGAACGATGACTTCCTGGCCTTCGCTCAGGACGTCCTTGATGTTGACGCGGCCTTCAGGGGCTTTCTTGAAGTATTCGCGGGAGATTTCTTTGAGGGGCAGGAAGCCGTGGCGCTCGGAGCCGAAATCGACAAAGGCAGCCTCAAGGCTTGGTTCGATGCGAGTGATACGGCCTTTGTAGATGTTGGCCTTCTTCTGCTCGCGTGCACCGGATTCGATGTCCAGGTCGTAGAGGCGTTGGCCATCTACCAGTGCAACACGCAACTCTTCGGGTTGAGTTGCGTTAATCAGCATTCTTTTCATGTAGTACCGTCGGTTTCCGGGCTGCCGGAAACGGCGTTCGGCACACACGACTTCTCACGGTCGGTGTCAGGTGCGTCGGGAGTGGTTGGCCATTCCCGTGTCCAGCGATGTCAGGCCAATTGGGCCGATATCGCGACGTACGCGTCCTGCTTGCTGTGGCTACTTAAGCACTCAGTCAGGAGGAGGAATCAACCAGCGGCTGTGGACGAGATGAAGCGTCTTGATAAAGCCTATTGCTACACAGTCCGGCGGTTGTGCATCTCCACCCTACACGTATCCCTGATAATTCGGGTGCTGCCGCGCGCAGAATCCGCAGCGGGTTGGCATTTACCGTGAGCTCCGAAAGGGGAGGTCACGCATCATGGCTAATTCAGGCGATGTTTCCGAAGCCTTCGCTCGGGGTCATCTGCAGCTGACTGCACTTTGTGAACTGGCCTCGAATATTTGCCTGTCAGGCGAGTGAAAACTCTGCTCGACGGTGTAATTCAGGCCTCATGTCACCTGCGCTTGTTACAACTGCAAACTCCACCGTTACGTAGCGAAAGCCCCGTAGGACGGCCTCGCGTCCTGGTGAATTGCGTTGGTCAGGGCCGGTTTTTGACCGTGGTTCCGCTGTCCAGGCCGCTTTTGGCGGCGTTCGCGACTATAGCAGCAATGATTAAGTGCTTCAATTCCATAAAAATTGTTATCATCCGCGGCATGACAACTACTGCCCCTTCGACTCCAGGCGTTCAACTGCTTGAAGTCTCGCCGGAGTATGCCGGCCAACGAATCGACAATTTCCTCCTTGCCCGGCTCAAAGGCGTGCCCAAGACCCTGATTTACCGCATTTTGCGTAAAGGCGAAGTGCGCGTGAACAAGGGGCGGATCAAGCCCGAATACAAGCTGCAGGCCGGCGATATCGTGCGCGTGCCGCCGGTTCGTGTGCCTGAGCGCGACGAACCGGTGCCATTGGCTCAAGGCCTGTTGCAGCGGCTGGAAGCCTCGATTATCTACGAAGACAAAGCCCTGATCGTGATCAACAAGCCCGCCGGCATTGCGGTTCACGGCGGCAGTGGCTTGAATTACGGGGTGATCGAAGCCTTTCGTCAGTTGCGCCCCGATGCCAAAGAGCTGGAGCTGGTTCACCGTCTCGACCGTGACACCTCCGGCCTGCTGATGATCGCCAAGAAGCGCAGCATGCTGCGGCACTTGCATGCCGCCCTGCGCGGTGACGGTGTCGACAAGCGCTACATGGCGCTGGTGCGCGGCAACTGGGCGACCTCGATCAAGCAAGTCCGTGCGGCGCTGGGCAAGAGCAACCTGCGCTCCGGCGAGCGCATGGTCGAGGTCGACGAGGAGGAGGGCAAGGAGTCGGTGACCGTGTTCAAGGTCCTGCGGCGCTTCGGCGACTTTGCCACCCTGATCGAAGCCAAGCCGATTACCGGGCGCACCCACCAGATCCGCGTCCACACCTTGCACGCCGGGCACTGCATTGCTGGCGACACCAAGTACGGCGATGACGGTTTCAGCAAGGAAATCCGTGATCTGGGCGGCAAGCGTCTGTTCCTGCACGCCTACATGCTGACCGTGCCGCTGCCCGATGGCGGTGAGCTCAAGTTGCAGGCGCCGGTGGATGAAATGTGGGCCAAGACCGTGGAGCGATTGAGTGCGCCCATCTGATTACAAACTGCTGATTTTCGATTGGGACGGCACCCTCGCTGATTCCATTGGTCGGATTGTCGAAGCTATGCATTCTGCGTCCGCGCGTTCCGGTTTCGAGTTGCGTGATGATTTTGCCGTCAAGGGCATCATCGGTCTGGGCTTGCCCGAGGCGATCCGCACCTTGTACCCGGACATCAGCGATGCCGAGATGACCCTGTTTCGCGAGTATTACGCCGACCACTACATCGCGGCAGAAGCCGTGCCTTCGCCGCTGTTCGAAGGCGTAGTGGAGTCGATGGCGTCGTTTCGCGAGCAGGGCTACCACCTGGCGGTCGCGACCGGCAAGAATCGTCGTGGACTGGATCGGGTGCTCAAGGCCAATGGCTGGGAAGATTATTTCGATATCACCCGTGCCGCCGACGAGACCGCGAGCAAGCCGCATCCGCTGATGCTTGAGCAGATTCTCGCGCATTGTCGCGTGCGGCCCGAGCAGGCGCTGATGGTCGGGGATTCGTCCTTCGATCTGCTGATGGCGCGTAATGCGGGCATGGCGTCGGTGGCGGTCAGCTACGGCGCGCAGTCGATCGAGTCGCTGCAGCAGTTCGAACCGCGCCTGTCGATCGACCGTTTTAGTGAATTGCACGCCTGGCTGAGGCAGCAGGCTTAATATGTTTTTGCTGGGGTAGCGCATGACCGACGAATGGAAAGCATCGGCCAAGGCAAGTGCCGACGACGGTGACGAGAAAAGCTGGAAGCTACTGGAAAAGACTTTGCTGGCCAGTGTGCAGGAGCAGCGTCGCTCACGGCGTTGGGGGATTTTCTTCAAGCTGCTGACGTTTGTTTATCTGTTTGTCGCGCTGATCCTGTTCACGCCGCTGATGGACATGGAAAAGAGCGCCACCCGTGGCCCGAACTACACCGCGCTGATCGACGTCACCGGCATGATTGCCGACAAGGAGCCTGCGAGCGCTGACAACATCGTCGGCAGCCTGCGTGCAGCCTTCGAGGACAAGAAGGTCAAGGGTGTGATCCTGCGGATCAACAGTCCTGGCGGCAGTCCGGTGCAGTCGGGTTATGTGTATGACGAGATCAAGCGTCTGCGCGGTCTGCACCCGGACACCAAGGTGTACGCGGTGATTTCCGATCTCGGTGCGTCCGGTGCCTATTACATCGCCAGTGCTGCGGATCAGATCTATGCCGACAAGGCCAGTCTGGTCGGCTCCATCGGTGTAACGGCCGCCGGTTACGGTTTCGTCGGCACCATGGACAAGCTCGGCGTCGAGCGTCGCACTTATACCTCGGGCGAGCACAAATCGTTTCTGGATCCGTTCCAGCCACAGAAGCCTGACGAGACTGCGTTCTGGCAGACCGTACTGGATACAACGCACAAGCAGTTCATCAACAGTGTCAAACAGGGTCGTGGCGATCGCCTGAAGGACAAGGAGCATCCGGAGTTGTTCTCCGGGCTGGTCTGGTCCGGCGAGCAGGCGCTGCCGTTGGGCTTGATCGATGGCCTGGGCAATGCCAGTTCGGTGGCGCGCGACGTAATTGGCGAGAAAGAGCTAGTGGATTTCACTGTGCAGGAATCGCCGTTCGACCGCTTCTCGAAGAAACTTGGCGCCAGTGTGGCTGAGCAGTTGGCGATGTGGATGGGTTTCCACGGGCCTTCGTTGCGTTAAGCCTGGTGCAGTGTTGAAAAGAAACCGGCCTCAATGGCCGGTTTTTTGTGCGTTAAGGGATTTGCACGCCCTCGACCAGCAGCATGTCGATCAGGCGAATCAGCGGCAGACCGATCAGGCTGGTTGCATCAGGCCCTTCGGTGGACTGGAACAGACTCACGCCCAACCCTTCAGCCTTGAAGCTTCCGGCGCAGTCGTAGGGCTGCTCCAGGCGCAGGTAGCGTTCAATTCGCGCCTCGTCGAGCTGACGCATGTGCACGGTAAACGGCACGCAGTCGACCTGGCAGTGGCCGGTCTGGCTGTTGAGCAGCGCCAGGCCGGTGAGGAAGGTCACGCTGGCGCCGCTGGCGGCGAGTAGTTGCTCGCGAGCCTTGTCGAAGGTGTGTGGCTTGCCGATGATCTGATCGCCGAGCACTGCGACCTGATCCGAGCCAATAATCAGATGAGCGGGATGGCTCGCGGCGATTGCGCGGGCTTTCTGTTCGGCGAGGCGCTTGACCAGTTCGATGGCGGATTCGCCCGGTCGGTGGCTTTCGTCGATATCCGGCGAGCTGCAGACGAACGGTAGGTGCAGGCGGGCGAGCAATTCCCGGCGATAGGTCGAGCTGGAAGCAAGTAATAAAGGCAGCATTGGCGTCTCCTGAGGCAGGCGCGAATTCTAGCGGAGGCACGCAAGTGACGGACAGGGCACAATTTCCTTTGACATGGGTGGGTGCATCCCTATAATGCTGCGCCTATGTTGAATGACCCGATTCCACCTCACGTTGACCCGCGCAAATTGGCTGACCGTGGCACCACCCTTCAAGGTGAACTGCTGCTGGCCGATTTGAAGAGACTCTGCGACCCGCTTTCCGACGATGTCGGTACGGTGCAGGCCAAATTCGTTTTTGAACGAGATGAACGTAAATCTGTGGTGATCCACAGCTTTATCGACACCGAAGTCAAAATGGTTTGCCAGCGTTGTCTTGAGCTGGTCACCCTGCCGATCCACAGCGAATGCAGTTACGCTGTAGTGAAGGAGGGTGCGAATACCCAGTCGTTACCGAAAGGTTATGACGTGCTGGAACTGGGCGAAGATCCATTGGATCTGCAGTCACTGATCGAGGAGGAGCTTCTGCTCGCCTTGCCCATTGTGCCTGCTCATCATCCGGAAGAATGCCAGCAGCCGGCGGGAGCAGATGAACCCGAACCGAGCGAGGACGAGGTAACGCGGTCCAACCCGTTCAGTGTATTGGCGCAGTTAAAGCGTGACCCAAACGTTTAGGAGTTAATCAATTATGGCTGTTCAGCAGAACAAAAAATCCCGCTCTGCCCGTGACATGCGCCGTTCGCACGACGCTCTCGAGGCTAGCACCCTGTCTGTAGAAAAAACAACTGGTGAAGTTCACCTGCGTCACCACGTATCGCCAGAAGGCGTATACCGTGGCCGTAAAGTGATCGACAAGGGCGCTGACGAGTAATCACTTGTCCGCTCAAGTCATCGCGATTGACGCAATGGGCGGGGACTTCGGTCCCCGCAGCATTGTTCAGGCCAGCCTTGCTTGCCTTTCTGCTACGCCCTCGCTGCACCTGACCCTCGTCGGTCAACCCTCCCTACTTGAAGAACTGATCAACGGCCAATCGGCTGCCGATCGCGCGCGCCTGACAATTGTCCCGGCGTCTGAAGTCATCACCATGGACGAAAAGCCGACCCAGGCCTTGCGTGGCAAGCCGGACTCGTCGATGCGTGTCGCCCTGGAACTGGTGCGTGACGGCAAGGCTCAGGCCTGTGTTAGTGCCGGCAATACCGGGGCGTTGATGGCGCTGTCGCGATTTGTGCTCAAGACCTTGCCGGGGATTGATCGGCCGGCGATGGTGGCGGCGATTCCGACGCAGAAGGGTTATTGCCAGTTGCTCGACCTGGGCGCCAACGTCGATTGCAGCGCCGAGCATCTATTGCAGTTCGCGGTGATGGGCTCGGTGGCGGCGCAGACGCTGGGCATCGCCCGGCCGCGTGTCGCGTTGCTGAATATCGGCACCGAGGACATCAAGGGCAATCAGCAGGTCAAGCTGGCGGCGACCTTGTTGCAGGCGGCGCGCGGCATTAACTATATCGGTTTTGTCGAGGGCGATGGCCTGTATCGCGGCGAGGCGGATGTGGTGGTCTGTGACGGTTTTGTCGGCAATATCCTGCTCAAGTCCAGCGAAGGCCTGGCGACGATGATCGCCGCGCGCATTGAGGCCTTGTTCAGGAAAAACTTTGCTTCCCGCGTGGTAGGTGCTTTGGCCCTGCCATTGATGAAGCGCCTGCAGGCGGATCTCGCACCGGCGCGACATAACGGCGCAAGCTTCCTCGGCTTGCAGGGTATCGTGGTGAAAAGTCACGGTTCGGCCGGGGTTCAGGGCTTTCAGAGTGCGATTCAGCGCGCGCTGATCGAGATTCAGGAGAACCTGCCCGAGCGCCTCCACGGTCGTCTGGAGGATTTGTTGTCTTAGGCGTTTTCGTCGGACAATGCTTAAATGTGACCGCCCGGTTCAAAGGGCCATCCAACTGTCAGTTTCTTGCGTCCCCCAGTGGGGCGTCATTTTCGACGACAAGATCATTAGGGGCTTGTTACATGTCTGCTTCCCTCGCATTCGTCTTTCCAGGACAGGGTTCGCAGTCCCTCGGCATGCTGGCCGAGCTGGGCGCGGAATATCCGTTGATCCTCGAAACCTTCAAAGAAGCCTCCGCTGCTCTGGGCTATGACCTGTGGGCACTGACCCAGCAGGGCCCGGAAGAGCTGCTCAATCAAACCGACAAAACCCAACCGGCCATTCTGACCGCTTCGATCGCCCTGTGGCGTCTGTGGCTGGCTGAAGGTGGCGCGCGTCCGGCATTTGTTGCCGGTCACAGCCTGGGTGAATACAGCGCGCTGGTTGCTGCCGGCAGCCTGAGCCTGGCCGACGCGGTGAAGCTCGTTGAGCGCCGTGGCCAGTTGATGCAGGAAGCCGTTCCGGCCGGGCAGGGCGGCATGGCTGCCATCCTCGGTCTGGAAGATGCCGACGTGCTGGCAGCCTGTGCCGAAGCGGCGCAGGACGAAGTGGTCAGCGCGGTGAACTTCAACTCGCCTGGCCAGGTAGTGATTGCCGGCGCCAAGGGCGCGGTTGAACGTGCCATCGAGGGCTGCAAGGCCCGTGGCGCCAAGCGTGCCATGCCGTTGCCAGTGAGCGTGCCATCGCACTGCGAACTGATGCGTCCGGCTGCCGAGCGCTTTGCCGAATCCATCGCCGCCATCAACTGGCAGGCGCCGCAGATCCCGGTCGTACAGAACGTCAGCGCGCAAGTGCCGGCCGATCTGGAGACCCTCAAGCGTGATCTGCTCGAACAACTGTACAAGCCCGTTCGCTGGGTTGAATCGGTTCAGACGCTGGCTGCCAAAGGCGCTACCAGTCTGGTCGAGTGCGGCCCGGGCAAAGTGCTGGCCGGTCTGAACAAACGTTGCGCCGAAGGCGTTTCGACTTCCAATCTCAATACCCCAGACGCTTTCGCTGCCGCCCGTGCAGCGCTGGCCTGAATCAGGAGAAACTTGCATGAGTCTGCAAGGTAAAGTTGCACTGGTCACCGGTGCAAGCCGCGGTATCGGCCAGGCTATCGCACTGGAACTGGGTCGTCAGGGCGCCATCGTTGTTGGCACCGCGACCTCCGCCAAGGGTGCCGAGGCGATTGCTGCCACGCTCAAGGAGCACGGCATTCAAGGTACCGGCCTGGAGCTGAACGTCACCAGCGACGAATCCGTTGCCGCCGTGATCGCGAGCATTCAGGAGCAGTTCGGCGCGCCGGCGATTCTGGTCAATAATGCCGGCATCACCCGCGATAACCTGATGATGCGCATGAAAGACGATGAATGGTACGACGTGATCGATACCAACCTGAACAGTCTGTATCGCCTGTCCAAGGGCGTTTTGCGTGGCATGACCAAGGCGCGCTGGGGCCGAATTATCAGTATTGGCTCGGTGGTGGGTGCCATGGGCAACGCAGGCCAAGTAAACTATGCAGCCGCCAAGGCCGGTCTGGAAGGTTTCAGCCGTGCGATGGCGCGTGAAGTCGGTTCGCGTTCGATTACGGTCAACTCGGTAACCCCTGGGTTCATCGACACCGATATGACCCGCGAACTGCCGGAAGCACAGCGTGAAGCCTTGCAGACGCAGATTCCGCTGGGCCGTCTGGGACAAGCTCAAGAGATCGCCTCGGTGGTCGCTTTTCTTGCATCCGACGGTGCGGCATACGTCACTGGGGCTACAATCCCGGTGAACGGTGGGATGTACATGTAAGTAAAATGTGACGGATTGCTTCAAAAAAATGTCATACGAGCTGTCTAAAATCCGTTATAAAGCTGCAATCTATTTATAGGCAGAGGGCCGCAGGGTTTGAGGAGTGAAGCTTTCAGTTGAAAAGCTGAAAAGCCTTTCTATACACTTACCCACTGGCCAGCTGCCTGAATTTGTCCATTAGGAGTGAAAACAAGGTATGAGCACCATCGAAGAGCGCGTCAAGAAAATCGTTGCCGAGCAACTGGGCGTTAAAGAAGAAGAAGTGGTCAACACTGCTTCCTTCGTTGAAGACCTGGGTGCCGACTCCCTTGACACCGTTGAGCTGGTGATGGCTCTGGAAGAGGAATTCGAGACCGAAATCCCTGACGAAGAAGCTGAGAAGATCACTACTGTACAAGCTGCAATCGACTACGTTACTAGCCACCAGGCGTAATAGTTTGTAATCGTTGTCTGCTGTCATGGAAAAACCGCACTGCCATCATGGCGTGCGGTTTTTTCTTTAGGCCTGATGCAAAGTCGTCATTTGAAAAAGGAGAGTGCTGTGTCGCGTAGACGCGTCGTAGTCACCGGTATGGGTATGTTGTCGCCACTGGGCACGGATGTGCCGAGCAGTTGGCAGGGCATTCTGGCTGGCCGCAGTGGCATTGGTCTGATCGAACACACCGACCTTTCTGCCTATTCCACCCGTTTTGGCGGCTCGGTAAAGGGCTTCAATGTCGAGGAATACCTGTCGGTCAAGGAAGCACGCAAGCTCGACCTGTTCATTCAGTACGGTCTGGCCGCGGGTTTTCAGGCTGTTCGCAACGCCGGTCTGGAAGTCACCGACGCCAACCGTGAGCGCATTGGCGTGGCCATGGGCTCGGGCATCGGCGGTCTGACCAACATCGAAGAAACCAGCCGTACCCTGCATGAGACGGGCCCGCGTCGAATTTCGCCATTCTTCGTGCCAGGCTCGATCATCAATATGATTTCCGGTTTTCTGTCCATCCACCTGGGTGCACAGGGGCCGAACTACGCCATTTCCACTGCCTGTACCACCGGTACGCACTGCATTGGCATGGCGGCGCGCAACATCATGTACGACGAGGCCGACGTAATGATCGCCGGCGGTGCCGAGATGGCCGCGTGCGGTCTGGGCATGGGCGGCTTCGGCGCGTCCCGTGCGCTGTCGACCCGCAACGACGAGCCGACTCGCGCCAGTCGTCCATGGGACAAGGGCCGTGATGGCTTCGTGCTGTCTGACGGTGCCGGTGCGCTGGTACTCGAAGAACTCGAGCACGCCAAGGCCCGTGGCGCCACGATCTACGCCGAGCTGATCGGCTTCGGCACCAGTGGCGATGCGTTCCACATGACGTCGCCACCCGCTGATGGCGCCGGTGCAGCCCGCTGCATCACCAATGCGCTGCGCGATGCGAAGATCAACATCGACCAGGTGCAGTACATCAACGCCCACGGTACTTCGACCCCGGCCGGCGACCTTGCCGAAGCCAACGCGATCAAGACCGTGTTCGGTGATCACGCCTACAACCTGGCGGTCAGCTCCACCAAGTCCATGACCGGTCACCTGCTGGGTGCGGCGGGCGCGGTCGAGGCGATCTTCAGCGTACTGGCGATCAACAGTCAGGTGGCACCGCCGACCATCAACCTCGATGAGCCGGATGAAGGCTGCGATCTCGATTTCGTGCCGCACACTGCGCGCAACATGGACATCGACGTCGTACTGTCCAACTCGTTCGGGTTTGGCGGCACCAACGGCACGTTGGCATTCCGCCGGTTCGCCGGTTGATGGACAGCTGGGTCGACGGTCAGCCGGCTGACGCTCTGTCGCTGAAAGATCGCGGCCTGGCTTATGGCGATGGGCTGTTCGAGACCATTGCCGTGCACGGCGGCCAGCCGGTATTGCTGGATCGTCACCTGACGCGTTTGGCCGAGGGCTGCTCGCGTCTGGCCATCGCCGCGGATATCGAGCGGGTTCGCAGCGAGCTACTGGCTTATGCCGCGGCAATGGGCGAGGGCGTGCTCAAGCTCATTCTGACCCGAGGTGATGGCTTGCGCGGCTACGCGCCCGATCCTGCGGCGCAGGGTCGACGCATTCTGCAAGGCAGTCCGCCTGCGACTTATCCTGCCGTGCATGGCGAGCAGGGCGTGCGCCTGTTTCCCTGCGTCACGCGATTATCCAACCAGCCGTTGCTGGCCGGTCTCAAGCATCTGAATCGTCTGGAGCAAGTGCTCGCCCGCGCCGAATGGCACGACAGCGAACACGCCGAAGGTTTGATGCTCGATCAGGCCGGACGGGTCATCGAAGGCGTGTTCAGCAACCTGTTTCTGGTGCGCGACGGCGTACTGATCACCCCGGATCTGAAGCGCTGTGGCGTGGCCGGTGTGATGCGTGCTGAAATATTGTTTCAGGCCGAGTCATTGGCCATCCCCACTCAAATCATCGACATCAGCCTCGAACAGCTGCAATGGGCTGATGAAGTCTTTGTTTGCAACAGCGTGTATGGCGTCTGGCCGGTACGTGCCTACGCTGCACTGAGCTGGCCGGTTGGCCCGCTCACCCGTAAACTGCAAACCATTGCCCGCGCGCTACTGGATGCTTGATTCGTGAGACGTAAACTCTTGCTGCTGCTGGAAACCGGACTGGTTCTGGCAGGGCTGCTGATGGGCGCCAGCGCCTGGAAAATTCATTCGGCGCTGGAACAGCCCCTGAATATCACGCAGGAAGAACTGCTGGATGTGCCGAAGGGCTCGACGCCGACCCGTACCTTTCTTGAACTTGAAACCGATGGGGTCATCAAGGACGCCTTCTGGTTGCGCATCTACTGGCGCTTCAATCTGGCCGGCACACCGATCCATACTGGCGAATACCGCATGCAGCCGGGCATGACTGTCAACGGTCTGATCGACCTGTGGAAGCGCGGCGAAGTGGTGCAGTACAGCCTGACGCTGGTCGAGGGCTGGAATTTCCACCAGGTCCGTGCCGCGCTGGCAAAAGACGAAAAGATCGAGCAGACCCTCAAGGGCTTGAGCGACAGCGAAGTGATGGAGAAAATCGGCCATCGCGGGCTGTTCCCGGAAGGGCGATTCTTCCCGGATACCTACCGCTTTGTGCGCGGTGTTTCCGACGTCGAATTGCTGAAGAAAGCCTTCGACCGCCTCGACGAGGTGTTGGCCAAGGAGTGGGAGAACCGCTCCGCTGATGCGCCGTACAGCGAGCCATATCAGGCGCTGATCATGGCCTCGCTGGTAGAGAAGGAAACCGGTGTGCCGCAGGAGCGTGGGCAGATTGCCGGCGTGTTCGTGCGCCGCATGGCGCTGGGCATGCAGTTGCAAACCGACCCGACCGTGATCTACGGCCTGGGCGATCGCTACACCGGCAAGTTGACCCGTGCTCATCTCAAGGAGCCGACGCCCTACAACACCTATGTGATTCCCGGATTGCCGCCGACGCCGATTGCCATGGTCGGCCGCGAGGCGATTCACGCCGCGCTCAATCCGGTGGAAGGCAACAGCCTGTATTTCGTCGCCCGTGGCGATGGTAGCCATGTGTTCTCTGATGACCTTGATGCGCACAACAGTGCAGTGCGCGAGTTCCAGCTCAAGCGTCGCGCCGATTACCGCTCCAGCCCGGCCCCGGTGAATGCGCCGGCTGTTCCGGCTTCGGCGACCGAGGAGGCGACTCCTGCGGCGTCCCCGGATACCGCGCCTGAAGCGCTGCCGCAGGTTCCCGCTCAGGAACCCGCACCGACGCCGGCTCCTGCTGCCGAACCCGCGACGACCGCACCGCAAAACGCGCAATGACTTTGATTAAGGACTGCCTGTGACTGGCTTGTTTATTACCCTGGAAGGCCCGGAAGGCGCCGGCAAGAGCACCAACCGCGAATACCTCGCCGAGCGTCTGCGCGCCGAAGGTATCGAAGTGGTACTGACCCGCGAGCCCGGCGGTACGCCACTCGCCGAGCGCATTCGCGATGTGCTGCTGGCCCCGGCCGATGAAGTCATGAACCCCGATACCGAGCTGTTGCTGGTGTTCGCCGCGCGCGCCCAGCATCTGGCCGAAGTGATCCGTCCGGCGCTGGCGCGCGGCGCGGTGGTGTTGTGCGATCGTTTCACCGACTCGACTTACGCCTATCAGGGCGGAGGTCGTGGTTTGTTGCTGGAACGCATTGCTGCGCTGGAGACGTTCGTTCAGGGCGACCTGCGTCCGGATCTGACGCTGATTTTCGATCTGCCGGTGGAAATCGGCCTGGCCCGCGCCAGTGCCCGTGGCCGTCTGGATCGATTTGAACTGGAAGGACGGGCGTTTTTCGAAGCGGTACGCAATGCGTTTCTGCAACGCGCCGAGGCTGATCCGGCGCGCTATGTGCGCATCGATGCCGGTCAGCCATTGGTCAAGGTTCAGCAATCACTGGACACCTTGATTCCGAACTTGCTGGAGCTGATTCGTGGCTGAGGCCTATCCATGGCAGGACAGCCTCTGGCAGCAACTGGCCGGACGTAGCCAGCACGCCCACGCGTACTTGCTGCACGGTCCGGCCGGGATCGGCAAGCGCGCGTTGGCCGAGCGCCTGATGGCCAGCCTGCTGTGTCAGCGTCCGACCCCCGAGGCGTGCGGTGAGTGCAAATCCTGCCTGTTGCTCAAGGCCGGCAGCCATCCGGACAATTACATCCTTGAGCCGGAAGAAGCCGACAAGGCGATCAAGGTCGACCAGGTCCGTGATCTGGTCAGTTTCGTGGTGCAGACCGCGCAACTGGGCGGGCGCAAGGTGGTGCTGATCGAGCCGGTGGAGTCGATGAACATCAACGCCGCCAACGCTTTGCTCAAGAGCCTCGAAGAGCCGTCCGGCGATACCGTGCTGTTGCTGGTCAGCCACCAGCCGAGCCGTTTGCTGCCGACGATCAAGAGCCGCTGTGTACAGCAGGCATGTCCGCTGCCGGGCGAGGCCATGAGCCTGCAGTGGCTGGCGCAAGCGCTGCCGGAGTGTTCCGAAGAGGAACGCGTCGAATTGCTGACGCTAGCGGCTGGTTCGCCGTTGGCGGCAGTCAGCCTGCAGTCCCAGGGCGTGCGTGAACAGCGGGCGCAGGTGGTCGAAGGGGTGAAGAAGCTGCTCAAACAGCAGCAATCGCCGACGCAACTGGCCGAAGAGTGGAAAAGCATTCCGATGCTGCGCCTGTTCGACTGGTTCTGTGACTGGTCGAGCCTGATCCTACGCTACCAACTGACCCAGGATGAAGCCGGCCTCGGTCTGAGCGACATGCGCAAAGTCGTGCAGTACCTGGCGCAGAAAAGCGCCCAAGGCAAAGTCCTCGATATTCAGGACTGGATTCTCGCCCAGCGGCAGAAAGTCCTGAGCAAAGCCAACCTCAATCCGGCACTGCTGCTGGAAGCGTTGTTGGTGCAATGGGCGGGATTGCCTGGTCAAAGATAAGAATGTGTACCTAGACTCTGAACATCAGCAGTGGAGGTCAACATGAATGAAGCCATCAGCCCCGGGCCGCGCAACGGCATCCTGTCCCTGACGATCAAGGACAAATCGGTGCTTTACGCCGCCTACATGCCGTTCATCAAGAACGGTGGCCTGTTCATCCCGACCAACAAGAGCTACAAGTTGGGCGACGAGGTGTTCATGCTGCTGAACCTGATGGACGAGGCGGAGAAGATTCCGGTGGCCGGCAAGGTCGCCTGGATCACCCCCAAAGGTGCGCAAGGCAATCGTGCCGCCGGTGTCGGCGTGCAGTTCAATGAAGGCGACAACACCGCCCGCAGTCGAATTGAAACCCATCTGGCCGGAGCACTGAAATCCGACCGTCCCACTCATACGATGTAAGTAGCCGTCTTTTTTATGCTCGTAGATTCCCATTGTCACCTTGATCGCCTCGACCTCGCCGCCCATGACGGTTCGCTGGATGCTGCACTCGATGCGGCTCGCCAGCGAGGGGTAGGACACTTCCTGTGTATCGGCGTGAGTGCCGATAACGCCGCCGACGTCAAAGCCCTCGCCGAGCGCTACGACGACGTCGATTGCTCGGTTGGTGTGCACCCATTGGATGTGCAACCGGGCGCGGCGCCTGCACTTGACTGGCTGCTGCACGAACTCAATCACCCGAAAGTGGTGGCGATCGGTGAAACCGGTCTGGATTATCACTACGAACCGGAAGCCGCCGAGCTGCAGCAGGCATCCTTCCGCCTGCACCTGCAAGCCGCACAGCAGACTGGTAAGCCGGTGATCATCCACACCCGCGGCGCCCGTGCCGATACCCTCAAGCTGCTGCGTGAAGCGGCATTGCCCCAGGCCGGTGTGCTGCATTGCTTCACCGAAGACTGGGACATGGCCAAAGCCGCGCTGGACATGGGCTACTACATTTCCCTGTCGGGCATCGTCACCTTCCGCAATGCCGACGCCCTGCGTGATGTGGCGAGCAAAGTGCCGGCCGATCGCTTGCTGGTGGAGACCGACTCGCCGTATCTGGCGCCGATCCCTTATCGCGGCAAGCCGAACCTGCCGCAGTATGTGCGTGAGGTGGCGGAGTTTCTGGCGATGCTGCGTGGGGAGAGCTACGAGCGGTTTGCCGAGCAGACCACCGAGAACTTCAAGCGCCTGTTTCCGCTGGCCTCTGTCAAATCTGCCATGTAGGTCACCGCCAAATCGCAGGCAAAAAAAACCCGGGTTCTGGGGGGTGAATCCGGGTTAAGACCATTAGGAGTAAAACAAAGGCACGCGGTCCCTTGGTACCTTTACCGGCACGGCACTTGGGGGAGATGCCGCCCGACAGTTCAAGTATTGATCAGTCTGGCGTTCAGTCCAGTTAGCCGGTCGAGGTTTTTAAACAAATTTGGAATACGTGCGCTTCAGTTGAGTTCTCATTGCACCCCTGGCGTTCGCAAAATGAACAAGAAACGCAGATATGGTCGGATGATCCGTGCATTTTTGTGCAAGTTAGGCATAATACGCGGCTTCGAATTTTGACCCCTACAGACCTTTTCTTATGCACAAAGAACCTCGTAAGGTCCGTGAGTTTCGTCGCCGCGAGCAAGAAATTCTCGATACCGCGCTCAAGCTGTTCCTCGAACAAGGTGAAGACAGTGTCACCGTCGAGATGATTGCTGATGCCGTGGGTATCGGCAAAGGCACGATCTATAAGCATTTCAAATCCAAGGCCGAGATCTATCTGCGCCTGATGCTCGATTACGAGCGTGATTTGAACGAGCTGCTGCATTCGGCCGATGTCGACAAGGACAAGGAAGCGCTGTCCCGTGCCTACTTCGAATTCCGCATGCGCGACCCGCAGCGCTACCGCCTGTTCGACCGTCTCGAAGAGAAGGTGGTAAAAGGCAATCAGGTGCCGGAAATGGTCGAGGAGCTGCACAAGATCCGTGCCTCGAACTTCGAACGCCTGACCCTGCTCATCAAAGGCCGGATCAGCGAAGGCAAGCTCGAAGACGTGCCGCCATACTTCCACTACTGCGCGTCCTGGGCGCTGGTGCACGGCGCGGTGGCGCTGTATCACTCGCCGTTCTGGAGCAATGTGCTGGAAGATCAGGAAGGTTTCTTCCAGTTCCTGATGGACATCGGCGTGCGCATGGGCAACAAGCGCAAGCGCGACCCGGAAACACCGAGCAGCTGAATCATTCAGCGGCCTTATTGCGCCATGATTTCGCTACATGACGCAGTACCGCAGGAATATACTCAGGCATAGGGCTTGCTAAAACTTGATTTGTGAGTCAAGTTTTAGCGGCTCGAAATTCTATCGCCGGAGTGATCATGATCGTTGACCGTCAAGGCAGGCGTTTTCGCAATTTGCGCATCAGCCTGACTTCAGCCTGCAATTACGCCTGTACCTACTGCGTGCCCAACGGCAAGCGGCTGGTGGCTGCGCAGGATGAACTGTCGGCCGAGGCCATGGCCCGCGGCGTGGCTTATCTGATCGAAGCCGCCGGCATCGAGCGCTTGCGCATCACCGGTGGCGAGCCGCTGGTCAGCCCCAAACTCGAATCTTTCATGAGCGCCGTCGGCAAGATGGGCCTGGAAGACATCAGCCTGACCACCAACGGTCAACTCCTGGCGAAGAAGCTGCCGCTGCTGGTGGATGCCGGCCTGCGCCGGATCAACGTTTCTCTCGATACCCTGGATGCCGGTGCGTTCCGCAGCATTGCCCGTGGCGGCGATCTGGCGACCGTGCTCGATGGCATGGACCAGGCGAAAGCGGCGGGACTGAAGATCAAGGTCAACATGGTGCCGTTGCGTGGGCAGAACCTGGATCAGGTGATGCCGCTGCTCGATTACTGCCTGGAACGGGGCTATGAGTTGCGTTTCATCGAGTTGATGCGCATGGGCCACCTCGCCACCGACTCCAACGCCTTCCTGCAACAGTTCGTCAGCCTGCAGCAACTGCTGAGCCTGATCGGCGAGCGCTACGAGTACGCCCAGGCAGATGCGCCGGTGGATGCCACGGCCGTGCGCTATGCGATACCGGGCCGCGGCCATTTCGGCGTGATCGCCAACGAAAGCGTGCCGTTCTGCAGAACCTGTTCGCGTTTGCGTCTGTCGTCGACCGGCTGGCTGCATGGCTGCCTGTCGTCGAGCAACCGCCACTATGTCGGTGATCTGCTCGACAAGCCTCGCCATCAGGCGTTGCCGGCGTTGCAGCGTCTGTTGGTCAAGGCGTTGGGCGACAAGCAGGAAGTGGCGTTCTCCGGTGGCGCGACAATCATGAAGATCATCGGCGGTTGATCTCTATTTTTCGCGAGCAGGCTCGCTCCCACATTGATTTGCGCAATCCTGTGGGAGCGAGCCTGCTCGCGAAAGCAACTCATCATTCGACAAAGATCCTGAGCTGGCGCAAAAGCTGCATCCAACGGCCATTCGCCGGTTTTCCGTCACCGGCTTCTGGAGGATGAGGATGCGTAGCCTGGTTTTGCTGCTGGCCGTTTTGGCGCTCGGCGGCTGTATGACTGTCAGCGATATGGCCGAAGGCACTCGCTATCAGATGAGCGACGCGGGGCTGCTGGATCACAGCGACAGCCGTCGGGTGAACAACTTCCGCATTCAGCCGGATTCGTTCATCTACATCGCTCAGGGCGCATTTGCACCGCCGGGTGGCTCCTATCCGCGCCCGAACGTGGTGGCAGAAGAAGCGTTCAAGGGTTTTGTCGAATACTTCCCGATGGTCCGCCGCGCGCGTGCCCCTGAAGGCCTCGATCAGGCGATGGGCGAAGCCCGCGATGCCGGCGCGCACTACCTGCTGTACACCCGTTTCGCCAAGGCTGACGACCGTATCGGTAACTCTGACGAATGGCTCGATCAGGAGGCCGTGGATCGCCTCGGCATCGATGGCGGGGTGATTCAGATCATGTTGATCGAGACCAGCACCCAGTATTTGATTGATACTGCACGGATCAAGAGTCGTGGCGGTTTACTGACGTTCCACGATAACAAGCCGGAAGACCTGATCGGCCCGCCGCTGGCGCAATACGCGCGCAGCCTGCTGGGAGTCGGCGACCAATAAACCAAGGAGTACGCCATGAGTGGACCGCAAAAAGCCAATGACCTGTTGGGGCAGATCCCCAAAACCAAAGGCCTGCCGCCGGTGCACTTGTGGAACCCGGACTTCTGCGGCGACATCGATATGCGCATCGCCCGCGACGGCACCTGGTATTACCTGGGCACGCCGATCGGGCGCAAGCCGATGGTCAAGCTGTTCTCCACCATCATCCGCCGCGACGGCGATGATTACTTCCTGATTACCCCGGTCGAAAAGGTCGGGATCAAAGTCGACGATGCGCCGTTCGTGGCGATTGCCGTGGAAGCCGAAGGCGAGGGCGAAGCGCAGGTCCTGCGTTTCACTACCAACGTTGAAGAGACTGCTGAGGCCGGGCCGGAACATCCGATCCGCGTCGAGATCGACCCAATAACCCAGGAACCTGCGCCTTACGTGCATGTGCGCACCAACCTCGAAGCGCTGATTCACCGCAATGTGTTTTACCAACTGGTGGAACTGGCGGTCAGTCGCGAAATCGACGGGCAGCGCTGGTTGGGCGTATGGAGTGGCGGCGAGTTCTTCCGGATCGGCCTCGAACCCTGACAATGAATCAAACGTGGGAGGGGGCTTGCTCCCGAAGGCGGTGTGACAGTCACTCTATGTATTGACTGCTGCACTGCCTTCGGGAGCAAGCCCCCTCCCGCATTAATTGATGGGCAACCTGAAAATCTGATTTGACACTCAATCATATGATCATTAGCGTGGACACCCATCGCCAAGAGCTTTGAGGTGTCCATGTCCAGCAGCTTTCATGCATCAACGGTCGATTGGCTGGGCAGCTGGATTGCCGCTGGCCAGGTCAAGCCGGGACAGGCGATCAAGGTCGAGGCGGATCTGGGCGAGCAGTTAGGTGTCAGCCGCACGGTGATTCGCGAAGCGATCAAGACCCTGGTCGCCAAGGGCATGCTCGAAGTCGGGCCTAAGGTTGGCACTCGCGTGTTACCGGTACGGCGCTGGAACCTGTTCGATCCGCAAGTCGTCGGCTGGCTTTCACGCAACGGCCTGCCGGAAAACTTTGTTGATGACCTGCTCGACCTGCGCCGCACCATCGAACCGATGGCCGTGCGCTGGGCCTGCGAGCGCGCCAGCCTGGAGCAGATTCACGCGGTGCAACTGGCCTACAACGCGCTGGAACGGGCGGTCGACAGCGGCATTGATTACAACCGTGCCGACCAGGCCTTCCACGAATGCATTCTGGCGGCCAGCCACAACCAGTTCATCGAGCAAATGGTCCCGGCCCTCGGCGCCTTGCTCGCCGTGTCGTTTGAAGTCTCCGCTGCCGACCCCGATGAACTGCGTCGCACCTTGCCGATCCACAAAGACATGGCCGACGCCATCGCCGCCCGTGACTCCGCGCGCGGCGTGTGGGCCTGCATGACCCTGATTGACAATGCCGACCTGGCAATCAAACGCTTTTACCCACAGGTGATGGCCGACAAAAAAGCCAGTTGAAAACACAAATCCCCCTGTAGGAGTGAGCCTGCTCGCGATGGCGGTGGGTCAGTCACAATCGTCGTCACTGACCCACCGCCATCGCGAGCAGGCTCACTCCTACAGTTAAAACAACAACATGAAGGATTCGATATGCCGTTGACCGCCGTAACCCAACACCGCGCCAAGCTCGGTGAAGGGCCATTCTGGGACGCCCCGACCCAGGCGCTGTACTGGGTCGATATCGCCGGCAAGCAGGCGCTGCGGCTGATCGGCAACAATGTGCAGATCTGGCAGATGCCCGAGCACGTTTCCGCGTTCATCCCCTGTGCCAGTGGCGACGCGTTGGTGACATTGAGCAGCGGCGTGTATCGACTGGATCTCGATTCCCCGGGCCTCGAACCACGCCTCACGCTGTTCTGCATCGCCGACCCGCAACCCGGCAATCGACCCAACGAAGCACGCTGCGACGCCCAAGGCCGACTGTGGCTCGGCACCATGCAGAACAACATCGGTGACAACGGCGAAGACCTGCCGATCGAGCGTCGTTCCGGCGGCTTGTTTCGCATTGATCCCGACCAGCGTGTCACGCCATTGCTGCTCGGTCTCGGCATTCCCAACACACTGCTGTGGAGTGATGACGGCACCACGCTGCTGTTCGGCGACAGCCTCGACGGGGCGCTCAATCGCTATTTCATTCACACCGATGGCAATCTGGATAACGCCGAGATCTGGTATGGCCCCGACGAGAACGGCGGCCCGGATGGTTCGGCAGTCGACGCCGAAGGGTATGTGTGGAACGCCCGTTGGGACGGCAGCTGCCTGCTGCGTCTGACGCCGGACGGCAAGGTCGATCGCAGATTCGACCTGCCCGTCAGCCGGCCAACCAGTTGCGTATTCGGCGGCGAAGACCTGAAAACCCTGTACATCACCAGCGCCCAGAGTCCGCGCAACCATCCACTGGATGGCGCAGTCCTGTCGATGAGGGTCGATGTGCCGGGCAAACTTTGCACACGCTTCGCTGGCTAAATCCCAAAATATGGGATGCAAAATTATATATTGAGATTATTTGGCAGTCGGGTTTATAGTCGGCTCCAGCAGTAACACGCACTCACACTTAAAAAGAACAAAACAGGTGAAGTGATGCAGCGAACCTCTATCGCACTCCTCAGCGGAGTCAGCGTCTCGCAACGGACCGGCGTCGCTCGCCGCGCCTGCCTGTTTCGTTTTCACAGTTTTCCAGACCGGACATCGGCAGATGCCCGGTTTTTTTGTGCTGACGAACAGGAGTCCTGATCCATGGCTGAACCTCTTTCCTTGCCGCCGGTGCCCGCGCCGCCGAAGGGTGAGCGTCTGAAAAACAAAGTGGTGCTGCTGACTGGCGCCGCCCAAGGCATCGGCGAAGCCATTGTTGCCACGTTCGCCTCGCAGCAGGCCAGACTGGTGATCAGCGATATTCAGGCAGAGAAGGTCGAGAAGGTTGCCGCCCACTGGCGCGACAAGGGCTACGACGTGCAGGCGATCAAGGCTGACGTCTCGCGCCAGCAAGACCTGCATGCCATGGCCAGACGGGCGATCGAGCTGCACGGGCGCATCGACGTGCTGGTCAACTGCGCCGGAGTCAACGTGTTCCGCGACCCGCTGCAAATGACCGAAGAAGACTGGCGTCGTTGCTTCGCCATCGATCTGGACGGTGCCTGGTACGGTTGCAAAGCCGTGCTGCCGCAGATGATCGAGCAGGGTGTCGGCAGCATCATCAACATCGCCTCGACCCATTCCAGCCACATCATTCCCGGCTGCTTCCCGTATCCGGTGGCCAAGCACGGCCTGCTTGGGCTGACCCGGGCGCTGGGTATCGAATATGCGGCGAAGGGCGTTCGGGTCAACGCCATCGCCCCGGGGTACATCGAGACGCAACTCAACGTCGATTACTGGAACGGCTTTGCCGATCCCCACGCCGAGCGTCAGCGAGCCTTCGATCTGCACCCGCCGAAACGCATCGGCCAGCCGCTCGAAGTGGCGATGACCGCCGTGTTTCTGGCCAGTGATGAAGCGCCGTTCATCAACGCCTCGTGCATCACCATCGATGGTGGGCGCTCGGTGATGTACCACGACTGAGTGGATCGGGTTTCAGGCGGTGAACTCCGCGTGAAATCCAATCATCATACGATATGACTATTTTTGTCCTACATTGCAAAACCAGGCTTTAACGTTTTTCAAATAACGCTCAAAAAAAATAACAAGGAGTCAGCTTATGAAACGTCGTTTCGGGATTCGTACCCTGTGCAGTGCTGCGCTGGCGGTCACCGCGTTCAGTCTGAGCAGTACGCTGCTCGCTGCCGATGCCGTGAAAATCGGTTTCCTGGTCAAACAGGCTGAAGAGCCATGGTTCCAGACCGAGTGGGCTTTTGCTGAAAAAGCCGCCAAGGATAAAGGCTTCGAACTGATCAAGATCGCCGTGCCAGACGGCGAGAAAACCCTCTCGGCCATCGACAGCCTTGCCGCCAACGGTGCCAAAGGCTTCGTGATCTGCCCGCCGGATGTCTCGCTCGGCCCGGCGATCATGGCCAAAGCCAAACTCAATGACCTCAAAGTGATTGCCGTGGACGATCGTTTCGTCGACGCCAACGGCAAGTTCATGGAGGACGTGCCGTACCTCGGCATGGCCGCGTTCGAAGTCGGCCAGAAGCAGGGCAACGCGATGGTCGCCGAGGCGAAGAAACGCAACTGGGACTGGAAAGACACCTACGCGGTGGTCAACACCTACAACGAACTCGACACCGGCAAGAAGCGCACCGACGGTTCGATGAAGGCGCTCGAAGACGCCGGCCTGCCGAAAGACCACATCCTGACCGCCGCACTGAAAACCCTCGACGTGCCAGGCAGCATGGACGCCACCAACTCGGCGCTGGTCAAGCTGCCCAGCGCGGCGAAGAACCTGATCATCGGCGGCATGAACGACAACACCGTGCTCGGCGGCGTACGCGCCACCGAAGCCGCCGGGTTCGCTGCGGCCAACGTGATCGGTATCGGCATCAATGGCACCGACGCCATCGGCGAGCTGAAAAAGCCCAACAGCGGTTTCTTCGGTTCGATGCTGCCAAGCCCGCACATCGAAGGCTACAAGACTGCCGAGATGATGTACGAGTGGGTCACCACCGGCAAAGAACCGCCGAAATACACAGCGATGGACGACGTCACCCTGATCACCCGTGAGAACTTCAAGCAAGAGCTGGAAAAAATCGGCCTGTGGAATTGATGGCTGCTCGATCGGTGTGAAGAGGTGACTCAGATGCACGCGCAAGTACAGACACATGCAAGCAGCGCCGGCGGCAGCCTACGCTTCAACGGGATCGGCAAGACCTTCCCCGGGGTCAAGGCGCTGGACGCCATCAGCTTCGTCGCCCATCCAGGGCAGGTGCACGCCTTGATGGGCGAGAACGGCGCCGGCAAATCGACCCTGCTGAAAATCCTCGGTGGCGCCTACATCCCGAGCAGCGGCGAGTTGCAGATCGGCGAGCAGACCATGGCGTTCAAGTCGACCGCCGACAGCATCGGCAGCGGCGTCGCGGTGATTCACCAGGAGCTGCATCTGGTGCCGGAAATGAGCGTGGCCGAGAACCTGTTTCTCGGTCATCTGCCGGCCAGTTTCGGCCTGATCAATCGTGGCGTCCTGCGCCAGAATGCCCTGGCCTGCCTCAAGGGCCTGGCCGATGAAATCGATCCGCAGACCAAGGTCGGGCGCCTGTCGCTCGGTCAGCGGCAACTGGTGGAAATCGCCAAGGCGCTGTCCCGTGGCGCGCATGTGATCGCCTTCGATGAGCCGACCAGCAGCCTCTCGGCGCGCGAAATCGACCGTTTGATGGCGATCATCAGCCGCCTGCGCGATGAGGGCAAAGTGGTGCTCTACGTCTCGCATCGCATGGAAGAAGTGTTCCGCATTTGCGACGCGGTGACGGTGTTCAAGGACGGCCGTTACGTGCGCACCTTCGATGACATGAGCCAGTTGACCCACGATCAACTGGTGACCTGCATGGTCGGCCGCGACATTCAGGACATCTACGATTACCGCAGCCGTCCACGCGGCGCGGTGGCGTTGAAGGTCGACGGACTGCTCGGCCCGGGGCTGCGTGAGCCGGTGAGTTTCGAGGCGCACAAGGGCGAGATTCTCGGGCTGTTCGGCCTGGTCGGAGCCGGGCGCACCGAGCTGTTCCGCTTGCTCAGCGGGCTTGAACGCAACACCGCCGGACGCCTCGAATTGCGCGGGCATGAATTGAAATTGCGCTCACCGCGCGATGCGATTGCCGCCGGGATCCTGCTGTGCCCCGAGGACCGCAAAAAAGAGGGGATCATCCCGCTGGCCAGCGTTGCCGAGAACATCAACATCAGCGCGCGCGGCGCCAATGCCAGCCTCGGCTGCCTGCTGCGCGGGCTGTGGGAGAAGGGCAACGCCGACAAGCAGATCAAGGCGCTGAAAGTCAAAACCCCGCACGCCGGTCAGCAGATCAAATTCCTGTCCGGCGGCAATCAGCAGAAGGCGATTCTCGGTCGCTGGCTGTCGATGCCGATGAAGGTGCTGCTGCTCGACGAGCCGACTCGCGGCATCGACATCGGCGCCAAGGCCGAGATCTACCAGATCATCCATAACCTGGCCGCCGACGGGATTTCGGTGATCGTGGTGTCCAGTGACCTCATGGAGGTGATGGGCATTTCCGACCGCATTCTGGTGCTCTGCGAAGGCGCGCTGCGCGGCGAAGTCAGCCGCGACCAGGCCAATGAATCCAACCTGCTGCAACTGGCTTTGCCGCGCCATCGCGCTGACGGCGTGGCGAACTGAGAGGTGACTATGATGACCATCCAAAACAAGGCGCTGCCTACTCCCCGCAAACCGCTGGACCTGCGGCGCTTCCTCGACGACTGGGTCATGCTGCTGGCGGCGATCGGTATCTTCGTCGCCTGCACGCTGCTGATCGATAACTTCCTCTCGCCGCTGAACATGCGCGGGCTGGGGCTGGCGATTTCCACCACCGGGATTGCCGCGTGCACCATGCTGTATTGCCTGGCGTCAGGTCACTTCGACTTGTCGGTGGGCTCGGTGATCGCCTGCGCCGGGGTGGTGGCGGCGGTGGTGATGCGCGACACCAACAGCGTGTTCCTCGGCGTCAGCGCAGCGCTGGTGATGGGCCTGATTGTCGGGCTGATCAACGGCATCGTGATCGCCAAGTTGCGGGTCAACGCGTTGATCACCACGCTGGCGACCATGCAGATCGTTCGCGGTCTGGCCTACATTTTTGCCAACGGCAAAGCGGTGGGCGTGTCGCAGGAATCGTTCTTCGTCTTCGGCAACGGCCAGTTGTTCGGCGTGCCGGTGCCGATCCTGATCACCATCGTCTGCTTCCTGTTCTTCGGCTGGCTGCTGAACTACACCACCTACGGGCGCAACACCATGGCCATCGGTGGCAACCAGGAAGCGGCGTTGCTCGCCGGCGTCAACGTTGACCGGACCAAGATCATCATCTTCGCCGTGCACGGCGTGATCGGTGCGCTGGCCGGGGTGATTCTGGCGTCGCGCATGACCTCCGGGCAGCCGATGATTGGCCAGGGTTTCGAGCTGACGGTGATCTCGGCATGCGTGCTCGGCGGGGTGTCGCTGAGCGGCGGGATCGGCATGATCCGGCATGTGATTGCCGGGGTGCTGATTCTGGCGATCATCGAGAACGCGATGAACCTGAAGAACATTGATACGTTTTATCAGTATGTGATTCGTGGTTCGATTCTGTTGCTGGCCGTCGTCATCGATCGCCTCAAACAACGGTAATCTTCAATCCCCCTGTGGGAGCGGGCTTGCTCGCGAATGCGGTGTGTCAGTCAATTTTTTCGGCGTCTGACACAGCGCTTTCGCGAGCAAGCCCGCTCCCACAGGGGACCGCGCCGAGCCAGACCTTCCGTCATCTCTCCTAAAAATTCCTTGCTCGCCCGCGCCCGTTTCGGTTATCACTTTGTACATGATTAGACAGGTACGATTTGACAAGAAACAACGGGTGGTCGACGAACTCGTCCGGCGCATTGAAAGCGGCCTCATGGAGGACGGCTTTCTGTTGCCCGGCGAGCATCAGTTGGCTCAGGAATTCAACGTCAGCCGTGGCACGTTGCGCGAAGCGCTGGCCGAACTGAAGCGGCGCAATTACATCGCCACGCAAAGCGGGGTCGGCTCGATCGTCACCTTCGATGGTGTCGCGCTCGATCAGCGCAGCGGCTGGGCGCAGGCGTTGGCCGACAGCGGGGCGCTGATCAACACCGAAGTGCTGCGCCTGGAAGCGGTGACGCGGCCTGATTTGCTTTCGCGCTTCGGCACCGACCAATTCATCACCCTCGATCGCCGTCGTCGTTCCAACGACGGCACGCTGGTGTCCCTTGAACGTTCTTTGATGCCGGCCACCGGCGGCCTGGAAAGCCTGCCGCGGGTCGGTCTGATCGATAACTCGCTGACCATCACCCTCGCTGCCTACGGCTACATCGGCGAGCGCGGCGATCAGTGGATCGGCGCCGAACCACTCAATGCCGAAGACGCCGAACTGCTCGGGCGCCCGGTCGGCACCGTGTTCCTCAAGGCCCTGCGTACCACCTACGACCGGCAGAACCGTTTCATGGAGCAGGTCGAAAGCCTGCTCGACCCGGTGCATTTCCGCCTGCACCTGCAATTTGGAGAATCGAAATGACCGCGCTCAACCGTGCCCTCGGTGCGTTTTATGGCCTGGCCCTCGGTGATGCGCTGGGCATGCCGACGCAATCGTTGAACCGCGAAACGATCAAGACCCGCTTTGGCCGGATCACTGATCTGCAGGACGCCGGTCCTCTGCAACCGATTGCCGCCAACATGCCCAAAGGCTCGATCACAGACGACACCGAACAGGCGATTCTGGTCGGTGAGTTGCTGGTCGAAGGCAAGGGCCGCATCGAACCGGCAGTCCTCGCTCAACGGCTGATCGAGTGGGAAGCCGAGATGCAGGCCAAGGGTTCGCAGGACCTGCTCGGCCCGTCGACCAAACGCGCCATTGAAATGATCCTCGCCGGTCACTCGCCAGAGGAGGCCGGACGCTATGGCACTACCAATGGTGCGGCGATGCGCATCACTCCGGTGGGCATTGCGGCAGACGTCGCTGATCCCGAGCGTTTCATCGCAGCCGTGGTGCAGGCCTGTCAGGTCACCCACAACACCACGCTTGGGATTTCCAGCGCGGCGGCGGTGGCGGCGGTGGTTTCGGCCGGGATCAACGGCATGGACCTGGGCGAAGCGCTGAACCTAGGTCAGCAGATTGCGCAACAGGCCGAGGCACATGGGCACTGGGTGGCCGGCGGGCGCATCGCTTCGCGCATCAGTTGGGCGCGAACCATCAGCGTCGATAGCGACAAGGCGCTGTTGGCGGATCTGCTGTACGACGTGATCGGCACGTCGGTGGCCTCGCAGGAATCGGTCGTGGTGTCGTTCGCCCTGGCGCAGCAAGTGGCGGTCGGCGAAATGAGCGCGTTCGAAGCGTTGTGCATGGCCGCCAGCCTTGGCGGCGACACTGACACCATCGCGGCGATTCTTGGCGCCATGCTCGGGGCCTGCCTGGGCCTTGAGAGCTGGCCTGCCGAGATGATCGAGACGGTGAAGGCTGTCAATCATCTGGAGCTTGAGCCGTTGGTGCAAGGTTTGTTGGCCTTGCGTTGATTCAATTGACGCCATCGCTGGCAAGCCAGCTCCCACAGGGATCGTGCATATCTTAAGGTTCACTTTGAACCTGTGGGAGCGGGCTTGCCCGCGATAGGCGCGACGCGTTTATGAATTATTCACCCGCAATGGATCGCACAGACAGGCCGAGGATGGCCGGGATGTCTTGTCGTTTTGCGTCATTGCCACAACCACAATAAAGGCAAACAGGAGCACTGTTCATGAGTTCAACAAACGCCGGGCAAAGCGCCGGGCAACTGGAAACCCGCGGCATTGAGCCGGTGCCGGAAGCTGAGTGCAACGGCCATCCGCTGCAGCTGTTCTGGGTCTGGTTCGCCGCCAACATTTCCATTCTCGGCCTGCCATTGGGCGCCACGCTGGTGGCGTTTCGCGGGCTGGCGATCTGGCAGGCGATCATCGTTGCCATCGTCGGCGCCGCCGGTTCATTCGCCGTGGTCGGGATCATCTCGATTGCCGGCCGCCGTGGCCGTGCGCCGAGTCTGACCCTGTCGCGGGCGATCTTCGGCGTGCGTGGCAATATCGGCCCGACGCTGGTCTCGCTGATGTCGCGTCTGGGCTGGGAAACGGTCAACACCACCACCGCGGCGTTCGTGCTGCTGTCGCTGTGTTCGATCCTGTTCGGCTCGCCGGTTGAAGCGAAAAGTGCGCCCGTGCTGACGCTGATCTTCATCGCCATTTTCGTCCTGCTGACTCTGTCGGTTTCCGGCCTCGGTCACGCCACCTTGCTGGTGATCCAGAAGTGGGCGACCTACGTGTTCGGCGCGCTGAACATTCTGGTCGGCGGCTTCCTCTGCGCGACCATCGACTGGAGCGCGGTGTTCAACGCCACGCCAGCGCCGCTGAGCGCGATGATCATCGGCATCGGCACCATGGCCGCCGGCACCGGGATCGGCTGGGCTAACGCCGGTGCGGACATGTCGCGCTATCAGCACCGCAGCGTCAAGGCTGTACGGCTGGTCGCTTCGGCGGCGTTCGGTGCGGGGATTCCGCTGGTGCTGCTGATCACCCTCGGCGGCCTGCTGTCGGTGGGCAACAACGATCTGGCATCGGCGACTGACCCGATCGTGGCCATCCGCGACATGCTGCCGACCTGGATGGCCGTGCCGTACCTGATCACCGCGTTCGGTGGCTTGCTGCTGTCGAACAACCTGTCGGTGTACTCCGCCGGTCTGACCACGCTAACCCTCGGTCTGAAGGTCAAACGCGTGTACGCGGTGGTGGTCGACATCGTGGCGATCTTCGCCGGCTCGATCTACTTCATGCTGATTGCCGACAGCTTCTACGGCCCGTTTATCACCTTCATTTCGCTGCTGGCGGTGCCGATCACCGCGTGGGTCGGGATCTTCGTGGTCGATCTGATTCACCGTCACTACTACAGCCCCAAAGATCTGCTTGATGTCAGCCCGAGCAGCGCGTACTGGTATCGCGGCGGCATCGAGTGGCGCGCGTTCGGCGCGTGGGCGATTGCCATCGTGCTCGGCTTCAGTTTCACCACCATCGGCACCACCGCCGAGAACGTCTGGTTCAAGGGCTTTTTGTCCGACTCGTGGCTGGGCCACAACGGTCTGGGCTGGATCGTGACCTTCGTAGTGGCCGGTGGCATTTACCTGGTTCTCGGCGGGGCGAAAGATCGTCGCGCCGCGCAAGTCGAGAATGCTCATGCCTAAGATGTTGCACACCGGCCAGGTCATCATCGACCTGGTCATGGCCGTGGATCAGCTGCCGCAAGTCGGCGGCGATGTGCTGGCGCAGTCTGCCGCTTTCGAGGCGGGCGGCGGCTTCAACGTGATGGCCGCAGCCGTGCGCAACGGGTTGCCGGTGGTCTATCTCGGTCGTCACGGTACCGGGCGTTTCGGTGATCTGGCGCGCCAGGCGATGAAGGATGAAGGCATTCACATAGGCATCCAGACGCCTGCGCAACGCGATACCGGGATTTGCGTGGCGCTGACCGACTCATCGGCCGAGCGCAGTTTCATTTCCTACATCGGCGCTGAAGGTGAGGTCACCGAAGAGGACTTGAACAGCGTGGCGGCCGAGGCGGGCGACTACGTTTATGTGAGCGGTTACAGCCTGCTGCACGCAGGCAAGGCGCAGGCGCTGCTGGACTGGACGCTGGCGCTGCCGGAGGCGATCAACGTGGTGTTCGATCCGGGGCCGCTGGTCGAGTCGCCGGACTCGGCGTTGATGCAGGCGCTGCTGCCGCGCATCGATGTGTGGACCAGCAACAGCGTCGAGGCGTTGCGCTTTACCGAGGCTGCAGACATTGCTCAAGGGCTGGATCGGCTGGCGGATCATCTGCCCAAGGATGTGCTGATGGTGGTGCGCGATGGACCACAGGGTTGCTGGATTCAGCAGCGTGGCGAGCGACGGCATGTACCGGGGTTTGCGGTAAAAGCCGTGGACAGCAACGGGGCGGGTGATGCCCATGCCGGGGTGTTCGTCGCCGGGTTGGCGCAGGGTTTGCCCGCCCATGAGGCGGCGCGGCGGGCGAATGCGGCGGCGGCTTTGGCAGTGACGCGATGGGGGCCGGCAACAGCGCCGGGCGCGGCTGAAGTGGATGGGTTTATCCGCGGATCCGGCAGCGACTGAGCTGACGCTTTCGCGAGCAGGCTCGCTCCCACAGGGAGATTTGCATCGTTCATAGTTCCCTTTGTGGGAGCGAGCCTGCTCGCGAAGGGGCCATACGGCTCAGCACAAAAAATATGGATCAGCCCGCTTTGCGCAACGCCGCAATCAACTCATCCTTGCGCATCGAAGAACGCCCGGCAATGTTCTTCGCCCGCGCCTCCTTGCGCAGACTGTCTACGGTCTGAGTATCCCGGGAGGCCTTGCTGTCACGCGCATGTCCCTCGCGACTGGCCACTGCGCGTCGTGACGACTCCTTGCGGTCTTCGGACTTGGCACTCGCCGGTTTCTTGCGTCCGGAACCGCCAGCCTTTTCGCCGCCGCCCGACTGTTTGTTGACCGTCGCCCAGGCCCGCGCTTCGGCTGCATCCTTCGACAAGCCTTTTTTCTCATAGCTGTCTTCGATGTGTTCGGCCTTGCGCTTCTGTTCGGCGGTGTATTTGTCTTTGCTTCCACGAGGCATGGGATTTCTCCTCTTTTGTGCAGATTCGGCCGCTCGCCGCACCGGCAGCGAGCGGCCTGAGGTCTACTGCAGATCCAGCTTGCGCGCCGCTTCGACGCCAGCCGCACTGAGCTTGATCGGCAGATTCAACGAGTGTTCGCCGGCCTCGTTGCAAGTCACATGACCATGGTGGATCAAACCGCGATCCTGCAGGGAGGCGAGGGCGCTGGCCACCACTTTCTCGCCGCGATAATTGTCCAGCACCTCTTTGCCCAGTCCGCTTGGATGAGCATGCAGCAGGCGGGTGAGGACTTCTTTTTCCAGGTTTTTATCGACGTTCATGGTTACCTCTTCATGGATGTGAATAGGACGCTCGCGTCGGCGAACTACTGGCTGCCGCCCTCGGAGCCCGAGCCACCGGTGGTGGTTTTCGAGCCGATGCCGGGGCCGGCGTTATCGGGTGTGGCGGGGGAGTCAGGGGTGTTCATGCCACCCTGGCGACCGGGGTCACTGCCTTGGGTGCGTGGGTCGGTGCCAGTGGCAGGTGGCTGGTTGATCAAGGGTACGCCGGAGCCATCGGTGTTCATGCCGGGGGCACTGTTGATGGCGGGCGCGCGTGGCGGTGGAACCGGGTCGGTGGGGCCTGTGCCCGCTGCGGTGGTGGAGGCGGCGAACACCGCAGGACTCAGCAGGGCGGCGAAAACGAGGGCAGTCAACCTTGACGGGATCATAGGGCTTCTCCAGTGATTGGAATCCTTACCTGTATTTGGTCTGCCCTCGAATCGGATTGGTGCCTGATGAACGACGAACGGTCGAGACACAGGATTATCAGTCGAGGCCGATTTCTTCCTTGAACTGCTCCATGAAACCCTTCAGGCGTTGATGGCGGATCTGCGCCAGACGCTGACCGGCGCCAGTCTGGAAACCGTCGGCGAGGTGCAGCAGCTTGGTCTGGAAGTGGTCGAGGCAGAAGCGTGTGTCGTCGTAGTCGCGCTCCTTGGCTTCAGGGTCGAGCGGGTCATACAGCGCACTGCCCATGCGCCCGGCGACGTAGAAGGTGCGGGCAACGCCGAGCATGCCCAGCGAGTCGAGCCGGTCGGCGTCCTGAACGAGTTTCGCTTCGAGGGTCAGCGGGGTGATGTTGGCGGAAAAACTGTGGGCTTCGATGGCGTGGGTGACGCCGCTGATTTTGCTTTCGGGCCAGTCCAGATCGGCCAGCACGCTGGCGGCTTTTTCTGCGGCGAGACGCGAAGCCTGCGAGCGCAGCGGCGAGTTTTTTTCCACGGACACGCAATCGTGCAGCAGCACGGCAGCGAGCAACACCTCCAGGTCGCCACCTTCGTCAGCCTGCAAGGTGCGCGCGTTGTGCCAGACCCGTTGCAGGTGCGCGAGGTCGTGGGCACCGTCGTCGCCGGGTTCGAGGGCGTGGGGCAGCAGTGCTGCTGCAAGCGCCTCCACGGGCATAAAAATCTCAGTGTTCATGAGCATCCTTTCAGACTGGCGAAGTTCCTGTGGGAGCGGGCTTGCTCGCGAAGGCGTCAATCCAGTCACCATCATTGTTGTTTGTCAGAGCGCTTTCGCGAGCAAGCCCGCACACACATTGCAATATCGGCGCAGGATATTCTCTGTGTTGCCATGTGACGAGCGCCGCATCCGGCCTTAGTATGGCGCTTTCCAACTTCCGACAAGGCCCGTTCATGACGATCGAAATCCGCCCGGCGACCCCCAGCGATGCGCCGCAAATCCTCGCCTTCATCACCGAACTGGCAGATTTCGAAAAGGCCCGCCACGAAGTGATCGCCAGCGTCACCGACATCGAGCGCAGCCTGTTCAGCGAAGGCGCTACCGCCCACGGCCTGATCTGCCTGCGTGACGGTGTGCCGATCGGTTTTGCAGTGTTCTTCTTCAGCTATTCGACGTGGCTCGGCAGCAACTGCCTGTACCTCGAAGACCTCTACATCACCCCCGAACAACGCGGCGGCGGTGCCGGTAAAACCCTGCTGCGGCATCTGGCAAAAATCGCCTGCGACAACGACTGCGGGCGCTTCGAATGGAGCGTGCTGGACTGGAACACCCCGGCCATCGAATTCTACAAATCCCTCGGTGCGCAGCCGCAGGAAGAGTGGGTGCGCTATCGCATGGATGGCAAGGTGTTGCGTGAGTTTGCCGAAGGCTGATGAGATGATGGCAATCCGATGCTGAAGTGATTGCCGCCACCGGGATGGCGGTGTTGTTGCCGATCATTGAGATCAACCAGTTGGTGCAGTAGCTGATTCCGAGGTCGTCTGGTCTGGCCTCTTCGCGAGCAAGCCCGCTCCCACAGGGGACAGAGTTGTTAATGCAATATATGTCACACCGCAAGAACCTGTGGGAGCGGGCTTGCTCGCGAAGGCGCCCGTCAGAACAACAAATAATTCAGACTTTTTTACCAGGACTTCAGCATCACCCGACCCTCAAAAGCACCATCCTCGGGTTCTCCTTTCTGTCATCTGCAACCACCCCGCAACGGCTGCAGCCGTGACATCCGTTCGGTCGCGCCCTCCGCCAACTGCCTATGACGTAACAGCAGGTTTTTGCAGGCCTGCGGCATCTTTGGCAACCAAAGTGTGGCAAGCAATAACCTCGATATCAACAACCCCAGCGTTTGCAACGGCATTGGCCGTCCTCTGAACTAAAAATCTTGAAACTCAATGGCGGGCTCTTTATGGGACCGCCATTTCAAAAAGGATCTCGTAGTGACTGCGCACTGCCCGCCACCAGACACAACGCCACCGCGTGTGCCAACGGCTTGAGCAGCCAAAGCGACGGCTCGACGGTTTCACGCTTGGAGGACAGAACGTGGGTACGACGACGGGATGGGCGAGCGAGCATCAAAAAGAGCCCGCGCCTAAGGCTGAATATTGGGTGAATGTGAGAGCCGATGCCAAGGACTGGAATTTTTCCGACCTGGTGGCTGATTTCGGAGAACAGTGGGATATGAAGAGCGGTCCGAACATGAATGGCAGGGTTGACGTTAACCACGCTGATGCATGGGCCATTTATATTGCCGATCTTGGCGCCGGGCTGTCAGCCAGAGATGTTCTGATGGAATCGGTGGTGTTGCATTTTAAAGGAAGGAAATGTGCGTAAGTTAATTCTGATTTTGATGTTTTCGATGTGTGCTTCATGTGCGATCAGCCACGGAAAACCTACTGCAAAAATCGAGTATTTGGGGGTGGAGCGCTACTTGGATCGAAACATTTACCAAGTCAGTTTTTCGTCCGACGTCGATGTCGACAAACTCTTCAAGTCCAAGATAAGTCAGTCGCTGCTTTGTGCTTTGGGGGAGAGTAGAGATTTTTCGCAGTCGCGCAATCTGAATGAATATGGTGAAGGATGGATTGAGCCTCTGAAGCCTGCAGACGGATCCACTTTCAAAGCGGATCTCATGTTTTATCGTGTGAAAGACTCAACGAGTGAAACGCTGATGAGCAGCAAGGACTTAAGCACTGTATTAGCGGGGCGAAAAACAATCGCATGCAAAGTCAGAATCAACTCCTACTCCTACAAAATCTACTATTCAGAAGTGATGAATATTCCTGTTGCTGAGCTGCTTAAGGAAGTTGACAAGTATTGAGATTGGGCTTCTTGCCTGATCACAGGAAGCCTTGTTCTGATGCTCATTTCTCTGCGGATTCCCAATGACCGCTGAGCAACACATCAAGTGTCTTTCGCACGGAAATCTTGAAAGCCCCGGCCTTCTCTTCATCGAAGGCCGCTTTCCAGTAGGTGTAGCCCTGACTGAAATCCGGAATCTGCGCCGTCTCTCCCACGCGACGAGTCAGGCTGCGCTGCAAAGCCTCGGCCTGGAAAGGCAGGTGGGGCATTGCGGTGAACTGGCCTACGGTGACCGGGTTGATCATCCGAATGCCATCAACGCGGATATGCACGACGGTGCCGTAGTGCGGATAGCTTTCGATTTTGAGGATGGTCAAGGTCGAGGCTTCTTCACCCGGCCGGGTGTTGTAAGCCCAGATATCACCCTCCTTGATAGCGGGCAAGGCGCTGGCAATCGCCGCGAAGCAGAGTGCGCTGCAGAGGAGTAACGCCTTTAAAGCGGTTTTCATTTTTTCTTCCTTGAACCTGTCGAGAGCGGTCGTCGCGTGAATGGGATCGGCATTTTAGAGATTTGGCGAAGAAACGGCTGTTACACTTGTAAATCCCATAATATGGGAATGATATTTATATATTGAGATTTTCCTGCGCCAAGGTTTATAGTCCGTCGCACTCACTGCCAAAAACAAAACAGGTGAAGCGATGCAGGCGCAATTGATCGCGCTCGACTGGGGGACGACCTCATTACGTGCTTACAAACTCGCGGCGGGCGGGGTGGTGCTGGAGCAGCGTGCGCTGTCGTCCGGGATCATGCAGTTACCGAAGACGCCGCGAGTCATCCACGGTGGTGAATGCGCCGACGGCTTTGAACTGGCCTTCGAAGAGGCGTGTGGCGACTGGCTCGAGGCGCAGCCGGATCTGCCAGTGATCGCCTGCGGGATGGTCGGCAGCGCCCAGGGCTGGCGCGAAGCGGCCTACTGCGAGACGCCGGCGAACGTCGCCAATCTCGGAAATTCCTTACAAACACTGGTCAGTCTGCGCGGCACGCGGGTACATATCGTGCCGGGGGTGATTCAGCGTTCGCGTCTGCCCAATGTGATGCGCGGCGAAGAAACTCAGGTCCTCGGCGTACTGCAGAACCTGCCGGCCGAGGCGGGCGGCGATCTGTTGATCGGTCTGCCGGGTAGCCACTCCAAGTGGGTGGAGGTGGTCGAGGGCCGCATCACTCATTTCGACACCTTCATGACCGGCGAAGTGTTCGCCGTGCTTAGTGAACACAGCATTCTCGGGCGTACCCAGCAACAGGGTGCGGCGTTCGACGGCGTGGCATTTGACCGTGGCGTGCAAGTGGCGCTGTCGGCGGACGGCGAACTGGGCGTGCTCTCCACATTATTCAGTGCCCGCACCCTGGGCCTGACCGGCGAACTGGCGCCGACGGCGCAAGCGGATTACCTCTCTGGCCTGATGATTGGCCATGAACTGGTGGCGCTTGCCGCAGCCCAGCGGCGCCGACGCAATAGTGCGCATCTGCCGTCGATCATCCTCATCGGCAACGCGCAACTCTGCGCCCGTTACGGCCGTGCCCTCGATGCCTGCGGTTTCGCGCGCGTCACGCTGGCCGAGCAGGCCACCGAGCGTGGCCTGTGGCAACTGGCGCTGGCCGCCGGGCTGCTCGATTCCTTATCCCGTTAACCCTGACTGGAGGCCTGACATGCTCAAGCAAGCATTGGCACAAAACGGTCTGATCGCAATCCTGCGTGGCCTGCATCCGCAGGAAGCCGCAGCTGTCGGAGAAGTCCTGTATGCCGCCGGATTTCGCGTCATCGAAGTACCGCTCAATTCACCGTCGCCGTACGAAAGTATCCGCATCCTGCGTCAGACCTTGCCCGCCGATTGCCTGATCGGTGCCGGCACGGTGTTGACCCCGGAGCAGGTCGAGTTGGTGAAAGAGGCCGGCGGCCAGGTGATCGTGATGCCACACAGCGACGCCAAGGTGCTGCGCGCAGCGAAAGCGGCGGGGCTGTACCTGTCGCCGGGAGTAGCGACGCCTACCGAAGCGTTCGCGGCGCTGGAGGAGGGCGCGGACATTCTCAAGCTGTTCCCGGCCGAGCAGATGAGCCCGGCGGTGGTCAAGGCATGGCTCGCGGTGTTGCCTTCCGGGACGGTGCTGGCGCCGGTCGGCGGGATCACCCCGGACAACATGCAAGCATTCATCGACGCTGGCGTGAAAGGTTTCGGCCTCGGTTCCGGACTGTTCAAACCGGGCATGACGGTTGAACAAGTGGCGGCCAACGCCAAGGCCTACGTGGCTGCCTGGAAGGCCCTTCGCTGAGATTTATCCGGCGCTGCGTGCGCTGCATCTAACAAGAGAGACAAACAGATGAAAATCACCAAACTCACCACCTTCATTGTCCCGCCGCGCTGGTGCTTCCTCAAGGTCGAAACCGATGAGGGCGTGACCGGTTGGGGCGAGCCTGTGGTCGAAGGCCGCGCCCACACTGTCGCCGCTGCCGTTGAGGAATTGTCCGACTACCTGATCGGCAAAGACCCACGCAACATCGAGGACATCTGGACGGTGCTCTATCGCGGCGGCTTCTACCGCGGCGGCGCGATTCACATGAGTGCGCTGGCCGGTATCGATCAGGCGCTGTGGGACATCAAGGGCAAGGCCCTCGGCGTGTCGGTCAGCGATCTGCTCGGCGGTCAGGTGCGCGACAAGATTCGTGTGTATTCGTGGATCGGTGGCGATCGTCCGGCCGACACCGCACGCGCCGCGAAAGAGGCGGTGAGCCGGGGTTTTACTGCGGTGAAAATGAATGGCACTGAAGAGCTGCAGTTCCTCGACTCCTTCGAGAAAGTCGATCTGGCCCTGGCCAACGTTGCCGCCGTGCGCGATGCCGTCGGGCCGAACGTCGGTATCGGCGTCGACTTCCACGGTCGGGTACACAAGCCGATGGCCAAGGTGCTGATGAAGGAGCTCGACCCGTACAAACTGATGTTCATCGAAGAGCCGGTGCTCAGTGAAAACTACGAAGCGCTGAAAGAGCTGGCGCCGTTGACCAGCACGCCGATCGCCCTTGGCGAGCGGCTGTTCTCGCGCTGGGATTTCAAGCGGGTGCTGAGCGAAGGCTACGTCGACATCATCCAGCCGGATGCCTCGCATGCCGGCGGTATCACCGAGACCCGCAAGATCGCCAACATGGCCGAAGCCTACGACGTGGCGCTGGCGCTGCATTGTCCGCTGGGGCCGATTGCGCTGGCGGCGTGCCTGCAACTGGACGCGGCTTGTTACAACGCGTTTATCCAGGAGCAGAGCCTGGGTATCCATTACAACGAGAGCAACGATCTGCTCGACTACGTGAAGGATCCGCGAGTGTTCGACTACGACCAGGGCTTCGTGAAGATTCCGAACGGGCCAGGGCTGGGCATCGAGATCAACGAGGAATACGTGATCGAACGTGCGGCGGTCGGCCACCGCTGGCGCAACCCGATCTGGCGCCATGCCGATGGCAGTTTTGCCGAGTGGTGAGTCCCTTCTGACTCACCACAAATCCTTGTGGGAGGGGGCTTGCTCCCGAATGCGGCATGTCAGCTAAAGAGATGTCGACTGACACTCCGCATTCGGGAGCAAGCCCCCTCCCACAATTGATCTCCATGGATGGGAGATGGCGTCAATGACCTCAAATAATCATAAGAAGAGGCACCCCCCATGCCAACGCAAACCCTCACCGGGCAGGCGTCTTTAGTCACGCCCAGCCGCAAGCGGTTTTTCATCATGGTGCTGTTGTTCATCACCGTGGTCATCAACTACCTCGATCGCAGCAACCTGTCGATTGCCGCGCCCGCGCTGACCAGTGAACTGGGCATCGACCCGGTTCACGTCGGGCTGATTTTCTCCGCATTCGGCTGGACCTACGCCGCGATGCAGATTCCCGGCGGCTGGCTGGTGGATCGGGTGCCGCCGCGCATCCTCTACAGTGTCGCGCTGCTGCTGTGGTCGCTGGCCACGGTGCTGCTCGGTTTCGCTGCGAGTTTCATTGCGCTGTTTGTGCTGCGCATGGCGGTCGGCGCGCTGGAAGCACCGGCCTATCCGATCAACAGCCGCGTGGTGACCACCTGGTTTCCCGAGCGCGAGCGGGCCACGGCGATTGGTTTCTACACCTCCGGGCAGTTTGTCGGCCTAGCGTTTCTGACGCCGGTGCTGGCCTGGCTGCAACATGAGTTCGGCTGGCACATGGTGTTCGTCGCGACCGGTGCGGCGGGCATTATCTGGGCGGCGATCTGGTACGCGGTGTACCGCGAACCGCGGGATTTCAAGGGCGCCAACAACGCGGAGATCGACCTGATCCGCGAGGGTGGCGGACTGGTAGACATTCAGGCGCAAGCATCCAAGGCCTCGTTCAGTTGGACCGATCTCGGCATCGTCCTGAGCAAACGCAAGTTGTGGGGCATCTACCTCGGCCAGTTCTGTCTGAACTCGACGCTGTGGTTCTTCCTGACGTGGTTCCCGACCTACCTGGTGAAATATCGCGGCATGGACTTCATCAAGTCCGGCCTGTTGGCATCGCTGCCGTTTCTCGCGGCCTTTGTCGGCGTGCTGTGCTCGGGATTCTTTTCCGACCTGTTGATCCGCCGTGGCTGCAGCGTGGGTTTTGCGCGCAAGCTACCGATCATTGGCGGGCTGCTGATTTCCACCTCGATCATCGGCGCCAATTTCGTTGAATCGACGCCGCTGGTGATCGCCTTCCTGGCGTTGGCCTTTTTCGGCAACGGTCTGGCCTCGATCACCTGGTCGCTGGTCTCGACCCTCGCTCCGGCGCGGTTGCTTGGGCTGACCGGCGGGGTGTTCAACTTCATCGGCAACCTGTCGGCGATTGCCACGCCGATTGTCATCGGTTTCCTCGCCAGCGGTGATTCGTTCGCCCCGGCGATCACCTACATCGCGGTGCTGGCGCTGATCGGTGCATTGTCCTACGTGCTGCTGGTGGGCAAGGTCGAACGTATCGAGTTGTAGTGGTCAGCGTCGGGCGACCATAATGCCGCCCGTTCCCTCGCTCAACGGTAAAGGCTGGATATGCAGGAAGACGCCCCGGAAAAAACCAAGGACGCCGCACCCACCGGCACCCAGACGCTGCTTCGCGGCCTGGGTGTGGTGCAGGCGGTGGCCAGTGGCGCCCGCGATCTGAAAGAGATCGCCCGGCTGATCGGCACCACGCGCAGCACCACCCATCGTCTGGCCAGTTGCCTGGTCGACGAGCGCTATCTGCGCGTGGTGCCACAAATCGGCTATCTGCTGGGGCCGAAGCTGATCGAGCTGGGGTTTCAGGCGCGCGAAGAGTTGCCGCTGGTGAGTCTGGCCGGGCCGTATCTGGACGAGTTGTCGGCGCTGACCGGCGACACCGTGCACCTGGGCATTCGTGAGGGTGACGAGGTCTTGTATCTGCTGAAAAATCCGGGGCGCAACGGCCCGGAAATGCGTTCGCGGGTCGGCCATCGCATGCCGTTGGCGCGAACCGGCATCGGCAAGGCGTTGATGCTCGATGATGCGCCGCAGGATTGGCAGCGCCTGTACGACATCAGCCTGCCGGCGGGTGGGAAAAGTCAGTTCTGGCCGCAGCATCCCCAGCAGTCGTGGGAACAGCTTGAGCAGCGCATGACCGAGTACGTGGCCGGCGGCTACGCCTTCGATCTGGAAGACAACGAGCCGTCGATCCGCTGTGTGGCGGCGCCGATTCGTGATGCGAGCAAGCGCATTGTGGCGGCGATCAGTATCGCCAGCACCGTGCCGTACATGCCGCTGGAAAAAATGGCCGAGCTGATTCCCCTGATCAAAGGGGTCACAGCCCGGCTCTCGGCAGAACTCGGTCTGAAGGTTTAAAGCTTCAACGTCGCCATGTCGATCACGAAGCGATACTTCACGTCACCGGCAATCATCCGCGCGTAAGCCTCGTTGATCTGGCGGATGTCGAGCATTTCGATGTCGCAGGTGATGTTGTGCTCGGCGCAGAAATCCAGCACTTCCTGGGTTTCGGCAATGCCGCCGATCAACGAACCGGCCAGTACGCGGCGCCCCAGCACCAGGTTGGCGGCGTGCACGGGCGGATCGATCGGTTCGATCAGGCCGACCAGAATGTGCACGCCATCAAAGCGCAGGGTTTGCAGGTACGGGTTGAGGTCGTGCTGCACCGGAATGGTGTCCAGCAGGAAGTCGAACCGGCCTGCAGCGGCAGCCATCTGCTCGGCATCGGTGGAGACGATCACATGATCGGCGCCCTGCCGACGACCTTCTTCGGCCTTGCTCGCCGAACGGGTGAACAGCGTGACTTCCGCGCCCATCGCCTTGGCGAATTTGATGCCCATGTGGCCGAGGCCGCCCATGCCGAGAATCCCGACCTTGTCGCCGGCCTTGACCCCGTAGTGCTTGAGCGGCGAGTAGGTGGTGATGCCGGCACAGAGGATCGGCGCGGCGCTGGCCAGGTCGAGTTTCTCCGGGATGCGCACCACGAAGTGCTCGCTGACCACGATGCTGTCGGAGTAGCCGCCCATGGTGTTGCTGCCATCGACCCGGTCCGGGGTGGCGTAGGTCATGGTCGGGCCTTCGAGGCAGTATTGCTCGAGGTTCTGCTGGCAGGCGGCGCAGGTGCGGCACGAGTCGACCATGCAGCCAACACCGACCAGATCGCCGACTTTATGTTGAGTGACGTTCGCACCGACGGCGGTGACTTTACCGACGATCTCATGGCCGGGCATCAACGGATAAACCGCGATGCCCCATTCGTTGCGCGCCTGGTGGATGTCGGAGTGGCAGACGCCGCAGTAGAGGATCTCGATCGCCACGTCGTCAGCGCGTGGGCTGCGGCGTTCGAATTTCATCGGGGCGAGGGGAGTGGTGGCCGATTGAGCGGCATAACCGATAGCGGTGTACATGAGAAACCTCGCAGAAGCAGTGACAGGTGAGGTGGCGCATTTTGGGCGCCGTCTGCCGCTGCGGCCATGACGATTCCTCCGGGTCTCATGCCTAATCCTCCGGCATGCAGGTCTGGGCAAGCGCATTGGCAAAAGGATCTGCGATGATGCTTGCATGCCTTTTTCCGTGACTTTTTTGAAGACCCCTCCGATGCAGTTGACCCGTCACCTTGATGCCAATGCCACGCTGGTTTCGCTGATCGAGCCGCTGGCGCTCTGCGATGGTTACAGCCAGACCGGGCTGCCCGGCGTGCAGGTGTTGCGCGCCAGTTGCGACGTGGCGCGTGGCCCGCACATTTATGAGCCGAGCCTGATGATCATCGCCCAGGGCAGCAAACTGGCGTTCCTCGGCCCGCGCACCATGGAATATGGCGCCGGGCATTACCTGATTCAGGCGCTGCCGGTGCCGTTCGAGTGCGAAACCTTTGCCTTGCCGGATGCGCCGTTGCTGGGTGTGTCGGTGGCCATCGACCGGGTGCTGCTCGGCGAGCTGGTGCTGGCCATGGGGCTGGCGCCCGGGCGGCATATCCCGGCGCAAACGCCGGAGTCGATGACCTCGGTGGTGCTCGACGATGACATGCGTGGCTGCGTCGAACGCTTGTTACGCTGCCTGCACGATCCGCTGGAGCGGCAGATTCTCGGGCCGGCGCGGGTGCGTGAATTGTTGTTCACCGCGCTGCGCGGGCCACAGGCCGATGTGTTGCGCGCGCTGGTGGAACAGCAGGGGCAGTTCGCCCGGGTGGCGGCGTCGATCAGTCACCTGCATGCGCATTACACCGAGCCGCTGAATGTCGAGACTCTGGCCAGTTGCGCGAATATGAGCGTGTCGTCCTTCCACGAGCACTTCAAGCGCAGCACGCTGTTGTCGCCGGTGCAGTATCTGAAACGTTTACGCTTGCTCAAGGCGCAGACCTTGCTGGTCGCCGAAGGGCTGGGCGTGGCGCAGGTGGCGCATCGGGTGGGGTATCAGAGTACGTCGCAGTTCAGTCGCGAGTACAAGCGCTACTTCGAGCGTAGCCCTGGTGATGAGCGCGTAGCCTGATAAGACGATAATCCCCTGTGGGAGCGAGCCTGCTCGCGAAGGCGGTGTAGCAGTCGACATCATTGTTAACGACACACCGCTTTCGCGAGCAGGCTCGCTCCCACAGTTGTTTTGTGGTGTCAGAGGAATTTTGGGCAACAAAAAGGCCCCCGTTTCGGGAGCCTCGTTGTTCAGCGATACGCCTTACATGTTCGGGTAAGTCGGGCCGCCAGCGCCTTCCGGCGTGACCCAGGTGATGTTCTGCGAAGGGTCCTTGATGTCACAGGTCTTGCAGTGCACGCAGTTCTGGGCGTTGATCTGGAAGCGTTTTTCGCCGTCTTCCTTGGTGATCACTTCGTAGACGCCGGCCGGGCAGTAGCGCTGCGCCGGTTCGTCGTACAGTGGCAGGTTCTTGCTGATCGGGATGCTCGGGTCGGTGAGCTTCAGGTGGCACGGCTGTTCTTCTTCATGGTTGGTACCGGAGATGAACACCGAGCTCAGTTTGTCGAAGCTGAGTTTGCCGTCCGGCTTCGGATAGTCGATCTTCTTGCAGTCGGCCGCCAGTTTCAGGCAAGCGTAGTCCGGCTTGGTGTCGTGCAGGGTGAACGGCAGTTTGCCGCCGAAGATGTTCTGGTCCAGCCAGTTGAAACCACCGCCGACGATCGCGCCGAACTTGTGGATCGCCGGGCCGAAGTTACGGCTGGCGAACAGTTCGTCGTAGAGCCAGCTCTTCTTGAAAGCGTCGACGTAAGTGGTCAGCTCTTCGGTGCCATCCTTTTCGGCGAACAGCGCGTCGGCCACCGATTCAGCGGCGAGCATGCCGGACTTCATCGCAGTGTGGCTGCCTTTGATCTTGGCGAAGTTCAGGGTGCCGAGGTCGCAACCGATCAGCGCGCCGCCCTTGAAGACCATTTTCGGCAGCGAGTTCAGGCCACCTTTGCAGATCGCACGGGCGCCGTAGCTGACGCGCTTGCCGCCTTCCAGGTACTGAGCCAGCACCGGGTGATGCTTGAGGCGCTGGAACTCGTCGAACGGCGACAGGTAAGTGTTGCTGTAAGACAGGTCAACGATCAGACCGACCACTACCTGGTTGTTTTCCAGGTGATAGAGGAACGAGCCACCGGTGTTTTCGGTGCCCATGATGTCCAGCGGCCAACCGGCGGTATGCACCACCAGGCCTGGCTGGTGTTTGGCCGGGTCGATTTCCCAGATTTCCTTCAGGCCGATGCCGTAGTGCTGGGCATCGGCATCGCTGTCGAGGTTGTAGCGCTTGATCAGTTGCTTGCCGATGTGGCCACGGCAGCCCTCGGCGAACAGCGTGTACTTGCCACGCAGTTCCATGCCCGGGGTGTACAGGCCTTCTTTCGGGTTGCCTTCGCGGTCGACGCCCAGATCACCGGTGATGATCCCGCGCACGATGCCGTTTTCGTCGATCAGCGCTTCCTGAGCGGCGAAGCCCGGGTAGATTTCCACGCCGAGGTTCTCGGCCTGCTGGGCCAGCCAGCGGCACAGGTTGCCGAGGGAAATAATATAGTTGCCTTCGTTGTGCATGGTCTTGGGCACAAAGAAGTCAGGAATTTTCTGCGCACTGTCGGCGTTTTTCAGCACGAAAATGTCATCGCGGGTGACCGGAGTGTTCAGCGGGGCGCCGAGTTCTTTCCAGTCCGGGAACAGTTCGTTCAGAGCACGTGGTTCGAACACGGCACCGGAAAGGATGTGTGCGCCGACTTCGGAGCCTTTTTCGACCACGCAGACGCTGATTTCCTTACCGGCTTCGGCGGCCTTCTGCTTCAGACGGCAGGCGGCGGACAGGCCAGCGGGGCCGGCACCGACGATGACCACGTCGAATTCCATGTATTCGCGTTCCACAGGCTATCTCCTACTCAAGGCTCAACAGTTTTTTTTCTAATTTGGAGGTTCGGTGTCGCATCCGTTATTGCCTTTACGTTAACGTCAAGGGTAATAATGGGTAAACCACCTTTCTCTCTAGGCGGCGCATTATATCTACACCACTCCGAGCGTCCAATACAAACGTTTGTTTGAATCGGCTCCAGCCCAGAGAAATCAAAGAAGCGCGGCTTATGAACGGCCATTTTGCCGTATTGACCGGAATAGGCGTTCCGGTCAAGATACGGGCGGTTTTGCGCTCGCCGTAGGCAGACTGGCGGTTTCAAGAGCACCTCTAAAGACAGGGCACAGGCAGTACAAGGTGATGCGCAGCGCAAGTCCGGCGCGCAGTTTACACACCGTGCGATTCAATGACCCGTTGGTCACCACTGACGAACGGTCATCGCCCCCAGCCGGCGTTTTTAGAGGTGCCCTTGTGCCCGATGAGCATCAACCGCCAGGTTCGCCTAGGCGACTTTCTTTTCACCGGAGAGTAACGAGGAATCCATGAAGGTTCTTGTAGCTGTCAAACGCGTTGTGGATTACAACGTCAAGGTCCGCGTCAAGGCGGACAATTCCGGCGTAGACCTCGCCAACGTCAAGATGTCGATGAACCCGTTCTGCGAAATCGCAGTGGAAGAAGCCGTACGCCTGAGAGAGAAAGGTGTGGCGACTGAAATCGTCGTCGTCTCCATCGGCCCGTCCACCGCTCAGGAACAGCTGCGTACAGCACTGGCTCTGGGTGCCGACCGCGCCATCCTCGTCGAATCCGCTGAAGACCTGACTTCGCTGGCCGTGGCCAAGCTGCTCAAGGCTGTGGTCGACAAGGAACAGCCTCAGCTGGTGATCCTGGGCAAACAGGCGATCGACAGCGACAACAACCAGACCGGCCAGATGCTCGCTGCACTGAGCGGTTACGGTCAGGGCACTTTCGCCTCGAAAGTCGAAGTCTCCGGCGACAGCGTTGCCGTGACCCGCGAAATCGACGGCGGCGCGCAGACCGTTTCGCTGAAACTGCCAGCCATCGTCACCACCGACCTGCGTTTGAACGAGCCGCGCTACGCGTCTCTGCCAAACATCATGAAAGCCAAGAAGAAGCCTCTCGAAGTGCTGACTCCGGACGCTTTGGGCGTTTCCACCGCCTCCACCAACAAGACCCTGAAAGTCGAAGCGCCGGCTGCACGCAGCGCAGGCATCAAGGTCAAGTCGGTGGCTGAACTGGTCGAGAAACTGAAAAACGAAGCGAAGGTAATCTAAAAATGACTATCTTGGTAATCGCTGAACACGACAACAAAGTGCTGGCCCCGGCCACACTGAACACCGTGGCTGCTGCTGCCAAAATCGGCGGCGACATTCACGTGCTGGTTGCCGGTCAGGGCGCTGGCGCCGTGGCCGAGGCCGCTGCGAAAATCGCTGGCGTAAGCAAAGTCCTGAATGCTGACAATGCCGCTTACGCGCATCAGTTGCCGGAAAACGTTGCGCCGCTGGTTGCAGAGCTGGGCAAGGGCTACAGCCACATCCTGGCTGCCGCCACGTCCAACGGCAAAAACATCCTGCCGCGCGTTGCCGCTGCACTGGACGTTGACCAGATCTCCGAGATCATCTCGGTAGAAAGCGCCGATACTTTCAAGCGTCCGATCTACGCCGGTAACGCTATCGCTACCGTGCAATCGACCGCTGCGATCAAAGTGATCACCGTGCGTGCCACCGGTTTCGACCCGGTTGCCGCTGAAGGTGGTTCGGCGGCTGTTGAAGCCGTAGCGGCTGCGCACGACGCCGGCACTTCCAGCTTCGTCAGCGAAGAACTGGCCAAGTCCGATCGTCCTGAGCTGACCGCTGCCAAGATCGTCGTTTCCGGCGGCCGCGGCATGCAGAACGGTGACAACTTCAAACACCTGTACGCTCTGGCCGACAAGCTGGGCGCAGCCGTCGGTGCTTCGCGCGCCGCGGTCGACGCAGGTTTCGTACCGAACGACATGCAGGTCGGTCAGACCGGCAAGATCGTTGCACCACAGCTGTATATCGCGGTCGGTATCTCCGGCGCGATCCAGCACCTGGCCGGCATGAAAGATTCCAAAGTGATCGTCGCGATCAACAAGGACGAAGAAGCGCCGATCTTCCAGGTGGCCGATTACGGTCTGGTGGCGGATCTGTTCGAAGCGGTACCTGAGCTGGAGAAGCTGGTCTAATCCGGCAGCTTCACTTATAAAGAGCCCGGCCTTATGGTCGGGCTTTTTTTTGTCTCGAATTTGCGTGGGAGTGTTTTGCCATGGATCTGCGCCGCGGGTTGTTATTGGGATTGATCCTGTTACCGGGGATGGCTGCGGCCGCTGGCAAATGCGAGCGCCTTGTCGTCACCGGCAGCCCGGATGCGCCGCCGTACCTGTGGCAGGATCCACAGAATCCCAAGCACTTGATCGGCGCCAGTGCCGACCTGTTGCAGCAAGTGGCCAAGGATCTGGGGATCAAGGTCGAGTTGATCTACGCCGGCAAACGCGCGCAGGCCCTTGATGAAGTACGCAGCGGGCGCATGGACATGCTGGCCGACACGCCTCTGATGTTCAACGAGCTGGAAAACCTCGACTACATCTATCCGCCGTTGCTGGAAAACGACTATCTGGTGTGGACGCGCAAAGGCTCGACGCTGGTCTACAGCGAAGCCAGGGACCTGCACGGGCACACCGGCGGGCTGTCGGAAAAGTCTCGAATGACCCAGGCATTCGGCACTTCCGCCGAGCAGAATCTGACCCTGACCCGGACGGCAAACCTCACTCAGGCCTTTCAGAAACTTCTGCTGGGTGAAGTGGAATACGTACTCGCCGGTCGCTACTCGGGCATGGCTGCCGCGCAGGCATTGGGCATGGCCAATGATCTGCTGGCGTTCGAGCAACCGATCGACCGACCGGGACTTTTCCTCGCGGTTTCGCACAACTCGGCCTGCAACGATCCGTGGTTGCGCGGACAGCTCGCTAAAAAGATGACAGAATTGCCCGCGTCCGGACTGACCGAAGCCGCGCTGCAACGCAACATCGAGCGCTGGAAGGCTCAGCAGCAACAGCCGCAGCCACCTGTCAGTGCCCCAAAACAGTAGGGATTCTTAGTGAGTATTCGACCTCTTTTCGCGGCCATGGCCGTTCTGGCCCTGGCCGGCTGCGCCAACGATCCGGCACCCAATGAGCAAATGCGCCTGACCGAGCAGGCCATCACCCAGGCCAAGGCTGTCGGTGCGACCGCCGATGAAATGCCGGAAATGAAACTGGCCGAAGACAAGTTCAACCGGGCCAAGGGCAACATGACCGACGAGTCCTTCAAGAACGCCCGCATGCGCGCCGAACAGGCCGAGCTGGATGCACGTCTGGCAGAAGCCAAGGTGTTGACCCAAAAGAGCGAAGAGCAACTGAACGTGCTCAACACCCGCATCATCCGTCTGCGCAAGCAACTGGGAGATGCCCAATGAGCCTCAAGTCCAAAGCCCTCGGCGGTTTGCTTCTGGCCGGTTGCGCGAGCCTCTACGGTTGCGCCGGTCAACACAGCGAAGCTGTCTTGCAGCAGGCCGGCAGTGATTTCCAGAAGGTCAAGGAAGATTCCAACGTGCTGCGTATCGCGCCGAAGGATGTGATCCGCGCCGGTGAGTCGCTGGCCCGTGCCGATCGCCTGTCGACCTATTGGGGCAGTGGCTCGGACGTGGTGCATTACGCCTACCTGAGTCAGCGCTACAGCGAAATCGCCCGCGAACACACCAATCTGGTGCTCAACGAAGAGCGTGCGGCGAAGCTTGAGCTGGAGCGTCAACGCCTGCAACTGGCCCTGCGCGAGTCCAAACTGCTGAGCGTGCAGCAGCAGGGCAAGTGGCTCGAGGAGCAGATCGTTGCGCTGGCCACCACGCAAACCGATCGCGGCCTGGTCATGACCTTGGGCGACGTGCTGTTCGACACCGGCGAAGCGGAGCTGAAGAACTCGGCCAATCGCGTGGTGTTGAAGATCGTGCAGTTCCTGCAGCTCAACCCGAAACGCGTGGTGCGCATCGAGGGCTACACCGACAGCACCGGCGGCAAGCAGGAAAACCTCAAGCTGTCGCGTGATCGCGCGCAAGCGGTGGCTGATGTGCTGATGGACCTCGGGATTGAGGACAAGCGCATTCAGGTCGAAGGTTACGGCGACGAATACCCGGTGGACGTCAACGCTTCCGAGCGTGGGCGAGCACAGAACCGTCGGGTGGAAATTGTGTTCTCCGACGAAAAAGGCCAGCTCGGCGCCGCCCGCTGAGGGCTGCGTCTCTGGAAAGCCCGGCCTGTCATGCAGCGCCGGGCTTTTTTACGTCTGTCGAATAGCGCGCAAATCCGTACAGTTGTAGCTGACACTGCACTGTACGGTCGACTATGGTGGCAACTGTCCCAGTACACTTCTAAACTGTTCCGGTATTGTTTCACACAAGAATAAAATGCCCGTGAAATCGAGTGCTGCGTCATGACCAACCTCTTGCTCTATCAGCGTATTGCTCAACAACTGGCGGAAGACATCCGGCGCGGTGTCTATCAGCCCGGAGAACGCGTGCCGTCGGTGCGCAAGATGAGTTCGCAGCTCAATGTCAGCCATGCAACGGTGTTGCAGGCTTACGCCAATCTCGAAGATCAGGGCCTGATCCGTGCACGGCCGCAGTCCGGTTACTACGTGCACCAGACCCCGGCACTGACAGCGCCGACCCCGGACATCGCCCGGGTCGAGCGGCCAGGCCTGGTCACCCGCGCCAGCATCATTCAGCAAGTGTTGGTCGAATCGCGGCGCGAAGGGGTGTTCCCGTTGGGCGCTGCGGTGCCGAGTGTCGATTACCTCCCGGTGCGCGCGCTACATCAACAACTGGCCAAGGTCACCCGATTCCATAGTCCGCGCGCGTTCAGTTACATGTTCAGCCCGGGTTTCGAACCGCTGCGTCGGCAAGTGGCGATCCGCATGCGCGATGCCGGGGTCGTCGTCGATCCTTCAGAAGTGGTGATCACCCACGGGTGTGTCGATGCGCTGCAGATGTCGCTGCGGGTGCTGACTCGTCCGGGCGACCTGATCGCCGCCGAATCGCCAACCTATTACGGTCTGCTGCAACTGGCCGACCTGCTGGGCCTGAAAGTGATCGAGATCCCCAGCGATCCGGCCACGGGCATGAGCCTCGAAGCCCTGCAACTGGCGGCGAACCAATGGTCAATCAAGGCGCTGGTTCTGACCACTCGCCTGAGCAATCCACTGGGCGGAACCATGCCGGAAGAACGGCAGAAACAACTGCTGCGTCTGGCCTCGGACTTCGATATCCAGATCGTCGAAGACGACATCTACGGCGAGTTGATGTTCGAACAGGGCCGCACCAAAGCCCTCAAGGCCTACGATCGACTGGATCGGGTGATCTACTGCTCGAGTTTTTCCAAGACGTTGTCGCCGGGTGTGCGCGTCGGCTGGATGATCGCCGGCAAGTATCAGCAGGAAATCCAGCGTCTGCAGACCTTCACCACGCATTCGGCGTGCAGCGTCACGCAAATGGCGATTGCCGCTTATCTGGAAAATGGCGGTTATGACCGGCATTTACGGTACATCCGCCAGGAATACCGAAAAAACCTCAGCGCGTTCCAGTTGGCGGTGCAGCAGTACTTCCCCGAAGGCACGCAAATGACCCGGCCCACGGGCGGTTTCATCCTCTGGGTGAGTCTGCCGGGCAGGGTCAATACACAGGAATTGCATGTCCGCGCCTTGCAGCAGGGCATCAGTATTGCGCCGGGGCTGATCTTCAGTAATACCGAGCAGTTCAACCACTGCATCCGCCTGAACTGCGGCACGCCGTGGAATCGCGAGGCAGAAAGGGCGCTGATGACCCTCGGTTTGCTGGCGACTCAACTGTGTCAGGAAACCGCAGGCGGTTTCTGAACGAGTGGCGCACCGCGCTTGTCTTGTGACGCTCAACAGGCGAGCATATGGCCCTCTGCCGTTAGTGTTGTGGGGCTCATGAAAGCGATTTTGCCTGCTGCCTGGATTTTGCTTGGTGTGTTGACGATGGGCCATGCGCCCGGTGTCATGGCAGCCGCCGTTCAGGAAAAGCCTGCGGCGTCAGCTCCGGCGAGTAAAACGGCCAGCAAAGCCGTTGCGGACAAGAAAGCTCAGACGAAGAAAGCCCCGCAGAAGAAAGCGGCCCCGGTGAAGAAGCGGCCCCCGATTGCCTCCAAGTCAAAACCGGCCAGTGAAGTGGCTAAAACCAGGCTGCCGCCGGCCAAACTGGACCTGAGCCTGCCCAAAGACATGGTCCAGCAGCTCAAACCTGCCGGTACCGTGCCGATGCCCAAACACGAGGCGATCCTGCCGCAGATGTTTGGCGAGAAGAACAGCGGCTTCCAGCTCAATGGCCGCCTGCTCAGCAATGAAATGCAGTTGCAGCTGCGCAACGAAGAGCGCCGCGAAGTCGAAGGCGCAGCGCTGGATTTCGAGTTCAAGCAATAAATTCAATCGACCCGTGACCCGCAGACCAGACGCTTTGTCGGAGACTGGTCAGTCACATTCAGTTATCGGTAAAAACCCCGGTCCAGGGAATTTGAAACAACCGTTTTAGCGGTTACTCTGTCCGTGTCTCTTTAACACATTGCCCGTCGCGAGGACTTGCTCGTCATGAAATGCCGTGAAGGCTGTGGCGCTTGCTGCATTGCCCCGTCCATCAGCTCTGCCATTCCGGGCATGCCCAACGGCAAACCTGCCGGCGAACGTTGCGTGCAACTCTCGGTCGAAAACCTGTGCAGCATTTTCGGCCAGCCGGAGCGTCCGGCGGTCTGTTCAGGATTCGCCGCCGATGTCGAAGTCTGCGGCAGCAGCTCGGAAGAAGCGATCAGGTTGATCGGCTGGTGGGAGCAGATGACGGCGGCGTGATGTGTCAAACGAACGGAACTTCAACAATAAGGAATAAGACTATGGGTTCGCTGCATCGTATCGCTGTGTTGTGTGGTTTGACCGCTGTGCTGGCTACTTCGATGGCTCAGGCCGAAGACTGGAAGGTCGCCAAGGAACAGGACGGGATCAAGGTCTCGCTGGCCGAAGTGCCGGGTTCCGATTACAAGTCCTATCAGGGGGTTGCCCTGATGAAGACCACCGTTGCCAAACTGCGTGCCTTGCAGGAAGACGTGGCCGGAGCCTGCGCGTGGATTCACGAATGCAAAACCCAGAAACTGCTCAAGCACGAGGGCGATCAGAGCTGGACCTACACCCAGTTCAATACGCCGTGGCCAGTGACCCCACGTGATTCGGTGTTGCACATCACCACCGTTGAGGGCGCCGATGGCAGCCTGACCCGCAACCTCGAAGGCGTGCCGAAGTACCTTCCCGAAGAGAAAGGCTTTGTCCGTGTCGCTCAGGTCAAAGGCTTCTGGAAGTTCGTACCCAAAGGTGATCAAGTCGAAGTGACCTATCAGGTGCACACCGAGCCCGGCGGCAGCGTGCCGAGCATGATCGCCAACAAGTTCGTGGTCGATGCGCCGTTCAATACGCTGAAAGCCCTGAAAGAACGCGCCGAGAAGTAATTCTTCGCGCTGACAGCAAAACGCCCCGACCGAATCGGGGCGTTTTGTTTTGTCGTTATATTGTGTTTCCAGATATGCGTTGGACGAAATTTTCACAAAGTGTTCCAGACAATTCGCCCGCGCAACTCGGTTTGTCCCCCGTCCGAATGCTTGTATGAAAGAGTCGGGCAATGGGGCAGTAATCAATGGCAATGCTGCCGTTGATCGTGCAACATTTGCGCACCGCGCACGCCCCGGGGCCTGGAATGGCCAAAAGAGGGCATGGCGCCGCTGTATTTTGCAACTTCAACTTCCAATGGGTCCTAAAACGACATGGCAAACCCGGACGCCCTGAATCAGCAGCGATCTTCCACTCGCCTGCTGCAACCGACCGTCAAATCGCATCTGGCCTACACGCTGCTGTGTGCCCTGGTCATGATGGTGATGTTTTCCGTGCTGCGCCTCGCGCTGCTGGTCTACAACCGCGAGATGATCCTCGATACCCCGGCTTCGACCTTCCTCGAAGCCTTCGCCAACGGCCTGCGTTTCGACCTGCGCCTGGTGGTTTACGTCTGCGTTCCGCTGGTGCTGGCGCTGTTCAGTGCCCGGGCGATGGCTGCGCGTGGCTTCTTCCGCCTGTGGCTGACCGTGGCGTCGAGCATCGCGCTGTTCCTCGGCCTGATGGAAATGGACTTCTACCGCGAGTTCCACCAGCGCCTCAACGGCCTGGTGTTCCAGTACGTGAAGGAAGACCCGAAAACCGTGATGAGCATGCTCTGGTACGGTTTCCCGGTAGTGCGTTACCTGCTGGCGTGGGTCATCGGCACCGTGATCCTGACCCTGGCCTTCAAGGGCGCCGACCGTGCGACCCGTCCACGCGGCCCGTTCAGCGGCGGCAACGTCGGCACCCGTCAGGTGGCGCCGTGGTACACCCGCCTGGCGGTGTTCGTGGTCTGCCTGCTGATCTGCGTCGTGGCCGCCCGTGGCACCCTGCGTCAGGGCCCGCCGCTGCGCTGGGGTGACGTGTACACCACCGAATCGAACTTCGCCAACCAGCTCGGCCTCAACGGCACGCTGTCGCTGATCGCCGCCGCCAAGGACCGCATGGGCGAGGACCGCGATAACATCTGGAAAGCCACCCTGCCGCAGGAACAGGCGCAGAAAGTGGTGCGCGAGATGCTGGTGATGCCGGACGACAAACTGGTCGATGCCGACATCGCTGCCGTGCGTCGTGACTACACGCCACCGGCCGACAAGACCCTGCCGATCAAGAACGTGGTCGTGATCCTGATGGAAAGCATGGCCGGTCACTCGGTCGGCGCCCTGGGCGCACCGGGCAACATCACACCTTACCTCGACAAACTGTCGAAGGAAGGTCTGCTGTTCGACCGCTTCTTCTCCAACGGCACCCATACCCACCAGGGCATGTTTGCGACCATGGCGTGCTTCCCGAACCTGCCAGGTTTCGAATACCTGATGCAGACCCCGGAAGGCAGCCACAAGCTGTCCGGTCTGCCGCAGCTGCTCAGCGCGCGCAAGTATGACGACGTGTATGTCTACAACGGCGACTTCGCCTGGGACAACCAGTCGGGCTTCTTCAGCAACCAGGGCATGACCAACTTCGTTGGCCGTAACGACTTCGTCAATCCGGTGTTCTCCGATCCGACCTGGGGCGTGTCCGACCAGGACATGTTCGACCGTGGTCTGCAGGAGCTGAAGGCACGGGAAAACGGCAAGCCGTTCTACGCGCTGCTGCAAACCCTGTCCAACCACACGCCGTACGCCTTGCCGACGCCATTGCCGGTCGAGCGCGTGACCGATCGCGGCAGCCTCAACGAACACCTGACCGCCATGCGTTACGCCGACTGGGCGCTGGGTCAGTTCTTCGAGAAGGCACGCAAAGAGCCGTACTTCAAGGAAACCCTGTTCGTCATCGTCGGCGACCACGGTTTCGGCAACGAACGCCAGATCACCGAAATGGACCTGGGCCGCTTCAACGTGCCGATGCTGATGATCGCCCCGGGCATTCAGGAAAAATTCGGCACCCGTGACCACACCGTGGGTACGCAGATCGACATCGTGCCGACCATCATGGGCCGTCTGGGTGGCGAAGTGCGTCATCAGTGCTGGGGGCGTGACCTGCTCAACCTGCCGGCCGGCGACACCGGTTTCGGTGTGATCAAGCCGTCGGGCAGCGAGCAGACCACCGCCATCGTCACTGCCGACCAGATCCTGGTGCTGCCGAAAGAGAAGGAAATGGCGCCGAAGATCTACCAGTACCAACTGGGCGCGAACCCTTCTGCCGAGATCATTCCGGACGCACCGCGTACCGCCGAACTGAAGCTCAAGCTTGAGGCGTTCCTGCAAACGGCGACCAAGAGCCTGATGGACAACACTGCCGGTGTGATCAACGGCAAGCCGGACTGATAAAACCGCTGCATAAAAAAGAGGCCCCTGAGGGCCTCTTTTTTTTGTCTTGGGGTTTTATATCCTGCCAAGTAACAGCAAGACCAACAGCACCACCAACACCACGCCGATAATGCCCGAAGGACCATAACCCCAACTTCTGGAGTGCGGGAAGACCGGCAGACCACCGATCAGCAACAGGATCAGGATGATGATAAGAATTGTGCCCATGTCGATTTCCTTGTTTATAGCGTTCGAGAAGACTTGGTGTTCAAGGGCGACTGGAGGCTAACTAATTCCAGACGGCTTACAAATTCCGACTGGTGCGAATGAAAGAAAATTCAATGTTTTTTTAATGTATTTGGATTACTCGTTTATTTCCTTTAAAGCGCGAGATCAAAAGATCGCAGCCTTCGGCAGCTCCTATAGGGAACTGATGCAGGAGCTGCCGAAGGCTGCGATCTTTTGATCCTGTATTCAGCAATCTGATGGAGCGTGGGTGGCCAGTGTTCCTTCGCTACACTCCGTGCATCTCCTACGGAACAACAAGGCTGTCTGCTATGCAAAATCGCATGATGATCACGGGTGCGGGCTCAGGTTTGGGTCGCGAAATCGCGCTGCGCTGGGCGCGTGAAGGCTGGCAGCTGGCCTTGTCCGACGTCAGCGAACCTGGCCTGCAGGAAACCCTGAAGCGGGTGCGCGAGGCCGGTGGCGATGGTTTCACCCAACGTTGCGATGTGCGTGATTACAGCCAGCTCACCGCGTTTGCCCAGGCTTGCGAAGTGAAGCTGGGCGGCATCGATGTGATCGTCAACAACGCCGGTGTGGCGTCCGGCGGATTCTTCAGCGAACTGTCGCTGGAGGATTGGGACTGGCAGATCGCGATCAACCTGATGGGGGTGGTCAAGGGCTGCAAGGCGTTCCTGCCGCTGCTCGAACAGAGCAAAGGCAAGATCATCAACATCGCTTCGATGGCTGCACTGATGCAGGGCCCGGCGATGAGCAACTACAACGTGGCCAAGGCCGGTGTAGTGGCGCTGTCGGAAAGTTTGCTGATCGAACTGGCGCAGCAGGAAGTCAGCGTGCATGTGGTCTGCCCGTCGTTCTTCCAGACCAACTTGCTCGACTCCTTCCGTGGCCCGACGCCGGCCATGAAAGCCCAGGTCGGCAAGTTGCTGGAAAGTTCGCCGATCACGGCTGCCGACATTGCTGACTATATCTATCAGCAAGTGGCGGCCGGCGAGTTCATGATCCTGCCGCACGAGCAGGGGCGCATGGCCTGGGCGATCAAACAGAAGAACCCGCAACTGATCTACAACGAAATGACCACCATGGCCGATAAAATGCGCGCCAAGGCCAGACAAACCAACGGCTGAACTTGCCCCGAGGATGTTGCGTCGTTAGGGTGGCCGCAATGGTCACCCTGTCGAGACGCATCAATGCTCAATTACCTGTGGTTCTTCCTCGCGGCGCTGTTTGAAATCGCCGGTTGTTTCGCCTTTTTCATGTGGCTGCGTCAGGGCAAAAGTGCCTTGTGGGTGATCCCGGCGCTGCTCAGCCTGACCCTGTTCGCGCTGTTGTTGACCCGCGTCGAAGCGGCTTATGCCGGGCGCGCCTATGCCGCCTATGGCGGGATCTACATCGTCGCGTCGATCGGCTGGCTGGCGGTGGTCGAGCGCGTTCGCCCTTTGGGTTCGGACTGGATCGGCGTGGCGCTGTGCGTGATCGGCGCGAGCGTGATTCTGTTCGGGCCGCGATTTTCCGCGGCTTGAGGCGAGACTGTTTAGCGATTTGCAGGAAACGTCTGACGGGCGCGGCGCTTGTGGGTGTAGGGCAAGACTGAATTGCTCTGCGTGCATTGTCGAGCGGGCGTCCACCGCGCATCTTCAGGGCTGGCTAACCCTGAAGGATAAATTCCATGCTTGTACTCAGCCGTGTAGTGGGCGAGTTGATTTCCATCGGTGACGACATATCCGTGCGCGTGTTGTCAGTCAACGGCTCCAGTGTGCGCTTCGGTGTCGAGGCGCCGCAGAAGGTCAATGTGCACCGTTCTGAAGTCTATCAGCGGATCCAGCGCAAACAGGTCACCGAAAAGGTCCGCTAGTCGAACAGATGCTTGGGCACATCGTGTTTGAGCATCAACTGGCATTGCTCGCTTTCCGGGTCGAAGACGATCAGCGCCTGGCCTTTGGTCAGCGCCTGGCGCACGCGCAGCACGCGGGTTTCCAGCGGTGTGTCATCACCGTTGTCGGTGCCGTCGCGGGTGACGAAGTCCTCGATCAGGCGGGTGAGGGTGTCGACTTCAAGAGCGTCGTAGGGAATCAGCATGGGCACCTCGGCTAAATCAATGGCGGGATGCTACGGCGATTGAGGGTTGGCTGCCAGTTTTGTGTGGTTTGTACCGGCCTCATCGCGAGCAGGCTCACTCCTACAAGGAAATGCGTTCCAACTGTAGGAGTGAGCCTGCTCGCGATAGCCATAGTTCAGATAACAAGGATTCAACTGTCGGAACGCTGCCCTACCAGACTGTCCACCGACGGCACTCGCGTATCGCTCTCCATCTGTGTCTCATGTTCGATCTGGTGACTGAAGCGATCCAGCGAAGCATTGGCCGGCGCCGCATCGCTGGCAAATACCGGCGGACTCAGAATGTACGCCCCGAGCAAACGACTGAGCGCCGCCAGACTGTCGATGTGCGTACGTTCATAACCATGGGTCGCATCACAGCCGAAGGCCAGCAGGGCGGTGCGGATATCGTGCCCGGCAGTCACCGCCGAATGCGCGTCGCTGAAGTAATAGCGGAACAGGTCGCGCCGTACCGGCAGTTCGTTTTCCCCGGCCAGACGCAGCAAATGCCGCGACAGGTGATAGTCGTAAGGCCCGCCGGAATCCTGCATTGCCACGCTCACCGCGTGTTCGCTGGAGTGCTGGCCCGGCGCGACCGGCGCGATGTCGATGCCGACGAACTCGCTGACATCCCACGGCAAGGCTGCCGCCGCACCGCTGCCGGTTTCCTCGGTGATGGTGAACAGCGGGTGACAGTCGATCATCAATTCCTGACCGCTCTCGACGATGGCTTTGAGCGCAGCGAGCAACGCCGCAACCCCGGCCTTGTCGTCGAGGTGTCGGGCACTGATGTGACCGCTGTCGGTGAACTCCGGCAGCGGGTCGAACGCCACCACGTCGCCGACGCTGATGCCCAGCGAGTCGCAATCGGCCTTGGTCGCGCAGTAGGCATCCAGACGCAGCTCGACGTGATCCCAGCTGATCGGCATCTCGTCTACGGCAGTGTTAAACGCGTGCCCGGAGGCCATCAGCGGCAACACGCTGCCGCGTATCACGCCATTGTCGGTGAACAGGCTGACCCTGCTGCCCTCGGCAAACCGGCTCGACCAGCAACCGACCGGGGCCAGGGTCAGACGGCCGTTGTCTTTCACTGCACGCACGGCGGCGCCGATGGTGTCGAGGTGCGCGGAGACGGCGCGGTCGGGGCTGTTTTTCTTGCCCTTGAGGGTGGCGCGAATGGTGCCGCGACGGGTCATTTCGAAAGGGATGCCAAGTTCTTCCAGACGCTCGGCGACGTAGCGCACGATGGTGTCGGTGAACCCGGTAGGGCTGGGAATGGCGAGCATTTCCAGCAGGACTTTTTGCAGGTAGTTCAGATCCGGTTCAGGGATTTGAGTGGTCATGGAAACTCCTGATGAGTTGAGGCGCATCGATGGTTTCGATGAGGGAATTTGTGTTGCCTGTCAGGGCCTCATCGCTGGCAAGCCAGCTCCCACAGTGATTGGGTACACCGATAAACCTGTGGGAGCTGGCTTGCCAGCGATGGGGCCGGTTCAGGCGCTACATGATCAAGAAACAGCCGGCTGACTGTGCGGAAACAACAGATCGACAAATCGCTCTGCCGTCGGCTGCGGCTCGTGATTGGCCAGGCCGGCGCGTTCATTGGCTTCGATAAACACGTACTCGGACTGATCCGCCGCCGGCACCATCAAGTCGAGGCCAACCATCGGAATATCCAGCGCCCGCGCTGCGCGGACGGCGGCATCGACCAGGGTCGGGTGCAGGATTGCGGTGACATCTTCCAGCGTGCCACCGGTGTGCAGATTGGCCGTGCGACGGACGAACAGGTGCTCGCCCGCCGGCAGGATGCTGCTGTAGTCATACCCGGCCGCGTGCAGGGTGCGTTGGGTTTCGTGATCCAGCGGGATCTTGCTCTCGCCACTGGTAGCGGCTTGCCGACGCCGGCTCTGCGCCTCGATCAATGCACCGATCGAATGATGGCCGTCACCGACCACCTCGGCGGGACGACGAATCGCTGCCGCCACCACTTCAAAACCGATCACCAGAATCCGCAGGTCGAGGCCTTCGTGGAAGCTTTCCAGCAGTACGCGGCTGTCGAAACGCTTGGCAGCTTCGATGGCCTGCTGCACCTCTTCGATGCTCTGTAGATCCACCGCCACGCCCTGGCCTTGTTCACCGTCGAGCGGTTTGACCACCACACGCTGATGCTCGTCAAGAAACGCCAGGTTGTCGTCGGCGTTGCCCGCCAGTTGCTGCGAAGGCAGCTTCAGTCCGGCGCCTTTCAACACTTTGTGGGTCAGGCTCTTGTCTTGGCACAGACTCATGCTGATCGCGCTGGTCAGGTCGCTCAACGATTCGCGGCAACGTACCCGGCGCCCGCCATGGCTGAGGGTGAACAGCCCGGCTTCGGCATCGTCCACTTGCACATCGATGCCGCGCCGGTGCGCTTCCTCGACGATGATCCGCGCATAAGGGTTGAAGTTGGCTTCCGGCCCGGGCCCGAGGAACAGCGTCTGATTGATACCGTTCTTGCGTTTGATGGCGAAGGTCGAGAGGTTGCGAAAACCGAGCTTGGCGTAAAGATTTTTGGCCTGACGGTTGTCATGCAGCACCGACAGATCCAGATAACTCAGACCACGACTCATGAAGTGCTCGATCAAATGCCGCACCAGCACTTCACCGACACCGGGCCGCGAGCACTGCGGATCCACTGCCAGGCACCACAGGCTGCTGCCGTGTTCCGGATCGTTGAAGGCTTTCTGATGATTGAGGCCCATGACGCTGCCGATCACCGCGCCGCTATCTTCATCTTCGGCCAGCCAGTACACCGGACCGCCCTGATGATGCGGGGTCAGCCGTGTCGCATCGATCGGCAACATGCCGCGTGCCTGATACAGCAGATTGATCGCTTGCCAGTCCGCTTCGCTTTGCGCCCGACGAATGCGGAAGCCGCGAAACACGCGGGTGGCCTGGCGGTAATCGCTGAACCACAGGCGCAGAGTATCGGATGGGTCGAGAAACAGCTGCGTCGGTTCCAGACCGAGAATCTGTTGCGGTGCGGCAACGTACAGAGCGATATCGCGCTCGCCGGGCTGTTCGTTGAGCAGTTCCTGCGCCAGCGTCGCCGGGTCAGGGAAAGTGTGGCCGATCAGCAGCCGGCCCCAACCGCAATGCACGGCGATGGGGTCGGCGCCGAGTTCGCTGCCGTCTTCGGCCAGACGCGCCTGCAAGCGTTCATACGACGGTGTCTGACCGCGTATCAGGCGCTGATTGATCGCTGTGGCGTGAGGTTTCATCAATCAGATTCCTTGTTCACTGAGCCACAGGTTCAGGGCCGCCAGTTGCCACAGTTTCGAGCCGCGCAATGGCGTCAGTTGGCCTTGCGGATCAGTCAGCAATTTGTCGAGCATGGCCGGGTTGAACAGGCCACGATCCTGGCTCGGATCCAGCAGCAGTTCACGCACCCAGTTCAGGGTGTCGCCTTGCAAGTGCTTGAGGCCCGGCACCGGGAAATAGCCTTTCTTGCGGTCGATCACTTCGCTTGGAATCACCAGACGTGCAGCTTCTTTGAGTACCTGTTTGCCGCCGTCCGGTAGCTTGAACTGGCCGGGAATCCGCGCCGAGAGTTCCACCAGGCGATAGTCGAGAAACGGCGTGCGCGCTTCCAGGCCCCAGGCCATGGTCATGTTGTCGACACGTTTGACCGGGTCGTCCACCAGCATCACCGTGCTGTCCAGACGCAAGGCTTTATCGACTGCGGCATCGGCGCCGGGTTGGGCGAAGTGTTCTTTCACGAAGTCGCCGGCCGCGTCATTCGCGGTCAACCATTTCGGTTGCACGGTGGCGGCGTAGTCGTCGTAGCTGCGGTCGAAGAACGCCGCGCGATAGGCTGCGTATGGATCCGCCGCACCGTCGACTTGCGGGTACCAGTGATAACCGGCGAACAGTTCGTCGGCGCCCTGGCCGCTTTGCACCACTTTGCAGTGCTTGGCCACTTCGCGCGACAGCAGGTAGAAGGCGATGCAGTCGTGGCTGACCATCGGCTCGCTCATCGCACGGAACGCAGCGGGCAGTTGCTCGATGATCTCTTTTTCGTCGATGCGCAATTGATGATGTTGAGTGCCGTAGTGCTTGGCGATCAGATCGGAATACTGGAATTCATCGCCACGCTCGCCGCCGGCATCCTGAAAACCGATGGAAAAGGTCGACAGGTTCTCCACCCCGACTTCTCGCAGCAGGCCGACGAGCATGCTCGAATCGACACCGCCGGAAAGCAGCACGCCGACATCCACCGCTGCGCGTTGACGGATTGCCACGGCCTCGCGGGTGCTGTCGAGTACACGGTCGCGCCAGTCTTCGAGGGTCAGATTTTTCTCGTCGTCGTGTGGGCCGTAGGGCAGGGTCCACCAGGTTTTCTGCTCGGTGCGGCCATCGGCTTCGACGCGCATCCAGGTCGCTGGCGGCAGCTTTTCGATGCCCGCGAGCAAGGTGCGTGGAGCCGGCACCACCGCATGGAAATTCAGGTAGTGATTGAGCGCCACCGGATCGAGGATCGGGTTTATGTCGCCGCCCTTGAGCAGCGCCGGCAGGGCCGAGGCAAAGCGCAAACGCTGGCCGGTGCGCGACAGGTACAAAGGCTTCACGCCGAGACGGTCGCGAGCGATGAACAGGCGCTGGGCATCACGCTCCCAGATGGCGAACGCGAACATGCCGTTGAGCTTGGGCAGCAGCGCTTCGCCCCAGGCGTGGTAGCCCTTGAGCAGCACTTCGGTGTCGCCACCGGAATAGAAGGCGTAGCCCAGCGCTTCAAGTTCGGCGCGCAGTTCCGGGAAGTTGTAGATCGCGCCGTTGAAGGCCAGGGACAAACCGAGCTGGCTGTCGATCATCGGCTGCGCCGAGCCGTCCGACAGGTCCATGATTTTCAGGCGACGATGGCCCAGGGCAATCGGCCCTTGGGCATGGAAGCCCCACGCGTCGGGGCCGCGAGGGGCCAGGTGATGGGTGATTCGCTCTACCGCTGCAAGGTCTGCAGGTTGATGATCAAAACGTAACTCGCCAGCTAATCCGCACATAAAGTCCTTACCGGTTTTTCCGTTGGGGAGGGGTGATTCAAGTCAGGCCAAAATGGCCGGTACTCAGAAACTGACCCGCTGCAGATGTGGGAGTTTTAGAACGATGAGTTATAAGAGGGTGCGACTGACCAGCGGCCAGTCGCGATTTTTCATTTGCCGCGAATCAACGTGCGCAGTGCAAAACGATTGGGATGGCAGGCCTCGGCGACGCTTCGGGGCAGTGGCAGCGGCTCGTTGTCCAGCCACGCCGCGAGCAGTTCGCCAGACAGCGGCGCGGTGATCAGCCCGCGTGAACCGTGGCCACTGTTGACGTACAGGCCATCGAGCCACGGGCAGGCGATGTCCGGCACTTGTCGCGCGTCCTTGCTCAACGCGGCGTAGGCCTGAGCGAAGGCTGTGCGGTCGGCGAGGGGGCCGACGATCGGCAGATAGTCGGGACTGGTGCAGCGGAATGCGGCGCGTCCCTCCAGTGTTTCCGGGGGCAGTTGATTGATGTGCAGGCGCGCCACCAGATCGCTGGAGATCTCTTCGAGCATCGCCAGATTGCCCAGGTGTTCGGCGGTGGTCGGGGTCAGGTCGTCGCTGTTGAAGTCGAAACTCGCACCCAGCGTGTGTTCGCCCAAGCGTGCCGGCGCGACATAACCTTCGGCGCAGACCACGGTGCGCAGTGTCTGGCTCTCGGTGGTTTGCGGCAGGCGCGTGATCTGCCCGCGAATGCGCTTGAGCGGCAACTCGGCACTTTGCGCAAAGCGTTTGATCTCCGCCGCGCCGGCCAATATCACCACCGGCGCGCTGGCGAGCACGCGCTCGCCGTCGAGGGCTTGCCACTGACCTTCGACCTTGCGCAGTTCCAGCGCATCGTGATGCTTGAGCAGTTCGATGTTTGCTTGCGCGGCTTGCGCCTGGCACAGCGCGGGTGGATGCACCCAGCCCCCTTCGGGGTAGAACAGCCCGCCGTGTGCCAGCGCAATCCCGGCTTGGATTTCGGCTTGCGGCTGATCAAGCCAGTGCACCAGATCTTCCGGGAATGCCGCGGCCAGTTGCGCCTGACGCTCGGCTTCTTTGGCATTGAACGCCAGTTGCAGCACGCCGCAATCGTTCCAGTCGGTGCCGCGTTGCAGGGTTTCCAGCAGACGGCGGGTGTAGCCGAAGCCGCTGACAATCAGTTGCGACAACGCGGTGCCGTGGGCCGACAACTTCAGGTACAGCACGCCCTGCGGATTGCCCGACGCTTCCTGTGCCACGGCCTCGTGACGCTCCAGCAGACTGACTTGCCAGCCGCGCGCGGCGAGGCTGGCAGCGGTCGCACAACCGGCCAGCCCGGCGCCGATCACCAGCGCCCGACGCTCGCCGGTCAGCGGGGCAGGGCGAGCGAACCACGGTTTGTCCGGCAGTGGTGGCGCGACGTCCTGCGGCCAGCCGAGAAACTCGCCGCGCAGGATTTCCCACTTGTGGCCGATGCCCGGCGTGCGTTTCATCTTGAAGCCGGCAGCGTTGAGCAGGCGCCGCACCCAGCCGGTGCTGGTAAAGGTGCTGATGGTCGAGCCCGGCGCGGCCAGTCGAGCCAATTCGACGAACAGTTCAGCGGTCCACATGTCGGGGTTTTTCGCCGGGGCGAAACCGTCGAGAAACCACGCATCAATCTGCGCATCGAGTTGCGGCAGTTGCTCCAGCGCATCGCCGATCAGCAGCGTCAGCGTCACGCGGCCATTGCCGAGAATGATCCGCTGAAAGCCCTGATGGATCGCCACGTACTGCGTCAGCAGTTGATCGGCCAGTGGCTTGAGCTGCGGCCACAAGGCCAGCGCCCGTTGCAGATCGGCCGGGCTCAACGGGTATTTTTCGACGCTGACGAAATGCAGCCGCGCACCGGCCACCGCGTGCTGTTCGAACAACTGCCAGGCGCAAAGGAAATTCAGCCCGGTGCCGAAGCCGGTTTCGCCGATCACCAGCCGCCCGTGCGCCGGCAGCGCGGCAAAGCGCTCGGCCAGACGGTTCTGTTCGAGGAACACGTAACGGGTTTCATCCAGCCCCGACTGGTCGGAAAAATACACATCATCGAACACCCGCGAACGTGGGCGTCCGTGGTCATCCCAGTCGAGTTGGGCGTGGGGCAATACAGGTTTCATGGCAGGCTCGGCAACGACAAGGCGGCCATTCTAGCTGATCGGGCGGAGGGTGCTTGATCCATGGCAAGTGACCCTTGTGTCGAATGCAGGATCATCACCGGCTTTTGTGGCGAGGGAGCTTGCTCCCGCCGGGGTGCGCAGCAGCCCCAAAACCTGCGACCACAATTTATCTGGAGGATGGTGGTTGCAGATCTTGCGACTGCTGCGCAGCCGAGCGGGAGCAAGCTCCCTCGCCACAGGTTTTCATTCATTCAACTCAACTTTGTGGGGGAATTTCTCCTCCATCGCCATGCCCAATCCGCTAGTCTTGCTGAATCCTGGAAGGAGCCGTCCCCATGTTTGAATCCGCCGAAATCGGCCATGCCATCGACAAAGAGACTTACGACGCGGCTGTACCTGCCTTGCGTGAAGCACTGCTGGAAGCGCAGTTCGAGTTGCAGCAGCAGAAGCGTTTTCCGGTGATCATTCTGATCAATGGCATCGAAGGCGCGGGCAAGGGCGAGACCGTCAAGTTGCTCAACGAGTGGATGGACCCGCGCCTGATCGAGGTGCGCACCTTCGATCAGCAGACCGATGAAGAGCTGGCGCGGCCACCGGCGTGGCGTTACTGGCGGATGCTCCCGGCCAAGGGGCGGATGGGCGTGTTCTTCGGCAACTGGTACAGCCAGATGCTTCAAGGGCGGGTTCACGGGCTGTTCAAGGATCCACGCCTGGACCAGGCGATCAACGCCGCCGAGCGTCTGGAAAAAATGCTCTGCGATGAAGGCGCGCTGATCTTCAAGTTCTGGTTCCACCTGTCCAAGAAGCAGATGAAAGCGCGGCTCAAGGCGCTGGCCGACGACCCGCTGCACAGTTGGCGCATCAGCCCGCTGGACTGGCAGCAATCGCAGACCTACGACAAGTTCGTCAAATACGGCGAGCGCGTGCTGCGCCGCACCAGCCGCGACTATGCGCCGTGGCATGTCATCGAAGGCATGGACGCCAATTACCGCAGTCTGGCGGTCGGCAAGATCCTGCTCGAAGGCCTGCAGAATGCGCTCAAGCGCCCCGAGGTGCATACCGAAGAGGTCAACGCGGCGCCGTTGGGCACGGCGGTCGATCAACTCAACCTGCTCGACAGCCTCGACCTGAACCAGCGGCTGGAAAAGAAAGACTACGAAGAACAACTGATCACCGAGCAGGCGCGGCTGTCCGGGCTGATGCGCGATAAACGCATGCGCCGCCACGCACTGGTGGCGGTGTTCGAAGGCAACGATGCGGCGGGCAAGGGCGGGGCGATTCGCCGGGTGGCGGCGGCGCTCGATCCGCGTCAGTACAGCATCGTGCCGATTGCCGCGCCCACTGAAGAGGAGCGCGCGCAGCCGTATCTGTGGCGCTTCTGGCGGCATTTGCCGGCGCGGGGCAAGTTCACCGTGTTCGACCGCTCCTGGTATGGCCGGGTGCTGGTGGAGCGGGTCGAGGGCTTCTGCAGCCCGGCCGACTGGCTGCGGGCTTACAGCGAGATCAACGATTTCGAAGAGCAGATCGCTGACGCCGGGGTCATCGTCGTCAAGTTCTGGCTGGCGATCGACAAGGACACGCAGATGGAGCGCTTCCAGGCCCGCGAGCAGATTCCATTCAAGCGCTTCAAGATCACCGAGGACGACTGGCGCAACCGCGACAAGTGGGACGCCTACCGCGCCGCCGTGGGCGACATGGTCGACCGCACCAGCACCGAGATTTCGCCGTGGACGCTGGTCGAGGCCAATGACAAACGCTGGGCCCGGGTCAAGGTCTTGCGCACGATTAACCGAGCGCTTGAGGAAGCTTTCGCGAAGTCCGACAAACGCGCGAAAAAACACAAGGACTGAGCCGATGGACCCGCATACGCGGGGTGAATGATTGTCGCGGTCGGCGGTGAGGTGGACTTATGCTCGGTTCACTCTCCTCCGACAACAACAATTGAGGTATGCCATGCGTGTAGTGGTGATCGTCGACAGCGTGCGGACCGGCCTGGCCAAGTCCTTTCGCGGCAAGTTCAACCAGACCCGTCCCGACGACATGGCGGCCCATTGCATCAACGCGCTGCTGTCGCGCAATGACATCGACCCGGCCAGCGTCGAGGACTGCATTGTCGGCGCCGGATCCAACGAGGGCGCGCAGGGTTACAACATCGGCCGCAACGTGGCGGTGCTGTCGCGGCTGGGCACCGGCGTGGCCGGCATGACCCTCAACCGTTTCTGCTCGTCGGGGTTGCAGGCGATCGCGATTGCCGCCAACCAGATCGCCTCCGGTTGCAGCGACATCATTGTTGCCGGCGGCGTCGAATCAATCAGTCTGACCCTGAAAAGCGTCAACACCGATCACCTGATCAACCCGTTGCTCAAGCAGCAGGTGCCGGGCATCTACTACACCATGGGCCAGACCGCCGAAGTGGTTGCGCGCCGTTACGACGTCAGCCGCGAGGCGCAGGATCGTTACGCGCTGCAAAGCCAGTTGCGCACTGCCCAGGCGCAGGCGGCGGGGCTGTTCAATGATGAAATCGTGCCGATGACGGTCAAGTACCGGGTCGAGGACAAGAACAGTGGTGAGGTGCAGATCCTCGATGGCATCGTCGATCACGACGATTGCAATCGCCCGGACACCACTTACGAAAGTCTCGCCGGACTGAAACCGGTATTTGCCGAGGACGGTTCGGTGACGGCCGGCAACTCGTCGCAGCTGTCTGACGGCGCCTCGATGACGCTGGTGATGAGCCTGGAAAAAGCCCTGCAACTGGGGCTCAAGCCGAAGGCGTTTTTCCGTGGTTTCACCGTCGCCGGTTGCGAGCCGGACGAAATGGGCATCGGCCCGGTGTTCTCGGTGCCGAAACTGCTCAAGGCCAAAGGCTTGCAGGTGGCGGATATCGATCTGTGGGAACTCAACGAGGCGTTTGCTTCGCAATGCCTGTATGCCCGGGACCGGTTGGAAATCGACAACGACAAATACAACGTCAACGGCGGCTCGATTTCCATCGGCCACCCGTTCGGCATGACCGGGTCGCGGCAGGTCGGGCATCTGGTGCGCGAGTTGCAGCGGCGTAACCTGCGTTACGGCATCGTGACCATGTGCGTGGGGGGCGGGATGGGGGCGACGGGGTTGTTTGAGGCGGTGCGCTGAACCCTGGAAGGTGGGGTGGTTGATCTACCGCTTTCGCGAGCAGGCTCGCTCCCACATTGGAATGCATTCACCTGTGGGAGCGAGCCTGCTCGCGAAGAGATCGACCGGATTTACCGGTTGGAATCCAGAAGCTGCATCCGCGCGATATACGCCTGAATTTCCTGCTCAGCCTTATCCGGGGAATCGAACGGCCCCTCAAGGGTGTTCTCCCGCGTGCTGAAAAACAGTTCGCCATTGACCCGGCACAAACGGTCGCTGCGAAAGTGCGTGGCGGGGGCGCTGTCATCGGCGCGCATTCCGTACATGATCGGGCTCCTTGATTGATCCGTTACAGGGATCCAATCAGCTTATGCCTGAAGCACTTGACGTGCCTCGTCAGCCGATCAACGGCAAAGCGTCAATTTAATGCTGCGACCTGCACAGTTTCATTCGCGGCTTGGCCCGAACTGTCCCTGTGTTGCGTCTGTCGGCGGGCCTAGAATGACCGCTCTCGTCAGCAGGCATTGGGGTTCGCATGCACATTTCATCCGGTCGCTGGGTCTACGGTTTGTTCCTGGCGCTGCTGACGGCATTTTTGTGGGGCATCCTGCCGATCAAACTCAAACAGGTGCTGCTGGTGATGGACCCGATCACCGTGACCTGGTTTCGCCTGTTGGTGTCGGGCGGCTGCCTGTTCATCTACCTGGCGGCCACCCGACGGCTGCCGAGCCGCCAGGTGCTCGGCCCCCGGGGTGGCTGGCTGGTGCTGATGGCGGTGCTCGGGCTGGTGGGCAACTACGTGCTGTACCTGATGGGCCTTAACCTGCTCAGCCCCGGCACCGCGCAGTTGGTGGTGCAGATGGGGCCGATCATGTTGCTGATCACCAGCCTGTTTGTGTTCAAGGAGCGCTTCAGCATCGGTCAGGGCATTGGCCTGGCGGTGCTGCTGATCGGCTTTGTGCTGTTCTTCAATCAGCGTCTGGCTGAACTGCTCACCTCATTGTCGGACTACACCGCCGGCGTGTTGCTGGTGCTGCTGGCCTCGACAGTCTGGACCTTCTACGCACTGGGGCAGAAGCAATTGCTCACGGTGTGGAATTCGTTGCAGGTGATGATGGTGATCTACCTGTTCTGCGCGCTGTTGCTGACACCGTGGGTGCATCCGCTCGAAGCACTGGAACTGAGCCCGGTGCAGGGTTGGCTGTTGCTGGCGTGCTGCATGAACACGCTGATTGCCTACGGTGCCTTTGCTGAAGCACTGGCGCACTGGGAGGCCTCGCGGGTCAGTGCGACGCTGGCGATCACGCCGTTGGTGACCTTTGGCGCGGTAGCGATTGCCGCCGGGGTGTGGCCGGAATATGTGCATGCCGAGCAGATCAATGGGCTGGGTTATGGCGGGGCGGTGCTGGTGGTGCTGGGGTCGGCGCTGGTGGCGTTGGGGCCGTCGTTGATTGCCGGGTTGAAGGCGCGGCGGATGCGGATTGCAGCCAGTTAGACCGCGTTATCGTTTTTCGCGAGCAAGCCCGCTCCCACATTGGTACGGCGTACACCGATCAAAATGTGGGAGCGGGCTTGCTCGCGAAGGCGGCCTGTCAGGCGCTACAGGAATCAGCCCTTGGCGCCAGCCTCAATCATGTTCTCCGGCCGCACCCAGGCATCGAACTCTTCACTGGTCAGATACCCCAGCTGCAGCGCCGCCTCGCGCAAGGTCAGGCCCTCACCGTAAGCCTTCTTGGCGATTTCCGCCGACTTGTCGTAACCGATGTGCGGATTCAGCGCGGTCACCAGCATCAGACCGCGTTCCAGGTGCTGGGCCATGACCTGCGCGTCCGGCTCAAGGCCTGCAATGCAGTGCTGCTGGAAGTTGCTGCAACCGTCGGCGAGCAGGCGGATCGATTGCAGCAGGTTGTGAATGATCACCGGTTTGTACACGTTCAGTTGCAGGTGGCCCTGACTCGCCGCAATGCCGATGGTGACGTCGTTGCCCAATACTTGACAGGCGAGCATCGACAGCGCTTCGCACTGGGTCGGGTTGACCTTGCCGGGCATGATCGAACTGCCCGGCTCGTTCGCCGGCAGCTTGACTTCGGCAAAGCCTGCGCGAGGGCCGGAGCCGAGCAGGCGCAGGTCGTTGGCGATTTTCATCAGCGCCACGGCGAGGGTCTTCAAGGCGCCGGACAGACTGGTCAGCGGCTCATGCCCGGCCAGCGCGGCAAACTTGTTCGGCGCAGTGACGAAGGGCAGGCCGGACAGCGCGGCGAGTTCCGCGGCAATCGCTTCGCCAAAGCCGTGCGGCGAATTCAGGCCGGTGCCGACGGCAGTGCCGCCCTGCGCCAGTTCACACACCGCCGGCAGTGCGGCGCGAATCGCCCGTTCGGCGTAATCCAGCTGCGCTATAAACCCCGATAGCTCCTGACCGAAGGTGATCGGCGTCGCGTCCATCATGTGCGTGCGGCCGGTCTTCACCAGTTTCATGTGCCGTGCGGCCAATTCGGCCAGGCCGCCGGACAGCTCGGCGATCGCCGGCAGCAATTGCTCCTGCACGGCTTTGGCGGTGGCGATGCTCATGGCGGTGGGGAAGCAGTCGTTGGAGCTTTGCGAGCGGTTGACGTGATCGTTGGGATGCACCGGCGTCTTGCCGCCGCGCGGGTTGCCGGCCAGTTCGTTGGCGCGACCGGCGATCACTTCGTTGACGTTCATGTTGCTCTGGGTACCGCTGCCGGTCTGCCAGACCACCAGCGGAAACTGGTCGTCGTGCTGGCCGTCGAGGACTTCGTCGGCGGCTTGTTCGATCAGGCGGGCGATGTCGGCGGGCAGGTCGCCGTTGCGGTCGTTGACCCGGGCGGCGGCTTTCTTGATCAGGGCCAGGGCGTGCAGTACCGGCAGCGGCATGCGTTCCTGACCAATGGCGAAGTTGATCAGCGAGCGTTGCGTCTGAGCACCCCAGTAGGAATCGTCCGGGACTTCGATCTGGCCCAGGCTGTCGGTTTCGATACGGCTCATCGTGCACACTCCTGTTGGTCTGTTTGCGCAGTTTAGGCCCGGTCAGGCCCAGGTGGTTCCCTCGAACCGATTGTTGACCGGTAAAACCCGGGCAATCAAGCGCGGCAAGGCTCGGGGGTTGAGCCACGAGGTTTTTTAGGCGCAGAATGGTCGCCCTTGGGGTTTTACCTCGCCTAGCTGAAAAGGAAACTCGATGACTCGTCTTCGTGCCATCTGCACCGCGGTTGCACTGGTTTGCGCCAGCGGCCAGGTGCTTGCCGATACCGCCAGCCACAACGCCAGTGCTGAAGCTTTCCTGACCCTGGCGCACGCTGACAAGCTGGGCACTCCGGTGTACATGCAAGTGCAGCAAATGTTCGCTCAGCGTTTTGAACAGACCAAAGCCCCGGAATCCAAGAAAGCCGTACTGGAAACCTACCAGGCCAAGGCCAACGCCGCCCTGGACCAGGCCATCGGCTGGAACAAGCTCAAGCCTGACATGGTCAAGCTCTACACCAGCAACTTCAGCGAATCGGAGCTCAAAGACCTGGTCGCGTTCTACCAGTCGCCACTGGGCAAGAAAGTCCTGGAGAAAATGCCGCAGCTGACCCAGCAATCGGCCCAGATGACCCAGGCCAAGCTGGAAAGCGCCGTGCCTGTCGTCAACAAGTTGCTCGACGACATGACCAACGAGCTGGCACCGAAAGGCGCTGCGCCGGCCAAGAAGAAGTAAGCGGAGTTCGTGATGACCATGCAACAACGCATCGAATCGACGCTGGGCCTGCTGCAGCCTGAGCATCTGCAAGTGCTGGACGAAAGCCACATGCACAGTCGCGGGTTACAGACGCACTTCAAGGCAGTGGTGGTCAGCGCGCAGTTCGAAGGCCTGAACCGGGTCAAGCGCCACCAGAAAGTCTACGGCACGCTTGGCGAGCTGATGGGCGAGTTCCATGCGTTGGCGCTGCACACCTACACCCCGCAGGAATGGGCAGAAGTCGGCGCCGCCCCGGCGTCGCCGACCTGTGCCGGCGGTAGCAAACACTGATATTGGATGCAGTTGTGGCAGGGGCTTTTGTGGTGAGGGGATTTATCCCCGATGGGCTACGAAGTAGCCCTGAAACCATTCAATCCATTTACAACCGTTAAACCGCATTCTCAGGATTTACGACTGCTGCGCAGCCGATCGGGGATAAATCCCCTCACCACAGTAGTTTTGACAGATCCTAAATCCACCGTGTTTTTGCTAGAATCCGCAACGCGCCGCTCACCCGGCGCGTTTTTTTTGAATCCGGTTCACCCTTTGCGAGGGTAGCCACCTGGAGAAATACCCATGACACAACCGATTGTCGTGGCGGCACTGTATAAGTTCGTCACCCTCGAAGATTACGTTGACCTGCGCGAGCCCCTGCTGCAAGCGATGGTCGACAACGGTATCAAAGGCACCTTGCTGATCGCCGAGGAAGGCATCAACGGTACGGTTTCCGGCACTCGCGAAGGCATCGACGGCCTGCTCGCCTGGCTGAAGAACGACCCGCGCATGATCGACATCGACCACAAAGAGTCGTACTGCGACGAGCAGCCGTTCTACCGCACCAAGGTCAAGCTGAAGAAAGAGATCGTCACCCTTGGCGTCGAAGGCGTGGACCCGAACAAAAAGGTCGGCACCTACGTTGAGCCGCAGGACTGGAACGCGCTGATCAGCGACCCGGAAGTGCTGCTGATCGACACCCGCAACGACTACGAAGTGGCGATCGGCACCTTCGAAGGCGCCATCGATCCGAAAACCACCAGTTTTCGCGAATTCCCCGACTACATCAAAGAACACTTCGACCCGGCCGTGCACAAGAAAGTCGCGATGTTCTGCACCGGCGGCATTCGCTGCGAGAAAGCCTCCAGTTACATGCTGGGCGAGGGGTTCGAAGAGGTTTACCACCTCAAGGGCGGCATCCTGAAGTACCTCGAAGAGGTGCCGCAGGAAGAAACCAAGTGGCAGGGTGACTGCTTCGTGTTCGACAACCGCGTGACCGTGCGTCACGACCTCAGCGAAGGCGACTACGATCAATGTCATGCCTGCCGCACACCGGTCAGTGTTGAAGATCGCGCCTCCGAGCACTACGTGGCCGGCATCAGCTGCCCGCATTGCTGGGACAAGCTGAGCGAGAAAACCCGCCGCAGCGCCATCGATCGGCAGAAGCAGATCGAACTGGCCAAGGCGCGCAACATGCCGCACCCGATCGGCTACAACTATAAACAAGCATCCACCGAGGCCTGATCATGACTGCGCGCCTGCTCTATGTGATGGATCCGATGTGTTCCTGGTGCTGGGGGTTCGCTCCGGTTGCCAAGGCATTGGTCGAGCAGGCGCAGGCAGCCGGGGTGGAGTTGCACCTGGTGGTCGGCGGGTTGCGCACCGGTAGCGGTGCGGCGCTGGAACCGACTACGCGGCGCTACATCCTCGAGCACTGGCAAGCGGTCACTGAGGCTACCGGCCAGCCGTTCAAGTTCGACGGGGCGTTGCCCGACGGTTTTGTCTACGACACCGAGCCGGCCTGTCGGGCAATCGTCACCGCGCGCAGCCTGGCGCCGGATTGCGCGTGGACGCTGGTCGGCCTGATCCAGCAGGCGTTTTACGCTGAAGGCCGCGATGTCACCCAGGCCAGTGTGTTGGTCGAGCTGGCCGAGCAGGCCGGCGTACCGCGTATCGAGTTTGCCGCGCTGTTCGATCATGCCGACCAACACAAAGCGACTCAGGCTGATTTCAGCTGGGTGCAGGATCTGGGCATCGCCGGGTTCCCGACCCTGCTCGCCGAGCGCAACGGCCAACTGGCGCTGTTGACCAACGGCTATCAACCGCTCAGCGAACTCTCGCCGCTGCTTGGTCGCTGGCTAGAGCGCGCCGCCTGTGCCTGACCTGGCCGATGACACGCCAGCCGTAAAGCGTGTCGACCGGCTGAGCTGGGCAGAAGTCCGGCGTCTGGCACTGCATCACAAAAAGTCTCTGTGGATCGCCAACGGCGTGGCCGTGCTGGCGACGCTGTGCAGCGTGCCGATTCCGTTGCTGTTGCCCTTGCTGGTGGACGAAGTCCTGCTCGGCCATGGCGATGCCGCGCTGAAAGTCATGAACCACGTGTTGCCGTCGATGTGGCAACAAGCGGCGGGTTACATCGGCCTGATGCTGGTGGTCACCCTGACTCTGCGTTGCAGCGCCCTGTGTTTTGGCGTGTTGCAGGCGCGGCTGTTCGCCCGGTTGGCGAAAGACATCGTCTACCGCATTCGCGTGCGGCTGATCGAGCGCCTGAAAAGGATCTCCCTCGGCGAATACGAAAGCCTCGGCAGCGGCACCGTGACCACGCATCTGGTCACTGACCTCGACACCCTCGACAAGTTTGTCGGCGAAACCCTCAGCCGGTTTCTGGTGGCGATGCTGACGCTGGTCGGCACCGCGAGCATCCTGATGTGGATGCACTGGAAGCTGGCGCTGCTGATCCTGCTGTTCAATCCATTGGTGATCTACGCCACGGTGCAACTGGGCAAGCGGGTCAAGCACCTGAAGAAACTGGAGAACGACAGCACCTCGCGTTTCACTCAAGCCTTGAGCGAAACCCTCGATGCGATCCAGGAAGTGCGCGCCGGCAACCGTCAGGGTTTCTTCCTCGGGCGACTCGGCTTGCGCGCGCAGGAAGTGCGTAACTATGCGGTCAACTCGCAGTGGAAGACCGATGCCTCGAACCGTGCCAGCGGTCTGCTGTTCCAGTTCGGCATCGATATTTTCCGCGCGGCGGCGATGCTCACGGTGCTGTTCTCCGACCTGTCGATCGGCCAGATGCTCGCGGTGTTCAGCTACCTGTGGTTCATGATCGGCCCGGTCGAACAACTGCTCAATCTGCAATACGCCTACTACGCGGCGGGTGGCGCACTGGCGCGGATCAACGAACTGCTGGCGCGGGCTGACGAGCCGCAATACCCGGGCGGCGTCGATCCGTTCAAGGGGCGGGAAACCGTGGGTATCGAGGTGCAGGGACTGAGCTTCGGTTACGGCGATGAATTGGTGGTGGATCAGATGAACCTGTCCATCGCCCCCGGTGAAAAAGTCGCGATTGTCGGCGCCAGCGGCGGCGGCAAAAGCACTTTGGTGCAACTGTTGTTAGGGCTGTACACGCCGTTGTCCGGGACTATCCGTTTCGGCGGTTCGACCCAGCAGGAAATCGGTCTGGAGCTGATTCGTGAAAACGTCGCGGTGGTGCTGCAGCATCCGGCGCTGTTCAACGACACCGTCCGCGCCAACTTGACCATGGGCCGCACCCGCAGTGACGAAGCCTGCTGGCAGGCGCTGGAAATCGCCCAGTTGGAGACGACCATCCGGGCGTTGCCGGACGGACTCGACAGCATCGTCGGACGTTCCGGCGTGCGCCTGTCCGGTGGTCAGCGTCAGCGTCTGGCAATTGCGCGGATGATCCTCGCCGAGCCGAAAGTGGTGATTCTCGACGAAGCCACTTCAGCCCTCGACGCTGCCACCGAATACAACCTGCATCAGGCCATGGCGCGCTTCCTCAATGGCCGCACCACGCTGATCATTGCCCATCGCCTGTCGGCGGTGAAGCAGGCGGATCGGGTGCTGGTGTTCGATGGCGGGCAAGTGGCCGAGGATGGCGACCACCAGCAACTGATCGCCGATGGCGGCCTCTACGCCAAACTCTACGGCCATCTGCAGCGCCTGTAATCAGCCCCACAGCACCTGCAACGCCGCCTCGCCGCCGTCATGGCCGAACTGCTTCATCACCACCGAACAGGATTCGCACGGGCGCATCGTTGTTGCGATGTCGACCGCGCGGATTTCTGTCGGGTCGGGATATTTCTCGCGCAGCACGCTGATCAGTTTGCTTTCGCTGTCCAGCGAGGTCGGCCGGCTGGTCTGCGTCGGCTGATAGGTTTTCAGCTCCTTGATGGTCAGCGGCACGGCCAGCAGTTGCCCTTGCTCGGTGACCTCCAGCGAGGTGCGCGGGAAGTCTGGGTTGTAGTCGATGTTGATGTAAGTGGTGTCGCCGATCCGCACGTGATCGGCGTTGATGCGGCTAAACAGCGGCAAGCACTGTGTGCTGCCCTGAGCGCCGGAGACACTGACGTACACCTCCCGATTGCCGCTGGTCGTGGTGACTTCTGCATAGGCAATGTTGCGCGGATTGTGTGACTGCTGATGCGCGGGCAACCGTTTGTGCAGTTTCTGCATGGCACGGTTGATACGCAGTGGCGCGTTGGTGTTGGCCGGGTTGATCGTCGGTGACAGAAACAACGTGTCGAAAATCTCTGCGGTTTTCTGCCGGAAGAGCTCCGGCGCTTCGCTGCTGCGCGTCCAGGTGGTGGCGCCTTCGGGCAGGCGGGTGACGATCATCCGTGTCGAATTATCGAACATCAATGCTTCGCCCGGGCTGGTGTCGACCTTCAGCCATTTCATATTGTTTGCAGGAATGGCCGTGGTGCCGATGGGGATCGCGATCTGTTCCATGGTGTGCATCGCGCGCTGCACCGATTCCAGACCATGGATGCGCACAATGTTGTTGGCGTGTAGCGAGCCGGTGTAGACGGTCAGCAGTTCAGCACCGAGGGTGCCGTCGGCCAGTTCGGCGGGTGCCAGGCGCCTGAAGGTCAATTGATCGGGCGCTTTTTTACCCTTGGCGATGGTGGCCAGGTAGTACTCCTGGATGTTGATTCGGAAGAACACGTAGGAGGCCGAGTCGTCGATGGCCGGCATTAGCACCGCACCAACCTGATGTGAGTCATTGATCCCGTCATAGCTGCCGCCGGTTTTTATCCGCGCATAAATGCCTTTGCGAAACTGCAGCGTGGCTTGAATCTGCTGTCTTGGTACCAGCCTGCCTTGATGGAATCCAAGGAGTCGCAGATCACCGGTGAACAGCCTCGGGCGGTTATCGATGATTTGATAAAGCCTGGCATCGACCGCCAGGAACATTCCGTCTTGATGGGGCAGCATGGCCGGCTCCGAAACCCGCTCGCCGAACCACGGTGCGTAACCCTTTTCCTTGTCGATCGTGCCGACGGCGGGCGTCGGGGCGGGTTCTGCGGTGATGTAGCTGACGCGGCAGTCGCCCGCGCCCGGTGCGCGACGGATCCGGCACGGCAGCAGCGTCCAGTGTTGACTGTCATCGAGCAGCTCGACCCGGCGCAGTTCATCGCCGTCGAGTCGATAGGGCACATCATCGATCAAGACCGTGGTGCGTCCGCCAGCCTCGGGGACAAGCTCGACGCGGGTGTTCGGCGCTACTTCGATATCGATCTGATCGTCGGTTTTTTTCACGGTGCGGTAGTGCGAACGCCCCAGCGAAAAATCATGCTCGTGTGCGAGCAACTGCGGCCCATAAGGGCGGTCGGACAGCGGATCGAGCAAGTGATGCCGCGAGCCGCCGACGTTGCGCACCGGCACATCGTCAATGCCTCTGACCACGGCCAGATGATCGGCAGGGTTCAGCGCTTTCCAGCGCCCGGCATCCAGTGCCTGGGGCAGACTGTGCAGCAGGTCATAGTCAGCGCTTCTGCCGGCCAGCCTTTTCAGACGTGCAACCGCGCGGTGTTCCAGATGCGCCACGGCCCGCACTGCGCCGATCGCACCTCGGCCGCCGAGCTTGAGCAAAGCAGGCGCAGCGTCCAGCGGATTGAGGTTTCTCAAGCTCGAAACCAGCAGGTTTTTCGACAATTGCGCCATGCGTGGCAGGGCGACGCGAATCGCCATTTTCCCGGCCACGGCCGCGAGGCGAATGCTGCCGGCGACGAATTTGCCCAAGGGAATCGCGAACGAGACGATATCGAGGAGCAGGCCGAGTACGCCCATTGCGCGTTTGCCCGGACTGTCCGACTGCAGGTCTTCGAGACTGCCCCAGAACGGGACAAAGCCCTTGAGGGCATGAATCCAGTGCTTTTTGCTGTTGTCTTGCTCAAAGCCGGTTTTTCCCCAGGCCTCACTGCGCAGCGCCTGCTCATCGGCATAGAACAACCGGGTCGCGATGAACGAGGCGATGTGCGCCGTGCGCGGCGAGGTGAAGGTCAGGTTCGGCGAACTGTCGTGATGGGCCGCCGGGATCATCGATACCGGGAGGGAGTCGCCCAGCGGTTCGAGGATCGCGACGCATTTGGCGTCGGGGGCAGGTGTCGAACCGTCCCAGTGTGCTTTTCGATCGAACGGCAGGCGGCGGGCGACGATGCGGCTGATGCTCTGGCCCTTGGTCCGTCCACGTTTGGGCGGCAGGGGTGGCAATAACAGGCCGCCCACATGTGTGTCATTCAGATCCGCGCGTTTGCGAATGATGCCGGCGCGTGGCAGGCATTCGTAGAATTGTGGCGGGCCCTGACACATCGCCTGCAACACGAAGCCCATGCGAGCCCGGTACGGCAGGATGTTTTCCGCTGTCTCCAGGTGAGCTTCGATATGCCGTGTCGGATCCCTGAGGCTGTGAATCCGCACTTCGCCGTGCTCCAGTGCCCGGCGGTCGGGCCACGGCAGTGTGACCAGCAGCGACTTGATCAGGTATTCATAGGCTTCGCGGGTCTCGCTCAGATAGTCATCGAACTGCTGCTCGAACAAGGGCCTGATCTCGGGCAAGGTGCAGTTGCTCGGAAACCGTGAAAGGCGTCGGCCTGGATGTCCGGTATCGACAAAACCGCTTTGCAGTTTGCCTGCTGCGTTGAGGCTGATCCATTCGCTGGCACTGCGGCCATCGTTGCTGACGTACCAGCGTGTGTCGCTGCTCAACCCGCCGGCGGCATAGACCTCCAGCAACGGCCAGGTCGGCAATACCACATCCGGGGTGTCGATAATGCTGCGTCGGCTACGGTTGGGTGTTGAAGGATGGTGGCGTTTGAGGCGAATCGTCGTGTGATCGTACAGCTCGTTGGCCAGCGCCTTGTCCAGTTGCTGTTTTGCCAGGGCGAGTCGCTGTGGCGGCTCGATGTCCAGTTGCAGGATCGCTGCGTTCATTTGCTTCTTGTGGTCTTCCAGCGCTTGCAGGGCAGCGTCATCGCCGGATGTCTCGTTCGCTGCGGCCTGGGCTCCGGTGGCCAGTGTCCAGGTCTGTGCGGCAGCCACTCGGGTCATGGCGATCAGGGTTTGCAGGTCGGTGCTGGCGTTTTCGCTTTTGTGCAGCGGCAGATCGACCAGTTGCTGAAAGCTCAGATATTCCAGCAACTGTGGATCGAGGGCATGGGCGAGGTGCACGCCATGCACGAAATTGACCCAGACCACCGAGCTGGCGTACGGCAGGTCGTCAGGAATGTCGCGCACTTGAAAATCCGGCCCGAACTGCGTCAGGCATACCCATCCCAGCAGATGTTTTTCGGTCGGGGTCGAGGTTCGGTGAGAATCCTCTAGGTGCTTTAAAAAGTCCCGGCGTATGGCGGCGTAGCTGGCGCCGTAGTAAGCGCGTTGTTCCAGCGCAAAACCGGCCACTTCGGTCGAGCTGCCTTCGACGGGCAGTTCGTACCACAGGCACAACGCCTCAAGCAGTAAACGCAGGCCGATATCGGGCACGGTCAGTTCATCGGGCCGCGCGCCATACCATTGCAGTTTCTGCAGCAAGCGCTGGCCCAAGTCACGCGCCTTGGGCGTGTCGAGCAGGCGTTCCAGACAGGCGGCAGGCTGCTGTTCCAGTTGCTGGCGGGTGAAGGCAGGCGTTACTTCGCTGGCCAGGCTGTCGATGGCCGACAGGGTTTTGCCGGTAAGCCAGTCGCCAATCAGGTCGTGAATCGCGGCTTTGTCATCGTCGCTCATCAGTCCCATCAGCGCCGGGTGATGTCGCAGATTCAGTCGATGGCAGGCGCGTTGTTCTTCGACCTTGCCGATCAGCCGGGCCAGTGCCGTGGCGTCCTGTGCATCCGTAAATGTGAACCCGGACTCACGCAGCAGTTGTGACAACGGCAGCAGCCTGTCGGAACGCAGGTGTGCGCCTATACTCAGCAACGCTCGCTGAAATTCTTGAATTGTGCTGGAGGCCCGGGTGACATCCTCGATGATGAAGCGGGCGCAGCTGCCATCGGGACGATTGAAGGAAAAGCTGCAGTGACCGGCTGCGGCGTCGACTTGCAGCAATGATCCTCTGGACGTTTGCAGGTAGGCCGCCAATTGTGGTTCGGCGCTGTCATCGAACAGTGCTTGCAGAAGGCTTTGCGCCTGGTCGTGGGCTGCACCCAGGCGTGAATGTGTCTGGGGTGTGAGGTAGTAGGTCTGCAGTGAGGTCGATGCGCTGAGCACCGCGCGCAGGGCAGAGATTATTGCGCGGTATTCGCTCTGTTGGGCAGTATGGCGTTGCAGCGTGGCGGAAGGTGACTGCATGGAAAACGGCTCTGGAATGATTGAAAGCCGTCAGTGTCGAAGCATGGCGAACAGCGGGTGCGGTACATACGTATCGCCGGTTGAAAATGTCCTGGTTTGCTGGAAGGGGTCGCTCCCTTGTCTGGCTCTGGCGATCTCCCCTTGAAGATGACAGTGCGTGCGCAAAGGACCTCATGAAGCATAAAAGGACTCTCGGAACGCCACGGTTGTTGGGCATCGTCTGGCCATTTATTGCCGTTGTGTTATTTCAGGCTTTACTGGGGGGCGTGAGTCTTTACGTCCTGTCGGCCGTTCGCGGCTATGTCGCCGGCGAGAGCCTCTGGTCCAAGGGCCAGAAAGACGCCATCTATTACCTGAACCTGTATGCCGACAGCCGCGACGAGGCGATCTTCCTCAAATACAAGCAAGCGATTGCCGTGCCTCAGGGCGGTCACCAGTTGCGTCTGGCGCTGGATCGTCAGCCGCCGGATCTGCAGGCGGCACGGGAGGGGATCCTCAAGGGCGGCAACCATCCCGATGATGTGTCGAGCCTGATCTGGCTGTACCTCAATTTCCGCCATTTCAGTTATCTGGAAACCGCGATCGACCGCTGGACCATCGGTGACGCCTATCTGGTGCAACTGGACAATGTCGCGCGCGAGATGCATCAGGGCATCAGCGAAAACATCGCGACGCCGGCTGATATACAGCACTGGAAAGCGCAGATTTTTGCCATCAACGACGGTGTGACGCCGGCGGCCAAGGCGTTCAGCGATGCCTTGGGCGAGGGTTCACGGATGATCCTGCGCCTGCTGCTGTTCACCAACCTGGCCACGGCGCTGGGGTTGATCGTGCTGGCACTGTTGCGCACCCACAAACTGCTCAAGCAGCGGCATGCCTTTGCCCAGGCGCTGCAGCTGGAGAAGGATCGGGCACACATCACCCTGCAATCGATTGGCGACGGGGTGATCACCACCGACGTCAACGGCGCGATCGATTACATGAACCCGGCGGCGGAGGCGATGACGCACTGGAAGTCCGAGCACGCGGCGGGGTTGCCATTGGCAGCGCTGTTCAATCTGCTCGATGACAATGCGCAGACCGAAGGGCTGACGCTGATCGAGCATATTCTCAGCGGGCAACTGATCGGTGGCAGCGAGCACTCCAAACTGATTCAGCGCCTGGATGGCAGTACGGTCTCGGTGACGCTGGTGGGCGCGCCGATCCGCAACGCCGAGAAGGTTATCGGTACGGTGCTGGTGCTGCATGACATGACTCAGGAACGGCAATACATCGCCAACCTGTCGTGGCAGGCGACCCACGATGCCCTGACCGGTCTGGCCAACCGCCGCGAGTTCGAATATCGCCTGGAGCAGGCCCTGCACAATCTGACGCGCCAGCCCGGTCGGCATGCGCTGATGTTCCTCGATCTGGACCAGTTCAAACTGGTCAACGACACCTGCGGTCACGCCGCCGGCGATGAGTTGCTGCGGCACATTTGCACGCTGTTGCAATCGGGCTTGCGCGAGAGCGACACCCTCGCGCGGCTGGGCGGCGACGAGTTCGGCATTCTGCTGGAGAACTGCGCCCCGGATGCCGCCGAGAAAATCGCCGAGAGCCTGCGCCAGACCGTGCAGAACCTGCACTTCGTGTGGAAGGGGCGGCCGTTTTTGACCACTGTGAGCATCGGCCTGGTGCACATCGCCCAGACCCCGACCACCCTCGAAGCGTCATTGCGCGCCGCCGACATGGCTTGCTACATGGCCAAGGAAAAGGGCCGCAACCGGGTGCAGGTCTATCATGCCGACGACTCCGAACTGTCGCTGCGCTTCGGCGAAATGGCCTGGGTGCAGCGCCTGCACATGGCGCTGGAGGAAAACCGCTTCTGCCTCTATGCCCAGGAAATTGCTCCGCTGGGCGCTACAGCCCATGGCGGGGGGCACATCGAAATACTCTTGCGTCTGCATGACGAAGCCGGGCGGATGATCCTGCCGGACAGTTTCATTCCGGCGGCCGAACGTTATGGCCTGATGAGTCAACTGGATCGTTGGGTCGTCGAGAATGTTTTTAAAGTGATTGCCCAATGTATTACCGAACAACATGAAGGTCCGTTGGCAATGTGTGCGATTAATCTTTCAGGCATTACTATCGGAGATGACGCGTTCTTGCACTTTCTGCGTGAACAGTTTGTTAATTACGCTATACCCCCTGAAATGATTTGTTTTGAAATTACTGAAACCAGCGCCATTGCCAATCTCGGCAGCGCAATTAGATTTATTAATGAACTCAAAGGCTTAGGTTGTTACTTCTCACTTGATGATTTTTGTGCCGGAATGTCTTCATTCGCTTATCTGAAACATTTGCCTGTAGACTTCCTGAAGATCGACGGGAGTTTCGTAAAGGATATGCTGGACGACCCGATTAACCGTGCAATGGTCGAGGTGATCAATCACATCGGGCATGTCATGGGTAAGCAGACAATTGCCGAGTTTGTTGAAACAACCCAGATCGAGCAGGCATTGCTTGAAATCGGGGTGGATTACGCTCAGGGTTATGTCATCGAACGCCCGCAGTTGTTTACCTGCGACAGTTTGCAAAGTCGGCCCGCCAGACCGCAGCCGCTGTTGTTCAAGGCGCCTGGCACGTTCCGTTGAAATATCTTGCCGATCCTTACAATCACAAATCAAAAGGAGCCGAACAGTGATCGACACATTCAACCGAACCGGACCACTCATGGAAGCTGCAAGTTATCCTGCCTGGGCACAACAGCTCATTGCAGATTGCAGCGAGAGCAAGCGCCGGGTTGTCGAACATGAACTGTACCTGCGCATGCGCGATAACAAGCTCAGCGCCAAAACCATGCGCCAGTACTTGATCGGGGGCTGGCCAGTAGTTGAACAGTTTGCGTTGTATATGGCGCAGAACCTGACCAAAACCAAGTTTGCCCGCCATCCTGGGGAGGACATGGCGCGCCGCTGGCTGATGCGCAACATCCGCGTCGAACTCAATCATGCCGACTACTGGCTGAACTGGAGTCGCGCGCATGGGGTCAGCCTGGAGGATCTGCAGGCCCAGCAAGTACCGCCGGAACTACATGCGTTGAGTCACTGGTGCTGGCATACGAGTTCGGCGGATTCGCTGATCGTCGCCATCGCTGCGACCAACTACGCCATCGAGGGCGCGACCGGGGAGTGGTCGGCGCTGGTCTGCTCCACTGGCGTGTACGCGGCAGCGTTCCCGGAAGAAGAGCGCAAGCGTGCAATGAAGTGGCTGAAGATGCATGCCCAATATGATGACGCGCACCCGTGGGAAGCGCTGGAAATCATCTGCACGCTGGCAGGCATGAACCCGAGCAAGGCTCTGCAGACCGAACTGCGTCAGGCGGTGTGCAAGAGCTACGACTACATGTACCTGTTTCTGGAGCGTTGCATGCAACTGGAAACCGCCGAGCGGGCGTTGCACGGGCGTGAACGCCGGGCACTGGTAGAGAGCTGATAGCCAATAACGCCGCAAAAAAGTGTAGGAGTGAGCCTGCTCGCGATCCGGTGTGTCAGTCAACAAAGAAGGTGACTGACACACCGGATCGCGAGCAGGCTCACTCCTACAGTGGTTTGTGGTTGTCTGGAAGGACTCAGCCAGCCATCGCCAGCCGATTGCGCCCCTCGCGCTTGGCCACGTACAGCGCACTGTCGGCCCGGCGCAGCAGGCTGTCAGCTGACTCTCCCGGCAACAGCGTCGAACAGCCAAGGCTGACAGTCAGGTCGATCAATTGACCGTCCGCAAAGTATTCCGCAGTCTGCGCGGCATGCCGCAGACGCTCGCCGACCATCGCCGCCGCTTCCCGGCCGGTGTTGCAAAGCAAAATCAGAAACTCTTCCCCGCCATAGCGAAACACCATGTCAACGTTGCGTAGCTGGCCCTTGATCGACGCTGCCACCCCTTTGAGTACGTCATCCCCGGCGCTGTGGCCATGACTGTCGTTGACCCGTTTGAAGTGGTCGATGTCGAGCATCAGCACCGACAACGGTTGCAGGTGCCGGCGGGACATGTCGATCTCGCGTTGCAGGGTCTGCTCCATGGCGATGCGGTTGCCGGTTCCGGTCAACGGGTCGCGCAGCGCACTTTGTGTTGCCGCGCGGTAGAGCAGGGCATTGCGCATCGGGAACAACAGCGACGACAGCAGCGATTCGAGGTTGCCCTGATCCTGCTCGCTGAAGCGCTGATTGCGGCGGAAGACCAGTTCGCCCAAGTGCTCGCCTTCGTGGCTGAGGCTGTAGCTGACCGAATGGTGACCGCGGGCACCGAACTCCAGGCGCAGGTCGCTGCCCGAATGCACGTAGCTCAAGGCATCCAGCGGCACAAGGCGCTGAACTTCGCGGAAAAACAGACCGAGGATTCGTTGCGGCTCAAGACTGGTTTGCAGTTGCAGGCTCATTTGCTGGCGCAATTGCGCCAGGCTGGCCGGGCGTTCCAGAAGCGGAGGCAGCTGACCAAAGCCCAGGCGTTGCAATTTGGCACTGTCAAAGTCAATTGCATTGGTCTGGGAAGGTGATTTCATATGGCGTGAGCCCCTAAGCAGTAAGTCTGTCTTACAGGCTGGGTGAGAGCGGCTATGGGCTGCGCGTCATACTGATCCATCAGTCCCGTAGGACATTTGGCGTAAGTTTAGTCTGCCTGATGACGATTAGTCAGCTATCGAAATCGGCCTTGCCCCAGTGCCTTCACACGGCATGCTTTGAGGAAAATTAGAGCGAAAGTCGTGCCATTCGGTTCAGGTTTATTAAAACCTTTATGAATCAACGGGATGGCTTTTTGCTTTGAGGGCGGGTGGCGGATATTTGACTGAGGTGTGACGGTGGGAAGCGGCAATTGCGTGCCGCGACGGTAATCCGCCACGGCAACAAAAGCGACGTATGGCAGTTATTGCGCGTTGAATGCCTGGCCATTGATGCCCGCGCTGTCAGGACCCATCAGGTACAGGTACACCGGCATGATCTCTTCCGGGGTCGGATTGTTCAGCGGGTTTTCTCCCGGATAGGCCTGTGCACGCATGCTGGTACGCGTACCGCCCGGGTTGATGCTGTTGGAGCGCACGGGTGCCACGCCATCGACTTCATCGGCCAGGGTTTGCATCAAGCCTTCGGTGGCGAACTTCGATACTCCGTAAGCGCCCCAGTAGGCCCGGCCCTTGCGCCCGACGCTGCTGGAGGTGAACACCACCGAGGCATCCTGCGACAGCTTGAGCAGCGGCAGCAGGGTGCTGGTCAGCATGAACATGGCATTGACGTTGACTTGCATGACACGCATGAAGTTTTCGCCCGACAGCTGCTCGATCGGCGTGCGCGGCCCGATGATCGAGGCGTTGTGCAGCAAGCCGTCGAGGTGGCCGAACTCGCTCTCGATCATCGCCGCCAGCTCATCGTATTGATGGGGCAAGGCGGTCTCGAGGTTGAACGGGATCACTGCCGGTTGCGGATGCCCCGCCGCTTCAATCTCGTCGTAGACCTGAGTCAGATTGGCTTCGGTCTTGCCCAGCAGCAGCACGGTGGCGCCGTGAGCGGCGTAGGTTTTTGCGGCAGCTGCACCGATGCCACGGCCGGCACCGGTGACCAGAATGACCCGATCCTTGAGCAATTCGGGACGGGCGGTGTAATCAAACATAAAAACCTCACAATCCATTCATGAAGACCTGCTTCCTTGTGGTGAGGGGATTTATCCCCGACCGGCTGCGAAGCAGTCGTAAACCTGCATGGCGAATCGACCTGAAAGATTGCGGGGGCTGTTTCGCAACCCATCGGGGATGAATCCCCTCGCCACAAAGGCCGTTTTCAGCAGCTGCACAGCGCGCTGTCGAGCACCTTGCGCAACTCCAGCGGATGATCCACCACCACATCCGCGCCCCAGTGCCGCGGGTTGTCGTCCGGGTGGATATAGCCATAGGTCACGGCGCAGGTCTTGGTGCCGGCATCGCGCCCGGATTCGATATCGCGCAGATCATCGCCCACAAACAGAACCGTCGACGGATCCAGATCAAGCATCTTGCACGCGAGGATCAGCGGCTCCGGATCCGGCTTGCTGTTTTTCACGTGATCCGGGCAGATCAGCAGCGCCGAGCGCTCGGCCAGCCCCAGCTGTTGCATGATCGGCTCGGCAAAGCGTACCGGTTTGTTGGTGACCACGCCCCAGATCAGGTTGGCCCGCTCTATGTCGGCCAGCAGCTCGCCCATGCCGTCGAACAGCTTGCTGTGCACAGCGCAACCGGCCAGATAACGCTCGAGGAATTCCTGACGCAGCTCCTCGAAGCCCGGCGATTCCGGGTCCATCGAGAACGTCACCGCGACCATCGCTTTGGCGCCGCCGGAGATTTCGTCGCGGATGTGCTTGTCGTTCATCGGCGGCAAGCCGCGATCCGCGCGCATCGCCTGACAGATGGCGATGAAGTCCGGCGCGGTGTCGAGCAGGGTGCCGTCCATGTCGAAAAGGACTGCTCTGATGGCCATCGGCTTACTCCTCGCGCAGGGTCTGGATCATGTAGTTGACGTCAACGTCGCTGGCCAGCTTGTAGTGCTTGGTCAGCGGGTTGTAGGTCAGGCCGATGATGTCCTTGACGGTCAGGCCGGCGATGCGGCTCCAGGCGCCCAGCTCGGACGGGCGGATGAATTTCTTGAAGTCGTGGGTGCCACGCGGCAGCAGCTTCATGATGTATTCGGCGCCGATGATGGCGAACAGGTACGCCTTCGGGTTGCGGTTGATGGTCGAAAAGAACACCTGGCCGCCGGGCTTGACCATGCGGTAGCAGGCGCGGATCACCGACGACGGGTCCGGTACGTGCTCAAGCATTTCCAGGCAAGTGACCACGTCGAACTGCTCGGGCATCTCTTCAGCCAGGGCTTCGGCGGTGATCTGCCGGTATTCGACGCTGACGCCGGACTCCAGTTGATGCAGTTGCGCGACCGCCAGTGGCGCTTCGCCCATGTCGATGCCCATGACAGTGGCGCCGCGCTGGGCCATGGCTTCGCTGAGGATGCCGCCGCCGCAACCGACGTCGAGAACTTTCTTGCCGGCCAGATTGACTCGCTCGTCAATCCAGTTGACGCGCAGCGGGTTGATGTCGTGCAGCGGTTTGAACTCGCTTTCACGGTCCCACCAGCGATGGGCCAGGGCTTCGAATTTGGCGATTTCGGCGTGGTCGACGTTGCTCATGATCTATTCCTCGAGAAACTTGAAAAGGGCTGTAGCCGCGGAGTCTGCTCCGCGGTGTTTACGATTCGGTGTGGCCGCTGATGCGCTGGCCCCAGGCCCGGGCGGTGGCGCCCAGCTGTTGTTCGTCCAGACGGGTCAGGCGCCGGTCGTCGAGTAACTGTTTGCCGGCGACCCACAGGTGTTTCACACAGTCGCGGCCGGTGGCATAAATAAGCTGCGACACCGGGTCATAGACCGGTTGCTGAGCCAGGCCGGACAGGTCGAAAGCGACAATGTCCGCAGCCTTGCCGATCTCCAGCGAACCGACCTGCGCCTCGATGCCCAAGGCCCGTGCGCCGTTGAGCGTGGCCATGCGTAGCGCACGATGGGCGTCCAGCGCGGTGGCCGAGCCGGCGACGGCTTTGGCCAGCAGCGCGGCGGTGCGGGTTTCGCCGAGCAGGTCAAGGTCGTTGTTGCTCGCCGCGCCATCGGTGCCGACGGCGACGTTCACGCCAGCCTGCCACAGGCGCTCCACCGGGCAGAACCCGCTGGCCAGCTTCAGATTCGATTCCGGGCAGTGGATCACGCTGGTGTTGCTTTCTACCAGCAATGCCAGATCGTCATCGCTGATCTGGGTCATGTGCACCGCCTGGAAGCGCGGGCCGAGCAGGCCGAGACGACCGAGGCGGGCCAGTGGCCGCTCGCCGCGATGCTCCAGCGATTGCTGGACTTCGAAGGCGGTCTCGTGGACGTGCATGTGGATCGACGCGTCCAGCTCTTCGGCGATCACGCGGATTTTTTCCAGGTTCTCGTCGCCCACGGTGTAGGGTGCATGTGGGCCGAAGGTGATCTTGATCCGTTCGTGATGCTTCAGATCGCCGAACAGCTCGACGCCCTGACGAATCGCCTCATCGGCGCTGCTGGCGCCGGGGATCGGGAAATCGAGGATCGGAATCGCGATCTGCGCGCGAATGCCGCTATTGTGCACGCGCTCACTGGCGACTTTCGGGAAGAAGTACATGTCCGAGAAACAGCTGATGCCGCCCTTGATCTGCTCGGCAATCGCCAAGTCAGTGCCATCACGGACGAACTCTTCATCGACCCATTTGGCTTCGGCCGGCCAGATGTGGTTTTCCAGCCAGGTCATCAGCGGCAGATCGTCGGCCAGGCCACGGAACAGGGTCATCGCCGCATGCCCGTGAGCGTTGATCAGGCCGGGGCTGAGCAGCACGTCCGGCAATTCGCGGACTTCAGTGGCGTTACACTTCAATGCTTCGGCGCGCGGGCCGATAAACACGATGCGACCGTCGCGAATGCCCAGGCCATGCTCCTTGAGCACAACGCCTGCAGGTTCGACGGGTACCAGCCAGGTCGGCAGCAATAATAAGTCGAGCGCAATGGCAGGTTTCGGCATCGAGGGTCGGTTCCAGTGCTTTTGTAAAGGATGGCGAAGTATACCCGAGCGTCTTCGCGGGGGGATCGCTATAATCGGCGGCTTTTGTTCATGAGTGCGGGGTGAGGGATGCGCGATCGACTGTTGGCTGCGGAGAAAGTAAAGGCCATCGATTGGCGAGATGGCGCGCTCCACCTGCTGGATCAGCGTATTTTGCCGTTCGAGGAAACGTGGATTGCCTACACCAGCGCTGCCGGTGTGGCTGAGGCGATTCGTTCGATGGTGGTGCGTGGCGCACCGGCCATCGGCATCAGCGCGGCCTATGGCATTGTGCTGGCGGCCCGCGCCCGCGTGGCTGAAGGCGGCGACTGGTACGCGGCGCTGGAAGAGGATTTCGCCCTGCTGGCGGATTCCCGCCCGACGGCGGTCAACCTGTTCTGGGCGTTGAATCGCATGCACGATCGGCTCGATCGCCTGAAGGACAATGCCGATCCGCTGGTGGCGCTGGAAGCCGAGGCCATTGCCATTCACGAGAGCGACCGCGAAGCCAACCTGACCATGGCCCAGCTCGGCGTCGATCTGATCCGCAAACATCAGGGCAATGCCCAGGCGATCCTGACCCACTGCAACACTGGTGCTCTGGCCACCGGTGGTTTCGGTACCGCGCTGGGGGTGATTCGTGCGGCGTATCTGGAAGGCATGGTCGAGCGGGTGTATGCCGATGAAACCCGGCCATGGCTGCAGGGTTCGCGCCTGACCGCGTGGGAGCTGGCGAACGAAGGCATCCCGGTGACGCTGAATGCCGACTCGGCCGCTGCGCACATCATGAAGACCAAAGGCGTGACCTGGGTGATCGTTGGTGCTGACCGCATCACTGCCAATGGCGACGTGGCGAACAAGATCGGCACCTATCAACTGGCGGTCAACGCCATGCACCACGGCGTGCGTTTCATGGTGGTGGCGCCGAGTTCGACCATCGACATGCATCTGGCCAGTGGCGACGACATCCCGATCGAGGAACGTGACGGCGCCGAGTTGCTGGAGGTGGGTGGCAAGCGCGTGGGGGCCGATGTCGAGGCGTTCAACCCGGTGTTCGACGTGACGCCGGCGGATCTGATCGATGCGATCGTCACTGAAAAAGGCATCGTCGAGCGGCCGGATACGGCGAAAATGGCCCAGTTGATGTGCCGCAAGCGCCTGCATTGATTGGCTTTGGCGTCTGCAAGGACGCCATCGCGAGCAGGCTCACTCCTACAAGGTTTTGTGTCGAACGCAAACCCTGTAGGAGCGAGCCTGCTCGCGATGAGGTCATCAAAGTCAATAAACATCGCAAAACCTGACCTCAAAACTGCATTCAAAGAAGCTCTGAGCCTCTCTCGTCCCCTTTACGCCTGTCATCGGTCAACTAACTATGCTCCATGCGCATCTGGGGGATAGGTGCGTGGCGGCTCTTGTGATAACATCCGGCGTTTTCCGAGGCAGCTTCACGGAGCTGTCTTTACTGCGCAAATCCACGGTTCGATTTGTTGATTTGTCGTAAGTCGGCGCATGGCACTCAGCCTGCCCCGACGAGCTTCGTACATCCCATATGGATATGACGAAGTTTCACCAGAAAAAGGAATCAGGCTTCTCATGGGCGAACTGGCCAAAGAAATCCTCCCGGTCAATATCGAAGACGAGCTGAAACAGTCCTACCTCGACTACGCGATGAGCGTAATCGTCGGCCGTGCACTGCCGGATGCGCGCGATGGCCTCAAGCCCGTGCACCGTCGCGTACTGTTCGCGATGAGCGAGCTGGGCAACGACTTCAACAAGCCGTACAAGAAATCTGCCCGTGTTGTCGGTGACGTGATCGGTAAGTATCACCCGCACGGTGATACCGCGGTGTACGACACCATCGTCCGCATGGCTCAGCCTTTCTCCCTGCGCTACCTGCTGGTTGACGGTCAGGGCAACTTCGGTTCGGTGGACGGCGACAACGCCGCGGCCATGCGATACACCGAAGTGCGCATGACCAAGCTGGCGCACGAGCTGCTGGCTGACCTGCATAAAGAAACCGTGGACTGGGTGCCGAACTACGACGGCACCGAAATGATCCCGGCGGTGATGCCGACGCGCATCCCGAACCTGCTGGTCAACGGTTCCAGCGGTATCGCCGTGGGCATGGCGACCAACATTCCGCCGCACAACCTCGGTGAAGTCATCGACGGTTGCCTGGCCCTCATCGACAACCCCGAGCTGACCGTCGATGAGCTGATGCAATACATCCCTGGTCCGGACTTCCCGACGGCCGCGATCATCAACGGTCGTGCCGGCATCATCGAAGCCTACCGCACCGGTCGCGGCCGCATTTACATGCGTGCCCGTTCGATCATCGAAGACATCGACAAGGTCGGTGGCCGTCAGCAGATCGTCATTACCGAACTCCCGTATCAGCTGAACAAGGCGCGTCTGATCGAGAAGATCGCCGAGCTGGTCAAAGAGAAGAAGCTTGAAGGCATCACCGAGCTGCGCGACGAGTCCGACAAGGACGGTATGCGCGTCGTGATCGAACTGCGTCGCGGCGAAGTGCCTGAGGTGATCCTCAACAACCTCTACGCCCAGACCCAGCTGCAATCGGTATTCGGCATCAACATCGTCGCGCTGATCGATGGCCGTCCGCGGATTCTGAACCTCAAGGATCTGCTGGAAGCCTTCGTCCGTCACCGTCGCGAAGTGGTCACCCGTCGTACCGTGTTCGAGCTGCGCAAGGCTCGCGAGCGTGGTCACATCCTCGAAGGCCAGGCCGTTGCCCTGTCGAACATCGACCCGGTGATCGCCCTGATCAAGGCGTCGCCGACCCCGTCGGAAGCCAAGGAAGCGCTGGTCAGCACCCCTTGGGAATCCTCGGCGGTGGTGGCGATGGTTGAACGTGCCGGCGCCGATTCGTGCCGTCCGGAAAACCTCGATCCGCAATACGGTCTGCGCGAAGGCAAGTACTTCCTGTCGCCAGAGCAGGCGCAAGCCATTCTGGAACTGCGTCTGCACCGTCTGACCGGTCTGGAGCACGAGAAGCTGCTGGCCGAGTATCAAGAGATTCTCAACCAGATCGGCGAGCTGATCCGCATCCTCAACAGCGCCGTGCGCCTGATGGAAGTGATCCGCGAAGAGCTGGAAGTGATCCGCGCCGAATACGGCGACGTGCGCCGCACCGAGATTCTCGATGCGCGTCTCGACCTGACCCTGGGCGACATGATCCCGGAAGAAGAGCGCGTCGTGACCATCTCCCACGGTGGCTACGCCAAGACTCAGCCGCTGGCTGCGTACCAGGCTCAGCGTCGTGGCGGCAAAGGCAAATCGGCGACCGGCGTCAAGGATGAGGACTACATCGCTCACCTGCTGGTGGCCAACAGTCACACCACCCTCCTGCTGTTCTCCAGCAAGGGCAAGGTGTACTGGCTGAAGACTTACGAAATTCCGGAAGCGTCCCGTGCCGCCCGTGGTCGCCCGCTGGTCAACCTGCTGCCGCTGGATGACGGTGAATACATCACCACCATGCTGCCGGTCGAGGAATACACCGAAGGTCACTACATCTTCATGGCGACCGCCAACGGCACCGTGAAGAAGACCCCGCTGGAATCCTTCAGCCGTCAGCGCAGCGTCGGTCTGATCGCGCTGGAGCTGGACGAAGGCGACGTGCTGATCTCTGCGGCCATCACCGATGGCGAGCGCGAAGTGATGCTGTTCTCCGACGGCGGCAAAGTCACGCGCTTCAAAGAGTCTGACGTGCGTGCCATGGGCCGTACCGCCCGCGGTGTACGCGGCATGCGTCTGCCGGAAGGGCAGAAGCTGATTTCGATGCTGATCCCGGAAGAAGGCAGCCAGATCCTCACCGCTTCCGAGCGTGGTTATGGCAAGCGTACCGCGATCACCGAGTTCCCTGAGTACAAGCGTGGCGGCCAAGGCGTGATCGCCATGGTCAGCAACGAGCGTAACGGCCGTCTGGTCGGTGCGGTTCAGGTGCTCGACGGCGAAGAAATCATGCTGATCTCCGATCAGGGCACGTTGGTACGTACCCGTGTCGACGAAGTGTCGAGCCTGGGCCGTAACACCCAGGGCGTGACCCTGATCAAACTGGCCAAGGATGAAACCCTGGTTGGTCTGGAGCGGGTTCAGGAGCCGTCGGAAGTCGAAGGCGATGAGCTTGAAGGTGAAGAGGGTGCCGGGTTCGAGGGGGATGTCGTGATCGACGACGTTGCCGAGGACCAGCAACTCGACGCCGCAGCTGACGAAGAGCCGCAGGAATAAGCGGACAAGCGAGGGGGCGGATGAAAATTCGCCCCCTTGTTATTTGTCCGGTATGAAATTTCGACATCATGGAGATCCCCTGTGGGAGCGAGCCTGCTCGCGAATGCAGGCGCTGCGGTACCTCTGACCCACCGCGGTGATGCATTGGCGAGCAGGCTCGCTCCTACAGGGCTGTGTTGATCGGTAGTGTGATTTATTGCGTGATACCACCAAATCAGAGCGAGATTGGATGTGAGCAAGCGAGCCTATAACTTCTGTGCCGGTCCTGCGGCGCTTCCTGAAGCTGTCCTGCAACGTGCCCAGGGTGAACTCCTTGATTGGCATGGCAAGGGTCTGTCGGTCATGGAAATGAGCCATCGCAGCGATGAGTTCGTGTCCATTGCTACCCAGGCCGAGCAGGACCTGCGTGACCTGCTGAATATCCCGTCGAACTATAAAGTGCTGTTTCTGCAAGGCGGCGCCAGCCAGCAGTTTGCGCAGATTCCGCTGAACCTGTTGCCTGAAGGCGGCAGCGCCGACTATATCGACACCGGTATCTGGTCGCAGAAAGCCATCGAAGAAGCCTCGCGCTACGGCCACGTCAACGTTGCCGCCACCGCCAAGCCTTACGACTATTTCGCCATTCCGGGCCAGAACGAGTGGAATCTGTCGAAAGACGCCGCTTACGTTCACTACGCGCCGAACGAAACCATCGGTGGTCTGGAATTCCAGTGGATCCCGGAAACCGGTGATGTGCCGCTGGTGGCCGACATGTCTTCGGACATCCTCTCGCGTCCGGTCGACATCTCGCGTTTCGGCATGATCTACGCCGGCGCACAGAAGAACATCGGTCCGAGCGGCATCGTCGTCAACATCATCCGCGAAGACCTGCTGGGCAAGGCGCGTTCGCTGTGCCCGACCATGCTCAACTACAAGGTCGCGGCCGATAACGGCTCGATGTACAACACCCCGCCGACCCTGGCCTGGTACCTGTCCGGCCTGGTGTTCCAGTGGCTGAAAGAGCAGGGCGGCGTTGAAGCGATCGCCAAACTGAATGACGTCAAGCAGCGCACGCTGTATGACTTCATCGATGCCAGCGGCCTCTACAGCAACCCGATCAACAAGTCGGACCGCTCGTGGATGAACGTGCCATTCCGTCTGGCTGACGATCGCCTGGACAAGCCGTTCCTCGCCGGTGCTGACGAACGCGGCCTGCTCAACCTCAAGGGCCACCGCTCCGTGGGCGGCATGCGCGCCTCCATCTACAACGCCGTCGACATCAACGCCGTCAACGCGCTGGTGGCGTACATGGCTGAATTCGAGAAGGAACACGGCTGATGTCCGAGCAAGAACTCAAGGCACTGCGCGTTCGCATCGACGCTCTGGACAGCAAAGTCCTCGAGCTGATCAGCGAACGCGCCCGCTGCGCCCAGGAAGTTGCGCGAGTAAAGATGGCCTCGCTGGCCGAAGGCGAAGTGCCGGTGTTCTATCGTCCCGAGCGTGAAGCTCAGGTGCTCAAGCGGGTGATGGAGCGCAATCAGGGGCCGCTGGGCAACGAAGAGATGGCGCGGTTGTTCCGCGAAATCATGTCTTCGTGCCTGGCGCTCGAGCAGCCATTGAAAGTGGCTTACCTCGGCCCTGAAGGCACCTTCACCCAGGCGGCGGCCATGAAGCACTTCGGTCACGCGGTGATCAGCAAGCCGATGGCAGCGATCGACGAAGTGTTCCGTGAAGTGGCAGCGGGTGCGGTGAACTTTGGCGTGGTGCCGGTGGAGAACTCCACCGAGGGCGCGGTCAATCACACCCTCGACAGCTTCCTCGAGCACGACATGGTGATCTGCGGTGAAGTCGAGCTGCGCATCCACCATCACCTGTTGGTCGGTGAAAACACCAAGACCGACAGCATCAGCCGCATCTACTCCCACGCCCAGTCGCTGGCCCAGTGCCGCAAGTGGCTGGACGCGCATTACCCGAATGTCGAGCGCGTGGCGGTGTCGAGCAACGCTGAAGCGGCGAAGCGGGTCAAGGGTGAGTGGAATTCGGCGGCGATTGCCGGTGACATGGCCGCAGGCTTGTACGGCCTGACGCGTCTGGCCGAGAAGATCGAAGACCGTCCGGACAACTCGACGCGCTTCCTGATGATCGGTAACCAGGAAGTGCCGCCGACCGGCGACGACAAGACTTCGATCATCGTCTCGATGAGCAACAAGCCTGGCGCGCTTCACGAGCTGCTGGTGCCGTTCCATGACAACGGGATCGACCTGACCCGGATCGAAACCCGTCCGTCGCGCAGCGGCAAATGGACCTACGTGTTCTTCATCGACTTCGTCGGCCACCACCGTGATCCGCTGATCAAAGGTGTGCTGGAAAAGATCAGTCAGGAAGCAGTAGCACTCAAAGTGCTGGGTTCCTACCCGAAAGCAGTTCTCTAAGGGGCGGTAGCAAATGAGTGGCAACTTCCTCGCTCTGGCACAGCCGGGCGTGCAACAACTTTCGCCGTACGTTCCGGGCAAGCCTGTGGACGAACTGGCGCGCGAGCTGGATCTGGATCCGGCGAAAATCGTCAAACTGGCAAGCAACGAAAATCCGCTGGGCGCTAGTCCGAAAGCCTTGGCAGCGATCCGCGAAGAACTGGCCGAGCTGACCCGTTATCCGGACGGCAACGGCTTCGCGCTGAAATCGCTGTTGGCCGAGCGGTGCCGCGTCGAGCTGAACCAGGTGACCCTGGGCAACGGCTCCAACGACATTCTCGAGCTGGTGGCGCGCGCCTATCTGGCGCCGGGCCTGAACGCCGTGTTCAGTGAGCACGCGTTCGCTGTCTACCCGATCGCCACCCAGGCTGTCGGTGCGCAGGCCAAAGTGGTTCCGGCCAAAGACTGGGGGCACGACTTGCCTGCGATGCTCGCAGCCATCGACGCCAACACCCGCGTGGTGTTCATTGCCAATCCGAACAACCCGACCGGTACCTGGTTCGGCGCCGAAGCGCTGGACGAGTTCCTGCAGGACGTGCCGGAGCACGTCTTGGTGGTGCTGGACGAGGCATACATCGAATACGCCGAAGGCAGTGATCTGCCGGACGGTCTGGATTTCCTCGCGGCGTATCCGAATCTGCTGGTATCGCGCACGTTCTCCAAGGCCTACGGTCTGGCGGCGCTGCGCGTCGGTTATGGCCTGTCCACTGCGGTAGTAGCGGACGTGCTGAACCGCGTGCGCCAGCCGTTCAACGTCAACAGCCTGGCCCTGGCCGCGGCCTGTGCGGCGCTGAAAGACGAAGAGTATCTGGCGCAAAGCCGTCAGCTCAACGAATCCGGCATGCAGCAGTTGCAGGCAGGGTTCCGTGAGTTGGGTCTGAGCTGGATCGAGTCCAAAGGCAACTTCATCTGCGTCGATCTCGGTCAGGTTGCTGCGCCGATTTTCCAGGGGCTGCTGCGTGAAGGCGTGATCGTGCGTCCGGTGGCCAATTACGGCATGCCGAACCACCTGCGGGTGACCATCGGTCTGCCGGCGGAAAACAGCCGCTTCCTCGAAGCGCTGCGTAAGGTTCTGGCTCGTGGGTGATGTCACTGCTCTGCAATCTGCTGCACCTATGATCGGTCGCCTTGTAGTGGTCGGTCTGGGGTTGATCGGTGGTTCGTTTGCCAAAGGCTTGCGTGAAAGCGGTATCTGCCGCGAAGTGGTCGGGGTCGATCTCGACCCGCAATCGCGCAAGCTGGCGGTCGAGTTGGGTGTGGTGGATCGTTGTGAAGAAGACCTGATCGCTGCGTGTCAGGGTGCCGACGTGATTCAGCTGGCGGTGCCGATTCTGGCCATGGAGAAAGTCCTGGCTCGTCTGGCGAGCGTTGATCTGGGGCAGGCGATTCTGACCGATGTCGGCAGCGCCAAGGGCAATGTGGTGCGCGCGGCGACCGAGGCGTTTGGCGGTATGCCAGCGCGCTTCGTGCCGGGCCATCCGATTGCCGGCTCCGAGCAGAGCGGGGTGGAAGCCTCCAACTCTGAGCTGTTCCGTCGGCACAAGGTGATTCTGACGCCGCTCGAGCAGACCGACCCGGCCGCACTGGCGGTGGTTGATCGCTTGTGGCGCGAACTGGGTGCCGACGTCGAGCACATGCAGGTCGAGCGCCACGATGAAGTGTTGGCCGCGACCAGTCATCTGCCGCACCTGCTGGCCTTCGGTCTGGTCGACTCGTTGGCCAAACGCAATGAAAACCTTGAGATCTTCCGTTACGCTGCGGGCGGTTTCCGCGATTTCACAAGAATCGCCGGAAGCGACCCGGTGATGTGGCACGACATCTTCCTCGCCAACCGCGAGGCTGTCCTGCGCACACTCGATACATTTCGCAGCGACCTCGACGCCTTGCGCGACGCGGTCGATGCAGGGGATGGGCACCAATTGTTGGGCGTCTTCACGCGCGCCCGGGTTGCCCGCGAGCATTTCAGTAAAATCCTGGCCCGCAGGGCCTATGTGGACGCTATGAATTCCAACGATCTGATTTTCCTGGCTCAACCTGGTGGCCGCCTGTCCGGTCGGATTCGCGTACCAGGTGACAAATCGATTTCCCACCGCTCGATCATGCTCGGCTCGCTGGCCGAAGGCGTGACCGAGGTTGAAGGTTTCCTCGAGGGCGAAGATGCCTTGGCGACCTTGCAGGCATTTCGCGACATGGGCGTGGTCATCGAAGGCCCGCACCACGGTCGTGTGACCATTCACGGCGTCGGCCTGCACGGTCTGAAGCCTGCGCCGGGTCCGATCTATCTGGGCAACTCCGGCACCTCGATGCGTCTGCTGTCCGGCCTGCTGGCGGCGCAGAACTTCGACAGCACCCTGACCGGCGACGCATCGCTGTCCAAGCGTCCGATGAATCGCGTGGCCAATCCGCTGCGTGAAATGGGCGCCGTGATCGAAACGGCTGCCGAAGGTCGTCCGCCGATGACCATTCGTGGCGGGCACATGCTCAAAGGTCTGACCTACACCATGCCGATGGCCAGTGCTCAGGTGAAGTCCTGCCTGCTGCTGGCGGGTCTGTACGCGGAAGGCAAGACCACCGTGACCGAGCCGGCGCCGACCCGTGACCACACCGAGCGCATGCTGCGCGGTTTTGGCTACCCGGTAAGCGTCGATGGCGCCACCGCGTCGGTCGAGTCCGGCGGCAAGCTGACGGCGACCCACATTGAAGTGCCGGGCGACATCTCGTCGTCGGCGTTCTTCCTGGTGGCGGCGTCAATCGCCGAAGGTTCCGAGCTGGTGCTGGAGCACGTTGGCATCAACCCGACCCGTACCGGCGTCATCGACATCCTGCGTCTGATGGGCGCAGACATCACCCTGGAAAACCAGCGTGAAGTTGGCGGCGAGCCAGTGGCTGACCTGCGCGTGCGCGCTGCTAAACTCAAGGGTATCGAGATTCCGGAAGCGTTGGTGCCACTGGCCATCGACGAATTCCCGGTGCTGTTCGTGGCGGCGGCGTGTGCCGAAGGTCGTACCGTACTGACCGGTGCCGAAGAGCTGCGCGTCAAGGAATCGGATCGCATTCAAGTCATGGCGGACGGCTTGCTGGCGCTGGGCGTCAAGTGCCAGCCGACTCCGGACGGCATCATCATTGATGGCGGCCAGATCGGTGGCGGCGAAGTGCATGGTCACGGTGATCACCGTATCGCCATGGCTTTCAGCGTCGCTTCGCTGCGCGCCACTGCACCGATCCGCATTCATGATTGCGCCAACGTCGCGACGTCGTTCCCGAACTTCCTCGCGCTGTGCGCGCAGGTCGGCATTCGCGTGGCTCAAGAGGCTCAGTCGTGAAAAACATTGCACCGGTCATCACCATCGATGGGCCAAGCGGTTCGGGCAAGGGCACGGTCGCCGGGATCCTGGCCAAGCGTCTGGGCTGGAATCTGCTGGACTCCGGTGCGCTGTATCGCCTGCTGGCGTTCGCTGCGCATAACCATGGTGTCGACCTGACCAATGAAGAGCTGCTGAAGAAACTGGCCGCTCATCTGGATGTTCAGTTCATCGCGGCGACCGACGGTCAACTGCAGCGCATCATTCTGGAAGGTGATGAAGTCAGCGATGTCATCCGTACCGAAAGCGTCGGTTCCGGTGCTTCTCAGGTGGCCGCATTGCCGGCGGTACGCGAGGCGCTGCTGCAGCGCCAGCGTGCTTTCCAGGAAGCGCCGGGCCTGGTGGCCGACGGTCGCGACATGGGCACAGTGGTTTTTCCGGATGCGCCGCTGAAGATTTTCCTCACCGCCAGTGCCGAGGAACGGGCGCGCCGCCGATATTTGCAGTTGAAGGGCAAAGTCGAGGGTGTTAGTCTGTCGAGTCTGCTAGATGAGATCCGTGCACGCGACGAGCGTGATACCCAGCGCGCAGTAGCCCCGCTCAAGCCGGCGGCTGATGCGATACAGCTGGATTCCACGGAGTTGTCCATCGATCAGGTGCTTGAACGCATCATGAGCGAGATCGCCATTCGCGATATCGCCGGGTGACCAAGAAGGCCGCAGGGGACCAGTCATAGTCCTGCGGCGCTTCTTTTAAATGAAACTAACCCACACCGTCTGGGGTGTGGAGATGGGCGTATTCTTCGCCCTCATCTACAGGAATTAAAATGAGCGAAAGCTTTGCGGAACTCTTTGAAGAAAGCCTAAAGACCCTGAACCTTCAGGCAGGCTCCATCATCACCGGTGTTATCGTTGATATCGATTACCAGGCTCGCTGGGTAACCGTTCACGCTGGCCTGAAGTCTGAAGCACTCATCCCGCTGGAACAGTTCTACAACGATGCTGGTGATCTGACTATCAATGTCGGTGACGAAGTTCACGTTGCTCTGGATTCGGTTGAAGACGGTTTCGGTGAAACCAAGCTGTCCCGTGAAAAAGCCAAGCGCGCTGAATGCTGGATCGTTCTGGAAGCAGCCTTCGCAGCTGAGGAAGTGGTCAAGGGCGTTATCAACGGTAAGGTTAAAGGCGGCTTCACTGTCGACGTTAACGGCATCCGTGCGTTCCTGCCAGGTTCCCTGGTTGACGTCCGTCCAGTGCGCGACACCACGCACCTGGAAGGCAAAGAGCTGGAATTCAAGGTCATCAAGCTGGACCAGAAGCGCAACAACGTTGTCGTTTCCCGTCGCAGCGTCCTGGAAGCCGAGAACTCCGCCGAGCGTGAAGCTCTGCTGGAATCCCTGCAGGAAGGCCAGCAAGTCAAAGGTATCGTCAAAAACCTCACCGATTACGGCGCATTCGTCGATCTGGGTGGCGTGGACGGCCTGCTGCACATCACCGACATGGCGTGGAAGCGTATCAAGCATCCTTCCGAAATCGTCAACGTTGGTGACGAAATCGACGTCAAGGTTCTGAAATACGATCGCGAACGCAACCGTGTTTCCCTGGGCCTGAAGCAACTGGGCGAAGATCCATGGGTTGCTATCAAAGCCCGTTACCCAGAAGGCACTCGCGTTACCGCTCGTGTAACCAACCTGACCGACTACGGCTGCTTCGCTGAGCTGGAAGAAGGCGTTGAAGGTCTGGTACACGTTTCGGAAATGGACTGGACCAACAAGAACATCCACCCTTCGAAAGTCGTACAAGTCGGCGACGAAGTGGAAGTCATGGTTCTGGACATCGACGAAGAGCGTCGTCGTATCTCCCTGGGCATCAAGCAGTGCAAGTCGAACCCGTGGGAAGACTTCTCTGGCCAGTTCAACAAGGGCGACAAGATCTCCGGCACCATCAAGTCGATCACCGATTTCGGTATCTTCATTGGTCTGGACGGCGGCATCGACGGTCTGGTTCACCTGTCCGACATCTCCTGGAACGAAGTGGGCGAAGAAGCCGTACGTCGTTTCAAGAAGGGCGACGAGCTGGACACCGTCATCCTGTCGGTTGACCCAGAGCGCGAGCGCATCTCCCTGGGCATCAAGCAACTGGAAAGCGATCCGTTCTCCGAGTACGTCTCGGTTAACGACAAGGGCGCTATCGTGACCGGTACCGTGAAAGAAGTTGACGCCAAAGGCGCCATCATCGTTCTGGCCGACGACATCGAAGCAACCCTCAAAGCCTCTGAAATCAGCCGTGACCGCGTTGAAGACGCGCGCAACGTTCTGAAAGAAGGCCAGGAAGTTGAAGCCAAGATCATCAGCGTTGATCGCAAGAGCCGCGTAATCCAGCTCTCGATCAAGTCGAAAGACGATGCTGAAGAGAAAGAAGCCATCCAGAGCCTGAAAGCAGCTCCGGAAGGTGAAGCAGCTGACACCACTATGGCGGCACTGCTGCGTCAAGCAATGGCCAAACAGAACTAAGTTCTGCTTGATCATGAAAAAGGGCGACTTCGGTCGCCCTTTTTTGTGCCTGCGATTTGGTGGCGGTACCGTTGGGAGTGGAGTGTTGGTGAAACCAATCCCTTCAGCGGGTTGTCTGTTTCTTTAATCGGATCAATCGCCTATTCGCGACTAAGCTGGGTATTAGTCGTGCGGTAGTCGGGCGTTGCCTGGCATAAGGAAGTGGATGAACAGATTTATTGTCTTGATCGCGGTGTTGGTACTGGCTGGCTGCACCACAAGTGCCAAGACGCATGCCGTGCGTGGCGTCAGCGGTATCGAGATCGACTGCTCTGGCCTGGGTTCGGGGTGGGAGAAATGCCAAAAGCGCGCAGCGAAGGAGTGCAAGGGCGCGGGTTACAGGGTAATCACACGATCTGATCAGGCCAAGGATGAAGATGAATATCCGTTTGGCTTCAATCCCGCAGGCTACGTCACTCGAACCATGCTGGTCATGTGCCGTTGAGTGTGTACTGCTTCGGCTTGTGCTTTTGTGCACTGAAAACAGGCGTTTCAGCGCCAAGGAAGATATGTCAATCCCTGGGCTGTTCAAAATCTTCCGGGCGTGCTAAAACCTTTCAAGCGCTGATCTAGCTGCTTGAAAAAGAAGGGAAAAATATGACGAAGTCGGAGTTGATCGAACGAATTGTCACCCATCAAGGGCTACTCTCATCCAAGGATGTGGAGCTGGCCATCAAGACCATGCTTGAACAAATGTCCCAATGTCTGGCCACTGGTGATCGCATCGAGATCCGTGGGTTTGGCAGCTTCTCCCTGCACTATCGTGCGCCGCGCGTCGGGCGCAATCCAAAGACTGGTCAGTCGGTTAGTCTCGACGGCAAATTCGTTCCGCATTTCAAGCCGGGTAAGGAGTTGCGTGATCGGGTGAATGAGGAAGAGGAGGAGGGGGTTTGACAGTCGCTACCTTACAAGGAGTTATTCATGCGTAACCTCAAGCGCATACTTCTTGGTGTTTTTATTCTGCTGCTGGTGTTGGTGATTCTGGCGTTTGTGCTTGAGAATCAGCAGTCGGTATCGTTGTTGTTTCTGGGTTTGTCTGGTCCGCAGTTGCCGGTATCACTTGTCGTGGTTTTGGCATTGCTCATCGGTATGTTGATTGGCCCAATACTCGGCTGGTTTCTGGGGCGTCCGTCCAAAGCTGCGCGCAAGCGTCTTGTTTGAAAGCGACAGGCGCAGGGCGTCTGTCGAAATTGCGTCACAACCTATCCATATCCATTAGTAAAAGATTCATTAAGCTGTAAAATGCTACCTTTGTTCGATAGTGGCATATTCCCATATCGATTCAGACTGACTCTGACAGAAGCTTCGTTTTCTGCGGCTTTCGCATTCATGGATTAGACAGTGCTCGTCGGTGGCCTGTCTGCAGCTCAAGGGTATTGTTTCGCGTGAAAATTCTAGTAACCGGCGGCGCCGGGTTTATCGGCTCGGCAGTCATCCGTCATATCATTTCCAATACCGCCGACTCTGTCGTTAACGTTGATAAGCTGACTTACGCCGGCAATCTGGAATCTTTGGCGGAAGTCAGCCAAAACTCGCGTTATGCATTTGAGCGTGTCGATATTTGCGATCGTGATCAAATCGACCGCGTGCTACGTGAGCATCAACCGGATGCGATCATGCACCTGGCCGCAGAATCCCACGTGGATCGTTCGATCTCCGGTCCATCCGAGTTTATTCAGACCAATATCATCGGTACCTATACGCTACTTGAAGCGGCGCGCCACTATTGGGCTGCTCTGGATGATGCGCGTAAAGCCAACTTCCGTTTTCACCATATCTCGACTGACGAAGTGTATGGTGATCTGGAAGGTCCGGAAGATCTGTTCACAGAAACCACGCCTTATCAGCCAAGTTCGCCTTATTCGGCCAGCAAAGCCAGTTCCGACCACTTGGTTCGTGCTTGGGCGCGTACCTACGGTTTGCCGACATTGGTCACCAATTGCTCGAACAACTATGGACCGTACCACTTCCCTGAGAAGTTGATCCCGCTGATCATTCTCAACGCACTGGAAGGAAAGCCTCTCCCTGTTTACGGCAAAGGCAATCAGGTTCGTGACTGGCTGTATGTAGAAGATCACGCTCGTGCGTTGTACAAAGTCGTGACAGCAGGTGTGATCGGTGAGACTTACAACATTGGTGGTCACAACGAAAAGCAAAATATCGAAGTCGTGAACACCTTGTGTGCGCTGCTTGATGAGTTGCGTCCTGACTCTGCCCACCGTCCGCATGCAAGCCTGATAACCTACGTTCAGGACCGCCCGGGGCACGACCAGCGCTACGCAATTGATGCGAGCAAGATTCAGCGCGAGCTGGGCTGGACTCCGGAAGAAACCTTTGAAACGGGCATTCGTAAAACCGTTGAATGGTATCTGAGCAACACTGAGTGGGTCGCTCACGTGAAGAGCGGTACCTATCAACAGTGGATCGACCAGAATTACGCGGACCGCTCGAACAAGGCATGAAGATTCTACTGCTGGGCAAAAACGGTCAAGTAGGCTGGGAGCTGCAACGCTCCCTTGCTCCGCTTGGCGAGTTGGTCGCGCTGGATCGTCATCCGGTCGATGGACTGTGCGGCGACCTTTCCGATCTTGATGCGGTAAGCGCGACGATCCGCAAAATCATGCCTGATGTCATCGTTAATGCGGCCGCTTATACAGCAGTCGACAAGGCTGAATCCGATGTCGAGCATGCCTTTCTGGTAAACGGCCGTGCCAGTAAGGTGTTGGCCGAAGAAGCAAAAGCTCTAGATGCCTGGCTTGTGCATTATTCGACTGACTATGTGTTCAATGGCCAGGGTTCCAGTCCATGGCAGGAGACGGATGACGTCGCCCCGTTGAACCAGTACGGTGAAAGTAAGCTGGCAGGTGAGAAGGCGATTATCGCTTCGGGCTGCAAGTATCTGATCTTTCGTACAAGCTGGGTCTATGGCGCTCGCGGTAACAATTTTGCCAAAACCATGTTACGTCTGGCCAAAGATCGCGAAACGCTGAATGTCATCGCCGATCAGATCGGGGCGCCGACAGGGGCTGACCTCATTGCTGACGTCACGGCTTTGGCCGTTCGCCAGGCGAGCCAACAGCCGCAGCTCTCGGGTTTGTATCACTTGGTAGCCAGTGGTGAGGTGTCCTGGCATGGTTATGCAAGTCATGTAATCGCTTTCGCTAAGGCCAATGGCGAGCAACTTGCCGTAACAGCGGTCACCCCAATCGATACTGCAGCTTATCCCACTCCTGCGAAGCGGCCTCTGAATTCTCGTTTGAATACTCAGAAGTTGCGCGACAATTTTTCTCTACACTTGCCGGATTGGCAAAGTGGTGTAAACCGAATGCTTAGGGAAGTTCTGAACAAATGACCACGACGAATCGTAAAGGTATCATCCTCGCCGGCGGCTCGGGCACGCGCCTGCATCCGTTAACTCTCGGCGTATCCAAGCAGATGCTGCCAATATACGATAAGCCGATGATCTTCTATCCGCTGTCTGTATTGATGCTTGCAGGCATGCGTGAAATCCTGATTATCTCCACGCCTGAAGATTTGCCATGTTTCCGCAAGTTGCTGGGTGACGGTAGCCTGTATGGCATCCAGCTCACTTACGCTGAGCAGCCTAGTCCGGACGGTCTGGCTCAAGCCTTCATTATTGGTGAGGATTTCATTGGTACCGATCCTTGCTGCCTGATTCTGGGTGACAACATATTCTACGGGCAGCACTTCTCGGACAACCTCCGTTCCGCTAGCTCGCAACAGCAAGGGGCCACGGTATTTGGCTATCACGTTTCCGATCCGGAACGTTTTGGTGTAGTAGAGTTTGATAAAACCGGTCGGGCGCTGAGCATTGAAGAGAAGCCGCTCCAGCCGAAATCCAATTATGCGGTGACTGGGCTGTACTTCTACGACAATGATGTTGTCGAGATTGCCAAGAGCATCAAGCCGTCCGAGCGCGGCGAGCTGGAAATCACTGATGTTAACCGCGCCTACCTGGAGCGCAAGACGCTGAATGTCGAGATGCTCGGTCGCGGTTTCGCCTGGCTTGATACCGGCACTCATGACTCTCTGCTGGAAGCAAGTCACTTTGTGCACACCATTGAGCAACGCCAAGGCCTGAAGGTGGCGTGTCTGGAGGAGATCGCTTATAACAACGGCTGGATTACTGCTGCGCAACTGGGGATGCAAGCCGAGGCGCTGAAGAAAACAGGTTATGGTCAGTACTTGCAAAAGTTGCTGGACCTAAGCGCTCGTTGAGCCAAGACAATCCACTCGAATCCTTAGCGTCAATTAGTGCAAGCAGGAATGGCATGCCAGTTAGACTTCCAAAGGTTGCGGTTTTGCTGGCTGCCTACAACGGAATACAGTGGATCGAGGAGCAACTCGCCTCGATCCTGTGTCAATCAGGCGTTGAAGTCTCAATTCATATAAGCATTGATCCTTCCTCTGATGGTACAGAAGCGTGGTGCGCGGCGTTCGCCGCGAAACACCCACAGATTTTTCTCCTCCCGGATGCCGGAAAATTTGGAGGTGCGTCGCGCAATTTCTTTCGATTGATTCGTGACGTCGATTTCTCTCCTTATGACTTCATAGCGCTGGCTGACCAGGATGACATCTGGCATCCAGACAAGCTACGGCGTGCCACTTGTACGATTGATTCTCACCACGTTGATGCCTACTCCAGTAATGTCACCGCCTTCTGGCCGGATGGCAGGATCCATCTATTGGACAAGGCACAGCCTCAAGTTGCCTGGGATTTTCTATTTGAGGCAGCAGGTCCTGGATGCACTTATGTATTCAATAATCACTTTGCCGACGCCCTTAAAACTTCAGTAACAAATGACTGGGAAAAGCTGCAGAAGGTTCGCTTGCATGACTGGTACTGCTACGCCTTCGCTCGAAGTCATGGTTTTCGATGGTTCATCGACCCAGTGCCGACCATGGATTACCGCCAGCACGCAAACAATCAAGTGGGCGCCAATAAAGGCTTGAGCTCTTTGCTCGCACGTTACAAAACCATCCATGACGGTTGGTGGTTCAGTCAGGTGCGGATCATCGCGTTATTGGTAGGCAAGGGCGACCATCCGTTTGTACAGTCACGGCTGCAATTGAAGAGGTGCCAACTCATAAGGCTTTCTTTTGATGCCTGGCAGTGTCGGCGGCGGTTGCGCGACAAGGTATTGTTCTTTTTTGTCTGCTGGATGTTCGCGTTTTCAGGGAACCGATCTGAATGAGTTCAAAGGTGGTTGTGACGGGGGCAAGTGGCTTTATTGGCTGGGCGCTGGTCTCCAGGTTGTTACTTGATGGGAAATTTCAACCGATTGCGGCTGCACGGGATACGAACTGTGTGGCAGGACGCTGTTCTGGTGTGACTTTTGATCTGAGTGTACCGGGTGTTCTGCCGTTGCTTGATGATGTACGCGTAGTTGTCCACGCCGCTGCCAGGGTGCACGTCATGGACGAAACAGCGACCGATGCGCTGGCGATGTTTCGCAGCCTCAATGTCGATGGGACTATGAGGTTGGCAAGGCACGCTGCCGATTCAGGCGTCGCCCGGTTTATTTTCATCAGTTCCATCAAGGTCAACGGAGAAAGCACCGCGGCAGGGGAACCATTCACTGCCGATAGCGTGCCTGCTCCTGTTGATCCTTATGGTGTTTCCAAGTATGAAGCGGAAGAAAGTTTAAAGAAGCTGAGTCTTGAAACCGGTATGGAAGTCGTCATTATTCGTCCGCCTCTGGTCTACGGTCCGGGTGTCAAGGCCAACTTCCTCAGCATGATGCGATGGCTCAGCAAGGGGCTGCCATTGCCACTGGGTGCGATAGGAAACAAGCGTAGCCTGGTCGCAATCGGGAATCTGGTCGATCTGATTGTCACCTGCATCGAACATCCGGCCGCTGCAAATGAGACCTTTCTGGTGAGTGATGGTGACGACCTGTCAACCACACAGCTTTTGCGACATTTGTCGCGGGCGTTGGGTAAAAGGGCGTTGTTGATACCGGTACCGCAGAAATTGCTGATTTTCGTGGCTGGTCTGCTTGGCAGACAGTCGATTGCTCAGCGTATATGCGGCTCGCTTCAGGTCAATATTGAAAAAAACCTCGAAGTGTTGGGGTGGCGACCTCCCGTTAATGTGGATCAGGCCATGCTTCAAACCGCTCGCTATTACTTGGATGAGCAAACGAAATGAATGTTTGGTGGTTGTTACTGTCGGTTTTTCTATTGTCTTGGGCATTGACACTAATGTTTCGCCGTTACGCATTGGGGAGGAAGCTGATCGATGTACCAAATGAGCGAAGCTCTCACACGACGCCCACCCCGCGCGGTGGCGGTGTCGCGATAGTCTTTGCGTCCCTGATTGCTCTGCCAGCGTTGAAGCTGCTTGGGCTGATGACTGCGGAGTTGATGTACGGTCTGTTGGGTGGTGGGCTACTGGTTGCAGCTGTCGGTTTTGCTGATGACCATAATCACATTCCAGCAAGATGGCGACTCCTGGGGCATTTCGCTGCCGCCGGATGGGCACTTTTTTGGCTGGGAGGTCTTGCTCCCCTGTCTATTGCGAATATGACCGTGGATCTTGGCGTTGCGGGCATTGTGCTGGCTTTGATTTATCTCGTCTGGATGTTGAATCTTTACAACTTCATGGATGGTATCGATGGCCTTGCCAGTGCCGAAGCCATCTGTGCCTGTCTTGGTAGTTGTCTGATCTACGGTTTGACCGGTCATGTCGAGTTGGTGTGGGTTGCGTTGGCCCTGGCTGCCTCGGTCGGGGGATTTCTGTGTTGGAATTTTCCACCCGCGCGCATTTTCATGGGGGATGCAGGCAGTGGTTTCCTGGGGCTCGTTTTAGGCCTCATTGCCATTGATGCTGCGTGGCAATCAGGCGCTTTTCTCTGGAGTTGGTTGATTCTTCTGGGAGTTTTTATTGTTGACGCAACCTGGACGCTGGCGAGGCGCTTGCTCAGCGGTGAAAAGGTTTATGAGGCTCATCGGAGTCATGCATATCAGTACGCGGCTCGACGGTATGGCAGCCACAAAGTGGTGGTGTTTGCAGTCGTCGGCATAAATCTCTTATGGCTGACGCCTTTGGCTGTCGCTGTGGGAGTTGGGCTTGTGTCCGGTGTCATCGGTTTGGCTGTTGCTTATCTGCCCCTGATACTGATTGCGTGCGCATTGGGTGCGGGAAGGCGAGAGCAGCCCAAGGCTTAGGGATTGTTGATCGTTTACCGCCGCCGGGGTGCAAAGTAAGCGTCGATGATGACGCTATGATTCGCCCCCGCTGGATCAGATGGTTTGAGCAAAAGTAGCGCCTGCGTCAACAGATAATATGTGGCTGGTTGCGCAAAGTAATGGTTTCAGGTCCCGTAGCGCTAACGCGTTTACTGGGTTAGTGGGGACTTCTATGATTGATATTGAGTTACAGACCAATGGATAAAAATTGTAAAGCTTCTGATAGACCAGTCACACGAGCATTCACCAGGCCGCTGCGTATTCTTCGACGGGGGTTCTCTATAGGCTCCAATATAGTGCGTGCTGTGCTGCGAGGAGACGTGGCTACAGTTAGAGGCTATGCTCGAGCTGTGTATTTACGGGTGCCGTTTTTAAAGTTTGTGTGGTCGTTTTATACCTTTCAAAAAATGAAGCTGATGCGGGGCTTTCGTGATAAGACGTTTTCGAACGATAATATCAAGTCTTTGAATGCATTGTCTGACAAGCGGTTTTCCTATATGTCGGGCTTGGCTGCTGCTTCGGCGCTAACTGTTTTTCCGCCTATTGATATTTCGGTGGTTTCTTATAATAGCTCTCGCTGGATAAAAAAGTTTTTTGACTCTCTGGCGGCGCAAGAATATCCGCTGTCAAGTATTCACTTCAAAGTTGTTGATAATGGTTCCTCCGATAATACGGTGGAGCTATTTAAAGATTACTTGAGCTCGCACGGTAGTCTGTTCGCCAGCGTCGAGGTCATTCAGCAAGAGAACCTTGGTTTTGGCATGGGCCATGATCGTGCTATCCGCAAAGGTCAGTCGGATTATTGCCTGGTCGTAAATCTCGACCTCGAGTTCCTTCCGTGCTCAATCGTAAATGCCGTTACCGCAGCAGTTAATGATCGTGACCCAGCGTCGGCAAGCTGGGAGTTTCGCCAGGTGCCATTCGAACACCCGAAATATTATGACCCGGTCACGCTGGAAGCCAATTGGTCTTCACACGCCTGTATCCTACTGCGGCGTGATGCGTATATTCGCTGCGGTGGTTACGACCGTGCCATTTTCATGTATGGCGAAGACGTCGAATTTTCTTATAGATTGCGCTCCTACGGTTATGTACTGAAATACCTGCCAAATGCGGCGGTCATTCACCATACGTACGAAGAGGCTGGTGAAGTCAAACCATTGCAGTTCGCCGGTAGCGTCTTGGGCAATACCTATATTCGTCTGCGGTACGGCTCGAACGTCGATCGATGTGTGGCGTTGGCATTGTACGCAATCCTTTTTGTTTACCCGTCGCAATTCCCCGGTTCTAAAAAAATGTTGTGGCGCAACCTGCCAAAGTTGCTGAAAAATATACCGGGCTTTTTGAAGGGAAAGGGGCCCGCCACCGCAAGATTTCCGTTTCGTGGTTATGACTACGAACTTGTCAGGGATGGCGCGTTTTGGCAGGCGAAACCCTTTGACTCGGTGGCTGTAGTGCCTAAAGTCACGATCATTACACGTACTTATAGAGGCCGTGGGGTTTTTCTGCGGCAGGCGATGCAGAGTGTCTTTAATCAGACCTATCCGAATATCGAACTTATTGTTGCGGAAGACGGTGGGGATACTCAGCTTGAGCTGGTAGAGTCTGTAGCCAAGTACGCGCCTTCCCATCTCACTGTCAAGTTTTTGGATAATGAAAAGATAGGTCGCTCAGGTGTGGGTAATGCTGCAATGGCTGCAGCGTCGGGCGATTACTATATGTTCCTGGATGATGATGATCTGTTATTCGCGGATCACGTCGAAACGCTGATGCAATGCTTGGCAGCCGACGCAACGCTTGATGCTGCTTACAGTTTGGCTTTTGAAGTTGCTACCCACGTTAATGATGACAAAAGTCATTATGTCGAGGAGCTATTCTATACGCCTCCCGTGTTTCGCCAGGAATGGGACTATAAGGTCATGCAGCGCCATAACTTTATCCCTATCCAGTCCATCATGTTCAAGAAAGAACTGTACCAGCGTTGGGGTGGGTTTGATCTCGATCTGGATCAACTTGAAGACTGGAACTTGTGGCTTTGTTACGGATATGGCGCGCATTTCAAATATGTCGAAAAAACCACGTCACTTTTCCGAACACCTGCTGATTCAAGCGTTCGTGCCGATCGTCATGCTCTTTTACATGATGCATACGATATGGCAGTTAGAAGTGCTCAAGCGCGTATCGCGGCAAATACGAGAAGTTCGGATCAATCTTCTGGATACTAGCGCCCTGTTTTTAGAATAATTTACTCGCCCGCCTGTGAGGTCATCGCTTCACAGGCTTGCTGTATTGTAAGCGCTCCATGAGCCCCACATTCAAAGTCACCAGTTGGGCCTCCGATGCCGCGCTCCCGATTCCTTCGCGGAGCCAGCACCTCATAACGCGTACCGACGCAAAAGTCGAAAAAGTATATCTCTAGCCTAAGCACGTCGACGAAACGGTGGAAGAAGAGGTCGTTGCTCAGACTTAACGACGAGGCAAACGCAAGCCTATGCCCGCCGATCTCTCGTATCGAAGTCAGCCATGAAGTGTTCAAGCATGAACTGGCCTGTGCTGCGGCTGCCGTAAACACTGCATTGGCGAGGAAAGTCAGTAATCAGCTTGAGGTCGTGCCAATACATGCGTGATCAAACATATCCGCAAGCTCTACGGTTGCCGGGATTGCGACCCCCCCCCCCTCGGCCACCGCGGACAGTCCACCCAATTGATCGAAAAGAGTATGGTCGGCCCCAGCGTTTTGGTGATACTGCTGACCGCCAAATAAGTGTAAGCTTTACCGCTTTATCGTTTCGAAAAAGTACTGGGCCGCCATATCCAGTGTCGACCGTTTAGGCTGTTGATTACATGGGCGGCGCCAGTTTGTTGAGGCGCATAAGGTGCAGCCCAAAGGCAAAACCGGGTGTGCCGATATCGCCTTGAATCTGATCAACATGCTGTACGGTATCGAGCGAGATTTGAAAGAAGTCGACGATGAACATCGCTACGAAAGCCGACAGCAAAACAGCCTGCCGGTGTTGGTGCAGTTGCAAACATGGCTGGTGAAAACCCAGCCACAAGTGACGGCGCAAAGTGCACTAGGCAAAGTTAACAGCTACCTAGCCAGTAACTGATCAAGTTGCTACGTTGCATCAAAGCTGGTTAGTTGCCGATCGATAGCGCGCGATCAGGTCCTTCATTATCGGGTGCAAGAATTGGCTGTTCAGCAACATCAGCCCGCTAAGCGCGCCGCCTATTATGAATAGGGCCCCCCCCCGCACTGGATTGCTGTGATTGCGAAGCCATCGGCTGGGTCGCGAACTCGACCGGGTGCACCGGCGATGACGTTCGCGACTTGATGCTGGAATGTGTGGAGAAGCACTTTGGTGATCAACTGCCTGCAACGTCTGTGCAGTGGATCAGCGATAATGATCCGGCCTACATCGCCGAAAAGATCGCGGTTTTGCTCTACAGATCGGATTACAGCCTATGTAACCCCAGTGCGAAGCCCGAAGCCCGAAGCATGGCGGCATGCCGGAGAGCTTCGTGAAAACGGTCAGGCGAGGTTACGTGGCATCCATGCCAGCCGGATCGAGAAACGGGACAGCTCAACCTGGCAATTGCCTTCGAGCGTTACAACGAGCTGTCCCCACAGCGCCTTGATCTACCGTTCACCAGGGTGAGATAGGCGCTTGGCAGTTGCATCAACTCAATGGGTGGTTGGTGTCCGGTTTTGTAGAGGCGATTCCAGCTCGCCTGTCGAGCACATGTCTAAAGAAATGGGTTGGGTGTGCAATACACCCTGCAGCGATAGTTTGGCTGAGCAAGGACACCGATTTTGTTCTAATTGCGTGTGCAATTCCAGGCACAACCTTATGAATGGCGCCTTGATTCACCACCTCTATATTCCAACTCCAATCTTCGTAACCAATATTCTGTTTGAGGTTTGTCCCCGCATAGGGTGTCTTTCGAAGGAATTCGGCAGAGACGAAGGCGAGTGCTGTCCAAAGATTGGTGTACGCAAGGGTCGATATGTTGAACTGCGGCTCATCCATGTCTCCGTGCAAAAACAGATGCGCTCGAGCACCGAAGTAAACATTTACTTCAGGATGCCAGACAACCTGTCGTGGATCGTTTTCGGCGGCAGTGAAGGCTTCAACTAGCCATCTATCGGCCCATATATCGTCGGCGTCGAGGAAAGATATCCATTTCCCCGACGCTAGTGCCGCAGCCTTGTTCCGCGCAAACCCGAGGTCGCCCATATCCACCACTTCTACGCGGATGTCAGTACGCAAGTTGGCAAAGTTTTGAAAAACTTCCAATGTGAGCGGGTCGGGCTTGTCCAGTATAGCGATCAGCTCGACTTTTAAGCCCGCAAGGCGTGCGGTATCAGCGTTCCTTGCAAGGCTTCTGAGGGATGAGAGGGCCATAAGCCCTTCCGTATGACCATTGATAACGGCAGTTACGTCGAAAGTATGCATTGAAGGCTAGTCCAAAAACGACGGCGAAGCGGCAAGGGCCGAAAAATATTGTGACCAGGAGTGGGTGTCAAGGACGTGTTTTCGCATCGCATCACCTTTTTGCGCCGCGAGAACAGGGTTGTCTTTGATCTCTCGCAATGCAGCTAGGTAAGGGCCAGAGACTTCGTAGTGTTTTATGCACCACCCCGTCTCTGCCGTCACGAGCTCGGGAATCCCGCCCACGCCGGAGGCAACTATCGGTATGCCTGTCATCGCCGTGTCGGCCAACGTGAGTGGTAATCCCTCCCACAGCGAAGTGAAGAGAAACGCATTGTATTGCTCGAAAGGTAGATCGGATGTTGCTGTAAACGGTCCCATCAAGCGGAGATTCGACAGTCGGCTTGCTGCCGCATTCAGCTTTTTCGTGAGTTCATCGTCACCGTAGCCGTAAACTTCAAACTCAAAGTCTGATCCTTTTTCTGCTATCTCGATCAGCAGATCGATATTTTTTTGCGCGCAGAAACGACCTGCCCATACAACAGAGTTTTTAGTAGTTGGCCCGCCGCGATGCAAATTTTCCGTGCTGCTTGAAATCGGTTGGTGAAGGGTTAGCATTTTTTCTTGCAATGATGGAGGCACACCATAATCTAAAATAAGCTCGTCGAGAAATGCTCTGTTATCACAATAAACTCGTTTTAAATATGGAAGGCAGTCACGAAAATGTGTATCTGAGTAACCGGCAGCGCGGCCGTCCGGCAGGTAATCGCGACAGAACAAACATGCATATATATCCGTCACCCTAGACAGGGCGCCACCAACTGTCGCTTCCCATAAGGCGCCACTGTTGACATTCAGAACGGATTTTGGCCGCATGGCTGTAATTAACATTTTTACAATGTGCGCGCGCTCTGATCTTGAAAGCGATTTGTCGTAGTCGGAGATAACTCGTACATTGGTTCCGGGAGGTAGCCAGTGGTCCGCCTCCCTGCGGTCATGATCGGTGAGCAGTAACAGTGTTGAATTCACTCCGTGTTTTTCAATCGCGGCTTTAATGGCGTTGCAGGCGACTAAATCAGCGCCGCCTCGAACTAGCCATGGAGTCATGACAATATAGTCGAACGGCTTATCCAGACTTTCAAACAACTTGTGCCATGCGAGCAGGACGGGGGTTGCCTTGCTGCCATAGTTGATGTGAAGTTCCTCTGCCTGTAGCAACTTGTCGTCCAGAACGATGCTTGGCTCTATAAGTGCTGCCTCCGCAATCATTTGGCGAGCAATTTCGAAGACTTCAACGCCGGGGCCGCTTGTATATCCTCGTTGCTTGCCGTACTGCAGATAATGGAGAACCGGGTTAGTCTTGATTGTTAAAACTTCTGGGCACTGATCTGCATACCACGCCACGTCGAAGTTCGGATGCGGCCGTCGTCCCTCGCGCCATCCCTGGTTCATAAAATGATCGAGCGGGTCAATCTTCGCTGCCGCTACATCCGGATATGTCTTGAGGTAAAATGGAGCACTGAAACATTCGGATTGTTCAACGAGCGCTCGTTCGATCGCCCATGCGCTTGCCGCAGATGAATCGGTGTCCGAAGCCGTCGCGCCTGGCGGTAACGCAACGCGTCCTTCCGCTTGACCAAACCGCAAAAAGTGGACGAGCGGGTTCAAGCCGGAGAGCGCGACGTCACTATAGCGCTGCAGGTAGAAGCTCCCGTCAAAATTTGCGCTCGGATTCCGACCGTCGGCAGCGCCGTACGCAAGATAATGTTTGATGGGATCAAGTCCAGCCTTTTTTACGTCAGGGTTTTGTTCCAAATAAAACCTTCGATCGAAAAGTTTCGACCCGTGAAGTAATTTTTCATCCGGAGAAAAAGGCATTGCTTTTTTTACTTGTCTTTTTAAGAATGTACTAAACAAATTTGCCATAAAGATAAATAATTCTGAAGGTTTAGTGGGCTACAATTTATTTTGAAGTTGCTCTGTTTTTCGCGTTGTATTGCCTCAGCAATACGCTTTTCTCTTCAGGCGCCGCTCAGTAGACATGCCGCTGCCCCTAAAGCCAACTTTTAACCGTTTGTATTTCGGAAAGATAAGGCGCCGATTAGTCGATTCGCCGATTCGCTTGTTCAATGATGAGTTGGTGGTGATAACGGTGTCGTGAATCCCAGTAAGCTCATGGATTGATTTGGCCATTTTAGTCGGGAGCTGACTAATGTTTTTAACAGGTGTGGTGATGGCCGTTTCTTGCGTATGCAGTTGCGCTTTGTTCATCGAATTCTTACGCGCGCGATAATAACTTAGTCGCCTGTCCAAATAGCGGGCTTCATGATCGGCATCGGTTGTTGGGGCAGTCCAGTCGTCTGCGCCAACAAAATGGAGGTGTTTACCGCCGCTTATATCTCTCACTGCATTTCTTGCGTTGGCAACACTCATATTTTGTTTTCGAATAATTCGAGGTCGCGCATTTGACCTGAAAGGCTCAAACACAAAGTCAGGTGATTCGATCGAGTCGTCATCGACGTCAATTATTTCTAAGCCTAAGATTGATTGCGTCAACGCGCGTCTGACACGCCGTTCTAAAAGTTCGACTTGGTTGTGACAAGTGATTATTAAGCTGAGCTTTGGCATGGCGGTCTCGTATAAATGTGGTCTCGTTTTTTGGACGGGATTCTAAATTTTTTAAGTTGAGCCGCCGGTACAGTCAGGATTCAAATTTGATTGCTGCAGTGTCGCGAAGCGAGAAGTATGCCTCATCCGGGGAGCGGTCCGCTAGGGAAACCCGGAAGAAGACTTCCAGATTTTGCCCCCCCACCACTGATCCGTATGCGCGGAACTACGGCATACGGCTCCTGCATTGGGTATGTGACGCGAAGCGATCCTCAGGGTAGGATGTGCGTTTTTGCGGCTTAGAATATAGAGGCAGGCAAGGCTTCCGTATTGTGACCACTGAAGCTGATTACGCTGGCTGCGACGTTTAAGGTCTTGCCGTGAGACGAAAACACTAAAATTGATCCAATATGCATCAATTCTCCCGGGCGCTGCGTAGTAGTTATTGTACCTACTAATCACTCGGTTAAGCCGCTGCCCCCTGATTCGACCTGGTTCATGACATTGGCATTTCAGCCCATCCCGAATGGCCAGCGGCGATGTGCGCATTTGTTTCTTTGCCGTTAGTCGCGGTATTTGAAAACCACCGCTTCTGTTGGTACTACGTGACTGAGCCTGAACCCCACATTCAAACCTGCCAACAGCCCCCCGATGCGATGCTCCTGATTCCTTTCTTGACCCCGCCGCAATGAAGCGCCCCGGGCGTGGATGTGGGTGCGGGCCAGTGGCCTGTCGGAGCGTGCAGTTATCTTGTTTGACTATACGACCAGCCGCGCGCGGGAAGCGCTATTGCGCCTACTTTCCGATTATCGCGATGACGTGACGATTGATTATTGCGCAGGTTATAACGTGTTGGCGTTGCAACCCAGCTTGGACTGTCTGGGGTGCATGGCACCTGTAGGGCGCAAGTTTGTCGACTCACAAAAGCCCGGCATAAGGGCAAGGGCGGGCGTGCGATATCGCCCTGAGTCGGATCAACAATCTGCAGGGTATCGAGCGAGATCTGAAAGAAGTCAGCGATGAACATCGTCATGAATGTCGACAGCAAAACAGCCTGCCGGTGGTGGCGCACCTACACGGCTAGCTGGAGAAAACGCATTCGGAATTCATTTCACAAAGCGCGCTGGGCAAGGCTATCAGTAATCTGGCAAACAACTGGAGTCCTCTGTAGTGACGTGGAGGCCGTTTTTTATCGATCGACAACGACGCCACCGAAAAGGCGATCAAGCCGTTTATAATTGGCCGGAAGGCATGGCTATTCAGTGAAACCCCTAGAGGCGCGGCCGCCAGTGCTCAGATCTACAGCTTGGTCAGGAACGCGAAGGTCAACGGCCGGACACCCTATACGTGGCTGCGCGACGTACTTGAGCAGTTGCCACATGCGCGGTCAGCAGAAGACTATCAAGCCTTTGCCGTAGAACTGCTCGCCACAGATGCCGCGGTAAACGAGGCAGTACTTTGGTGGTAGGCGTGGTTCATGGATCAGATATACGTACGAACTGGGATCTGGACATACAATCACGAGCGCCCCAATATGATGGCCCTCGGAGTTATCCCGCCCTAAATAGAAGATGGCTATGGTGGCCTGGCCTCTATTTTTGGAGAGTGGCGGGAACGTGAAACACTGCGCGGCTCCCGTAAAAACGGAGATGTCAGCAAGATGAGTTCTGGAGCGAAAAGTTCGTTTAGCGCATATGGAGCTCGTCCAACACTGCATAGCTATGTAGCAGATTTAATGGTTTAGGCAAGGGAGTCAAACGTTGAAAAACTCCGGGAGCAAATCAACCGACAGAGTCATACGGTCGTTGGTGTTGGGTGGACGAGGCTTCATCGGGACGCATCTGATCGACGCGCTGCTCAGTCAGGGCCACGCCGTGCGGTGTTTTGATCGGCCGAATGTTGTCAAGCCAAGTGACTCTCACTCAAAGCATCCTCAGTTTGAGCTTTTTGAAGGCGATTTCACTAGCGAAGCTGATATGAGTGAAGCGTTGAAATATTGCGATATTTGTTACCACCTGGTGTCCACCACATTACCAAAGTCTTCAAATGCGAACCCTGTTTTCGATGTAGAAAGCAATCTCATCGGAACGATTCGTATGCTGACTCTGGCGCTGAAGGCAGGGGTCAAGAAGGTTATTTTCGTTTCGTCAGGGGGAACCGTCTATGGTGAGCCTACGCAGGTGCCTATCCCGGAAACACACCCTACAGAGCCCGTGTGTTCGTATGGAATTACGAAGTTGGCGATCGAAAAATACCTGGCGCTTTTCCATCGGCTGTACGGCTTGGATTACACCGTTTTGCGTTTGGCGAACCCCTTCGGTGAAGGTCAGCGCACACACGCGAGTCAAGGTGCGGTAGCGGTATTCCTTGGCAAAGTGCTGCGTGATGAGCCCATTGAAATCTGGGGTGACGGCTCTGTGGTTCGTGACTACATCCATATCGCGGATGTCGTGCAAGCTCTTCTGGCATCTATTGAACCATCAATGCAAGAACATGTATTCAATATCGGCTCAGGTCATGGGCATAGTTTGAATGAGGTGCTGGATACGATTGAAAAGGTCACTGGACGCGTCACTCGTCGCGAATATTTGTCGGGTCGAGGCTTTGATGTGCCACTCAGTGTTTTAAATATAGATCGTGCGAAAAGCGCGCTGGGGTGGGTTCCAGCTGTGAGCTTTGAACTGGGGGTGGAGCGTTTTGTGGGGTGGTTGCTGGAAAACCCAGATTCTAGTGTCGCCTGAAGATACTTTCGATCCTTGTAACCACTAGTGCCGGTCGCGGCAGGAATAGCTGTCACCTGCCTCCTCCTGTACAGATCTGTACATGCGGAATTGCCCCATAAGGCTCCTGCCTTGGTTTTTGACGTCGAAGCGGGGAGTGGGGTACAGATGCATGATTAGCTCGCGTGGATAGGGTTTGAACGTATCCGGTCCATGAACAAACTACCGCCTCGTTTGCCGCATACGCTCCGCCGTGCCCACATTCAAAGCCGCCAGTTGAAGCCTGATGCTGTGCTCTTGATTTCTTTCAGGAGCCCGCACAGTGATGCGTCCCGACGCTAAAGTCGAAAAAGTTAATCTGTACTCCAAACCGGTGGACTTGCGAAAACCTATCGACGTTTTTCCGTCCTCTTCAAATTGAATATCAAGGTCGCGGTGTTTGACCGTGTGCGGTTCGTCTTCCTGAATCGCCAACGTAAACAAAAGAAAATACTTTATTGGGAGCGCAACGGCTTTTGCCTTTGGCTCAAGTGCCTCGAGTCCGAGTGTTTCAAAGCATCACCCGATCTCACCGATGAAGCATAACCATCCGGCCAATAACCTTTACTGAGAGACTCCAGAATCAGCAAAAAATTTGTAATGGACTCTATCTAGGATATCGTCGCCCAGCCCGCCGACCGGGTCGCGGTGCCAACTTCCCGTCAGAACTCAAACGCAAAATTGTCGAACCATGTTCCAGTCTGGGCGACTGAATGGGCATGCTCAGTATGCTTATTTGATGGATATGCTCACGCGCCTGCCGACACCGGGGCAAGCAAGATCAATCAATTGATGCCGCATAGGCGGAAACCGCATCAATCACGTAAGGCGTGATGCCCGGATGCATACGCAAAACGCGCTACGGCCGATGTTGGCTCAGACGGTGAGGGTGCTGCAGCCGACATCCGTGAATTAAGCGGTCTGCTGGATGCGTTCAACACGGTCAAGCAGACTGCCAGGCAACCGTAGTAAGGATAGTCACCACCGGCTTTGCACTGGCTAGACCGCCAGATGGAGTTGCATAAACGCGCTCAGAGTCTGCGGCTGGTAGAAATCCAGATCGTCGCTGATGTCTCAGAAAGCAGGCGCTCTTCAGCAACACCAACCATTCGACCGGACCACTGTGAGTGGAAGCGTTCCAGCCTTCTGTACGTCCAGTTATCACCTACGCCTTTTCGTGGTGTTTGCATTGGTAAAAATTACTGCACTGAATTCCATGCGGCAGGCCGATGGCGTTTCCCTGGCAAATACCTTCCAGTCCGTCTCGGACGAACAATACCAAGCGCCGTTCGCTGCTGTAATGTCCTTCTGTTCGGAAGCTGCCAGATCGGCAAAATGAGCCATGGTGGCTGAGATGCGCCACATTACTGACGAGGGACTGGGTCTGATCAAATGGTTCGAGGTGTTCAGACCGGCAATTTACCTCTGTTCAGCAGAGTATCTCACGACCTGGTTCGGGCATATGGTCTAGCAGGGAGAGCAGTCCCGCTTTAATGGCGGCATCATCCGAGAGGGGGGGGCGCCGAGGTCCTGCGTCGAAATGTTCGTATTGCCGAGTCCGCTGTGCTGCGGCTGATTAAAAAACCACTGTCCGATGGGCGGTTTGACGCACCTGGTGTCGTTCACCTTCGATCTTGGTACGGGAGTCTCGCAGCGGTCGTCACGAATAATGAAGATCAACCGAGGCTAGTATGGCGATGTTCCGGTCGAGCTGATGTAGTGGGTGTGGTCGGCAGGAGGAAAATCGACTGTGCTGATTCGTCGGCGGCAGGCAGAGGGGGCGTTGTACCGCGCGGCAATGCTGCCTCGCTAATCGCGGAGAGGGGCAGATGAGGGCTAAATCTGACAAATAGGGTGTCCCACCCCCTTCTCGTAAAGTAAAATGACATCAAATTTTGATAACTAGAGCGCGTCAATCTAGCGATGAGCGTTTAAAGGGGTGTGGAATGGCGTTTTACCCGGTTTTCCTGTCGATTGTATTCGTTGTGCGCAACCAGTCCGCTCATACTCAAAAGATACTGGCAGACGCCGCTTCTTGCATTGCCTCCCTGGTCAGTGATTACGAGATCATCATCGTCGACAATGCATCGGACGACGACAGCATTTCTGTCCTTAAAGCACTCACAGGGGAAAACGGACTCCCCAATCTGCAAATATATGCGCTGACCAAAGAGGTCGATACAGACACTGCATCATGGGTTGGACTGGAGAACGCTTTGGGCGACTTTGTCGCCGTCATTGACCCTTTGGCAGACGATATCGAATTTCTACCAGAAATGCTTAACAAGGCGGTTAGTGGCGCCGATGTAGTCTTTGCCAACAATCAACAAAAAGCCACCCAGAGCCTAGCTTATCGAGTCTCTTACGCCGTCTTTAACGGGCTCTATAAGCGTTTCAATGGCATTCATCTAGCCAAAGAGGCACCTCAGTATCGCGTACTGAGCAAGAGAGTCGTCAACTTCATTCTCCAACATCCCCAGCCAGCGATGACCTATCGCCATCTACCTGCTACCGGGGGATTCGCGCGCGTCAATCTCAACTACAGCGCAGCGCCAAAACTCATGCACACCAAGCGACTGGGCGAAAGCTTCGACCGAGGTATGCGTTTGTTGGTTTCTACAACCCGTGTGCCGATGCGTCTTGTCACCTCACTCTCGTTATTTGGCGCTGCGGCCAACTTGGTGTACTCCGTCTACGTTGTCGCCGTCGGGTTTCTGAAGACTGATATTGCACCCGGCTGGATCAGTCTGTCCCTCCAGCAATCTGGCATGTTTTTATTGATCTCTCTTGTGCTTCTTGTGCTTGGCGAGTACATCCTCCACATGGTCAGCCTGTCGAATGAAGGTCCGCTTTATCACGTGGGGCAAGAGTTCACCAGTGCTCGCATGACTCGGCGTGAAAAGTTGAATATCGAGGAAGTAAGAACCAAGCCTGTAAACGCATTAAGCACACGACCTGGACGAATTGCTTGATGCCCACTGCAAATATAGATCACGATGCAGTCATCGTTGGAGGCGGATTTTATGGTGCAGCTATTGCCATATACCTGGTTAAACAGCGAGGATTCAAGCGTGTGGTCCTTGTAGAGCGTGAGCCTGGACTTCTCATGCGTGCCTCTTACAACAATCAGGCGCGTGTTCATAATGGATATCACTATCCACGGAGCTTTACGACCGCGTATCGAAGTCGAGTCAATCTACCCAAGTTCGTGCGTGACTGGCCCAATGCAGTAACGCAAGACTTTACCAAACTTTACGCGATTGCACGCCGCAACTCTAAGGTCACTGCCAAACAATTTGACCGCTTCTGTCGGGAGATAGGCGCCAAAATTCAACCCGCAGAACCGTCGCTGCGAACCTTATTTGAGCCGGGTTTAATTGAGGATGTGTTTCTGGTCGAAGAACATGCTTTTGATTCGACTAAGTTGGCAAGTTGGGCAGCGAGAGAATTGCAAGATTGTGGTGTGCAGGTCCATCTTCAAACGAGCGCAACGGCGATCTCAAACGGGCAAAACAAAACGCTACAGGTCGCCTTGAAATCCGAGGACGGATCTGAAGATTTGCTCACTTGCCGCTATGTTTTTAATTGTACCTACAGTGGGCTTAATCAATTCAAAGGTGATTTTCCCGGAACCCAAACAGGCCTTAAGCAGGAAATAACAGAAATGGCACTGATGCAGGCGCCTCCTGCGCTCGAGGGCTTGGGAATCACCGTGATGGATGGCCCCTTCTTCTCGATGATGCCGTTCCCCGCTCGTGGGTTGCATACGCTTTCCCACGTCCGTTACACCCCCCACATGCACTGGAACGACGAGCAAGGTATCGATCCTTACCAAAAACTCAGTCAGTATGAGCGCTCAACGCGTGTCGATCGCATGGTGAGGGATGTGGGGCGTTATCTGCCTGCTGTACTAGATGCAAAGTATGTTGAATCGTTATTCGAGATCAAGACCGTACTGCTGAAGAACGATGTTGATGATGGTCGGCCGATTTTGTTTGAAAAGCATCCTGAGTTGCCTGGCTGCTACTCCGTTCTAGGTGGGAAAATCGACAATATATATGATGTTCTTGAGAAATTAGATTCTGAAGTATTTGTTTAAAAAAGTTACTTAAATAAAGGTAATAAAATATGAATTCGCTTGTTGAAATAACAATTCCAATTCTCAATGAAGAGAGTACGCTTTTTCAACAGGTTCGCAAGGTGCACCTCTATATAGAGACGAATCTGAGTGATCTGGGTCCAATCAGAATAATCCTGGCAGATAACGGTTCAACTGATAAGACGCCTGAAATCGCTCGATCACTTACCCAAGAACTCACAAATGTTCACTATTTGCGTCTAGAGCAAAGAGGCGTTGGCCGCGCCCTGAAAGCTTCGTGGGAGTTGTCAAAAGCGGACATCATTGGTTATATGGATCTCGATCTCGCTACTGATTTACGCTATCTCCGTCCGGCGCTAGAAAAGTTGCGTTCCGATAGCGCGGATATAGTAACTGGTTCGCGTCTCGCTAAAGGTGCGCGAGTAATTGGTCGCACGCCTCTGCGCAACTTCACAAGTCGTTGCTTCAACTTAATAGTCAAAGCAATGTTTCAAATATCCTTTAGCGACGGCATGTGTGGATTCAAGTTTTTGAAGCGAAGTTGCCTAGATGATCTAAAGGCTGCAGGCGCCCAAAGCGATGGATGGTTTTTTGCGACTGAAATATTAATTACAGGCGAATATCTTGGCTACCGCGTCAACGATCTTGCAGTTGAATGGACGGATGATCCAGATTCAAAGGTGAAAATTGGCGCGCTCGCAATTGAATACATAAAAGCAATGCAGGTTCTTCGTGGCCGACTGCCAAAAAGGAAGAGCGTCGCATGACACTACCTGATGCTTGCACGGATCAAAAAACTCTCGTTCTTGGTACTGCACTCTGGGGATGGGGCGTAGATCGATCGACTGCATATCAAATGCTTGAACGGTTTTTGTCGCTTGGCTACCGTGTCGTGGATACAGCAACTAACTATCCCATCAACAAGCGACCTGAAGACTTTGGATTAGCAGTAAGTTGGATTTCAGACTGGATTGCATCAAATGGGACAGACGAGCTTTCTCTTTTGGTCAAGGTAGGTGGGACAGATAATATGGGTGGTTCCTCGCCAGATTTGGGGGGGAGGAGCATTCTCAATTCTGCAGCGTTTCTTCGAGATAAATTTGGAGCAGCGCTGGCGGCAGTAGCAGTCCACTGGGACAATCGAGGAGACGATGAGTCTGATTTGATTGCCGAAACAACTGACGCCATGGCCAAACTTCAAGCGTTGGGCTTGTCGATCGGGTTTTCAGGTGTGCGAAACCCCGGTTTGTATTTGAAGGCCGCACCGGAGCTATCTGACAAATGGTGGATACAGGTCAAGGAAAATGCGCTGTTTAGTGCGGCGCGTCTGGAATGTCAAAAATACTTCCCTAAAGCACGCTATTTGGCCTACGGCATAAATATGGGCGGAATAAAAAGTGAGCCTTCTACTGAGATCGGTTCGTTGGCTTTACGGGGTATCAAGTATGAAAATAATCTGGTGGAGCAGCTATCTAAGTCTATAACTTCAAATCATGAACTGAAGCCTGCACCCAAAAATCTCAATGAGCTTGCTCTTTCGAATAGTTATCGAAATCCAGCGCTTAGTGGCGTTATTGTCGGGCCTCGCAACATGGAACAGCTTGAAGGTACTATGGATTTCTGGAAGCGATTGAAAGAAGAGTGTTCATAGGTCGCATAACCTAAATTAACCAAATTCAGAATGAATGTTTAATAAAGAAAATTGCGGGCTAGAGTGAGCTCATTAGAGATTCGCTATTTCCTGCCAGTCAGAAGTGAATTCTATGAATACCAGGATGTAGTAAGATGAATGAGCTAGTTAAATATATGATTGTTGGGTTGATTAACACAGCTGTAGGTTATGCTGTATTTTGGACACTATTGCACTGGGTTGGATGCAGCCCTGAATTAGCCAACGCTTTTGGTTACGCAATCGCTCTTTGTGTCGCCTTTTATCTCAATCGTATTTTTGTATTTTCTGGCGCAAATTCTTCAACTTCTTCTATGTTGCGATTCTTTGTTGCATTTGCAGCTGCTTTTTTGCTAAATCAGGCTGTTCTAATCGTCTCTTTTAGGGGCTTTTTAGTCCCAGCGGAGATCGCGCAAGTATTCGCCATGGTCGTGTATACAATAATTTTTTATCTCCTGAATAAGTTCTATGTCTTCAGGGCTCTCAAGCCCAGCAGGAACGATGAAATTCCCTGACTCAATGTGATAAGGGGTGATGGGCGGATTAGTTGGTGCGCAGGGTGTCCATGAAGAGCACGCAGGTCCAGCATTGTTAGTTAACTGCCTGCTTAAAATATGCTTTGGTAAATGAGGTTTTTTGTGAGAAAAATAATGGCTTTTGATAAATGGTTTGATGCTGGCCAGTCATATACTCGATTAATTATAATTATTTTTGGTGTTGCTCTTCTTGCAAAGGGGGCCGCTATCTTTCGTGGATTTGCAATTGATGATTACATATTTATCCATGGCGTCAAACCTGAAGAATTGATGGTTTTTTTTTCCCAAGGTCGTTACATCATGGCAGCGACGGTATGGGCTGTTGATTCATTAGGTGCCAGCATCAGCGACATGTATTTCCTGCTAGGGATAGTGACATTGTTTTTGCAGGCAACTCTAGTAGTTTCGATCCTGCGTTTTGTTGGAATGGAAGATTCACCCGCTGCTGGTCTGGTTGGAGCCTTAATGGTAGCGCATCCATACTTGGCGGAAACACTTACTTTCCGAATGGTGTTGCCCGGATATTGTGTTGCACTGATTTTTACTATCTTGACCTTGGAGGTGGTATCAAGAAGTCCTGCAACCTGGCGCATGAGAGTGCTCGCGCTACTTTCAACTTTTGCTATGCTTCTTACCTATCAGGCTTTTTTAAATTATTTTGCTGTTGCAATTATTTTTGCCTTTTTTTTCGGGCAGGGAGTTAAAGACAGAAACAACCAGTCAGTAGCTGTAGATAATGTTTATCGTGAACGCGCAATATCTTTGGCGATCATTTGCATTATTTCAGCCTTTGCGTTTGTTTTAGTTACGGGCTTAACGAAAGCTCTTGGGTTAATAGAGGTCACAGGTAGGGCTAATTTTATAGGGCTTTCTGACATCCCCGAGCGAATAGATCAAATATCGTCATCTTTGGTGAATATTTATTGGGCGGCTGAACCCGTTTTTCCTGGTTGGTTGAAAAAACTATTCTTGCTGATGATTGTAGTGTCGTTGGCGATAGTTTTTGGATGTTCATTCGCTCAGAGTAAGTGTAGCGATAAAAGAGTTGTGCGTTTATTTTCTGCGCTTTTTGCAGTTTCAATGCTAATTCCAGTTTCACTGGGAGTGATCCTGGTGTTCAAGGATTGGTGGCCTGTTCCCCGTGTCATTGCTCATGTGTCAATTGCTATCGGGTTAATATTTCTTTTGGCGGATTCGTATATTCGAAATTTAGACAGTCGCCATCTAAAATCAATTATTATTTTTTCAAGACTTGTTACCCTTGTCGGCTTTTTGATTGTTAATAATCAAATCCTGGCTGATCAACAAACAATTAACGAGTGGGATAGAATGAAGGCGAATCGGATTGTATCTCGTCTTGAAATGTCCCCGAATTTTGATAATGTGAAATATGTGCATATTGAAGGGGGTACATGGGGCTACCCTGCTAAGTTACGTACAATTCAAGGTGACATGAATATGTCTGCGTTTTTTCCGGAATACTCAAAAATTTCGGTGCTGACAGGGGTTTCTGGATATATGTTCGAAAAGGCGACGGGCGCCAAGGCTGTTATTGGTAAAACGTATTGTGAGGCTAAGCAGCCTTGGCCTCATGCGGAATCGATAGCTATTGATAATGACCTCGCTATTATTTGTTTGAAGAAATAGTTTTCAGTGTTGCGAAGATCGGTGGAGCGGTGTACGTAATCCATAAACCTCACCTACCGCAAATTGGGCTTTTGGTTTGCTGTGGTATTGCCGGTGAGCAGTTTCACGGTAACAACGTAAGTGCTCCATGAGCCCTCCGATTCAAAAATAGGCGGTGTGCTCGCGAGGCGATGTGGGCGAACAGCTTCAAGGCAGCAAGGCCTCGAAGGCTTCTACGCTCGAGGCTGTGGCAGGTGCTCAAGTGCGTGACGCAGTCACGCATAGAGCTCTTGGCCATTGGCTCTAGCCGTCTCGACCAAACTGTTAAGTTGAGCGCTGGCCGTCGCGCAACAGCCAATTCTTGCGCCCGATAACCAAGGGTGAAGGGTCTGATCGCGCGAGCTGCCACATTGTTGTCGATCGGCAAGTAACAAACGTTGGGGTAACGTATCAACTTGATCAGTTGCTGGCCAGGTAGCTGTTAGCTTTGCCCAGTGCATTTTTCGCCGTCACTGGTGGCTGGGTTTTCTTCAGCCAAGTTTGCAATACCGCTTGATGGTCAAATTCAGGGCGATATCGGCACGCCCGGGTTTGACTTTAGGCTGCACCTTTTGCGTCCCAACAAACTTGCGCCGCACATTTACCCAGCAGCCTATACGGTCGACATTGGATTGCTCACCCAAAGAGTGATAACCAGCGAAATCCTGGCCTTTTCACCACCTGTACACGCGCTTCATCGCAGTGAAAGACGCGGCTTTCAATTAGTCGGTCGTCCATCAAATTCAGCTACGGCTACAAGTATTTACCGCACTGGATAACCCTGCGGACAACGGGCAACTATCTGGCGCGGGATATCAACACTATGGCGGCCCTATACTTTTCGAAACGATGAAGCGGTCAGTCGACGGGCTCGGGGTTGAGATAGGCTATTTGACTTTTGCGTTGTGACGCGTCATGAGGTGCTTGCTCCGCCTAGGAGCGGGAGCACAGCATCGGGGGGCGGGTGGTGACTTTGAATGTGGAGTTTATGGCGCGCTGACGAAACAACGAGTCTTTAGGTCGTTTATGATGCTCAAAGACCTGTCTGATGCCCTGATCAAAAGCTCGCCGTCCGTTTTCAGGTGGCGTCCGTCCGCAATCCTTTTTCCCCTTCAAGGTGGGCGATTCTTGTTTCCAGTTCCAGGGCAATTTGTCGTAACAAGTGAGTGGCGTCATGTTTTGCGAGGAGAGGGGAGGGCTTGCGGTGCCGATTGTTTTCTGAGAGTTCCACGATATAGCATTATGAAGTGCGGGGCCCCCTGGCTACAAGGTCACCGTTCTCCGTTCAAAAGCCCGCAAGAATTACATCAGTTGCAGGCTTCTATGCTGTCATTTTTATGTAGTTCTCCTCCCCACAAAAAAAATTACTGGCCTAATTGGTAATGGACCCTATCGGTTCACCAGAAGGATGGGCACCTTCGGAAAAATTATTCGCCGAAGTAAGCTCGAGTGACGGTTGCAGGGTCTGCATCCAATTTTACTTTTCCGTGTTCCAGCCAGATGACTCGGTTGCAGGTATGCATAATAAGTTCGCGGGAGTGGCTGGCGATCACCAAAATATTGGTTGCTTTGACTAAGTCGTTCATTCGCATTTCTGCTTTGTGTTTAAAGCCTTCGTCGCCCACAGATAGCCATTCATCCATAATAAGAATTTCTGGTCTGATCGTAGTTGATACCGCAAAGGCTAAGCGCAGATGCATGCCTGACGAGTATGTTCGCACTGGCATATCGATGAAGTCGCCAAGCTCCGAAAACTCAATAATTTCCTCGAGTTTTGTTGAAATATCGCTTTTCGTCATTCCGAGAAGAATACCTCGGATGAAGATGTTTTCTCTGCCGGTTGCTTCGGGGTCTATTCCGAGTGAAATATCAATGAGGGAGGCGACTTCCCCATTAATTTTAGCCGTGCCGGATGAGGGGGCGTACACGCCGCTCAGCAGTCTGAGCAGTGTACTTTTCCCCGCACCGTTATGTCCGAGCAATCCAATTCGATCCCCGTCATTTAGAGAGAAAGTAAGATTTTCCAGTGCTCTTACAGTAACTCTTCCTTTTTCATTGGTGTTGATTTTTCCACCGGTTGCAACTTCAATAAGTCGCTTTTTTAGCGAGCGTGCGTTTGCGTTGTAGATGGGGAAATCAACGCATGCTTTATCAAACTCAATAGAAGCCATAATAGTTTTCTTCTTAGATCCAATATGCAATGCGACGTTTGTAGCTGCCATAAATCAGGATTGCCAGGCTCCAGCCAAGCACTGCCATGCTCCCCGCTACCCACCAACTGACAGCGCTGACGTCCTGCCCGAGCAAGGGTGCCCTGACAATTTGGATGAGATGGTAGATGGGGTTGAAATCCAACAAATAGGTGCCGGATCGGCCAGAGATCAGGCTCGGCAGCCACATGATTGGAGTGAGATAAAACGCGATTTGCAAAATGCTGGCAATGATTTGCGGGAGGTCGCGATATCGTGCACAAAAGACGCTCAATATCAGGCTAACCCAGGCCAGGTTCAGCGCTAATAAAACCATGCCAGGAATGCTCAGCAGTGCTTCAATGCCAATCGGCTTTTGTACAGCCAGCAGTACCAAGGGGAAGATTACAATGTTATGCGCGAGGATAAGTGTGTTACGCCACAGTGTGCGCAAAATGTGCACAAACAACGGAATGGGCAGTTGTTTGATAATACTTTCTGCAACTATAAGGCTGGTGCATCCCTCCTGCAGGCACGTGGCAATGAAGCTCCACAGAATCATGCCCACAGCAAGGAAAGGAAGAAATTCCTTCATGGGAGAGTTGAAAATTTGGCCGAATACCAAACCAATTGTGCCAATCATGACACCCATGCTGATTGTCAGCCAAAATGGCCCGACGGCAGAGCGCCTATATCGCTGGCGAACATCTTGCCATCCAAGCATGCCAACGAGGGAATAGCGTTTCACCGCCGCCCCTATGTCCGTCAAGGCAGCATTTATTGAGTTGTTGAGCATTCAAATCACCGGGGTTTCAAAACAGTCAATGATTGTAATATTGTCTGAGGATGGAGTTGCTTTTTTCATCCCGTTAACATCCAGATTCTTAGTTGTCGCGGGAGCCAGACTCTGCGTAGAAGGTGAGCTCTGCATCTTTCTGCTGTTTTTTCATGCAGGCGTGCCCTTCCTGGTCGCGTCATCGTGGACGATGTGAGCTATTGAAAAATCCTGTGCAAGCGCACCTGGATGTGCCTTCCAAGCGCTATTTCTTTCTGACGCACTGAACAGACTTAGCTTATCATCCCACGCAGAGGGGCGCACGCCCAAGAATTTCCTTGTCGCCGGGCGCAAGCGCTTCAAGCGCTCTCGATGATCAGCGCTGCGATGATGGTTGATGGCCTTTTGGACCCAATTGATCGATTCTTTCTGTAGATGCTAAGTCCTCACGGTGTAAGTGTCGGGTGATCTTGTTGTCATTGAGGTTACAATGCCGCTTGACGACTGCTTAAAGGAGGGGGCTACGTGCTCAACAGGCTGAATGGATAAAGTGCGCAGAGTTTTGCTGGGGTTGCCTCGCAGGCAAAAAAGGCTGGTCCAGGTCGCCACCGATGTGGTCTTGGTATGGTGCGCGTTATGGCTCGCCTTTATCGTGCGCCTGGGCATAGATGATATGTATAACCCGCTGAAAGCTCACTTTTGGCTATTCATCAGTGCGCCGCTTATTGCGATCCCTCTTTTCATTCGTTTTGGCATGTATCGAGCCGTCATGCGCTACTTTGGCAATGATGCCCTGCTGGCCATTGTCAAGGCTGTGAGCCTGTCGTCGTTGATCCTGGCGCTTGTGGTCTACTGGTACAGCAACCATGAGACAGTCGTCCCGCGCTCGATCATTTTCAATTACTGGTGGCTCAGCCTCGTCATCATTGGAGGGCTGCGCCTATGCATGCGGCAATACTTCATGGGGGATTGGTTCACTGCTGCACAGCATGTACCGTTCACAAACAGGGATGATGGGCTTACTAAAGTCGCCATCTACGGCGCAGGCGTAGCAGGCAACCAGTTGGTCGCAGCGTTGCGCATGGGCCGAACGTTGAGGCCGGTCGCCTTTATCGACGATGATGCGAGCATTGCTGACCGAGTGATTGCGGGATTGCAAGTCTACAAGCCCAAACACATCCAGCAGATGATCGACGAATCCGGTGCGCAGGAAATTCTTCTGGCGCTGCCGTCGTCAACCCGGGCCCGACGCCGTGAAATTCTCACCATCCTGGAGCGTTTCCCGCTTCATATTCGAAGCGTGCCCAACTTCACTGATCTAGCCAGCGGACGAGTTAAGGTAGAAGACATCCAAGAGGTCGATATTGCCGACCTGCTTGGCCGCGACTCCGTTCCTGCTCAACCCGATTTGCTTGAGCGCTGTATTAAGGGCAAGACAGTGATGGTCACTGGCGCTGGCGGGTCGATTGGCGCAGAACTGTGTCGGCAAATTTTTGCACTGGAACCCACTACGCTTTTGCTGTTCGAGCACAGCGAGTTCAATCTCTACAGCATCTTGGCGGAGCTGGAGCAGCGTAGCGGCAGGGCGTTAGTTGCTGTGCGCTTGCTGCCGATCCTGGGCTCCATCCGGCATCAGGACAAGCTTCTTGATGTTATGAAGACCTGGGGTGTCGACACGGTTTATCACGCTGCTGCCTACAAGCACGTGCCCATGGTCGAACACAATATTGCTGAGGGTGTGCTTAACAACGTCATTGGCACGCTCAACACTGCTCAGGCTGCATTGCAGTCAGGCGTGTCCAACTTTGTGTTGATCTCTACTGATAAGGCTGTCCGCCCGACCAATGTAATGGGTAGCACCAAGCGTTTGGCCGAGTTGACTTTGCAAGCCCTCAGTCGTGAAATCGCTCCGGTGTTGTTTGGTGACAATGCCAACGTATCCCGGGTCAACAAGACTCGCTTCACTATGGTGCGCTTCGGTAATGTGTTGGGTTCTTCTGGCTCGGTGATTCCACTGTTCCACAGCCAGATCAAATCCGGTGGCCCGTTAACGGTCACCCACCCCAAAATCACCCGCTATTTCATGACCATTCCCGAAGCCGCGCAGTTGGTTATTCAGGCAGGTTCCATGGGGCAGGGTGGTGATGTGTTCGTTCTGGATATGGGCGAGCCGGTGCGGATTGTCGAATTGGCAGAGAAGATGATCCATTTGTCAGGTTTGAGTATTCGATCCGAGCGTAATCCTCAAGGCGACATTTCCATCGAGTTCACCGGATTGCGGCCGGGTGAAAAGCTCTACGAAGAGCTGTTGATCGGAGATAACGTGGCGGCGACCTCTCACCCGATGATCATGTCCGCTAATGAAGATCACCTGCCTTGGGAAGTATTAAAGGACAGGTTGAGCGAACTGCTGAACGCGGTCGAAAAAGATGACTACTCCCGCGTCCGCCAACTCCTACGCGAAACTGTCTCCGGCTACACCCCCGACGGCGAAATCGTCGACTGGATCTACCAGCAGCGCCGCCTGGAACCCTGATTGTTTCACATCCTGTAATAGACGCATTTTTGACACCCGCCAACCATCGCCTAAGTTTGGAGAGCAGCTTCGGAAAAGCTGCTTTCTCAATCGATGATGGAGCGTCATTTATGCGTAACGGTTTTTTCTACTCTGTGGTTTTTGCTTTGCTCACCAGTGCTTCAATCGCTGTAGTGGCGGCACCTGCCGTTGTCCAGAACGCGGATCAGGCAACAATGGTGAGCGATACCGTTGCGACGTCTACCAGTGAAAAGGTCGATCTCAACGGCGCCGACGCAGCAACTCTGCAAAAACAGCTGTCCGGAGTCGGCGAGGCGAAAGCCAAAGCGATTGTTGCGTATCGTGATGCTAATGGGCCATTCGCCTCGGTGGATGAACTACTTGAAGTGAAGGGCATCGGCAAGGCAATCCTGGATCGCAACCGCGACAAGCTGGAAGTGAACTAAGCTGATTATTCAACGCCAAGGGGCCGGTCATTGACCGGCCTTTCTGTTTTCTGGTGGCAGCGATGCAACAGAGGGAGTGGCGTCGCGTTTGTCGGTGAGCTGAAAATTATGGGTATCATATTGTCTTTGGATTATGCCTATAATAATTTCCGTCACCTCCAGGCCGGTGAGCGTTGGAGGCCTATCTCCCAATATGTTTCAGGAGCGCTCTCATGAGTTCAGTCCAGTCTCAAGGTACGGCTGTCGTCACTGGCGCATCGTCCGGTATCGGTGCCATCTACGCGCAGCGGCTGGCAGCGCGTGGTTTTGATTTGCTGTTGGTGGCACGTGATCAACAGCGTCTGGAAAGCGCAGCGAACCAGTTGCGCGAAGCGTACGGTGTAAAGGTCGAAGTGCTCAAAGCCGACCTGACGCAAAAGAACGATGTCCTCAAACTCCAGCAACGTCTGCGCAGTGATTCGAGCATCAGCCTGTTGGTGAATAACGCAGGGGTCGCAGCCGATGGTTTGCTGGCCAATTCCGACGCCGAGCAACTGGAGCGTCTGATCCAATTGAACGTCACCGCCGTGACGTTGCTGGCCTCGGCAGCCGCCGCCAGTTTCGCCAAGGCTGGACGCGGCACGATCATCAATATCGCCTCGGTGGTGGCGCTGTTTCCAGAACGTTTCAATGCCACCTACAGCGCGAGTAAAGCCTACGTGTTGAGCCTGACTCAGTCGCTCAACGCCGAGCTCGAAGGCACTGGCGTGAAGGTGCAAGCGGTGTTGCCTGGCGTTACCCGCACTGAAATCTGGGAGCGTTCCGGCATCGATGCCAGCGGCATTCCGGCGGAGATGGTGATGGAGGCCGGCGAGATGGTCGATGCGGCGCTCGCCGGTCTGGATCAGGGCGAGTTGATTACCATCCCTTCGTTGCCGGATGAGGGGGAGTGGCAGGCATTTGTCCGTGCGCGGCATGTCATGGCACCGAATCTGTCGCGCAGCTCCGCGGCCCAACGCTATAAAAATTGATCAGAGGTAACTGCGGTATGAGTCAGCGTCGAATTGTTGTCACCGGTATGGGCCTGGTTTCGCCTTTGGGCAGTGATCTCGAGATTGTCTGGCAGCGTTTGCTCGCCGGGCGCTCGGGCTTGCGCAATTTGCCGGAGGCGGTGAGCGCAGATCTGCCGACCCGGGTCGCCGGGATGGTGCCAACGGCGGCGGAGGACGTCGAGGCCGGTTTCGATCCGGACCTTGCCACGCCACCCAAGGAGCAGAAGAAGATGGATCGCTTCATCCTGTTCGCCATGGAAGCGGCGCGCCAAGCGTTGGCGCAAGCCGGATGGCAGCCGTCCGAGGCCAAGGATCAGGAGCGCACCGCGACGATCATCGGCTCCGGTGTTGGCGGGTTCGGTGCAATAGCCGACGCTGTACGCACCACCGACAGTCGTGGCCCGCGTCGGCTGTCGCCGTTCACCATCCCATCGTTTCTGGTCAATCTGGCGGCCGGTCATGTGTCGATCCAGCACGCTTTGAAGGGCCCGCTCGGCGCACCGGTGACTGCTTGTGCGGCCGGGGTCCAGGCGATTGGCGATGCTGCACGGATGATTCGTGCCGGTGAAGCGGATATCGCGGTTTGTGGCGGGGCGGAAGCCTGCATCGATCGGGTCAGCCTGGCCGGCTTTGCCGCGGCGCGAGCGTTGTCCAGCGGCTACAACGACACCCCCGAACGTGCCTCACGACCCTTTGATAGTGGTCGCGATGGCTTCGTGATGGGCGAGGGCGCCGGTCTGCTGGTCATCGAATCGCTGGAGCATGCACTGGCCCGCGGCGCACAACCTTTGGCTGAGCTGGTCGGTTACGGTACCACTGCCGATGCCTATCACCTCACCGCCGGGCCGGAAGACGGCAGCGGTGCACGACGCGCGATGCAGTTGGCGCTGGCTCAGGCAGGTGTCGCGCCGGAGCAGGTGCAGCATCTCAATGCACACGCGACCTCGACGCCGGTGGGTGATCTGGGTGAGTTGGCAGCGATCAAGGCGCTGTTCGGTACGGAGAACAAAATCGCCGTGACCTCGACCAAATCCGCCACCGGGCATTTGCTCGGCGCTGCTGGTGGGTTGGAAGCGATCTTCACCTTGTTGGCCATCCGCGATCAGGTAGTCCCGCCAACGCTGAACTTCGACAATCCGGATCCTGCGAGTGTGGGTGTAGATATCGTTCATGGCCAGGCGCGGTCTATGCCGATCGAGTTTGCCCTGTCCAACGGTTTCGGTTTTGGCGGAGTGAACGCCAGTGTGCTGTTCAAGCGCTGGCAGGCTTAGTCTTGCGATTGCTTGAGGTGATCGCGCGTGACGTCGAGGATGCGTTGGGCAAGCTCGACGTCAGCGACACTGCGTGACAACAAGAGCGCGCCGACCAGCGTCGACATGATGACGATGGCCCGGTCGGCGTTGTTGTCGCCCTCGAGGGTGCCTTCGATTTGATTCAGTCGGGCATTGAGTACCGCATCACTGGTCGGGCTCGGCTGGCCGCGCAGACCCAGCTCTGAGGAAATGGTCAGCAGCGGGCAGCCTTCGTGCGGGGAGGTCTGATGCCATTCGGACAGGTAGGTGTCGATAAACGCCTGCAGCGGTTGTTCCTGGGCAAAGATCTCGGCGCACAGGCCATCGACTTGATCGCTTGCTTCCTGCAAGGCTTTCTCGACCAGTTCGTCCTTGGATTTGAAGTGCGAATAAAAGCCGCCGTGGGTCAGCCCCAGTGCTTTCATCAAAGGTTGCAGACCGGTAGCACCAATGCCGTCCTTGCGAAAACGCGCCGAGGCTTCCTTGATGATCCGCTGATGGGTTTGAGCTTTATGATCTTGCGAGTAACGCATGTGGAACTCTCCGCAACAAGACCACCATCTTAACCAAGGTAAATGACATGGTGACTGTACTTCTACTTCTTAAAAGCGCGCCGCTGAGTCCAACACGATCCTTGGAGTTAATACGCCGCAAAAAAACAAACCCCGCCGATTCAGGCGGGGTTTTTCGTTCAGCGATCCTGCGCGTCCTTGATGTCCGCTTCGGCATTGCGCTGCGCAACGCGTTTGCGTTCTTCATCGGTCAGTTCAACCTTGTTGGCAGTGTCGCGCAGCATCATCAATCCGCCAACGATCGAGCCGATTGCAACGACCAGAATCAACCAGGCATACCAGGGCATAACGGCTCTCCTTAATGGCAGCTCGACGGGCGAGGGTTTCGCCAGCGACGCTGCATACCACTTTGAGCGAAGTGAGTTCGCAGTGGTTCCATTCTAGGCCGGTTAAGCCCGGTGTACCCGAAATCCCTCAGCGGCCGGTCAGCATCGCATCGGCCGGAGCGTCAGCGCGCAGTTGCCCGGTGAGCAGAAAGTAGCCGAAGCCGACCGCCATGAAGCCAAGGAAAATCAGCCCGATCAGTGCATTGAACCAGGCCATGGCGATCAGACACACCACCGCCAGCACCAGTGCGATCAGCGGAATCAGCGGATAGCACGGCGCACGGAAAGTCCGCTCGAGATTGGGTTCGGATTTACGCAATTTGAACAGGCTGAGCATGCTCATGATGTACATCACGATCGCGCCGAACACGGCCATGGTGATCATCGCCGCAGTGAGGGTCATGCCGCCGAGGTTGATCAAACCATCGCTGTAGATCGCGGCGATGCCGATGATGCCGCCGGCAATGATCGCCCGGTGCGGGGTCTGGAAGCGCGAGAGTTTCGCCAGCGACGCCGGCAGGTAACCGGCGCGGGCGAGGGCGAAGAACTGCCGCGAGTAGCCGAGGATGATCCCGTGGAAGCTCGCCACCAGACCGAACAGACCGATCCACACCAGCATGTGCAGCCAGCCGGAATTGTCGCCGACCACGGTCTTCATCGCCTGCGGCAACGGATCGTTGATGTTCGCCAGGGTGCGCCAGTCACCGACGCCGCCCGCGAAGAACATCACGCCCATCGCCAGCAACACCAGGGTCAGGATCCCGCTGATGTAGGCCTTGGGGATCGTGCGCTTCGGATCCTTGGCTTCTTCGGCAGCCATCGCCGCGCCTTCGATGGCGAGGAAAAACCAGATCGCAAATGGAATCGCGGCGAACATCCCGGCAATCGCTGGCGGCCCGAACACATCGGAGCCGGCCCAGCCGTTCAACGCAAAACTGCTGAAGCTGAACGCTGGCGCGACCACACCCATGAACACCAGCAATTCGATCACCGCCAGCACGCAGACGATCAGTTCGAACGTCGCGGCCAGTTTCACCCCGAGGATGTTCAAGGTCATGAACACGATATAGGCGCCGACTGCCGCATGTTTCGGGTCGAGCGCTGGAAATTGCACATTCAGGTAGGCGCCGATCGCCAGCGCAATCGCCGGAGGTGCGAAAACGAATTCGATCAGCGTGGCCAGCCCGGCGATCAGCCCGCCTTTCTCACCGAACGCACGACGGCTGTAAGCGAACGGCCCGCCGGCATGCGGAATCGCCGTGGTCAGTTCAGTGAAGCTGAAGATGAAACAGGTGTACATCGTGGCGACCATGAACGAGGTCACCAGAAAACCCAGCGTGCCGGCCACGCCCCAGCCGTAACTCCAGCCGAAGTATTCGCCGGAAATCACCAGCCCGACGGCGATGCCCCACAGGTGCAAGGTGCCCAGCGTGGGTTTGAGTTGTGTGTTCATGCGCTTGCTCCCGGAACGGTTTGGAAAGCTCGGGGGAGGGCGTGTGCAGTGGGCGTGCCATTGCTGTAAGTCAGGTCGTAAAGCGCTGAAAGCTGTCGTATCGGGGATGTTCGCGGCTGGATGAGCATTTTTTGTGCGCCAGTTGGGTGCGATGCTGGCAGTTATGCCGTCTTCGCGAGCAGGCTCGCTCCCACAGGGGAATGCATTTCAAAATGTGGGAGCGAGCCTGCTCGCGAAGAGGCCGGCCCATTCGGCGCAAAACCCCGCTGTAACGCCAGTATAAACCCACTCTTTACGCTTTCTTTATGCCCAGCCAACTCCCTCGGTCTCGTTCCTTTACAGCCTCCTTTCCGACAATGCCTCCACACGCGGCAATACGCCGTAAAACGGAGATCTTCCATGAGCGTTCTGGACGGGGTGTCCCTGCTGTTGGCAGCCGGGCTGTTCATTTATCTGTTGGTTGCGCTGTTGCGCGCGGATCGGAACTAGGAGCGGCTATGCACAGTTATGACTATTGGCTGATCCTCGCGTTTTTTGCGGTGGTCTTGCTGCCGGCGCCGTTCCTCGGGCGCTTTTACTACAAGGTGATGGAAGGTCAGCGCACCTGGCTGACACCGATTCTCGGCCCGGTCGAGCGCGGTTGCTATCGGATTGCCGGGGTGGATCCGCAGGCTGAGCAGAGCTGGCAGAAGTACACGCTGGCCTTGCTCGCGTTTAACCTCGCCGGTTTCCTGCTGCTGTTCGCGATCCTGTTGTTTCAGGATCACCTGCCGCTGAACCCGCAAAACCTGCCGGGCCAGGAATGGACTCAGGCGTTCAACACCGCGGTCAGCTTCATGACCAACACCAACTGGCAGTCCTACAGTGGTGAAGCGACCCTCAGCTATCTGAGCCAGATGGTCGGTCTCACCGTGCAGAACTTCGTCAGTGCCGCCACCGGTCTCGCCGTGCTGGTTGCGTTGTGTCGTGGCATCGGTCGCAAGTCGACCAAGACTCTGGGCAACTTCTGGGTCGACATGACCCGCGCCACCCTCTACGGCCTACTGCCGCTGTGCCTGCTGCTGGCGCTGTACCTCGTCTGGCAGGGCGTGCCGCAGACCTTCGCGCAATACGTCAATGCCGTAACCATGCAGGGCGTCGATCAAGTGATCCCGCTCGGCCCGGCCGCCAGCCAGATTGCGATCAAGCAACTGGGCACCAACGGCGGTGGCTTCTTCGGTGTGAACTCGGCGCATCCGTTCGAGAACCCGACCGCGTGGAGCAACCTGTTCGAACTCGCGTCGATCATTCTGATTCCGGTAGCGTTGGTGTTCACCTTCGGTCATTACGTGAAAGACCAGCGTCAGAGCCGCGCGATCATCGCCTGCATGCTTGCACTGTTCCTGATCGGCGGCGCGACTTCGCTGTGGGCCGAATATCAGCCCAACCCGGCGCTGAACAATGCTGCTGTCGAACAGACCGCGCCGCTGGAAGGCAAGGAAGCGCGCTTCGGCACCACCGCCACCGTGTTGTGGTCGGTGACCACGACTGCGGCGTCGAACGGTTCGGTCAACGGCATGCATGACAGCCTCAACCCGCTCAGCGGCATGGTGGCGCTGGTCAACATGATGGTCGGCGAAGTGATCTTCGGCGGCGTCGGTGCCGGGCTCTACGGCATGTTGCTTAACGTGCTGATCGCGGTGTTCCTCGCCGGTCTGATGATTGGCCGCACACCGGAATACCTCGGCAAGAAACTGCAGGCGCGGGAAGTGCAATTGCTGGTGGTGACCTTGCTGGTGATGCCGGTGGGCGTGCTGGTACTCGGCGCCATCGCGGCGGCTCTGCCTGGCCCGGCGGCGACCATCAGCAACCCCGGCCCGCACGGTTTCAGCCAGTTGCTCTATGCCTACACCTCGGCCAGCGCGAACAACGGTTCGGCGTTCGGTGGCCTGAGCGCCAACACGCCGTTCCACAACCTGATGCTCGGTCTGGGCATGTTGATCGGTCGCTTCGGTTACATCCTGCCGGTACTGGCCCTGGCCGGCAGCCTGGCGATGAAGAAAACCGCACCGATCGGCCAGAACAGCTTCCCGACCCACGGCCCGCTGTTCGTGACCCTGTTGACCGTGACCATTTTGCTGGTGGGCGGCCTGACCTTCCTGCCGACTCTGGCGCTCGGTCCGATTGCTGAACACTTGAGCATGGGCTTCTAAGGAATCGATCATGAATATGCATGTTCCTGCAAAACCTGCAGTGCCGACCCAGTCGGCAGAAGCACCGAAAACCGCGATCTCGGCCCTGTGGCGTCCGGCGCTGGTGCAAGCTTTCGTCAAGCTCGACCCGCGCCAACTGGTGCGTTCGCCAGTGATGCTGGTGGTCGAACTGACGGCGATTTTCACCACCGTGCTGTGCTTCATCCCGGACAACGTCGTGCCGACGTTCGTCGCCGCGCAGATTGCCCTGTGGCTGTGGTTCACGGTGCTGTTCGCCAACTTCGCCGAGGCCTTGGCCGAAGGTCGCGGCAAGGCCCGCGCCGACAGCCTCAAGGCCGGCAGCGAAGGCCTCAGCGCGCGGCGCAAACTGGCCAATGGCAGCTTTCAGGTGGTACCCGCCGCCAGCCTGCGCAAAGGCGACGTGGTGCGCGTCGAAGCGGGGGAGATGATCCCCGGTGACGGCGAAGTCATCGAAGGCATTGCGGCGGTCAACGAAGCGGCGATCACCGGTGAATCGGCGCCAGTGATTCGCGAGTCCGGCGGCGATCGCTCCGCGGTTACCGGCAACACGCGTCTGGTGTCCGACTGGCTGCTGGTGAAGATCACCGCCAACCCCGGTGAATCGACCCTCGACCGTATGATCGCGCTGGTCGAAGGCGCCAAACGCCAGAAGACCCCGAACGAAGTCGCGCTGGATATCCTGCTGATCGGCCTGACCCTGATCTTCCTGCTGGTGGTGGTGACCCTGCAGCCGTTCGCCCATTTCGCCAACGGCAACCTGCCGCTGGTGTTTCTGGTGGCGCTGCTGGTCACGCTGATTCCGACCACCATCGGTGGCCTGTTGTCCGCCATCGGTATTGCCGGGATGGATCGACTGGTACGCCTGAACGTGATCGCCAAGTCCGGGCGCGCCGTGGAGGCGGCCGGTGACGTGCACGTGTTGCTGCTGGACAAGACCGGCACCATCACCTTCGGTAACCGCCGTTGCAGCGCGGTGTATGCGGCGCCGGGCGTGAGTGGTCGCGAGTTGGCCGAAGGCGCGTTGTTTGCCTCGCTGGCGGACGAAACCGCCGAAGGCAAATCCATCGTCGAGTACCTGCGCGGTCTGCATCCGCAAACCGAGCCGGCACTGGATACGTTGACTGCCGTGCCGTTCAGTGCGGAAACCCGCTTGTCCGGTGTCGACTATCAGGGCCGCGTGTATCGCAAGGGCGCAGTCGATTCGCTGCTGTCGTTCCTCGGCCAACAACGCTCCGATCTGGCCCCGGCGCTGTCGCGGGAAATCGACAAGATTGCCCAGAGCGGCGGTACGCCGTTGCTGGTCTGCGCCGACGGCAAGCTGCTCGGTGCGATCCATCTCAAGGACGTGGTCAAGCCAGGCATTCGCGAGCGTTTTGCCGAGCTGCGCAAACTGGGGATTCGCACGGTGATGGTCACCGGCGACAACCCGTTGACCGCTGCGGCCATCGCGGCTGAAGCGGGCGTCGATGACGTGCTGGCCGAAGCAACCCCGGAGAAAAAACTGGCGCGCATCCGTCTTGAGCAGAACGACGGTCGTCTGGTCGCCATGTGCGGCGACGGCGCCAACGACGCCCCGGCGCTGGCCCAGGCTGACGTCGGCATGGCGATGAACGACGGCACACAAGCCGCGCGCGAAGCGGCGAACATGGTCGACCTCGACAGCGACCCGACCAAGCTGCTGGACGTGGTGCAGATCGGCAAGGAATTGCTGGTGACCCGTGGTGCGCTGACGACGTTTTCCATCGCCAACGACGTGGCCAAATACTTCGCGATTCTGCCGGCGCTGTTCGCCGCGATCTATCCGCAACTGGGTGTGCTGAACATCATGCACTTGACCAGTCCGCAGAGCGCGATCCTCTCGGCGATCGTCTTCAACGCCCTGATCATCGTCGTGCTGATTCCACTGGCATTGCGTGGCGTACGCGTACAAGCAGCGAGTGCCGCGGCACTGCTGCGGCGCAACCTGCTGATCTACGGACTGGGCGGGATTCTGGTGCCGTTCGTGGGGATCAAGGCGATCGACATGCTGCTCACGGCTTTGCATTTGGTTTGAGGTTGGAAGAGCCCCTCACCCTAACCCTCCCGAAACGTCGGACCGCCCGTAGGGAGAGGGGACTGATCGAGGTGTTTGTAAGAGGCGTACCGACCTGGGATAGCGAGCCAAACTCAGGTCTGGAAAAGCGCAGAGATCGGCTCCCTTTCCCCTCGCCCCCTTGGGGGAGAGGGCTGGGGTGAGGGGGAAAAGATCTCCCTGGTACCCCGCAAAAGTTTGCCCAACGAATTCGAGGATTTTGCAATGTCCACAATGATACGTCCGGCCCTGAGCCTGCTGGTGCTGATGACCCTGATCACCGGCGTGGCCTATCCACTGGTGGTGACCGGTGTTGCGCAGGTCGCTTTCCCTGAACAGGCCAACGGCAGCCTGGTGCACGACGCCGATGGCAAGGTGCGCGGCTCGTCGTTGATCGCCCAGGATTTCGTCGGTGATGCGTGGTTCCATCCGCGCCCTTCGGCGGGCGCCTTTGCCACCGTGTCCAGCAGCGCCAGCAACCTCGCGCCGAGCAATCCGGCGCTGGCCACTCGGGTAATCGACGACGCCAACAAGTTGCAGGTGCCCGGCCAGGGGCCGGTGCCATTGGCGCTGCTGACCACCTCCGGCAGCGGCCTCGATCCGCACTTGCCACCGGCGGCAATTGCCTATCAACTGGCGCGTGTCGCGCAAGCGCGCAACTTGCCGGTGGCGACCTTGCAGCAACTGCTCGATGCGCACATCGAACAGCCGCTGGTGGGGCCGCCGGTGGTGAATGTGCTGGAGCTGAACATGGCGCTGGAAAAACTCTGAACCGGCGGCGCGGCCATTCGCGAGCAGGCTCGCTCCCACAGGAATACGTGTTCCAAATGTGGGAGCGAGCCTGCTCGCGAAGAGGACCGAAAGAACACCGCATAACTATCTGGAAGAGAGAACATCAAGCATGAGCGACTCCGGCCGCGCCGACGCGCTGTTAGCAGACCTGCCCCGCGACGGCCGTGGCCGGCTGAAGATTTTCCTCGGCGCCGCCCCCGGGGTCGGCAAGACCTACGCCATGCTCCAGGCCGCGCACACGCAATTGCGCCAGGGCGTGAAAGTCATCGCCGGTGTCGTCGAAACTCACGGCCGCGCGGAGACCGAAGCGCTGCTCGGCGGTTTGCCGCAGCAGCCGCTGGTGCGCTCGGAATACCGTGGCGTGATGCTCGAAGAAATGGACCTCGACGGCCTGCTCGCAGCCCAACCCAAGCTGGTGCTGGTTGATGAGCTGGCGCACACCAACGCCCCCGGCAGTCGTCACGCCAAGCGCTGGCAGGATATTCAGGAACTGCTTGCCGCCGGCATTGACGTCTACACCACGGTCAACGTCCAGCACCTGGAAAGCCTCAACGATCAGGTGCGCGGCATCACCGGCGTGCAGGTGCGCGAAACCCTGCCGGACTGGGTGCTGCAGGAAGCCTACGAACTGCTGCTGATCGACCTGCCGCCGCGTGAATTGCTGGAGCGTCTGCGTGAAGGCAAGGTCTACGTGCCGGAACAGGCGCGGGCGGCGATCGATGCGTTTTTCACCCAGACCAACCTTACCGCGTTGCGCGAACTGGCGATGCAAACGGCGGCCGCGCAGGTTGACAACGATCTCGCGCAAGGCTATCGCCAACTTGGTCAGGCAGCTCCGGCGGTGCGCGGGCGTTTGCTGGTCGGCGTCGATGGCGATGCGCATGCCGAACGCCTGGTGCGTCACGCCAGCCGCGTGGCCCAGCGTCGGCATTTGCCGTGGAGTCTGGTGCATGTCGACAACGGCACGGTGCGCGACGAGCAATCGCGCCTGCGCCTGCAAAATGCCCAGCAACTGGCCGAACGCCTCGGCGGCGAAGTGGTATTGCTGCGCGCCGGCGAAGTGGCGAAAACCCTGATTCAGCATGCTGCCGAACGCCGGGCGAGTCTGCTGTTGGTCGGCCAGTCGCGGCCGAGTCTGCGCCGTCGCCTGTTCGGTGGCGGGCTCGCAGCGCGTTTGCTTCGTCAGGCCCACGGCCTGGAAATCAACGTCCTCGACAACGACCATGAACACCCGCAACCGCGTCTGCGGGCGACGCCGACGCTGGTCTGGTTCGACTATCTGTTGGCGCTGGTTGCCACGCTGTTGGCCAGTGCCCTGGCGTGGGCGGTATCGAGTATTTTGCCGCTGCCAAACATCTCGCTGGTGTTCCTCGCGGCGGTGCTGCTGGTGGCGGTGCGCAGCAGTCTGGGCCCGGCGCTGGCCTGCGCGGCGTTGTCGTTTCTGACTTACGACTTCCTGTTCATTCCGCCGAATTTTTCCTTCGCCATTCAGCGCGAAGAAGACGTTTTGACCTTGCTGTTCTTCCTGCTGATGGCGGCGCTCACCGGCAATCTTGCGGCGCGTCAGCGGCGGCAGTTGCAGGCGTTGCGCGACACGCAGGAAGAGACCACAGAGCTGCTCGATCTGTCGCGCAAACTGACTGCGGCGACGGATCGTCAGGCAGTGATCAGCGCTGCTGCGCAGCACCTCAACGGCTGGAGCGATCTGCAATTGTGCCTGCTCAACCGCGACGGCCAGGGCGGCTGGAAAGTCGAGACCGGCGGGCCACTGGAATTCAGCGAATCCGAACGCGCCGCCGCCGACTGGGCCTGGCAACACGATCAACCGGCCGGCATGGGCACCGGTACGCTGCCGTTCGGTCGCTGGTGGTGGTGGCCGCTGTCGGTGGAGGACGGGCCGCTGGCGCTGCTCGGGGTCTGCGCCAAAGAAGGCCAGACTTTGAGCGGCCAGCGTCGACGCCTGCTCACTGCGTTGAGTCAGCCACTGGCTCAGGCACTGGCGCGGGCGCAACTGGCGGACGATCTGGAAGCCGCGCGCTTGCACGGTGAAACCGAGCAGTTGCGCAGTGCGCTGCTGGCCTCGGTATCGCATGATTTGCGCACACCGCTGACCGCCATGCGCGGCAGCATCGACAGCCTGCTGGCCCTCGGCGAAGCCATTCCGCTGGAGGATCGCCGCGAGTTGCTCGAAGGCACCCGCGACGAAGCCGAACGCCTCGATCGCTACATTCAGAACCTGCTGGACATGACCCGCCTCGGCCACGGTGCATTGAAGCTCGCGCGCGACTGGGTGGCGCCGGCGGACATCGTCGGCAGTTCGCTCAATCGCCTGCGTGCGGTGCTCGCGCCGTTGCAGGTCAGCACCGATGTGCCGTCCGAGTTGCCGCTGCTGTTCGTGCATGCGGCGCTGATCGAGCAGGCGCTGGTCAATGTGCTGGAAAACGCCGCACGCTTTTCGCCGGCTCACGGTCGTTTGCAACTGAGTGCCGGGGCGAGTGAAGACGAGATTTTCTTCACGGTCAGCGATGAAGGGCCGGGGATTCCCGAAGAGGAGCGGGCGAAGATTTTCGACATGTTCTACACCGCCGCACGCGGTGATCGCGGCGGACAGGGCACGGGGCTGGGGCTGGCGATCTGTCAGGGCATGGTGGGTGCGCATGGCGGGCGCATCAGCGTCGCCGACGGCATCGACGGGCACGGCACCAGCATCACCCTGCACCTGCCATTGCAGACGCAACCGGGGATGGACAATGAAGCCTGATCGCGACTGCGCTACTCTCTTGCCAATCTTTTGTGTTGATGTGAATTCATGAGCCAGACCGCGACCATTTTGGTCATCGATGACGAACCGCAGATCCGTAAATTCCTGCGCATCAGCCTCGCCTCACAAGGCTACAAAGTGCTGGAGGCCGGCACCGGTGCCGAAGGCCTGGCCCAGGCCGCGCTGAACAAGCCCGACTTGCTGGTGCTCGACCTCGGCCTGCCGGACATGGACGGCCAGCAGGTGCTGCGCGAGTTTCGCGAATGGGCCACCGCGCCGGTGCTGGTGCTTTCGGTGCGGGCCAGCGAAGGGCAGAAAGTCCAAGCGCTGGATGGCGGCGCCAATGACTACGTGACCAAGCCGTTCGGCATTCAGGAATTCCTCGCCCGGGTCCGTGCGCTGTTGCGTCAGGCACCGGCCGGCGAGGCCCAGCAAGCAGCGCTGACGTTCGGCCCATTGACCGTGGATCTAGCCTATCGACGAGTGCTGCTCGACGGTGCCGAAGTGGCGCTGACTCGCAAGGAATACGCAGTGTTGGCGCAACTGGCACGGCATCCGGGCCGGGTGATCACCCAGCAGCAATTGCTCAAGGACATCTGGGGGCCGACGCATACCGAGGACAGTCACTACTTGCGGATTGTGGTCGGGCATTTGCGTCAGAAGCTGGCGGATGATCCGACGCGGCCGCGGTTTATTGTGACGGAGGCGGGGGTTGGATATCGGTTGTTGAGTGATGTTGGCTGATCTGGCCTCTTCGCGAGCAGGCTCGCTCCCACACTGGATCTGCGTCGTTCACAAATCCCCTGTGGGAGCGAGCCTGCTCGCGAAGATGTCATCAAACACACCCGAGAAATCAGGCCCGATCAACCCTGCTCACTCTCATACCGATCCAGCGTATCCCGCGCAATTTCCCGTCCCAGCGCGATCAGTTCCGGCGCCTTGTAGAACTCGAAAAACCTGCACACGCGCTTCGGCACGTTGATCAGGATGTCCGGCGGATAGCCGGCGATCTTGTACTGCGCCAACGAGGTCTGCATCACCTCGAAACTCTGGTTGATCAGGTCCAGCAGTGACGCCGGCCCGACGTTGTCGATGATGAACGAACCGGTGGCGGACTTCGGCGCGCCTTCGCGCTCGGGGGCCGCTGCCGGTTGCTGACTTTCCGGTTCGCTGCCTTCCAGCCACGGGTTGATGTCGGCGGCTTCGGCGCGCAGCGCTTCCTGTTCCAGCAACAGCAACTGTTCGGCCTGTTTGCGGCGGAACGGCATCTTCGAACCCAGCGAACTGAGCAAACTGTCGAAGCGCGAACGAAACGCGGGCGGGCGCTGAATCACCGGCAATTTGTAATGCCGCTGGTTGGTGGCGTTGAGGTTGACCGCGATGATCAGGTCGCAGTGGCTGGACACCACCGGCACAATCGGCAACGGGTTGAGAATGCCGCCGTCCACCAGCATCCGGTTGCCCTGCATCACCGGGGTGAACAGGCTGGGAATTGCCGCCGAGGCGCGCATCGCCTGATGCAGGCAGCCTTCCTGAAACCAGATTTCCTGTTGGTTGGTCAAGTCGGCAGCGACGGCGGTGTAGGGAATGCGCAGGTCTTCGATATTGATCTCGCCGACGATCTTGCGGATCTGCCCGAAGACCTTTTCGCCACGTATCGCCCCGAGGCGAAAACTCACATCTACCAGCCGCAGCACATCCAGATAATCGAGGGTTTCGATCCAGGTGCGGTACTCGTCGAGTTTGCCTGCGGCATAGATCCCGCCGACCACCGCGCCCATCGAACAACCGGCAATGCAGGCAATGTCGTAACCGCGTCTTTCGATCTCCTCGATGACTCCGATATGGGCATAGCCCCGGGCGCCACCGGAGCCCAGCACCAGTGCGACACGCTTTTTCATCAAACTTCCTCCCGACAAGGCTCCACAATGCACCCTTCGGGGGGCGGGCGACAATCGGCAGGGTCGCTGGAGACGGCAGGGGCGTCGTTTTTTCGATACTCCGTGACCACTCGGCGCTATGCTCTGGTCACCGCAGATTCATGGGGCGCCAAGGCACTTTTCCCGTGCCGCAACGTCTTACCTGCACGACTGTTGACCTATTTTGAGGTGTGAGTGATGAAAGCCTGGATCTGTGTGCCGTTGATTGCGCTGGCATTGACCGGTTGCGCGGGCAAGACTGCTTATCGTGACAGCTGTGGCAGTCAGCTGGATGCGGCGTGGCATGAGCTGGACCTGGCCAAGGCCGAAGGTTTCGCCGGCACGGTCAGCTACTCCAAGGCGCTGTCGTTGCTGACGGCGGCCAAGACTCAACAGCAATTCGAAGGCTTTGAGGGCTGCAGCAACAAGGCCGAGAAAGCCCGTTTCTATATTCGCGAATCCCGCGCCGGGCGCTAAGCTGCTGACCTGACGCAAGGATGCGCCTGCCTTCTGACGGCAGACTCATCCTTCAAGCCATGTGAATCAGGAGCAAGCGATGTCTGCGTTGGTGGATGGGTTGGTGGCTCATGTCCTGAGCCTGGAAGTGCGTTTGCTGGCCTGTCAGGCGCGCCTGACTGCGCGTACCGACCCCGAGGCGCTGCACGACTTGCGCACCACGGTGCGGCGCTTGCGCAGCCTGTTGCGACCCTTGCGTGGTTTGCCCGGAGTCGAGCAACTGGAAGGTGCCTCCTCGGCAGTCGGTCAGTTGACCACCCCGTGGCGCGATCGCGAGGTGTTGGCCGCCTACCTGCTCAAGCACGATCAACCGCAAGCCGCACAGCGACGCATGGCGCAAATGGACGAAGCCTATCCAGCATTGGCAGCGAGCGCCGAAGTCGCTTCGCTGCTGATCATCCTCGACGCCTTCCCGCGTTTCCTGCGTGCTTCCGAGCGTCAGGGGCTGCTCAAGGGTCTGGGCAAGCGCATCGAAAAACGCCTGCACAAACAATGGAAAAAACTCGACGAGGCCCTGCACGATCCGGCCCACGACCGCCATCGTCTGCGCTTGCTGATCAAGCGCGTGCGTTATGGCATCGAAGCCTATCCGGAACTCGATCGCCTGCCTGAGCCGGCGCTGCCGCGGTTGAAGTCGGCGCAGGGCGCGTTGGGTGACTGGCACGATTGCTGGCAGTGGCTGGCGCGGGCCGAACTGGAAAGCGATCTGCAACCCTGCGTCGCGACGTGGCAGGCAGGCCTGATCAAGGCTGAAGCCAAGGCGGATCGGGTGCTGGATAAACTCAGTTCAAGCTGCTTCAAATCCTGAATCCACTCAGATCCCCTGTGGGAGCGGGCTTGCTCGCGAAAGCGGTGTGTCAGTCACAGATGTGTCTACTGATACACCGCTTTCGCGAGCAAGCCCGCTCCCACATTCGAATATCTTCCTGCCTTAAGGCCTTTCTGTCAGTCCATTTGACCGGAATAGACGCTGCGGCGCTCTGCCATGCTGGTTAAGATCGCTGCATCCCTTTTTTCGCTTGCCGAGGTTGTCATGCGCTTTTCCGATCTGATCGAGGCGGTCCGTCGCCAGCCAGAAGTGACCATTCCCGCCGAGTGGGGTCAGGGGCGAGCCAGTTTTGGTGGCCTGGTGGCGGCGCTGCAATACGAGACCATGCGCGCGAATGTGCCGGCGGATCGCCCGGTGCGTTCGTTGGCGATCACTTTTGTCGGCCCGGTCGAGCCGGAAATTCCGGTGCGTTTCGAAGTTGACGTGTTGCGCGAAGGTAAAGCGGTCAGCCAGGTGCTGGGCCGGGCTGTGCAGAACGGTCAGGTGGTGACAGTTGTGCAGGGCAGCTTCGGCGCTTCGCGACCTTCGGAAGTGGCCGTTGCCGCCTATCCGGCAGCCGAAATGAAACACTGGGACGAATGCCAGGAGTTGCCCTACATCAAGGGCGTGACCCCGGAATTCATGCGGCATCTGGCGATGCGCTGGAGTGTCGGCGGCATGCCGTTCACCGGCAACACATCGCGGCAGATGGGCGGCTGGGTACGTTTGCGTGGGGACGTCAAGGAAGAACCGGTCAATGAGGCGCATCTGCTGGCGCTGGTGGATGCCTGGCCACCGGCCTTGTTGCCGTACCTGAAGAAACCGGCACCGGGCAGCACGCTGACCTGGACCATCGAATTCGTGCAACCGCTACGCGACCTGAGCACGCTGGACTGGTGCAAATACCTGGCAGACATCGAATACGCCGCCGACGGCTACGGCCATGTCGCCGCCAAGCTGTGGAGCGCGGAGGGGGAGTTGATCGCCATGAGTCGGCAGACTGTGACGATTTTTGCCTGAATCATTCAATGCCGACGGTGGCGCTCCCGCCAGGCGCGCCACCAGCCGCCGCTGAGGAAAAACCGCGGAAAGGTCAGGAACTGCTCGACCAGCAAGCGTGACACGGCATCTTTACGATCACTGAACGGCTCGGAGGCTTGCGCTTCCAGGCTGTGGCCGTGGCGCTGCAGACCCAGCGCCGCGACGATACCGATCACACCGATCGCCACACTCGCCAGACTCAGGCTGAACACGCCGGACACGATCAGCAGAAATGCAACGATGAACAGCGGCACGGCAATCAGGTGCAACACCAGATTGGTCGGGTGCTGGTGATTGTTCGGGTACGCGCGCCATTGCCACGCGGGAAGATTGGGGTGACGTTTGCCCATGTTGACTACTCCTCGATCCATGTTGAACACATGGTTGAAGAATAGGCCGGGGCGGGTGGGGCGGCGAATCAAGGTTGGCTATGGTGGTGATAGGTGCAATGGCTGGATTCGATGGTGTTGCAATTGACGCCATCGCGAGCAGGCTCACTCCTACAAAGGATCTGCTGCGCACACAAATCCCCTGTAGGAGTGAGCCTGCTCGCGATGAGTCCCTTAAAGTTTGAGTTGACCGATGGCCTTGCTCAATTCCCCGGCCAACGTTGCCAACTCATTGCTGGTGGTCGCTGAATCCACGGTCTGCTGCACGGTGTTTTCGGTCACATCACGAATGCTCACCACCGCCCGATTCATCTCTTCCGCGACCTGACTCTGCTGCTCGGCCGCCACCGCAATCTGCGTGTTGCTCTCGCGCATCTGCGCCACCGCGCCAGTGATTTCCGCCAGCGCCTCGCCAGCCTCCTGCGCCTGCTGCACGCAGTCGTCGGCCTTGTACGAACTCTCCTGCATGAAGTCCACCGCATCGCGGGTGCCGGCCTGCAGCGCCGAAACCATGGTGGTGATTTCATCGGTGGAGGTCTGCACGCGCTTGGCGAGATTGCGCACCTCGTCGGCGACCACCGCAAAACCGCGGCCCATCTCGCCGGCACGGGCCGCTTCGATGGCGGCGTTCAGCGCCAGCAGATTGGTCTGTTCGGCGATGCTGTGGATCACACTGACTACGCCGTTGATCTTCTGACTGTCCTCGGCCAGACGCTGGATCATCTCGGCGGTCTGCTGCACACCGCTGGAGAGTCCGGCAATCGACTGCTGCACACGGCTGACCACTTGCTGGCCGCTGCCGGCCAGACCATCGGCGGTCTGCGACAGGTCGCGGGTGGCACCGGCGTGCTGGGCGATGTGGTAAACCGTGGCGGTCATTTCATTGATCGCAGTGGCGGCCTGATCGGTTTCGCTCTGTTGACCGAGCATGCCGTGGCGCACTTCGTTCATGCTCGCCGCCAGACGCGCGGCACCGACGTCCAGTTGCCGCGCGGTTTTGGCAACGGTGGTGACCACGCGCTGATAACCGGCCTGCATCGCGTTGAACGCATTGGCCATTTGCCCGACTTCGTCCTTGCAGGCCAGCGGCACGCGGGCCGAGAGGTCACCACTCTTCTCTACATGCAGCATCACGTCTTTCAAGGTGTTGAGCTGACTGAGCAGGAAGCGGATCAGCAACTGCGAAGCGCCGAGCATGGCCAGCATCAGGATGAACACCGCCACGGCGTAGTTGGCAAAGCGTTCACTGAACACTTGCGCCAGGCTCGGGCCATAGGCGATGACCGCGACTTGCTCGCCGTCGCCACGACTGAACACTTCGGCGCCCAGCAGCGGGTTGTTGCCGAACAGCGGCAGATGGTTGATCTCGTTCCAGCCGTTGCTGTCGCTGATCTCCAGCACCGGTTGATCGTTGAGGCGCGGCGCTTCACCGCGTTTGAAGGTCAGCACCTGATCGGCCTTGGGCAGCGCCTGCCCGGCCGGCCAGGCCTTGAGCAATTGTGCCTGGGCCTGAGCGGAAGCCTGTGAGGCGTGGCTGCGTGCCTGCTGCTCAAGCTGCACGGCATACAGCACCAGCAGCAGGGTGGTGACGAAAGCGACCGCATTGACCGCCCAGAATTTGTATTTCAGCGAGATATTGCTAAGCCAGGCACCCATGGAGGTCTTCTCTGATAGCGGAAACAGTTTCGGCAAGGTGCCAGCATTGTGCCGCTATGCAGATCTGAAGATCTTGATACATATCAAAAGAACACATCGCCCCCCTGTGGGAGCGAGCCTGCTCGCGAAGAGGGCGTGTCAGCCAACATCATTGACATTTGAACCACCGCTTTCGCGAGCAAGCCCGCTCCCACAATGGGATTTGAGGTGTATCAGGGCAGGGCGGGGAGGTTGAAGAACGCGCGGGCACACGCCGTTGTGTGCGCAGCCAGATCTTCCTCGGTCTCGCCCCGATGCAGCGCCACTTCGCGCAGCACCTCGGTCAGATACGCCGGTTCATTGCGGCCGTTCTTCGGCTTTGGGCGCAAGGTGCGAGGTAGCAGGTACGGCGCGTCGCTTTCGAGCATCAGTCGTCCGCGCTTGATCTCTTTGACCAGCGGATGCAAATGCGTGCCCCGGCGCTCGTCGCAGATCCAGCCGGTGATGCCGATGTGCAGGTCCAGATCAAGGTAACTGAACAGGGCTTTTTGCTCGCCGGTAAAGCAGTGCACCACGGCGGCGGGCAGTTGATCGCGGAAGTCCCTGAGGATTACCAGCAGACGCTGACTGGCATCCCGCTCATGCAGGAACACCGGCAATTGCAGTTCTACCGCCAGCGCCAGATGTTCTTCGAGGACTTTTTCCTGTTGCGGGCGCGGCGAGAAATCACGGTTGAAATCCAGTCCGCATTCACCCACGGCGACCACGTTTGGCTCTTGCAGCAGACTGCGCAAACGACGCGCGCTGTCAGCGTTCCAGTCACTGGCCGAATGCGGGTGAATGCCAGCGGTGGCAAACAGCCGCTGGCCGCTTTGATCCAGTTGCCGGCAGAGCTCCAGCGCCTGATCGCTACCCTCGACGCTGGTGCCGGTCAGCACCAGTTGGCAGACCCCGGCAGCGTAGGCGCGGTCGAGCACGGCCTGATGTTTTTCGGCGAAACTGGGGTTGGTCAGGTTGACGCCGATATCGATGAGTTGCATGGTTCTACCTCGGGCCGAAGGCCGGAAAGCATACCAGAGCTGTAGATTTATAAGAAAAGCCAAGAACTACAACGAGTTATAGCTGTCTTTTGATGCCGTGACGCAGCTCGGGTTGGCAGAAAAGCCATCACTGTGCCAGTCTCTCGCACTTTGCCAGCGCTCCCGGCGCTCTGTTTTCGTCGGTGATTTCGACCGTTCAGCGGTGAAATCGTCCCGTATTTTTTCCGGAGAGTGGATGCATCGTCCCTCGGTTTTGCTCCTGTTGTGCGCGTCACTGCTGCTGCCGATAACGGCGGTTGCGCGCTTGCCCGGGCCACAGCAAGCCGTGCCGGCCGCCAAGGTTCGTGACCTGTCGGAGATCCGCAGCAGTCGCGTGTTGCGCGTGCTGGTCAATCAGAGTCGCAACAGTTCCGGTGAAGTCCAGGGTCAGGCCATCGGCGTCGAATACCATCGCCTGCGCGCCTTCGAGCAATACCTCAATGGCCACGCCCGCGATGGTCAGGAAATTACCCTCAAGATCATTCCCAAAGCCAAGGATCAACTGCTCGGTGCCTTGCAGCGTGGTGAAGGAGATCTGGTCGCGCCCGGCGAGCTGCTTGATCTGCAACCCGGCCACGCGGTTGCCAGCAGTGAGCCGATCGCCAGCAACGTGCCGCTGGTGCTGGTCGGCATCAAGGGCGAGCGCCGTTACACCAAGGTCGAGCAGCTTTCCGGCAAAACCCTGGCGTTGCCCACCGGCAGTGCGGCGGGGGAGGCGGTCAGCCAGCTCAATCAGAAACTGGCGTTGCACAAACTGGCGCCGATCAAGATCGAATGGGTCGATCCGACGCTGGCGGTCGAGGACGTGCTGGAGATGGTGCAGGGCGGGATTTTCCACCTGACCGTCGTCGAGCAACCGATCGCCGAGCGTTGGGGCAAGATCCTGCCCAAGCTGCGTTTCGACCGACAATTGATGATCAGCGAGCCGGGTGAGGAATACTGGTTCGTGCGCCGTGATGCCTCGATGCTGCGGGCGAGCATCGATCGTTTCCTGGTCGGCTACAGGAAGCCGGCGAACGAGGATGCAGAGTTTCTGCGGATTTATCGACGGCTCTATCAAGTGCATTATCCGTTGGCCAAGGCTGACCGCCAGCGTCTGGAGAAACTGCGCCCGACTCTGCAAAAACACGCCGACGCGCAAAGCATGGACTGGCTGAATCTGGCGGCGCTGGCCTTCAAGGAGTCAGCCCTGCAACCCAGCGCCCGCAGCGGCAGTGGCCCGACCGGGTTGATGCAGATTACCCCGTCCGCAGCGCAGCGGGTCGGTGTGAGCAACATCCAGAATCTCGATGCGAATGTGCAGGCCGGGGCCAAGTACCTGGCGATGATTCGCCGCAAGTTTTTCAACAGTCCGAAACTCAATGAGCGCGAGCGCATGGCGTTCACCCTGGCGGCCTACAACATCGGCCCGGAGCGGGTGCAGGGCATGCGCGCCGAGGCACGCCGGCGCGGGCTGAATCCGAACCAGTGGTTCTTTCAGGTCGAGCGCATCGCCATGGAGCAGGTGGGCATGGGCCCCGTCAGCTATGTTAATAGCGTGAACAAGTATTATCTGGCGTTCGACCGGGAGCGGGAGTCGCTGGAGCCCCGGGGACAGAAAGTCGCTTCACGGAAATGATCTAATAATTTGATTGTAATGGCGGAATAATTGCGCTTTTAACATGAATTTTACTGATTAATATAGCGGCCAATCCCAACACACTTCTCGCAAAACAAGGAATGCCCCATGAGCTCTCTGATCAACAAGGTTCTGTTCACCCGCGCCGGTTATGGCCTGACCATTCTGCGCATCGCGGTCGGCGTGATCTTCGCCGCCCACGGTTCGCAAAAGCTGTTTGGTCTGTTCGGTGGTTACGGTCTGGCGGGCACCGCGCAATACATGGACAGCATCGGCTTGCACCCGGGTTACCTGATGGCCACGCTGGCCGGCGGTACCGAGTTCTTCGCCGGTCTGGCGCTGATCATCGGCCTGCTGGTGCGCCCGGCGGCGCTGGGTCTGACCTTCCTGTCGCTGGTGGCGATCTTCACCGTACACATCAGCAACGGTCTGTTCATGGCCAACAACGGTTACGAGTTCGCCCTGGCGCTGCTCGGTGGCAGCCTCGCGGTGATGATCGAAGGCGCCGGCAAGCTGTCGGTGGATCGCGCCATCGCCGGTTGAGCGCTCTGGCTCAAGCAAAAGGCCCGCATTGTGCGGGCCTTTTTTGTTGCGGCCGATTCTTGACACTCATCGGTCACGTTATCTAGGATGTTGCTCATGCGCCGATTTAAACAGCTACTTGCGGGGCGCTAGGTGACTCAGACAGTTGCCGTCAGAAGCCGGAACAAGGCTTCGAAATACCGCTAAAGCGCTGGTTCGGTGTTGCCTCTCACCTGCCATGCAGACTTTTGAGGCAGAGACACGACACGATGAATGCACTACGCCCTCCAGCACGTCCCGCGCCGATCACGGCACATATCACCCAGCGCAACCCGAAAATCCTGCTTGGCGGTAAACATCAGCCGACGCTGTTGCGTTATCTCGATGGCTGGCCACGTCGCAGCGGCGGTCCTGCCGCGTTCCTGATCCAGTTCGTTGAAGATGGCGAGTCGCTGGCGCGGTTTGCCAGTGACAGTTTTGACCTGGCGGTGATTCAGGCACCGAGCGCTGAAGACGCGCCGGAAATGATCAAGCAACTGACCCGCGTTGCGCGGCAGGGTTTGATCACTCGCCGCTGAAACGCTCAGGGATATTCGATCGCCACGATATAGACAAACTGCTCACCGGTTGGCGTCTGTACCCGGACTTCGGCGTCCAGCGCCTTGCCGATCAAGGCGCGGGCCAGTGGTGAGTCGATGCTGATCAGACCCAGTTTCAGATCCAGTTCATCCGGACCGACGATGCGGTAGCGCGACTGCTTGCCGTCTTCGTCCTCGATGGTGACCCAGGCGCCGAAGTAGACCTTGTTCGGATCGCTGGGTTTTTCGCTGACGACCTTCAGTGCTTCGAGACGCTTGGTGAGAAATCGCACGCGGCTGTCGATCTCGCGCAGCATTTTCTTGCCGTAGGTGTACTCGGCGTTTTCCGAGCGATCACCCTGCGCCGCTGCTTCGCTGACCGCTTGCGTCACCTGCGGACGGCGCACATGCCACAGCTCATGGAATTCGGCGCGCATCCGCGCTTCACCTTCAGGGGTGATCAGCGCGGTGCCGGCGGTGCGGGGAGGGCGATAACGGCTCATGGCAACTTCTTGTGGTGACGAAGGCTGGAGTCTATCAACCCTCGCGCAAGACTGTCAGCGGACTCGCATTCAATGCCCGACGCGTGCCGAACACCCCGGCACCGCCAATCAACGCGGCGCCAATCAACGGCAGCATCAGCAACCATGGATGCGGATGCCATGGCAGATCGAACGCATAGCGATACAACACCAGACTCACCACTTCCGAACCGATGGCCGCGAGCAAACCGCTGACCGCACCGAGCAAGCCGAACTCGATGCGCCGCGCCTTGATCAGCAACTGCCGTTGCGCGCCCAGCGCACGCAGCAGCGCACCTTGGCGAATGCGTTCATCCAAGGTTGCCTGCAAGCCGGAGAACAGCACCGCCATCCCCGCCGCCAACACAAACAACAACACGTATTCCACCGCCAGGGTGACCTGGGCGAGGATGCTGCGCAGCTGTTCGAGCAGGGCTTCGACCTGAAGGATGGTCACCGCCGGGAATGCCCGTGACAGCTCGACGATCTGCTGATCGTGACCGGGTGCCAGATAGAAACTGGTCAGGTAAGTCGCTGGCAGATCCTTCAGGGTGCCGGGCTGGAAGATCATGAAGAAGTTCGGCTGGAAGTTGTCCCAGTTGATCTCGCGCAGGCTGGTGACTTTCGCTTCACGATTGACCCCGCCGACGCTGAACACCAAGTGATCGCCGAGTTTGAGCTTGAGGCTTTCGGCGACTTTACCTTCAACCGACACGCCCGGTACGTCGTCCGAGGGTTGCCCGGTCCACCACGTACCGGCGGTGAGCTTGTTACCGGCCGGCAGGTCGGCGGCCCAGGTCAGGCTCAAGTCACGTTGCACGGCACGGTCGCCGGCCGAATCCTTGCTGACGATCTGCTGCACCGGTTCGCCGTTGATGCTGATCAGCCGTCCCGGCACCACCGGGTACAGCGGCGCCGCCTGCGCGGACACCTTGATCAAGTGATCGGTGAAGGCCTGTTTGTCCGCCGGCAGGATGTTCAGGGCGAAGTAGTTGGGGGCGTTTTTCGGCAACTGGTTTTGCCAGGTGTCGAGCAGCTCGCCACGCAGCAGGGCGATCAGCGCCATCGACAGCAGGATCAGACCGAACGCCAGCGCTTGCCCGGCCGCCGCCAGCGGATGACGCAGCAGCTGCCCCAGGCCGAGACGCCACGGCAGCGGCGCGCGGGCGAGCATTCGGCGCAGGCTGTTGAGCAACAACAGCAGCAAGCCACCCAGCACCAGCGCAGCGACCACGCCACCGCCAAGCAGGGCGAAGGTCAGCAGCAGATCCAGACTCAGGCGCCACATGATCAGGCCCAGTGCACCCAGCGCCGCGCCATAGACCATCCAGGTGCTCGACGGAATCGGCAGCATGTCGCGGCGCAGTACCCGCAGCGGTGGCACCCGACCCAGCGCGGCAAGTGGCGGCAGGGCAAACCCGGCGAGCGCTACCAGCCCGGTGCCGATCCCGGCGAGCGCCGGAAACAGGCCGCCCGGTGGCACATCGGCAGGCAGTAGATCATGTAATAGAGCGAACAGGCCCAGTTGCGCCAGCCAGCCGAGCACTGCGCCGCTGAGGGCAGCGAACAGGCCGAGTACGGTCAGTTGAATGCTGAACAACAGCATCGTTTCCCGACGCGACAAACCAAGGCAGCGCAGCAAGGCACTGGCATCGAAGCGGCGACTGGCGAAGCGGTTGGCCGACAGCGCCACGGCCACGCCGGCCAACAGCACCGCGACCAGACTGGCCATGTTCAGGTAGCGCTCGGCCTTGCCCAGCGCGCCGCCGATCTGCCGGTTACCGTCGCGCGCATCCTGAATGCGCTGATTGGCGGCCAGACCGGGTTTGAGCAGTTGTCGGTAGGTTTCCAGCGCCTGCGGTTCGCCGCGCCACAGTTCGCGATAACTCACGCGGCTGCCGGGTTGCACCACGCCGGTGGCGGCGAGGTCGTCGAGGTTGATCATCACCCGAGGCGTGAGGCTGTAGAAGTTGCCGGCGCGATCCGGCTCGTAAGTCAGCACGCGGGTCAGCTTCAGGGTTTTCATGCCGACGTCGATGCTGTCGCCGATCTTCAGATCCAGCGCAGTCAGCAGACGAGCTTCAACCCAGGCTTCACCGGGTTGCGGCTCGCCGCCCGAGGTTTCAGCGGCAAACGGGGCCGGGGCACTTTTCAGCTCGCCACGCAGCGGGTAGGCGCGGTCGACGGCTTTGATGCTCGATAACTGAATGCCATTGTCGGTGGCAATGACGCTGGAAAACTCCACCACCTGCGCATGATTCAAGCGCAGCTCGGTGCCGCTGCGAATCTGTTCGTCGCGGGCCGGCGAGCTGCCCTCAAGCACCAGGTCGGCGCCAAGGAACTCGGTGGCGCGCAGCATCATCGCACCGTTGAGGCGGGCGCCGAAGTAGCCGATGGCAGTACTCGCCGCGACCGCCACGACCAAGGCAAAAAACAACACGCGCAATTCGCCGGCGCGTGCATCGCGCATGAGTTGACGTAGGGCGAGACTGAACAGACGCAACAGCGGCAGACGTGCCATCAAGGCTCCAGAGGGGCAACCAGCAGCCCGGCTTCAAGTCGGATCAGGCGCCGGCAGCGATGGGCCAGGCGTTCGTCGTGGGTCACCAGCACCAGAGTAGTGCCGCGTTCCTTGTTCAGTTCGAACAGCAAGTCGCTGATGCGCTCGCCGGTGTGGCTGTCGAGGTTGCCGGTGGGTTCGTCGGCGAACAGCACGTCCGGCTCGGCAGCGAAAGCCCGGGCAATCGCCACGCGCTGTTGTTCGCCGCCGGAGAGCTGGCGCGGCGAGTGCGTCAGGCGCTGGCCGAGACCGACCCGTTGCAGCAGTTCGGTGGCGCGTTCGCGGGCGTCTTTGCGGCCATCGAGTTCCAGCGGCAGCATGACGTTTTCCAGGGCGTTGAGGCTGTCGAGCAACTGGAAGGACTGAAAGACGAAACCCACGTGTTCGGCACGGATTCGCGCGCGCTGGTCTTCGTCGAGATTGCTCAGGCCTTGCCCCGCGAGGATGACTTCGCCGCTGCTTGGCAGGTCGAGGCCGGCGAGCAGGCCGAGCAGGGTGGATTTGCCGGAACCGGACGCGCCGACGATGGCCAGGCTGTCGCCCTGGTTCAGTTCCAGGCTGAGTTCGTGCAGGATAGTCAGTTCACCTTCCGCGCTGGGAACCACTTTGCTGAGGTTCTTCGCGGTGAGAATGCTTGCGCCCATGGAGAATCCGATGCGTGTTTGGTTTTTGAGTGCTGGCCTGGCCTTGATGTGCATGGCCCAGAACGCAGCGGCGGGTACTGTCCTGATCGTTGGCGATAGTATCAGCGCCGGTTTCGGACTGGATACCCGCCTGGGGTGGGTATCGCTGCTCGAGCAACGGCTCAAGCAGGAGGGTTTTGACGACAAAGTAGTCAATGCTTCCATCAGCGGCGACACCAGTGCCGGAGGCCAGGCGCGCCTGCCGGCGCTGCTTGCAGAGCACAAGCCGGAACTGGTGATCCTCGAGCTTGGGGGCAATGATGGCCTGCGCGGAATGCCGCCAACGCAATTGCAACAAAACCTTGCGGCGATGATCGACAGCTCTCGTCAGAGCGGCGCCAAGGTGCTGCTGCTGGGCATGCAATTGCCGCCCAACTACGGCAAGCGTTACACCGATGCCTTCGCCGAGGTCTACGGCAAACTCGCCGACGATAAAAAGATCCCGCTGGTGCCGTTTTTCCTCGACGGCGTGGGTGGGCATCCCGAGCTGATGCAGGCCGATGGTCTGCACCCGGCCGCCGGGGCTCAGGGCAAGTTGCTGGAAAATGTCTGGCCGACGCTAAAACCGCTGTTATGAGGCTTTTCTAGTGGCAGGCTTTCGGCTAATGTGGCGCCCCCTTATTTGGAGCCCCCGATGCCGCGTCCTGCCTGGTCCCTGTTTGCCTACCAACTGATCGAGCCTGACGAACAGCTGGATCTGTTCGCCTGCCAGGAAGTGCGGGTGCATCTGGTGACCCGTCAGCTCGAACTCGGTGGCTCGGCAGACCGCACGTTGTGTGGCAGTCTGCTTCCAGCCCAACCGCGTTGGTCGAGTGTGGATCGTCGGGTGTTTCAGGATCAGCGTCTGTGTTCGTTGTGCCGGGCGATTCTCGAGTCGCAGAAGCGCGGCACCTCGCCGATCTGGCCTGAGTTGCGTTTCGAACTCTAGGATCAACAGATCGCAGCCTGCGACAGCTCCTACATGAAGACTTCTGGCTGGCCATCGGCGCATCTCCCCGAATTCCCGAGGTGCGGTGTACAATCGCGCTCTTATACCCTTGTTGATCATGCGAAGGATTTTCCGGATGTTGCCGCGCTTTCCTGCCGTCACCCGCTGCCTGTCACTTGCCGCCCTGTGTGTGGCCGGTCCCGTTGCTGCATTGGAGTTTCCCCTGCCACCACCCGGTGAGGACATCATCGGCCAGGTGCAGGTGATCAAGGCCAAATACGAAGACACCTTCGCTGACCTGGGCACCAAGTACGACCTGGGCTATTCGGAAATGGTCGCGGCCAACCCGGGCGTCGATGCCTGGCTGCCGGGCGCCGGTACCGAAATCGTCCTGCCGACCCGGTTCATTCTGCCGCCGGGTCCACGCGAAGGCATCGTGATCAACCTCGCCGAGTACCGCCTCTACTATTACCCGAAAGGCCGGAACGTGGTGTACACCTTCCCGCTGGGGATTGGGCGTGAAGGTTGGGGCTCGCCAATCGCACACACCTCGATCACTGCCAAGACGCCGAACCCGACCTGGACCCCTCCGGCGTCGATCAAGGCCGAGCACGCCGCCGACGGTGATCCGCTGCCGAACGTGGTACCGGCCGGCCCGGACAACCCGCTGGGGCCGTTCAAGTTCACCCTGGGCACTCCGGGCTACCTGATCCACGGTTCGAACAAGAAGTTCGGCATCGGTATGCGCACCAGCCACGGCTGCTTCCGCATGTTCAACAACAACGTGCTGGAAATGGCGGCCATGGTGCCGGTCGGCACTTCGGTGCGCATTCTCAACGATGCCTACAAGTTCGGCAGCAGTGGCGGCAAGGTCTATCTGGAAGCGCACACACCCATCGATGACAAGGGCAACCCGTCGGTGGTCGACAAGCACACTGCAGTGATCAATGCGATGCTCAAGCGCGAAGATGTCACCAACAACCTGCGCGTGAACTGGGATGTCGTGCGTGATGTGGTAGCGGCCGAAGATGGCCTGCCAACTGAAATCGGCACACCGAATACCTCGGCGCCGATGGTCTCGAACACCCCGATCGACCTGCAGCAGTAAGTCGATCAAAACCCGCAGGCGCGTGCAGCGTCGGCGGGTTTTTTATTGCCCGGGGGAAAGTACCGGCAATAAAAAAGCCGACCCAAAAAATGGGTCGGCTTGATAACAATCCCGAGGGATTATTACTTGCGGCTAGCTTTGTCCAGCATACGCAGAGCACGCTCGTTAGCTTCGTCAGCAGTCTGTTGTGCTTTTTGAGCAGCAGCCAGAGCTTCATCAGCTTTACGGTATGCTTCGTCTGCACGAGCTTGAGCGCGAGCAGCTGCGTCTTCAGTAGCGGTCAGACGTGCTTCGGTTTCTTTCGATGCGCTGCTGCAACCGGTAGCCAGAACTGCGGCCAGAGCCAGAGCAGAGAATTTCAGAACGTTGTTCATCGTGTTCCCCTTCAAGGACTTTCAATTAAGTGGCTTTCTCCTCCGATTGAGGAAATAGCCGGCGTACATACTACCCATTACTTGTAGTAAGTAAACTGACGGAGCGCAAGAAGCAAAAAAAATTGTAGGCGTTGATTCTTTTTCGAGCAACTTTTAACCGGGCTGTATAAAAAATATCCAGCTACAGGCCCCGGCTTGAGCGTGTTAATGAGAAAAAGTTCCCGTTGTCCGGTGCTGTTTCTGCGTCTTGCACCAAGTCTGCCTAGATGAATTCGTCTACACTTTTGTTCCGATTTTGCATGACACCTCACATATCTTTGTCGCTCTTGAGGTGACTTTAAAGAAGAGGCTGCGTCTTAAGTCTCGACATCCGGCAATGTTCAGGCGAGTGCCTGGGGAAGATCGTCCCCGCGCCTGCCACTACGCCCATCGGAGTCACCCGTTCAACGAGCATGATGACGAGCGCACCTTGAGCATTTTCGCCAATGGTGCCTACTATTTATGACGTGCTCGATTGCGCGAGACCGGTGTGGTTTTTCTCGGTGTCCATCAGGCACGGGGTGGCGTAGATGTTCCTTCGCCGGAAAAACATCGGTAAGGTAGGGGTCAGAATTCGAGACCCGCGAGGAGTAGTGATGAGCGAGGCGTTGTCCATCCACCATGACCAGGCTGGTCATCAGTTCGAGACCAATGTGGACGGTCATCGTGCCTACCTGACCTATATGGATCTGGGGAAACAGACCCTGGATATCTATCGCACCTTCGTGCCCAACGCCTTGCGCGGCCGTGGCATTGCCGCAGCGCTGACCGAAAGCGCGCTGCAGTACGCCGAAGAAATGGGCTACACGGTGATCCCGTCATGCTCCTACGTCGAGCGCTACATGGAACGTCATCAGCGCCGCGCCGCCAAGATCTGAATCGCACACACAAAAACGCCGGGCAATGCCCGGCGTTTTTTTATGCCCGTGAAACGCTGATCAGCTGCGCTGACGTTTCGGCAGAACATCCTTGAGCTTGGCGTGCATGCCGCGCAGGGTGTTCTCGGTGGCGGACCAGTCGATGCAGGCATCGGTGATCGACACGCCGTATTGCAGGTCGGCGAGGTCTTTCGGGATGGCCTGACAGCCCCAGTTCAGATGACTCTCGACCATCAGGCCGATGATCGACTGGTTGCCTTCGAGGATCTGGTTGGCGACGTTCTCCATCACCAGCGGTTGCAGGGCCGGGTCCTTATTGGAGTTGGCGTGGCTGCAATCGACCATGATGTTCGGTTTGATCTTCGCCTTGTTCAGCGCCTGCTCGCACAGGGCGACGCTGACCGAATCGTAGTTCGGCTTGCCGTTGCCGCCACGCAGCACCACGTGACCGTAGGCGTTGCCCTTGGTGGTGACGATCGACACGCCACCTTCCTGGTTGATACCGAGGAAACGGTGCGGGCTGGACACCGACTGCAGGGCGTTGATCGCCACGGTCAGGCCGCCGTCAGTGCCGTTCTTGAAGCCGACAGCCGAGGACAGGCCGGAAGCCATTTCACGGTGGGTCTGGGATTCGGTAGTGCGTGCGCCGATGGCCGACCAGCTGATCAGGTCCTGCAGATACTGCGGGGAGATCGGGTCGAGGGCTTCGGTGGCAGTCGGCAGGCCTTTCTCGGCCAGGTCCAGCAGCAACTGGCGACCGATGTGCAGACCGTCTTGAATCTTGAACGAGTCATCCAGGTACGGATCGTTGATCAGGCCTTTCCAGCCAACGGTGGTTCGTGGCTTCTCGAAATACACGCGCATGACCAGATACAGGGTGTCGGAGACTTCCTCCGCCAGCACCTTGAGGCGATCGGCGTATTCGTGGGCAGCCTTGATGTCGTGGATCGAGCACGGGCCGATCACTACGAACAGACGGTGGTCGGTGCCATCAAGAATGTTGCGAATGACTTCGCGGCCCTTGGTGACGGTGCGCAGCGCAGCATCGCTCAGAGGGATATCACGCTTGAGCTGATCGGGAGTGATCAGGGTCTCGTTAGAGGCGACGTTTAGGTCGTTGATCGGTAAATCAGCCATCGTTTACTCGTCAGGTCACGGGTGCCGGCCGCCAGCGATCCCCGCGCGGCGGAGCACAGCAGATTTAAGCGCGTCGGGGAGCCGAACCTTAGCGCGTCAGACGCGGCTCGACAATGGGCAAACGCCGCTTTAATCCAGCACTGGCTGGGCAAAAGCCTTGCGCACGCTGTCGTGGGAGAACTCGTCGGCGTGTTGTTCGACCCATTGCAGGGCCAGCGCCTGAATATCCTGCAGATCGTCGTGGGCCTCGTTCATGCGGCAATAACGCTCGATCTGGCACACCTGTTCGCCCATCCGGGCACTGAACAGCGTCTGCTCATCGGTGAACGCGATCCCCAGCAGATAGCCCTTTTTGCGCCGCAGACACCACGCGACATAGCCCGGATAACAGATCTCGGCGTTGAGTGTCGGCATGCGCACTTGCAGCGCCGTGCCGTGTCGCCACGCGCGGTGATAATTGCAAGCGATCCCGCCGAGGCTGATAGTGTGCAGCTGTTGCCTGGAAATACACTCGGGCTTGAGCAAGGTTAATTCAACCGGCACATCGTCCGGATGAGGAATGAAACGTCCCATGAGCACAGACTCCATGTGTCGGCCATTTGACATTGTTTCCCCCAGTATAGTGGTCGAATCCGAGCTGACCGATTTCGACGCCGACCAGCGGCTGCTGGCGATGAGCGGCGTTTCGCTGGTGATTTTCACCAGCGTCGGCTGTTCCAGCTGCCGCTATGCCAGAGAGGTGTTGCCCGGGTTCGAGCTGGCGGTGGATCGCCTGTGCTGGATCGATGCCGGCAACAACAGCGGGTTGGTGGAGCGCTATCAGGTCTTTCATTTGCCGGCGCTGTTTGTGGTGCGCGACGGCGAGTTCTTTGGGGCATTGCACACGCGTCTGACCGCCGTTGCGCTGAACGCGGCAGTGGCGCAGGCACTGGGTCGAATTGCAGAGGAGTTGCCATAGATGGTGGGAGCAGACAGCAAACCGGTGATCGGGATTATCGGCACCGGGGCCATTGGCGGGTTTTACGGTCTGATGCTGGCGCGGGCCGGTTTCGATGTGCACTTTTTACTGCGCAGTGAATTCTCGGCGGTGGCCGAACGTGGTTTGCAGGTGGACAGTGCCGTGCATGGCACCCTGACGCTGAACCCGGTGCAGGCGTATGCGAAGGCCGAGGACATGCCGGCTTGCGACTGGTTGCTGGTCGGCGCCAAGACCACCAGCAGCGCGGGTCTGGCCCCGGCGATCATCGCTGCGGCCAGGCCCGGCGCGAAAGTGCTGGTGCTGCAGAACGGTCTGGACGTCGAAGACAGCTTGCGCGAGTTGCTGCCCGATTCCCTGCATCTGCTCGGTGGTCTGTGCCTGATCTGCGTGCATCGCGAAGGTCCCGGGCACATCACCCACCAGGCCTTGGGTGCGGTGAATGTCGGCTATCACAGTGGCCCGGCGGCGGATGAAGCGGCGCGCATGGCGCTGGTCGAGGAGGGTGCCGGTCTGTTCCGCTCCGCTGGCATCGATTCGCAGGCGATGCCCAATCTGCAACAGGCGCGCTGGCAGAAACTGGTGTGGAATATTCCCTACAACGGTCTTTCGGTGTTGCTCGGCGCCGGCACCACGCCGCTGATGGCCGACGGGGACAGTCGCGCGCTGATCCAGGCGTTGATGGCCGAAGTGGTGCAGGGCGCCAAGGCCTGCGGTCACGACGTTCCGCCCGGTTACGCCGAGTACCTGTTCATGATGACCGAGAAAATGCCCGACTATTGGCCGAGCATGTACCACGATTTCCTGCATAAACGGCCGCTGGAGCTGGAAGCGATTTACGCCCGGCCATTGGCCGCAGCCAAAGCGGCAGGCTGTGAGTTGCCACGGATGGAAGCGCTGTATCGCACATTGAGTTTTATCGACCGACGCAACACTTGAGTCGGTTTTCGGGGGAGTGGGGGAAGGCATGGCCAAGAACATCGATGACAAACTGGTGCTGGCGATTTCGTCTCGCGCCTTGTTCGACCTGAGCGAGAGTCATAAGGTCTATCTGGCGAGCGGCGTCGAAGCCTATCGGCAATACCAGATTGAACACGAAGACGAAATTCTCGCGCCCGGCGATGCGTTCCCGCTGGTGGAAAAACTCCTGAGTCTCAACAGTCGCCTCGACCGCGCCCGGGTCGAGGTGATTCTGGTTTCGCGCAACAGTGCCGACACCGGCCTGCGCGCGTTCAACTCGATCGATCATTATGGGCTGGACATCTCGCGGGCGGCCTTCGTCGGCGGGCGCAGTCCGTATCCCTATCTCAAAGCGTTTGGCTGTGACTTGTTTCTGTCCACCCACGCCGAGGATGTGCGCGCCGCGCTGGACGCCGGGTTTGCCGCGGCGACGATTCTCTCCGGCGGCGCCAGTCGCGCGGCCAGTGATGAGTTGCGCATCGCCTTCGACGGCGACGCGGTGTTGTTCTCCGACGAATCCGAGCGCGTTTATCAGGCCGGCGGGCTGCTGGCGTTTCAGGCCAAGGAACGCGAGTCGGCGCGCGAGCCATTGCGCGGTGGGCCTTTCAAGGGCTTTCTGGCGGCACTCAATGCGCTGCAACGCGAGTTCCCCGAAGACGACTGCCCGATCCGCACGGCGCTGGTTACCGCGCGTTCGGCACCGGCCCATGAGCGGGTGATCCGCACCTTGCGCGAGTGGGACATCCGCCTCGACGAGTCGCTGTTTCTCGGCGGGCTGACCAAATCGGCGTTTCTCGAAGCCTTCGCTGCCGATGTGTTCTTCGACGATCAGACCGGCCACTGCGAGGCCGCCCGCGAAGTGGTCGCCACCGGTCACGTACCGCATGGCATCAGTAACGAACCGTCGATCTAAAGCCCCAGTGCTTCAAGACGTTGCGTCGCACGTCGTACTCGCCAAGGCACTGCTAAGCTGAATCAAATCTCCGCCATGTTGGCACGCGAGGAGGTCATATGATTCGTTCGATGCTGTATGCCACTGACCTCGGTCTGTACGCACCTTTAGTGATGCAGCATGCCCTGGCGCTGGCGCGGACATTCAATGCCGACTTGTATGTGGTGCATGCAGTGGAACCCATGGGGCTGTTTGCCGAGTCGGTGTTGCAGAGTTATCTCGACGAACAGGCATTGAACGAATTTCACAGTCAGGGTCTGAAAACTGTCATCGCCAATATCGAGCAACGGGTGCTGGACAGTTTTCGCGAAGAGCTGGGCGACGAGGGCGAGCAGGATCTGCAGCGGATTTGCGCGGTTCGGGTAGTGCAGGGCGATCCGGCGCAGGTGATTCTCGACCAGGTGCAGAAACTCTCTGTGGATTTGCTGATCGTAGGCACTCACAGCCACGGCGTAGGGGCGGAAACGCCTTTGGGGCGCACGGCGACTCGGGTCCTGCAATTGGCCAAGGTGCCGGTTTATCTGGTGCCCTTGGTGGAGCGCCGGCGCCGGGGGGATCGCTGAAGCGGGAATAATGGCCTTTTGATAAAAAAGTTCTAGATTTATTCATCAAACCATTAATATAGTTATATACCGTCGCTGATGCCCGTGGCGTCTACCTGCTTTGAGGGATACATATGAAGCTTCAACAACTGCGCTACATCTGGGAAGTGGCGCACCACGACCTCAACGTTTCCGCTACCGCCCAAAGCCTTTACACCTCGCAACCGGGTATCAGTAAACAGATCCGCCTGCTGGAAGACGAACTTGGCGTTGAAGTGTTTGCCCGCAGCGGCAAGCACCTGACCCGCGTCACTCCGGCCGGCGAGCGCATCATCACCACCGCTGGCGAAATCCTGCGCAAGGTCGAAAGCATCAAGCAGATCGCCCAGGAATTCTCCAACGAGAAAAAAGGCACCCTGTCGATCGCCACCACCCATACCCAGGCGCGTTATGCATTGCCGCCGGTGATCAGCAATTTCATCAAACAATACCCGGACGTGGCGCTGCACATGCACCAGGGTTCGCCAATGCAGATCGCCGAGATGGCCGCTGACGGCACCGTCGATTTCGCCATCGCCACCGAAGCGCTGGAGCTGTTCGGTGATCTGGTGATGATGCCGTGCTATCGCTGGAACCGCTGCGTGGTCGTGCCCCAGGGCCACCCCCTGACCAAGCTGCCGAAGCTGACCCTCGAAGCGCTGGCCGAATACCCGATCGTGACTTACGTGTTCGGTTTCACCGGCCGTTCGAAACTCGACGAAGCCTTCAGTCATCGTGGCCTGACGCCGAAAGTGGTGTTCACCGCGGCCGACGCCGACGTGATCAAAACCTACGTGCGTCTGGGCCTGGGTGTGGGTATCGTCGCCAAGATGGCGGTCGACACCAAACTTGATAACGACCTGGTGGTGCTGGATGCCAGCGAGCTGTTCGAGTCGAGCATCACCAAGATCGGTTTCCGTCGCGGTACCTTCCTGCGTGGATTCATGTGCGACTTTATCGAGAAGTTCGCCCCGCACCTGACCCGCGAAGTGATGGCCAAAGCCATCCAGTGCCACAACAAGCAGGAACTGGAAGAGCTGTTCGACGGCGTCGAACTGCCGGTCCACTAAGACCCTGCCTCAAAGCACCTCGGTGACAGCAAACTGTTGCCGGGTGCCCGCCACCAGAATCTCCACTTCATCGCCCTCGAACTTGCCCAGCAGGCTTTTGCCCAGCGGCGAGCGCGGGGTGATGACGGTAATCGGCTGACCCACCACATCGACTTTCAGGCCCGCCGCATCCGGGGCCAGAAACAGCCATTGCTCGCGACCCTTTTCGTCCTCCAGACCGAGCAGGGCGCCGATCTCGATGCCGCGATTTTCGTCATAGGCACGCAGTGTCAGGTTCTGGCACAGCGCCAGTGACTGCCGGATTTCCTCGACCCGTTTCGCCTGACCCGCCGCCAGATAGGAAGCCTCAAGCCCTAGCGTGTCGTATTTGTTCTCGGCGATGTTCTCTTCGTGGGTCGCGGTTTCGTAAGCGGTCTGCGCGGCGCGTTCGGCGATGTCGAGGTCGACGCGCAGTTTGTCGAGGATCAGTTGGTGGACGGTGTGTTTGTTCATGATCAATCGCAGAATTGCAAAACGTTGGCGCGGCTCTTTTCGCTCGGCGCGGTCTGGTCCTGTTGCAGCCAGAACTGGCATTTCGGATTTGACTGGTTGCGACTGCTGCCGCGAGCCTGATCCAGGCGCGCCTGCTGCTCGTTCTTGCGCAGGTTTTCTTCGTACTGTTCGAACAGCGGACTCTGTGGCGGAATGTCCGGTTGTACCTGAACCGCCGCTGGCGGCTTGGCCAGTTGCTGCACCGCCTGAGCAACCGGTGCCAGTTGCTCGGTCAACACAAAACGCGAAATCAGCCAGCAAGTCAGGGCAATGGCCAGAAAACCCAGCCACATGCCCAGGGCAATGCTGCCGGTCAGTTGCAGCGCGCTAAGCTGAACGGGCAACGGGCGACGCGGATTGGGACGATAGGGCATGGCTGCCTCCTGGCGGATGATTGCGGGCAAGTGGCGATTGTCGCACGAAGATTAATCGCCGTCGGCTCTTCTGCGCGAGGTCATTTATGCGGACAATCAGCGCTTTTGCCAACGGGAGACTTGCATGCCGGTACCGAAAACCCGCTGGGATATTTTTTGCACCGTGGTCGACAACTATGGCGATATCGGTGTGACCTGGCGTCTGGCCCGGCAACTGGTAGCCGAGCATGGGCTGGCGGTGCGCCTGTGGGTCGACGACCTGCGCGCCTTCGAGCGTATCTGCCCCGAGATCGACATCCACCTGGCGCAGCAATCGCAGCAGGGTGTCGAGGTGCGGCATTGGCCGAGCGACTGGCCGCAGACGGAGGCGGCGGACGTGGTGATCGCCGCATTTGCCTGTCAGCTGCCATCGGCGTACATGGACGCCATGGCCGAGCGGCAACAGCCACCGCTGTGGATGAACCTCGATTACCTCAGCGCCGAAGACTGGGTCACCGGTTGTCACGGTTTGCCGTCGGTGAAGTACAAGTCGGTACAGAAATTCTTTTTCTTTCCCGGATTTCAACCGGGGACGGGCGGTTTGCTGCGTGAAAACGGTCTGCTTGAGCGGCGTCGGCGATTTCAGCAGGACGCGGCTGCGCAGCGACAATTCCTGCACGGCCTGGGCGTAGATCGCGCAGCTGACGCACAGCTGATCTCGTTGTTTGCCTACGAAAATGCCGGGCTGGCCAGTTGGCTGGATGCGTTGGCGGCCGATAGCACTCCGACCCATCTGCTGGTGCCGGAAGGGCGGATTCTCGGTGATGTTGCGCACTGGCTCGGGGTCGATGCATTGGCTGTCGGCGATCTGGACGTGCGTCAGGCGCTGACGGTGCAGGTGCTGCCGTTCGTCCGTCAGGATCAATACGATCAGTTGCTGTGGTGCTGCGACTTCAACGCGGTGCGCGGTGAAGACTCGTTCGTCCGTGCACAGTGGGCCGGGCGACCGATGCTCTGGCACATCTATCAGCAGGACGAAGACATTCACCTCGACAAGCTCGATGCCTTTCTCGCGCTCTATACCAAAAGGCTTTCCCCGGCCGCTGCCGAGGCGATGAGCGGTCTGTGGCGGGCCTGGAGTGCCGGGAAACCGATCGGCGAGCACTGGCTCCAGGTCCGTAAACACTGGCCAGAACTGCAGGAAAACGCCGAGCAATGGTGTCTGGAACAAGGCTTGCAGGCGGATCTTGCCACGGCGCTGGTACAGTTTTACCTAAATTGGATATGATACGCGGCCTAGATTTTTGTAAATCCCATCCAAATTCGGATATTCGCAATGAAAACTGGTAAAGAACTCAAACCCGGTACCGTGATCCGTATCGACAACGATCCTTGGCTGGTTCAGAAAGCTGAATTCACCAAGTCGGGCCGTAACAGCGCGATCATGAAGACCAAGCTGAAGAACCTGCTGACCGGTTACAAGACCGAAACCGTTTACGGTGCGGACGACAAGCTGGACGACGTGATCCTCGACCGCAAAGAAGCGACCCTGTCCTTCATCAGCGGCGACACCTACACGTTCATGGACACCACTGACTACACCATGTACGAACTGAACGCCGAAGACATCGAAAGCGTTCTGCCTTTCGTTGAAGAAGGCATGACCGACGTTTGCGAAGCCGTGTTCTTCGAAGAGCGTCTGGTTTCCGTAGAACTGCCGACCACCATCGTGCGTCAGGTTGACTACACCGAAGGTTCCGCTCGCGGTGACACTTCCGGCAAGGTGATGAAGCCTGCCAAACTGAAGAACGGTACCGAGCTGTCGGTTGCTGACTTCATCGAAATCGGCGACATGATCGAGATCGATACCCGCGAAGGCGGTTCCTACAAAGGCCGTGCCAAATAAGCACTGCTTTTTACGGAAAGAAAAAGCCCGACCATTGAGTCGGGCTTTTTTGTGTCTGCGATTCCACGTCTACCACCGAACCCTGTGGGAGCGAGCTTGCTCGCGAATAGGCCCGGTCAGACAACCTGTGTGTTGAATGACACAAAGCATTCGCGAGCAAGCCCGCTCCCACAGTGGATTGGTGTTGTTCTCAAACGGTGGTGTGCAGACGCACGTCGACGTTGCCACGGGTGGCGTTGGAGTACGGGCAGACCTGGTGCGCCGCGTCGACCAGTGTCTGCGCGTCGGCTTGTTCCAGACCCGGCAGGCTGATGTGCAGGTCGATGTCCAGACCGAAACCACCAGGAATCTGACCGATACCGACATGAGCAGTGATCGAGGCATCGTCGGGGATTTTGCGTTTGGTCTGGCTGGCGACGAATTTCAGTGCGCCGATGAAGCAGGCCGAGTAACCGGCAGCGAACAGTTGCTCAGGGTTGGTCGCTGCGCCGCCGGCACCGCCGAGTTCTTTCGGGGTAGCGAGTTTGACGTCGAGGATGTTGTCGCTGGAGATCGCACGACCATCACGGCCGCCAGTGGAGGTTGCGATTGCAGTGTAGAGAGTTTGCATGGTGTGGGCCTCGTTGGGTGTCTGTTTTTGCGCTAATTGTTTGCGCGCTAAGTAAGTGCGAGGTGAATGTAGCTCGCTAATGTTTAGTGCGCAAGATAATTTTCTGGAAAATATGCGCTTCGACGAAGGACTGGTTCGTTTGGTTAGCCTGGAAGGCGCGGTTTAGAGAGGATGGCGGGAAGGTCAGGCGTGGAAAAATATTTTTCAGACAACGAGATTACCTGTAGGAGTGAGCCTGCTCGCGATAGCGGTGCAGCAGTCAACACGATGGCGGCGCGTTCACCGCTATCGCGAGCAGGCTCACTCCTACAGTGGCGGGCTCAGGCCAAACTGTTTTGCAGATGGTTGCGTAGGGCTTGCAACTCAGATTGAAGCTTCTGCAGGCGTTCGAGGGTGAAACCACTGGCGCCGAGGATGCATTGTGGAATGGTTTGCGCCTTGTCGCGCAGTGCTCGACCTTGCTCGGTCAACTCGACAATCACCACACGCTCATCTTCACGACTGCGCGTGCGGCTGAGCAAGCCTTCACCTTCTAGCCGTTTGAGCAACGGTGTCAGCGAGCCTGGATCGGTCAGCAACCGCGTGCTGATTTCGCCCACGGTCAAACCATCCTTTTCCCACAGCACCATCATCGCCAGATACTGCGGATAGGTCAGGCCCAGCGCTTGCAGCAGCGGCTTGTAGACCTTGGTCATCATCAGCGAAGTGGAATGCAGGGCGAAGCAGGCCTGATTATCCAGCAGCAGGTGATCGCAGTTGTCGGGGGTGTCGCGTTCGGTGGTCATGGCAAAGCCTTGTTCGGTGATGGGCTTGAATCTAGCGCCCGAATGTTTAATGCGCCAGATAATTATCCAGGATCTAGTGTCGGCCCAGCTCGCGTTGCAGCGCCAGATCCCACGGTGGCACCGGGCTGAAGCGGGTCTTGAGGTATTCCAGAAGCAGACGGCTGCGCGAGTGGGTCTGCTGTTCCATGCGCAGCGCATAGATGCCGGTGCTTTCCGGTTGCGGCAGGCCGTTCTCGCAGAACAGCGGCAGCAGTTCGCCGCGCAGCAGGTACTCACTGGCCAGCCAGGTCGGCAAATGCGCGATGCCCAGCCCGGCCAGAGCACCGCACACCAGCGCTTCGGCATTGTTGGCGCTCATGCGGATGCGCGCGGGGCGATGCAGTTGCATTTGCCCGTCCAGTTCGAAGCGCCAGGCGAAGGGCGGGGCGAGACCTTCCCAATCCAGCCCGTCATGTTCACTCAACTGCGCGGGATGGCGCGGTGCGCCACGGCGTTTGAGGTAGTCGGGGCTGGCGCAGGCAATGCGCACCATGCTCGCCAGCGGCGTGGCGACCAGCCGCGTATCGGCCATTTGCCCGGCGCGCAGCACCAGATCGACTTTGCCCAGATTCGAGCCGTGCATGTCGATGAAGCTGTCGATCAGGTGCAACTGCACGTCGAGGCCCGGGTACAGCACCAGAAAGTCAGCGATGACCGGCGCGAGATGGCGGCGACCAAAAGCGGCCGGGGCATCGATGCGAATCAAGCCTTCCGGCGCACTGCTCAACGACACCGCCTCGGCGCGGGCCAGTTGCAGTTCGCTGACGATGCGTCGTGCTCGCTCGGCAAACGCCAGACCTGCCGGGGTCGCCCGCACGGCGTGGGTGCTGCGAATGAACAACTGGCTGCCAACCGCGCTTTCCAGGCTGTCGATGCGCCGCGCCACGGCGGAAGGCGTCAGCGGATGACGACGGGAAGCTGCAGAAAAACTGCCGCTTTCCAGCACATCGAGAAACAGTCCGAGCTGTTCGGTCAACTGATTGGGATTCATTAGTGTTTCGGTGCTTGTGCGAAATTGGCATAGCCATTGTGCGTTGCTGTGCGTTTCCCCGCCAGCCTCGACTGCGTAGGATGAATCGCCTGACGGATGAGGACATCGCTGTGATCGAGTTTTTGTTGTACCTGCTGTTTGGCGCCGCCCTTGGCACATTGGGCGGGATCTTCGGCATCGGCGGTGGTTTGATCGCCATCCCGCTGCTGGGCGTGTGGTTTGGCCTCGATCAGCAGATCGCCCAAGGCACGGCGCTGGTGATGGTGGTGCCGAACGTGATGCTGGCGCTGTGGCGCTATCATCAGCGCAATCGCATCGAGCTGCGTCATGCGCTGCCGTTGGCGGTCATGGGTTTTTGCTTTGCGTGGATCGGTTCGATCTGGGCGGTGGGCATCGATGCGCAAACCATGCGCATCGGTTTTGTCGCGTTCCTTGTGGTGCTCTCGGCGTACAACCTGCTGAAGATGTTCGGCAAGAAAACCGCCGTGACCTCCGAAATGCGTTACTCATGGCCATGGCTCGGTGTTTTGGGCGCAGCGTCCGGGACCATGGGCGGTTTGTTCGGTGTCGGCGGGGCCGTGGTGGCGACGCCAGTGCTGACCAGTCTGTTCGGCACCAGCCAAGTGGTTGCTCAAGGCTTGTCGCTGGCTCTGGCGTTGCCAAGCACCGGCGTGACCCTGGTGACCTACGCGGTGCATCACGAAGTGGACTGGATGATCGGCCTGCCGCTGGCCATCGGCGGTCTGGCCAGCATCAGTTGGGGGGTGAAAGTCGCCCACGCCATGCCGGAAAGGCTCCTGCGCGGGCTGTTCTGCGGTTTTCTGGTGCTGTGCGCGGTGATGCTCGCGTTTAAAGTTTGAAGCCTTCGACGATGTGTTCGGCCAGGCATTCGGTGATCGGCGACGGATTGTTCAGGTTGCGGATCAGCATGATGCTGGCCTCGGGCAACAGCGGCAAATCTTCGGCGGCGCCAAGAATGCGCATGTCCGGGGTGATCAGGCTTTCCAGTTGCGCGGTGATCGCCAGACCCGCGCTCACTACCGCCATCAGCGCCGACAGACTGGTGCTGTTATAGGCGATGCGGTAGTCGCGGCCCATCGCGTCCAGCGCATTGCACGCCCACAAACGGCAGAAGCAATCACTGTTGAACATCGCCAGCGGCAACGGCGTCTGCTCGTGGGCGCTGAAATTCTGCGCCTCGGCCCAGACGAAACGCTCCTTACGCAGCAACTGACCGATCTCGTTGCCCGGCTCGCGGGTGACAATCGACAAGTCCAGATCGGTGCGCTGCAACAGCTGTTTGCTGGACTCGCAATGCACTTCGATCTGGATCAGCGGGTAAAACTGAGCGAACCGCGAGAGGATCCCCGGCAGAAACCGCATCACGTAATCGTCCGGCGTACCGATGCGCACGGTGCCGACCATGTGCGGCTCGCGCAGCGTGTTGAACACTTCGCTGTGCAATTTCAGGATGCGCCGCGCGTAACCCAACAGCACCTGGCCTTCGGCGGTTAGACGTACCTGGCGGCCGTCGCGCTCGAACAACTGACGTTGCAGCACATCTTCTTCGAGGCGCTTCATCTGCATGCTCACCGCCGATTGCGTGCGGTTGACCATCTCGCCGGCGCGGGTAAAACCGCCCTGATCGGCAATCGCAACGAAAGTGCGCAGGACATCGGTATCGATACTGGGGTAGGCCGACAATTGATGAATCTCCGTGATGAATGCCATCAGAAACATTCGTTGGATTGATCTTAGCGCCAGCGCGAGACTTGAGCCATCCACAAGGAGGGCAACACGATGAAAGGTCAAAGAGAGTATGTAGACGACACAAAATTTTCCGGCCACGGTCATATCGTTTCCGACCTGCTGCACAAGTTTAGCCGCTGGTACGAACTGCACCGAGAACGCGAGTTGCTTGCCAGCCTGAGCGACGAAGCGCTGAAGGACATCGGGGTCAGCCGTGCCGACGTCGAGCACGAGGCCATCCGGCCGTTCTGGGACGATCCGATGCATAAATGATCAGGGCCTTACTACACAAACCACTTTCAGGTGAGGTAGGTTGCGAGCAGACAAGGAGATGCTCATGCCCGCGACTCTGGCCTTTTCCCTCAAACAGGCGCGACGTCTGGCGCTGGCTGCCCAAGGGTTCAATGGGCGCCAGCCGCCGACCGTCAAGGCGCCGCAACTCAACCGGCTGATCGAACGGCTGGGGCTGTTGCAGATCGACTCCGTCAACGCCGTGGTGCGCTCGCACTATCTGCCGCTGTTTTCCCGTCTGGGTTCCTATTCTTCCGATCTGCTCGACCAGGCTGCCTGGAGTTCGGGGCGTCGGCGCACGCTCTTCGAATACTGGGGCCACGAAGCGTCGTTGCTGCCGCTGGCGATGTATCCGTTGATGGGGTGGCGGATGCAGCGGGCCAGAACTGGCAGAGACATCTATCAGCAACTGGCGAAGTTTGGTCTTGAGCAGCAGGACGTCGTGCGCCGGGTTTTAAGCGCGGTTGAGGCGCGCGGTGCATTGGGCGCCGGCAGTCTGTCGACTCGCGAGGACAAGGCCGGGCAATGGTGGGACTGGAGCGCGGAAAAGCATGCGCTGGAATGGTTGTTCGCCGCCGGTGAAGTGACCGTCGCCGGCCGCCGCGGTTTTGAGCGTTTGTATGATTTGCCGGAGCGGGTGATCCCGACATCGATTCTACAGCAGCCGTTGCCGGATGAAGCCGAAGCGCAGCGTGGTCTGCTGCTGCACGCGGCCCAGGCATTGGGCGTCGGCACGGAAAAGGATCTGCGCGATTATTTCCGCTTGAACCCTGGCGATGCGCGCCCGCGTCTGGCGGAGCTGGTCGAGGACGGGCAGTTGCAGACCTGCGAAGTCGCTGGCTGGCGACAGATCGCCTACTGCCTGCCGCAGCCGAAAGTCCCGCGCAAAGTCGTCGCCAGTGCGCTGTTGTCACCGTTTGATTCACTGATCTGGGAGCGCAGTCGCACCGAGCGCTTGTTTGACTTCCGCTATCGGCTGGAGATTTACACGCCGCAGGACAAGCGGGTCTACGGCTACTACGTGTTGCCGTTTCTGCACAATGAGCGGATTGCGGCGCGGGTCGATCTGCGCGCCGAGCGGGCGTCGGGACGATTGGCGGTGCATGCAGTGCACGAGGAAGAGCCGGGGCTGGACAAAGAGGGGATGCTGGCGCTGGCGTTGAATTTGCGGCAGATGGCCGATTGGCTGGGGCTTGCGCGAGTGCAGCTTAATTGTCAGCGCGAGAGTGCGGGGCGGTTGCGGGTGGCATTGGCTGAAATCTGTAGTGACTGAGCTGGCCTCTTCGCGAGCAGGCTCGCTCCCACATGGGTTTTGTGTACGACACAGATCCACTGTGGGAGCGGGCTTGCTCGCGAAGGCGGCCTGCCCGACGCTAAAAATCTGACTGATTCAGCGGCGGACTTGTTTCAGGGTTTCCGCGATCAAAAACGCCAGTTCCAGCGACTGATCGGCATTCATCCGCGGGTCACAGTGGGTGTGATAACGATCCGACAACCCGTCTTCAGTGATCGGCCGCGCACCACCGATGCACTCGGTGACATTCTGCCCGGTCATCTCGATATGAATCCCGCCGGCATAAGTGCCCTCGGCTTCGTGCACCTGGAAGAACTGCTTCACCTCACCCAGGATCTGCGCGAAGTCGCGGGTCTTGTAGCCGCTGCTGGCCTTGATGGTATTGCCGTGCATCGGGTCGGAGCTCCACAGCACCTGTTTGCCCTCACGCTGCACCGCACGGATCAGCGCCGGCAGGTGATCGCCAACCTTGTTCGCACCCATCCGCGCAATCAGGTTCAGGCGCCCCGGATCGTTGTCCGGGTTGAGCACGTCGATCAGGCGAATCAGATCATCCGGGTTCATGCTCGGGCCGACTTTGACGCCAATCGGGTTGTTCACCCCGCGCAGGAATTCGACGTGAGCGCCGTCGAGCTGACGGGTGCGGTCGCCGATCCACAGCATGTGCGCCGAGCAATCGTAGTAATCGTTGGTCAGGCTGTCGCGACGCACGAAGGCTTCTTCGTAGTTCAGCAGCAGCGCTTCGTGGGCGGTGAAGAAACTGGTTTCGCGCAGTTGCGGCGAGCTGTCCATGCCACAGGCGCGCATGAACGCCAGGGTTTCATCGATGCGATCGGCAAGATGGCTGTATTTTTCGGCCAGTGCCGAGTTGGCGATGAAATCCAGGTTCCACTTGTGCACCTGATGCAGGTCGGCAAAGCCGCCCTGGGCGAAGGCGCGCAACAGGTTCAAGGTGGCGGTGGACTGGTGATAGGACTGCAGCAGGCGCTCCGGATCCGGCACGCGGCTCTTTTCGTCGAAGCCGATACCGTTGACGATGTCGCCACGGTAGGCCGGCAGGGTCACGCCTTCGATAGTTTCATCGTTGGCCGAGCGCGGCTTGGCGAACTGGCCGGCCATGCGCCCGACCTTGACCACCGGGCAACCGGCGGCGAAGGTCATGACGATCGCCATTTGCAGCAATACTTTGAACGTGTCGCGAATCTTCGCCGCCGAGAACTCGGCAAAGCTTTCCGCGCAATCGCCGCCCTGCAGCAGGAACGCCCGGCCCTGAGTCACTTCGGCAAACTGACGGCGCAGCTCGCGCGCTTCTCCGGCAAACACCAGCGGCGGATAACTGGCCAGGGTCTGCTCGACCTGGCGCAGATGCGCCGCGTCAGGGTATTGGGGTTGTTGCTGGATCGGCAGGGCGCGCCAGCTGTCAGGGCTCCACGGTTGGCTCATCACGGTCTCTAATTGGTTCTACGCACGGGAAGCCCATGGTAGCAGCAATTAGTGCGTGACCTGCTCCCGCCCCATCACCGACAATCGTCGCTTTGCCACGGCGCCGCAGCGGTGCCATCGCGTCACCGCGCCCGGTGACCATCAGGAGACGAAATGACTGAGGAGCGCGTCGAGCTGTTGCTCGCCGAGGTACAGGATGAGTTCGGCGTGATTCGCGTGCTGGAAGTGGCCGATTACCGCTTTCTGGAATTTGGCGATGCCATCGAACAGAGCTGCGTGTTCACCGCCGATCCGAGCTGGCTGGAATACGACTACACCCGGGCGATGCTGATTGGCGCGTTGTGCCATGAGCAACCGGAGAGCGCACTGTTTCTCGGCCTCGGTGCCGGCACGCTGACCCAGGCCTGCCTCAAGTTCCTGCCGCTGGAAGATGTCGAAGCCATCGAACTGCGTCCGGACGTGCCGCGCCTGGCGATCGAATACCTGGGGCTGGATGACGATCCGCGCTTGTACATTCGGGTCGGCGATGCGCTGGAGTTGCTGCCGACGGCCGAGCCTGCGGATCTGATCTTTGTCGATCTGTACACCGATGTCGGCCCGGGTGTCGGGCACCTGGCCTGGAGTTTTCTCGGCGACTGTCAGAAGCGTCTGAACCCGGGCGGCTGGCTGGTGATCAACCAGTGGGCCACCGATGACGGCAAACCGTTGGGCGCGGCGTTGTTGCGCGGGCTTTATCACCGGCATTACTGGGAGCTGCCGGTGAAGGAGGGCAATGTGATTCTGATTGTGCCGGCGGATCTCGATCAGGAACTCGACATGCAGGCGCTGACCGCCCGCGCCGAAGTGCTGGCGCCACGGCTGGGTTATTCGCTGCAGTCGTTGATCAAGGCGATTCGCCCGGCGACATGAGTTGCCAGTGATGGCCCCTTCGCGAGCAGGCTCGCTCCCACATGGGTCCTGTGGCACTCACACAATTTTCTGTGGGAGCGAGCCTGCTCGCGAAGAGGGCCTGAAGAGCACCCGTTTTCTCAGATCCCTTTGAAGACTCCAGGGCGCCGCTCAACCAGCGACCTCACCCCCTCCTTGGCATCCTCACTCCCCAGCAACTTCTTCACCAGTGCCGGCAACCCCTGCGCCGCCGCCGTCTCGCCTTCATACCGCGCCTGGCGCGCCGACATCAGCGTTGCCTGCACCCCCAACGGTGCCTGCCGGGCAATCCGTTCGGCCAGTTCGATCGCCCGCGGCAACAGATCCTCACTGGCCATCACTTCCTGCACCAAACCCAGATGCAACGCATCGTGGGCATCAAACTCATCGCCGGTCAGCAGCCAGCGCATCGCGTTGCCCCATCCCGCCACCTGATGAAAACGTAAAGTCGCGCCCCCAAACGGAAAAATCCCCCGCTGCACTTCCATTTGCGCGAAGCGGGTATTACTCGCGCACAGGTTGATATCCGCGGCCAGCATCAACTCGATACCGATGGTCAGGCAGTAGCCCTGCGCGGCGACAATTACCGGTTTGCTGACCCGTGGACCGACGAAAACACCCCATGGGTCGCAACCGCCGGTCGGAACCTGCCAGCCTTCGGCGAGGGCGGCGCTGGCGTTGAGCAGATCCAGACCGGCGGTAAAGTGTTCGCCATGCCCGAACACCACCGCCACCCGCGCCTCGCTGTCGGCCTCGAACTCGCCGTAGGCCAGGCTCAAGTCATTGAGCAGATCGAGGTCGAAGGCGTTGCGTTTGGCGGGCCGGTCGAGGCCGATCAAGTGGATATGACCTCGACGTTCACGGCTGACGCGGCCGGGGCAGGGCTGATTCATGGAGAAATCCTCGGGCGGGAAGGGCGGGTGCAGCGACGGTATGCCGCACATCGATGAATCGTTTAAGCGTCATCACCCGCAGGGCCGGGCCTTTGCAAAATAGACCTTTGCACGATTATCCGCAAAACCCCGTTACACAGCGGTGACACACCGATTCAGGCGATAAAAAAAGCTCCCTTTTCGGGCAAATTCCGGTATAGTGCGCGCCGGCCTTTAACCGGGCCGCGTTTAGGTAGCGCAATTCCCCGAAGTCAGCTTCGGCTGCACGTCCGCACTGCGGGCTCTTCCTTGACGATTCTTTTTCATTCATACGTTTTCGCAAATCCCCGCCGACAAAGCTGCCAGGGCGACTCTTGAGTCTCAACACGGCATGTGCAGCTTTGGAGCATGGGTCTTTGCGGATGCACTTAGAGGCAGACCCATGACCCAGGAAATCGGCGGCTTCGCCGCTCTTGAACTTCATCCCAATATTGTCGCTGCAGTAGTCGCTACCGGCTATGAAGAGCCTTCGGCCATTCAGCAGCAGTCGATCCCGATCATCCTCGCCGGTCACGATATGATTGGTCAGGCGCAAACCGGTACCGGTAAAACCGCTGCCTTTGCCCTGCCTATCCTGCACCGCATTGATCCGTCCAAGCGCGAGCCGCAAGCTCTGATCCTGGCCCCAACTCGTGAGTTGGCGCTACAAGTTGCAACCGCTTTCGAAACTTACGCCAAGCAAATGCCGGGCGTAACTGTTGTGGCTGTCTACGGCGGCGCGCCGATGGGCCCACAATTGAAAGCAATCCGTAATGGCGCACAGATCGTTGTCGCCACTCCGGGCCGTCTGTGCGACCACCTGCGTCGCGACGAAAAAGTCCTCGCTACCGTGAACCACCTGGTTCTGGACGAAGCAGACGAAATGCTCAAACTCGGTTTTATGGACGACCTGGAAGTGATCTTCAAGGCCATGCCGGAAACCCGTCAGACCGTATTGTTCTCGGCAACCCTGCCGCAGTCGATCCGTGCCATCGCCGAGCGCCACCTGCGCGATCCGAAGCACGTGAAGATCCAGAGCAAGACCCAGACCGTTACCGCGATCGAACAGGCTCACCTGTTGGTTCACGCTGACCAGAAGACCTCCGCCGTTCTCAGCTTGCTGGAAGTGGAAGACTTCGACGCGCTGATCATGTTCGTGCGCACCAAGCAAGCGACCCTGGATCTGGCCAGTGCCCTCGACGCCAAAGGCTACAAGGCCGCTGCGCTGAACGGTGACATCGCCCAGAACCAGCGTGAACGCGTCATCGACTCGCTGAAAGATGGCCGCCTGGACATCGTTGTCGCGACCGACGTGGCTGCCCGTGGTCTGGACGTTCCGCGCATCACCCACGTATTCAACGTGGACATGCCGTACGACCCGGAATCCTACGTGCACCGTATCGGCCGTACCGGCCGTGCCGGTCGCGAAGGTCGCGCACTGCTGCTGGTGACTCCGCGTGAGCGCCGCATGCTGCAAGTGATCGAGCGTGTCACCGGTCAGAAGGTTGCCGAAGTGCGTCTGCCGGACGCTCAGGCCGTTCTCGATGCACGCATCAAGAAACTGACCAACAGCCTGTCGCCGCTGGTCGCTGATGCCGAGTCGACTCACGGCGAACTGCTGGATCGCCTGACCGCTGACATCGGTTGCACCCCGCGTGCCTTGGCTGTAGCTCTGCTGCGCAAGGCTACCAACGGTCAAGCGCTGAACCTGGCGGCGATCGAGAAGGAACGCCCACTGGTGCCGAACAATGCACCGCGTGGCGACCGTCCTGAGCGTTCCGGTGATCGTCCTGAGCGTGGTGACCGCGAGCGTCGCGCGCCAATGCCTCTGGGCGAAGGTCGTGCCCGTTGCCGTACCGCGCTGGGTGCGCGTGACGGTATCGCCGCCAAGAACCTGCTGGGCGCCATCCTCAACGAAGGTGGTCTGGCCCGCGAAGCGATCGGTCGCATCCAGGTGCGTGACAGCTTCAGCCTCGTCGAGCTGCCGGAAGATGGTCTGGACAAACTCCTGACCAAGCTGAAGGACACTCGCGTCGCTGGCAAGCAGCTGAAACTGCGTCGCTACCGCGAAGATTGATCCGCCCTTGGGCTGATTGATCGAACATGAAAAATCCCCGACTGGTTCGGGGATTTTTTTTGCCTGCTTTTTGCCTCGCCCCACAACCCTGTGGGAGCTGGCTTGCCAGCGATGACGTCAGCCGAAGCGATAGATATCCATACCCAGTGCACCCATCGTGAAGCCTTTATGCGCTACGCGGAACTCACCTCCCGCACCCCGCGCAAAATACAGCGGCAACAAATGCTCGTCACTCGGATGGCTGCGCACCGCATTGGGCGCCTGCTGACGATAATCGTGCAGTGCCGCCTCATCGTCGGCCGCCAGCTTGTCGATCATCCAGTCACGGAAGTCACGTGCCCACGGCTCGACGCTTTCCGGGCCGGCGTGCCAGTCCAGTTCGCGCAGGTTGTGGGTGATGCTGCCGGAGCCGATCAGCAGAATGCCCTGCTCGCGCAGACTCGCCAGCGCTTGTCCGACACGGGTTTGCAACACCGGGCCGCCGCGACTCGGCAGCGACACCTGCACCACCGGAATATCCGCCTGCGGGTACATCAGCGACAGCGGCACCCAGACGCCGTGATCGAACGGTCGTTGCGGGTCGAGGCGTGCCGGCAGATGCGCGGCGTCAAGCAATTCAGCCACTTCGGCTGCCAGTTGCGGATTGCCCGGTGCCGGGTACTGCACTTCGAAAAGGGCACGCGGGAAGCCGCCGAAGTCATGCCAGGTTTCCGGACGAGGATTGCTGCTGACCAGCAGTTCCTGGCTTTCCCAGTGGGCAGAGACGATCACGATGGCTTTAGGCCGCGGCAGTTCGGCCGCCAGACGCGCCAGCGCCGGGCCACTGGCACCGGGTTCCAGGGCCAGCATCGGTGAGCCGTGGGAGATAAACAGGCTGGGAAACATGGAAAGGTTCCTGAGCGGTAAGATGGCCTCATCTTCAGTCAGATCATTGATCTAAATCTAATATAAGTTTTAACGCCTTTTGATCGAATTTTTTGGGGTGATGCATGCAGCCTGAGTTTTGGCACAAGAAGTGGGAATCCAATCAGATCGGCTTTCATTTGCCTGAGGTGAACCCGTATCTGCAGCGGCACTGGCCGCAACTGGCGATCCCGGCCCAGACCCGGGTGCTGGTGCCGCTGTGCGGGAAAACCCTGGATCTGTTGTGGCTGGCCGGGCGCGGGCATCTGGTGCTCGGAGTCGAGCTGTCGCTGAAGGCCGTCGAGGATTTTTTCAGTGAGCATCAGGTAACGCCGCAGGTCATTGCCAAGGGGCCGTTCAAAGTCTATCGCGCCGATTCCATCGAGTTGTGGTGTGGTGATTTCTTTGCGCTGACAGCCGACGATGTAGCGGATTGCGCGGCGTTGTACGACCGGGCAGCGCTGATTGCCTTGCCGGCTCCGATGCGTGAGCGCTATGCGGCGCATCTGCAGCAGATCCTGCCGCAAAGTGTGCAAGGGTTGTTGATCACCCTGGATTACGATCAGGCGCAGATGTCCGGGCCACCGTTTGCGGTGGGGGATGATGAGGTGCAGCGCTTGCTGAGCGAAGTCTGGCAGGTGCAGGTGCTTGAGGAGCAGGATGTGCTGGCGGAGAGTGTCAGGTTCCTGCAGGCGGGGGTGACGCGGTTAGAGGAGCGGGTTTACCGGGTTTCCTCGTGATACATTTTGCTGACAGTGCCGGCCCCTTCGCGAGCAGGCTCGCTCCCACACTAGATCTGTATACAAGAATCCAATGTGGGAGCGAGCCTGCTCGCGAAGAGGTCATCAGCAACAACCATTATTCGCATGTACAAAAAAGGCCCGCATCGCTGCGGGCCTTTTCGTTACTGCGCCAAACCGATCAACCGCGACGACGCAGCGCGTCGATACGCTCTTCCAGCGGCGGGTGGCTCATGAACATGCGGGCAAAGCCTTGTTTGATGCCACCGTTGATGCCGAATGCGTTGAGGGTGTCCGGCATGTGCACCGGCAGGCCCTGTTCGGCGCGCAGGCGTTGCAATGCACCGATCATCGCATTGGTACCGGCCAGACGTGCGCCGGCTTCGTCGGCACGGAATTCGCGTTTGCGCGAGAACCACATGACAATGGCGCTGGCGAGAATGCCCAGAACCAGCTCGGCGAAGATCGTCGCCACGTAGTAGGCGATGCCCTGGCCTTCTTCGTTCTTGAAAATCACCTTGTCGACGAAGTTGCCGATGATCCGCGCGAAGAACATCACGAAGGTGTTCACCACGCCCTGGATCAGTGCCAAGGTGACCATGTCACCGTTGGCCACGTGACCGATTTCGTGGGCCAGAACGGCTTTCACTTCATCTGGCGAAAAACGTTCGAGCAGGCCCTGACTGACCGCGACCAGCGCGTCGTTCTTGTTCCAGCCGGTGGCGAAGGCGTTTGCTTCGTAGGCCGGGAAAATACCGACTTCGGGCATCTTGATCCCGGCTTCGCGGGACAGTTGCTCGACGGTTTGCAGCAGCCATTGCTCATGCCGGGTACGTGGCTGGCTGATGATCTGGGTGCTGGTGCTCATCTTCGCCATCCACTTGGAGATGAACAGCGAGAACAGCGAACCGGCGAAACCAAAGACCGCACAGAAAACCAGCAGCTGACTGAGGTTGAGATCAACCCCGTTGGCCGCCATGAACCCGTTGAAGCCGAACAGGCTCAGGGTGATGCTGGCTATCAGCACGACCGCCAGGTTAGTGGCCAAAAACAGCAGGATGCGCATCATGGTTGTAGAAATCTCCTCAAGCTAAAGATGTAGCGTACTGCGGGGTATATAAGGTGCGGCACCGGGTGATTCAACCGAGTGACTATTTCAAACTGTGTCCTACAGCGGATTCTCGAGTCTGCAGGTCATTGCCCACGGCCAAAACCGAAAGGGATTACAGCCGGCCGCTACCCGCCGCCACTGCGCCAGAGGCGGGTGGGCCATATGAATCGCAAGTGTAGAAGGCGCAGCGAGGCGGGGAGAGCAGAAGTGTTGCTGAATCAGACAGTGCGCAACGTTCGGGCCGTTGCGCACCGTTGACCGGTTACTGGCGGTAGGACTTGAGGAAGTTGCCGATGCGGCCGATGGCCATTTCCAGATCGTCGACACGGGGCAGGGTCACCACGCGGAAGTGATCCGGCCAAGGCCAGTTGAAGGCCGTGCCTTGCACCACCAGCAGCTTCTCGGAGAGCAGCAGGTCGAGAACGAATTTTTCGTCGTTGTGGATCGGGCAGACTTTCGGGTCGATCCGCGGGAACGCATACAGCGCGCCCATCGGCTTGACGCAGCTGACGCCCGGAATGTCGTTGAGCAGCTCCCAGGTACGGTTGCGCTGCTCCAGCAGCCGGCCCTGCGGCAGCACCAGGTCATTGATGCTCTGATAGCCGCCGAGGGCGGTCTGAATCGCATGCTGACTCGGGACATTGGCACACAGGCGCATGTTGGCCAGCATGTCGATGCCTTCGATGTAGCTCTGGGCATTGTGTTTCGGCCCGGAGATGGCGATCCAGCCGGAGCGGAAACCCGCCACGCGATAGGATTTCGACAGGCCGTTGAAGGTCAGGCACAGCAGATCGGGCGCCAGCGAAGCGGTGCAGATGTGCACGGCGTCGTCGTAGAGGATCTTGTCGTAGATCTCGTCGGAGAACACCACCAGGTTGTGCGCGCGGGCGATTTCCAGCATGCCCAGCAGCACTTCCTTCGAATACACCGCGCCAGTCGGGTTGTTCGGGTTGATGATCACCATGGCCTTGGTGTTCGGGGTGATCTTGGCCTTGATGTCGGCCAGATCAGGGAACCAGTCGGCGCCCTCGTCGCACAGGTAGTGCACGGCGTTACCGCCGGCCAGGCTCACGGCGGCGGTCCACAGCGGGTAGTCTGGGGCCGGCACCAGCACTTCGTCGCCGTTGTTGAGCAGCGCCTGCAGCGACATCACGATCAGCTCGGACACGCCGTTGCCCAGGTAGATGTCTTCGATGCCGACACCTTCGACATTTTTTTGCTGGTAGTACTGCATCACCGCTTTACGGGCACTGAACAGGCCTTTGGAGTCGCTGTAGCCTTGGGCGGTCGGCAGGTTGCGGATCACATCCTGAAGAATTTCGTCCGGCGCTTCGAAACCAAACGGCGCCGGGTTGCCGATGTTCAGCTTGAGGATGCGCTGGCCTTCCTCCTCCAGACGTTTGGCGTGCTTGAGCACCGGGCCGCGAATGTCGTAGCAGACGTTGGCGAGCTTGTTCGATTTGCTGAACTGCATGGCGATGTGATCCCGAAAATGAACGATCCAGACGGCGGATGGCCAACCGTACTGGGATTCCTGCGTCTTCGCACAGGCGGAGTCTTGCGCCATGGCGCCGAGAATCCGTTTGAATGCGCCCGGTCTGGCTGCCAGACTGGCGTGTGACGAGGCGCAATCATACGTGCCACCCGATCCGTGGAAAAGGTACAGATCGGGCTTTTTCAGCCGCTGAGGTGTGATGATGGAAAAGTTGGAAAAAACCCTGGAAGAATGGCGGGCGATGCTCGACCCCGAGCAGTACAACGTGTGCCGTCTCAGTGCGACCGAACGGCCGTTTTCCGGCAAATACAACGACACCAAAACCGACGGTGTCTATCACTGCGTCTGCTGCAATGAGCCGCTGTTTGACTCCAAGACCAAATTCGATTCCGGCTGCGGCTGGCCAAGCTTTTACGCGCCGATCGGCAAAAGCGCCATGACCGAGATTCGCGATACCAGCCACGGCATGATCCGCACCGAGGTCAAATGCGCCCGCTGCGACGCGCATCTGGGCCACGTGTTCCCCGATGGCCCGCCACCGACCGGCTTGCGTTATTGCATCAACTCGGTGTGCCTGAATCTCGAGCCGCGCGAGTAAGCGGACAGGCGACCTGCGGGTCGCCATTCGGATAATTAAATTGCACACAATTTAATTGCTCGCTATGTTTGGCCTTTCCCGATAACCCGTGGAGCCGTCTCATGAGCGACAACCTGCTGAATATCCCTGTCACCACCATCAAGGGTGAGCAAAAGACCCTGGCCGATTTTGCCGGCAAAGCGGTGTTGGTGGTCAACACCGCCAGCAAATGCGGCTTCACCCCTCAATACAAAGGCCTGGAAGAGCTGTGGCAGACCTACAAGGATCAGGGCCTGGTGGTATTGGGATTCCCGTGCAATCAGTTCGGCAAGCAGGAGCCGGGTAACGAGGGTGCGATCAGCGAGTTCTGTGAGTTGAATTACGGCGTGAGTTTCCCGCTGTTCAAGAAGATCGACGTCAACGGGTCTGATGCGCATCCGCTGTTCGTGCAGTTGAAAAAGCGCGCTCCGGGTTTGCTCGGCTCCGAGGGCATCAAGTGGAACTTCACCAAGTTCCTGATCGGCAAGGATGGGCAACTGGTCAAGCGTTTTGCCCCGACCACCAAGCCGCAGGACATCAGCGGCGAGATCGAAGCCCTGCTCAAATGAACAGCCTGCCCGACGATTCGCTGAAGCTCGACAGTCAGTTGTGCTTCAAGTTGTACGCCGCGTCCCGGGCGGTGATTCGCGCTTACAAGCCGATGCTCGATCAACTCGGCCTGACCTACCCGCAGTACCTGGCGATGCTGGTGCTGTGGGAGTGGCAGGACAGTGCACCGGAGCAACCGACGGTCAAGGCGTTGGGCGAGCGCCTGGCGCTGGACTCCGGCACCCTGACGCCGTTGCTCAAGCGTCTTGAACAATTGCAGTGGGTGCAGCGCCAGCGTTCGGCGCGCGACGAGCGTGAAGTGCATCTGAGCCTGACCGCGCAAGGCCAAGCGCTGCGCGAGCAGGTCGGGCCGCTCAAGGCCCGGTTGTTGTGCGACAGCGGGGTGGATCTTGATCGGCTCAACGATTTGCGCAATGGCCTCGATCATCTGCTGGGGCAGATCAAAGCGCTGACGTAGCCGGCATCCACTGGTCGAGCAGGGCCGCCAGCTCTTCGCGGCGGAACGGCTTGGCCAGGTAATCGCTCATGCCTGCCGCACGGCAGCGCTCGCGTTCCTCGGACATGGCGTTGGCGGTCAGCGCGACGATTGGCAAATTCGGCCAGCGCCCGCTCTGGCGGATCTGCCGGCTCGCTTCGTAGCCGTCCATCACTGGCATGTTGCAGTCCATCAGCACCAGATCGAACTCATCGTGCTCCAGTTGATCCAGCGCCTCGGCACCGTGGGCGGCGACCACCACGTCGCAACCGAGCTTGCCGAGCATGCCTTTGGCCACCAACTGGTTGACCGGGTTGTCCTCCACCAGCAGCACCTTTCCGCGCCGCCGGACCGGCTGGCTCTCTAGGCGCGCATCGTTGCTCGTGGTGACATCGGCCAGCAGAATGCGCCGCAGGATCTGGTACAGCGCGTTGCGTGCCAGCGGTCGGGCTTGTTGCTGCAATGGCGCCAGCGCGGCGGCTTCTTCGCCGGGCATGAAACTGCCATAAGCGGTTACGACGAGGATCGGTGCGCTGATGGTCGGGCGCAGACTGAACAGGCATTCCGGGCAATCGGTGATCAGCAGATCGGGTGACAGGCCCAGCAACGGGTCATCCATGGTGCGCTGCTCATAGGTCACGCCCCACACCGGCAGCAATGTCTTGAGCAGTTCCGCCAGCCCGCTGCTGGCGGCCGTGATCGCCAGCACCTTGCCGTGCAGTGGCGGCGGCATGACCGCCCGGGTGTGACACAGCAGTGGCAGGTCGGCACAGAACTGACTGCCGAAACCGGCCTCGGAACTGATGGTCAATCGGCCTTGCATGGCCTCGCACAGGTTGTAGGTCAACGCCAGACCGAGACCGGTGCCGCCGTACTGCCGGGTAATGCCGGCACCGGCCTGGGTGAACGGCTGGAAGATTTTCACCTGGGCATCCTGAGCGATGCCAATGCCGGTGTCGCAGACTTCGATGCGCACCCCGTCCTTGTGGGCGGACAGGCGCACATCGACCCGGCCGAAGCGGGTGAACTTCAGGGCATTGGACAGCAGGTTGCTGACGATTTGCCGTACCCGGGTCGGATCCCCCAGCACCAGCGCGGGGAAGTGCGGGTCGATCAGGCAGGTCAGCTCGACGCTCGGCGCAGCGTTCTGCGACAGCAGGTTGGCGGTGTCTTCGATCAGTGAGCCGAGGTCGAACGGGATGTGTTCGAGCTCCAGTTGCCCGGCATCGAATTTGGACAGGTCGAGAATATCGTTGAGCAACTCCACCAGCACCTTGCCCGAGTCATGGGCAATCGACAGTTGCTGTTGCTGCTCGGCATTCAGCGGCCCATCGAGGGACAAGGCGATCATCCCCAGCAGGCCGTTGAGCGGGGTGCGGATCTCGTGGCTCATGTTGGCGAGGAATGCCGAGCGCGCTTCGGCCATGTCCAGTGCGGTGCTGCGAGCGACTTCCAGTTCTTCGTTGGACTGGCTGAGCCGGGTGTTGATGGCCTTGAGCTCGGCGGTGCGGGCCGAGACGATGTGCTCCAGTTGCCCGAGGTAATCGGTGAGGCGGTTTTCCGCGTTGCGCCGTTGCTGGATCTCCGTGGCGATATTGTCGAACTGCTGGTTGGCGACTTTGACCAGTACGCCGATCTCGTCATTGGCGTGGCCGGTCGGACATTCGAGGGTGGTTGGCTCTGCGCTGCGTGCGTCACGCGCGCTGAGTTCCCGGATCAGGCGCACCAGTGGCTTGGTCAGCATCACGTAGAACAGCGCCAACAGGATCCCGGTGAGAATCAGGCTGCGGGCAAAGCCGTTGAGCAGGGTGACTTCGGCGCGGCGCAGGAACCGGCTGCCGAACGCGTAGGTATCGACCTCCAGGCTCAGCGTGCCCAGTGATTCCTCGGGCAGGTGGTCGAGGTACAGGCGGTCTTCGAACTGGCGCTTGGCACCGAACAGAAAGTCGCTGATCACCCGGTAACCGCTTTGCAGCTCCGGGCGCTTGACGTTGGCCAGGACGTTGCCGTTGTTGTCGGTCAGTTGCGCCGAGATGATCGCCGGCGAACGCAACAGGCCCAGGGTCAGTTCCTGCGCCAGTTCCGCATCGATGTTGTAGGCGATTCGCGACGCCGGATTGTGGCTGATTTCCAGCAAAGACAGGATTTCACGGTTGATGGAGGCGTCTTCACTGGCATAATCGATGCCGATTTGCAGCAGGCTGAGCAGCGTGCCCAGAACGAACCCGACCAGCACCGTGAATCTGGCTTGCTTGTATGACAGCCGGTGGGTGAATTTGATATCCATGGGGTGTTGAACCACTTCCGTTTCCCTTCGCTGCTCAAGCATAGTCGATCATGTATGGATACCGAGGTTCCCGAAGCGCCTTGTAACAAGGCTTGAATGGGGATTGAGATCTGTCTGTCGTCGCTGGATCGACATCATCACTGTGAACGTGCCCGAGGAGAAGACGTGGATTCCCGATTGAATGCTTTTCTTGAACGCGCCGAGTCGGTTCTGGCGCGGATCGAACCCTTGCTGCCGGCGCCGCGTCCGCTGATCGACTGGGAAACCTGCCTGGCCGCGCGCTGGCAGCGTGACGGGCGCAGCGGCTATTTGCTGCCGCTGGAAGTCAGCCTCGACATGCGCCTGTCCGACCTGATCGGTGTCAATCGTCAGTTGGAACAACTGGGCCGCAACACTCAGCAGTTTCTCGACGGCATGCCGGCCAACCATGCGCTGCTCTGGGGCTCGCGCGGCACCGGTAAATCGTCGCTGGTGCGCGCGCTGCTGGCCGAACACGCCAAGGCCGGCCTGCGTTTGATCGAAATCGAGCGCGACCATCTGGCCGACCTGCCGCGAGTGGTCGAGCAGATCGGCAAACTGCCGCAACGCTTCGTGCTGTTCTGCGATGACCTGTCGTTCGAATCCGGCGAAGGCGATTATCGCGTGCTGAAAAGCGTGCTCGACGGCTCGCTCGAACAGGCCCCGGACAACGTTCTGCTGTACGCCACTTCCAACCGCCGCCATCTGGTGCCGGAAAAGGAAAGCGACAACGAAAACTGGAAACGCGTCGACGGCGAGCTGCATCCGAGTGAGGCGGTGGAAGACAAGATCGCCTTGTCCGACCGTTTCGGCCTGTGGCTGTCGTTCTATCCGTTTACCCAGGAACATTTCCTCAACGTCGTCGAACACTGGATCGGCCAGTTGGCCGCCAAGGCCGGCTTGAGCTGGCAGCGCGACGAAGAGCTCGACATCCTCGCCGTGCGCTGGGCAACCGGGCGCGGCAATCGCAACGGACGTTGCGCGTACCAATTCGCCCGTTACTGGGTGGGACTGAAATTGCTGGAGCACAAGGCATGATTGATTTGCAACAAAGCGGCCAGGGCCTCGAAGGCTATGGCATGTTGGCCGCACAACTGGAATCGCTGCTGGCGGACGAGCGCGATTTCATCGCTAACGCCGCGCAGTTTTCGGCGTTCCTGTTCAACCAGCTCGACGATTTGAACTGGGCCGGTTTCTACCTCAATCGCAACGAAGAACTGGTGCTTGGCCCGTTTCAGGGGCAGATCGCCTGCGTGCGCATTCCCTTCGGTCGCGGTGTGTGTGGCGCGGCAGCGGCCAGTCGACAGACCCAGCGCGTTGAAGACGTGCATGCGTTCCCCGGTCATATCGCTTGCGACAGCGCCTCCAACAGCGAGCTGGTGGTGCCACTGGTCAAGGACGGTCGGTTGATCGGCGTACTTGATCTCGACAGCCCGAAACTCGCACGTTTCGGCACCGCCGATCAGTCCGGAATCGAGCAACTGGCGGCGATTTTCCTGCGTCTGACCGACTGCTGATCAGGCACTCAGGCCAGCCTTGCGCAGCAGGCTGGCCGGGTCCACCACATCGATCTGGCGCGGATCGAGAAACCGTGCGGCGTACTGCATGTACACCCCATCGTTGATGAACAGCGCAAACAGCTCGGGGTCGATGTGCGCCTCGCGGGACATGGTGGCCATGATCCCCAGGGCTTCACTCAAGGATTTGGCCTTCTTGTACGGTCGATCCGCCGCTGTCAGGGCTTCGAAAATATCGGCAATCGCCATCATCCGTGCCGGCAGGCTCATGTCCTCGCGTTTCAGGCGTTTGGGATAACCGCTGCCGTCCATCTTTTCGTGATGCCCACCGGCGATTTCCGCGACGCTGTCCAGGTGCCCGGGGAAGGGCAGGTGGCTGAGCATCAGGATCGTCTGCACCATGTGGTGATTGATGATGTAGCGCTCTTCGCGGGTCAGCGTGCCCCGGGCAATGCTCAGGTTGTACAGTTCGCCGCGATTGTATTTGTAACGCGGCACATCCAGTTTGAACCCCCACGGATTGTCTTCCGGAATCAGTTCGCTGTCGGCGCGTTCTATCAGGTGTTCGGGCTTGTCCGCCAGCAGTGGCTCGCTGACCGGCAGATTCGCCGCCGGCGTTTGCGCCTGACGGCGGTTTTCCTCCCATGACACCCCCAGGCGATCATCGAGGGTGCGCGTCCAGCGCCGCTCGGCAATGCGTTCAAGACGTTGCAGATCGGCGGGCGCCATGGCCTCACCGCCCAGATTGCAGCGGGCAACGAAGGCAAAGTCGTCATCCAGTTGCGTCAGCGTGGCGTCACGCAGTTCGCTCAGTTGCGCCGCGTTGCCGCCCAGTGCGATCGCCTGCCAGTAACTGATCCAGGCATCGCGCTTGAGCACTTCGAAACGGGTGCGGATTTCGTGGATGCGATCGTTGAGGGTTTCCAGTTTGGTCGCCTTGTCGACGACATATTCTGGTGTCGTGACTTTGCCGCAATCGTGCAGCCAGGCCGCAATGTGCAGGGCTTCCCATTCATCTTCACTGGGCTGATAGCTCTGGAACGCCGGCGCCTGACTGGCGGCCGCGGCCTGCGCGAGCATCAGGGTCAGTTCCGGCACGCGCTGGCAGTGGCCGCCGGTGTAGGGGCTCTTGGCGTCGATGGCGCCGGCCAGCAACTGAATGAACGCGTCGAGCAACTGCTTCTGCTTCGCTTGCAGGCGCTGACTTTCGATACTCACCGCCGCCGCACCAGACACGGCTTGCAGGAAGGCGATGCGGTCCGGGCGCAGTTTTTCCAGGTCCTGAGCGCTGCCGCTGTCGTTGATCAGCAGAAGCAACAGGCCGATGGTTTCGTTGTGCCGATTACGCAGGCGGATGCCGATCAGGTGGATGCGCGGCGACTGCATGGCCAACAGGACTTTCTGCAAGTCCCCGGCCTGCTCGAAGCCAAGGCTGCTGACCACGTTGTCAGCGTTGATCAGTTGCTGGAACCACGCCGGCCCTTGATCGGCCAGGAGATCCCGGCCCAGCACAGCGAACTCGCCCGGCTCGTGCGAGGCGCCATCAATGACCAGTCCGTAAGGCTCCATCCGGTTGCCATCGCTTTCGCGCAGATAGATCAACCCCGCCTGCGCCTGGGCGATCTGCGCCGTTTCGAACAGCACCCGTTGCAGCAGCGGGGCGAAGCGGGTTTCGGCGCAGAGGCTGTCGGTGATGCGGAAGAAACTGGCGAGCGTGTCCTTCATGCGCGCCATCGACAGGCTCAACTGGTCAACCTCCAGCACCGGCGAGCGGCGGGTGACCGGAAAGTTGAAATCGAAACTGCGGATCGCGTCGGCTTCCTTGACCAGCGCGTGCAACGGTTTGACCAGAATCCGCGAGATCAGCCAGCCCAGCGGCAGGCACAGCAGCAAGATCGCCAAGGTGATCAGCGCGCCTTGCCAGCGCATGCGGTAGGCATCGGCAAGCAGTTCGTCCTCGGGCACCAGCAGGGCCATCTGCAAACCTTTCGGCCCGCCTTCCTGCAGGGTGCTGCGGGCGACGATCCAGTGGCGGCCATTGACGTCGAGCCGTTTGCCCGGATGGGCGGTGGACAGCAACGCGTGCAGATTCGGGCTGAGGTCGGCCGCTTTGGCCAGGCGTGCGCTGCTGTCGTCGACGATCAGCCGGCTGCTGTCCGGATAGGCCACCGCATTGCCATCGACATCGAACAGCACGATTTCGGTCGAGGGGGTGACCACATGCTTGGTCAAGGTGGCCGAGAGTGCCTCCAAAGTCAGATCGGCACCGATCACACTGGTTGCGCTGCTGCGTCTGGCCAGGGTGGTGCCCACATTGTGCGTGGAGAAAAATACATAGGGTTCGGTGGTGATCTGATCGCCCTGTTGCAGGGCGTTGCTGTACCAGTTGCGGGTACGCGGGTCGTAGCGGTCGTCGGGATTGGTGTCGCGTCCGACAGGCGTCAGCGTCTGGTCGAAGAACAGTGACTGCGACAATACGGTGCCGCTGGCGTCGTGCTCGATGCTCCAGACTTGATAGGCCGCTGTTGGTGGTGCCTTGAGCAGGGTTTTCAGCGCGCTGGTGCGCAAGGGCCGGACCATGAAGAAATCGCCGTTGCCGTAGCCCAGATACAGCGAGGCGAGATCGGTGTTGTCCTTGAGCGACTGACTGAACGGCTTGAGCAGCGCCAGACGCTGTTGCAGGTTCGGCGCCTCGGCCGCCTGATTGTCGGCCAGCAGGCTCAGCAGGTGCCGGATCGGTTCGTAGGTTGAATGCAGGTCCAGGCGCACATCCTGTTCGATGCGATTGAACAGGTTTTCACTGCTCGACAGGATGATCCGGGTGGTCTGGCGATAATTGAACAGCCCCAGCACCACGCCTGTGAGCAACAGCAGAAAGGTGAACATGACGCTGATGTGCACGTGCAACGGGAACCGGCGTTGATCCGGGCGCAGTGGGCTGGGCATTGCTGACTCTCCATTGAAGTAAACACACTGCTCAGCGTCCAAGCATAGTTAAGGCTCGGTCATTGTGCTTTCTTCGAACGGTTCCAGTTGTTGCCGCAACGCCTGCTCCAGTTCGAGCATGGCTGCGTCGGTGGCCTCGACGCAGCGCACGATGGTCGGTGCGGGCGTTGTCTGCATGCAGGCCTGTTCCAGCGCATCGCAACAGGCGATCAGACGCGAGGCCTGGGCGATCCGGGCGGCGCCTTTGATCTTGTGGGCGACCAGCGCCACTGCCTGACGATCATTGCAGGGGGCCAGGGCTAATAATTCCTCGCGATCGAGACGGCTGCTCTTGAGCAATTGCGTGAGCAGACGCCGGACTTGCAGCGGGTTGCCGCCAGTCAACTGACTCAACCCGTCAAGATTGAACGCCGGTTCAAGCGTCGCGGGCTGCAGACCATTGATCCAGTGGCTCAGTGCGCTGAGGCTCAACGGCTTGAACAGGCAGTCATTCATGCCGGCCTGTTTGCAGCGCTGTACTTCTTCAGGCTGCGCGTTGGCCGTGAAACCCAGCACGGTACACGGAGGGCGGCCAGTGCGTTGTTCCTGCTGGCGGATCGCCTCGGTCAGTTCGTAGCCGTTCATCAACGGCATGTTGCAGTCAGCGATAACCAGGTCGAATGCACCGGTCTGCCATTTCTCGAATCCACTCCGACCCTCTTCGGCGAGGGTGAATCGGTGCCCGAGGAACTCCAGTTGCTGGCACATCAGCAGGCGATTGGCCGGATGATCGTCGACCACCAGAATGTTCAGTGGTGCAGAGGTTTGCAGCACAGGCTCGGTTTTTGCCGTGGTCACCTGGCACGGCAGCGTCTGCAGCGGCAGCGACAGGCAGACCTGGGTGCCGATCCCCGGCTGGCTGCTCAACTGCAACTGCCCACCCATCATTTCACACAGGTTGCGACAGATCACCAGCCCCAGGCCTGCGCCGCTGCGAGCTTGCTGCCGGCCACTCTCGGTCTGGGCGAACGGCTCGAACAGGCGTTGTTGATCTTCGATGCTGATACCGACCCCGGTGTCCTGGATCGTCAACTGAACGAGCGAGCATTGGCCCGGCCCGTTGGGCAGCACATCCAGATTGATCCGCACCTGCCCGGACTCAGTGAATTTGATGGCATTGCTGATCAGGTTTGACAGGATCTGCTTGAAGCGCAACGGATCCAGTTCCACGTCGACCTGCAGCCCGGGCGGATTGATGATCAGCGGCAGGAGGAGGTTTTTCTGGCGGGCGAGGCCGTCGAAGATCCTGACCACCGACGCCACTGTTTCGACCAGATTGACCCGTTCCGGGCTCAGGCTCAGGTGCCCGGACTCGATCCGCGCGATATCGAGAATGTCGCCGATCAGGCCCAGCAGATCCTTGGCCGAGCAGTAGGCGGTTTCAATGGAGGAGCGATCCGGAGCCTGATCATTCATGCGTTTGAGCGTCAGTTCGAGCATGCCGATAATGGCATTCATCGGCGTGCGGATTTCGTGGCTCATGGTGGCCAGAAAGGTACTTTTGGCGCGGTTGGCGTTGTCCGCCTGTTCCTTGGCCCGGCGCAGTTCATCGAACAACTGGCGACGTTCACTGATGTCGATCCAGCCGCCGATGATCCCTTGCACATCGCCACTGGAGTCGCGGTACGGCAGGATCCAGTGGTAGATCGTCAAACGCCGGCCACCGATGTGCAGCGGTCGATCGAGCAGCAGAGGCGTGCCTTCGGCCACCACCCGCTGGTAATCCGCCTGGTATGCCTGGGCTTCGAAGGCGTTGCTCAGGGTGCCCTGCATGACACTTTTGCCGATCACGTCTTCGCGTTTGGCGTTGAAGGCTTCGAGGTAGCTGTCGTTGCAGCTTTGCAGCAGACCCTGGCGGTCGCGCACGTAGATCGGGTGAGGGGTGCCGTTGACCAGTGAACGCATGAATTCGAACTGATCGTTGAGTGCCCGTTCGGCGGCCTGGCGTTGCTTGATCTGGCGACGCATGTAGGCGTTCCACAACAGCGACAGCAACAGCAGCAGGCAGGCCGCGCCGATCAATTGGTAAAACAGGCGCTTGTAGTGATGCCAGTTGCTTTGAGCCGCATTGGAGAAACCGCGCCAGCGACTGTTGATGACCCCCAGTTCCTCCGGTGTGATGCTCAGCAGCGCCTTGTCGAGGATCGAGCCCAGTTCGGCATTGTCACGGGCGCTGGCCAGCGAGAAGGCCGCCTGACGTGTGCCCAGGGTGGTGGTGATCTGCAATTGATGTTCGAAGATCCGCGACGAAATCAGATAATTGGCAATCACCAGCGAGGCGACGGCGCCATCGGCCTTGCCTTCGGCGAGCAAGGTTGCGGCACCGAAAGTGTCGGAGGTTTCGATCAGGTGGATGTTGGGGAATTCGCGGCGCAGGTAATCAGCCATGGGACTGCCTTGGGCAATCGCCAGGTATCGGTTCTTGAGCTGGGTGGGATGTGTCGGGCTGTCAGCGGATTTGCGCGTCAGCAGGACGAAGGAGTTTTCCAGATAGGGACGGCTGAATTGCAGGGTCTTTTCCCGTTGGGGGCTGGGTAGCAACGCGGCGATCAGATCCGCCCGATGCTGATTGATCTGCTCGATCATTTCACCATCACTGCGGCTGCGGACCAGTTCGAAGCGCAGGCCGGTACGCAGGCGCAGCAGTTCGAGCAGGTCGGCGGTGATGCCCCGCAGGTTGCCGTCGCTGTCGAAGAATGTCAGCGGCGCGAACGCCTCGTTGACGACGACGCGCAGCACCGGGTGCTGTTTGAGCCACTGTTCTTCGTGGTGGGTCAATTGCAGCTTCTGGTCGGTCAGCAGAATGTCGCTGCCGGCGCTCCAGCGCTTGGCGATGTTGTCCCGTTCGCTGGCCGGTATGGCTTGCAGCACGGTGTTGATGATCGCCAGCAGTTGCGGATTGTCGGCGTGAACGGCAAAGCTGAAACCATGGGCTTCCTGTTTGCCGAAATTGGCCATGCGAATGTTGTTCAGATAACCCTTGTTGATCATGTAGTGGGTGGAAATGGTGTCACCCAGAAACACGTCAGCCTGATCGAAAGCTACCGCGTTGATTGCGTTTTGATAGGAGGGATAGGACGTCAGGATGGCTTTGGGATACTGCGCCTTGACCTCATCCTGGGGCAGATAGTGATAGACCATGCTCAGCCGCAGACCGGCCAGGCCTTCAGTCAGCGAGCGGGTCTCGCCTTCGCGGGTAACCAGAACCGGCTGATCGATGGCGTAGGGCGTTGAAAGCAGGATATTTACGTTACTGGCCTCGAAACCGTTGGCCGTACCGAGCATGTCGACCTGACCTGCAATCAACGCCTGCAAGGCGGCTTCCCGTGAGGCAAAGCGCTGGACCCGGATTGGCAACCCGACAGCCTGTTCGAGCAGACCGGCGTAGTCGGCGGTAAAACCTTCGTAATCACGACCGCTGGCGGTCATGTCGAACGGCGGATAGTCCGGCGCGGAAGTGCCCAGTACCAGTTCGCGGCGACTCTCCAGCCATTGCCGTTGCGCGGGTTCAAGGGACACGGATGGCGCTTCGTGGCCCGAGCGGCTGCGCAGCACATAATCTTGCGCGGTGACGAAGCTGGCATGCACCTGAGTCGTCAGGCACAGGCTGACGCAACATAGGGCGAGACAGATCTTTAAACGACTGGGCATTCAGGCTCTCACACTAGCGCGTTGCGTTTGGCCATCTCGATCAGTTCCACCAGAGATCTGGCCTTGAGTTTTTGCATCAGGCGTTTTTTGTAGGTACTGACTGTCTTGTTACTGAGAAACATGCCCTTGGCTATTTCCTTGTTGGTGCGTCCCTGGGCAAATAATTGCAGGACCATCAGCTCGCGGTCGTTGACGGATTTGAATAACTCCAGTTCGGCATAACGCACGTCGTCGAGGCGTACCGGATTCAATGCCTGGCTGGGGAAATAGTTGTAACCGGAAAGTACCGCCTTGATCGCACTGACCAGTTCACTCAAGTCTTCCTCTTTGCAGACATAACCGGATGCACCGGACTGCATGCAGCGAATGCCGAACAGCGTCGGGCATTGCGCCGTCAGTACCAGGGTTTTGAGCGGGGTGCCCATGGCGTTGAAACGGGCGAGAACTTCCAGGCCGTCGAGTTTGGGTATGCTGATATCAAGGATGATCAGGTCGGGCATGCATTCGCGGACCATTTGCATGGCATCGACCCCGTTATCGGTTTCGCCGACGACCTTGTAACCTTCATGCTCGAGCAGCATTCGAACGGCAAGTCGGATGACGGGGTGATCATCGACAATAAAAACGGAGTTCATAATCAAATCCCATACGTGCGCGAATAAAGGGCGCACCTTAGCTCAGATAAATGAGCTGCCGCATGAACTCCCGGGGCTGTTGCGGCAATATAGGATAAGTCCTACGCACTAAAAGGAAACCGACTACGACCAAACTCTGTGTCGCGTAAGGAAGTGTTGTGCTGATTTGTTTATCTGAATGTTTTAAGTTGCTTGTCGAGCCTTGAATAAACAAGGTTTTGTTTGCGTAGTTGGCTGTTAAACGGATTTACCTTTCAGTCGATCCGTTTGCCTGAGACCACAGAACCGGTTCAATCGAGGTATTGCTCATCCGGGCAGTTGCCTGACCCGGTTGAGCAATTTTTTCTGTCAGTGGCTGGAACGCCCGGTCATTTCCAGCGCCATGTCACTGGCGTAGCTGTCGGTCATCCCGGCGATGAAGTCGATCATGCGCAGGAACGAGGTGTGCAGCGGGCCATGGGGATCCGGCGCATTGTTGCCCAGCAGATCGAGGATCCGGCGGCTCTTGAACGACGGCGTGCGGCCGCCATGTTGCTCCAGGGCCGCGCCGCAGAACGCGTTGAGGAGGATTTCCAGAGTGGTGTAGGCGCCGATTTCATGCAGCGTCTTGCGCTTGTCCTGGAAGATTTTCTTGCGGGCGATGTCCTTGGCGTTGAGTACGCAGCGTTTGGCCGGGCCGTGCATGTGTTCCACCAGGTCGCCGTGCAGGGTGCCGGCCAGCAGCGCATCCTGTTGCTCGACGAATGCCCGGGCAGCGGCGTTGGTCAGGTGCTCGATGGCCTTGCCGCGCAGGATCGCCAGTTTGCGTCGACGCGAATCCTGCGGGCCGAGCTGGCGATAGGTTTCCGGCAGATCGTCTCCCACCAGACCGAGCAGCAGCGATTCGACTTCCGCGTACTCCAGCAGCTCCATTTCCAGGCCGTCTTCGAGGTCGATCAGCGCGTAGCAGATGTCGTCGGCAGCCTCCATCAGGTACACCAATGGGTGGCGCGCCCAGCGCTGGTCTTCCAGTTGCGGCAGACCGAGCTTGTGGGCGATCTGCTCCAGCAGCGGCAGTTCGCTCTGATAGCAGCCGAATTTGTGTTTCTTGTAGCCCAGCGAGTCGGCGTGACGTGCGGTCCACGGGTACTTCAGATAGGTGCCGAGGGTGGCGTAGGTGAGGCGGGTACCGCCGTCGAACTGGTGATACTCCAGCTGAGTCAGCACCCGGAAGCCTTGCGCGTTGCCTTCGAAATTGAGGAAGTCACCGCGCTCGGCTTCGCTCATGCCGTCGAGCCAGCCGCGCCCGGCTGCCTGCTGGAACCAGTGACGAATCGCGTCTTCACCGGAGTGGCCGAACGGCGGATTGCCGATGTCATGGGCCAGGCAGGCCGATTGCACGACCATGCCCAGGTCGCTCGGGTCGCACCAGTCGGGCAGGGCGCTGCGCAAGGTTTCACCGACGCGCATGCCCAGCGAGCGCCCGACGCAGCTGACTTCCAGCGAGTGGGTCAGCCGGGTGTGGATGTGGTCGTTACTCGACACCGGATGCACCTGGGTCTTGCGGCCCAGACGGCGGAAGGCACCGGAGAAGATGATGCGGTCGTGGTCTTTGTGGAACGGGCTGCGGCCCAGCTCTTGCGGGCTGTGCAGCGGTTTTCCAAGGCGTTCGCGGTTGAGCAGGGTCTGCCAATCCAAGGCTGGTTCTCTCCGTCGGTGACTGGGATGACTGTTGCCCTAGCTTCCCGGTTCAGCCACACACCTGCAAGCGGAACTACAAGCCCGCGGCATCAATATCGATCAGCAGCAGGCGCTCGCCGTTATCGAAGAACTGCCCGGCGGTCAGGCAATACTGGTTGCTGGTGGCATCGCGGTAGGTGCTGGACAGGGTCAGGCGTCGCTCTTCCCAGCCTTCGGCGAGCAGATGATAGAAGTACGGACGCCATGACCAGTTGTGCCCCAGGTAGCGGTTGTCGGCGACCCAGCCGTTGTTGCGCCATTCGAGGTTGGGCGTGAGTTGGGTGCCGTGACGGTCGCATTGGTAGAACCGCAGCAACCACGGGAAGGCTTCCAGTTGCGGCAGCGCACTCAGCGGCGCGTGGGCCTGAGCCCAGCTCTGGAGGATCGCCATCAGTTCGCCGAGTTGCTGGCGCATCTGCATCAGGCGCCCGCGTTCGGCCAGTTTCTGCCGCACGTAACGCTGGCGCAGTTCGGCGAAGCGCTGCACGAAGGCGTCGGTCGAATAAAACGCCTCCTGCGCCCGGGCGAACAGGAAACCCTGAACGTAGCGCGAACCGCATTCCAGGGCGAAATTGAGCTGGGCCTCGGTTTCCACGCCTTCGGCGATGATCCAGCAGCCGGTTTTTTCGGCCATTTGCGCCAGAGCCTTGACCACGTCACTGCTCGGCCCGCCCAGTGCGGCAGCCTGAAACAGGCGCATGTCGAGTTTGAGAATGTCCGGCTGCAACGCCAGCACCCGATCGAGCTGCGAGTAACCGGCGCCGAAGTCATCGATAGCGATCCGCGCCCCTGCCTCGCGATAGCGCGCGACCACTTCGGCCAGGCGCTGACCATTGCCGCCCAGTTCAGTGATCTCGAACACGATGCGTTGCGGATCGACGCCGTGGCGCAGCATCTGCTTGAGGCTGGGCAGCGGTTGATCGGCGCGCAGGCGACTGATCCAGCGCGGCGACATGTTCAGGCTGAGAAACCACTCGGCGGGGGCTTCATGCAGTCGGCTCAGGGCGTTGTCGCGGATCTGCCGGTCGAGCCGGCGCAGAGCGATGGCGGGTGTGCGTGGGTCGGCAAACAACGGCCCGACCGAGGCCAGTTGGCCGTCAGGCTGGCGCAGGCGACCCAATGCTTCGACGCCTGCAATACGTCCGGTGGCGGTATCGATGAAAGGTTGAAAGCAGGCGAGCGGTTGCCCGTCGATCACGGGGCCTCCTTAGTCGTTCTTGTTCTGGATGAACCCCGCCGACCGGGTAGGCGCGCGGGATTGAACCTCCGGGTAAAGAGGTTCATCCCGCGGATATTGCAAGAATGTAGCCAGATGCATCGGCTTAGCGTTTGCCCGAACTCTGCATGACCAGTTTGATCAATGGCCCGAGGCTGGTGCCCAGCCGTATCAGCCGGGTCAGCCCGCCAACACCGCCGCTTTTTGCGCCTTTGCCGGTGATGAAGCCCAGCAGGGTGACGGCGGCCACGCCCCAAAGCGGCGCGTGCTTGATGCCGAAGCCGCCTTGCAGGTTTTGCGTCATGCCGCGCATGCGCTGCAAGGGCTGCAGCACTTGCCCGGCTTCGTGGCGGATTTCCTGACGATGCATTTCCATGCGCAGGCGGATCAGCGCCTTGCGCATTTCCCGGCGCGAGCTGTTGTGTGGCAGTTCAGGCAGGCTCATGGCAGCAGGCGCTCCCGATCATTGGCCAATTCTTCCAGCGTGCCGTGGAAGGGCGAGGATTCATCGAAGACTGCTGCCTTGAGACGCAGCCCGCAGAAAGCAGCCGCCAGGGTGTAGAACACGCACAGGCCGATGATCGCTGCCAGACGATAGGTATCCCAGAACACGATCAGCACCAGCGTCGACAGACCCACCAGCAACAGCAGGGCAAACACCAGCGCCAGCCCTGCGAACAGCAACAGGCTGACGGTGCGTGATTTCTGCTCCTGCAATTCAATGCCGAACAGTTCGACATGGCTGTGCAGCAAGCCGAGAACAGCGGCGCCCAGACGCCGCGTGGAAGAGGAGGTGCCCGACCCCAGGCCGGATTCGCCGATCGACATGATCAGCGCCGAGTGGCCAGCAGGCCAATCAGGAAGCCCACCCCGGCGGCGATGCCCACCGATTGCCAAGGGTTGGCCGACACATAATCTTCGGTGGCGGTGACCGCTGCCTGGCCGCGATCACGCAGGGTGTCTTCGGTCAGCTTCAGGGTTTCCCGGGCGCGCAACAGGCTGTCGTGAATCTGATCACGCAGCTCATCAGCCTGATCGCCCGCCAGGGACGCGGTGTGTTCGAGCAGCCGCTCGGTGTCGGCGACCAGAGTCTGGAAGTCGTTCATCAGGATTTCTTGAGCAGTCTTTGCCTTGATGCTGGCCATGGGTGGATCTCCGTAAGTGACGTCTGAAGCGTTCGAGTATGAGCCTTGCGCGAAGGTTCAGTACAAATGACTGGTACAGCTTTTGCTATGTCGTGGTGCGTCCTGCTGCCGCTGTGCGCTGTTGGCGGGCGTACATGCAGCAAAACCTTAACTCAAATAATCCTGGTTCGTGTCAGGACATCGACCTTGTGCGCCAAACCGGTTCATCGCAGCTTCATTGCGCAGACCGACCGGTCGCAACTTGGTGCATGAATTGTCCGCGCGAACCGCTTTGGTGCCTTTTTAGCCTTCAGGTCTGCCTCTTTATGGAAAATCTGCAAAGCGCTGTGGACACGCTGGTTCACAGCTCCAACACGTTGTTCATTCTGATCGGTGCGGTGATGGTGCTGGCGATGCACGCCGGTTTCGCCTTCCTTGAAGTCGGCACGGTGCGCCAGAAAAACCAGGTCAACGCACTGTCGAAGATCCTCAGCGACTTTGCCGTTTCGACCCTGGCCTATTTCTTTATAGGCTATTGGATCTCTTACGGTGTGACCTTCATGCAACCGGCGGCGGTGCTGAGTGCCGATCACGGATATGGGCTGGTGAAGTTTTTCTTCCTGCTGACGTTTGCTGCGGCGATTCCGGCGATCATCTCCGGCGGGATTGCCGAGCGCGCGCGCTTCGTTCCGCAGTTGTGCGCAACGGCGCTGATCGTGGCGTTCATCTACCCGTTTTTCGAAGGCATGATCTGGAACGGCAACTTCGGTCTGCAGGCTTGGCTGACGGCACGTTTTGGCGCGGCGTTCCATGATTTCGCCGGATCGGTGGTGGTGCACGCCATGGGCGGCTGGCTGGCACTGGCGGCGGTTTTGCTGCTCGGCCCGCGCAACGGCCGTTATCGCGAAGGGCGACTGGTGGCGTTCGCGCCGTCGAGCATTCCGTTTCTGGCGCTGGGCTCGTGGATTCTGATTGTCGGCTGGTTCGGCTTCAACGTGATGAGCGCGCAGACCTTGCAGGGCGTCAGCGGTCTGGTGGCGGTCAACTCGCTGATGGCCATGGTCGGCGGCACGGTGGCGGCGTTGATCGTCGGGCGCAATGACCCGGGCTTCCTGCACAACGGTCCGTTGGCCGGGCTGGTGGCGATCTGCGCCGGGTCCGACCTGATGCACCCGGTGGGTGCGCTGGTGACCGGCGCGATTGCCGGTGCACTGTTTGTCTGGTGCTTTACCGCCGCGCAAGTCAAATGGCGTATCGACGATGTACTCGGCGTCTGGCCGTTGCACGGTTTGTGCGGGGTGTGGGGCGGGATCGCCTGCGGCATCTTCGGCCAGACTGCGCTGGGTGGCCTCGGTGGCGTCAGCCTGATCAGTCAGTTGATCGGCACTGCGCTCGGTGTGGTGGTCGCATTGCTCGGCGGATTCGCCGTTTACGGCGTGATCAAGGCCTTGCACGGCCTGCGCCTGAGTCAGGAACAAGAGTATTACGGCGCCGATCTGTCGCTGCACAAGATCGGCGCGGTCAGTCAGGACTAAGTTTCCTTGTCGTCGGTGCCGGGGTAAAAGCCATGCAACAGGCGATAGCGATTGATGCGCACCTGGTCGACTTTCTCCTGTACCTGATGAGCTGGCAGACCGAGCATGATCAAGGCGTGGGAGGCGAGCATCAGGCTCGACTCCAATAACTCCGGCACCACTTCGGTGGCGCCGGCAGCCTTCAGCTCCGCCCATTGGCTGTCATCGCGGGTGCGCACCAGAATCGGTATCCGCGCATTGAGCCGGCGCGCTTCCTTGAGAATCCGCAGGCTGACATCGCTCTGATCCACGGCGATCACCAGCAGTTTCGCGCGCAACAAGCCGATGGCCGTCAGCAAGTCACCGCGCGATGAGTCGCCATAATGCACATCACTTTCCTCGGACGCGGCTTCCTGCACGCGCACCGGATCGTTGTCCAACGCGATGTAAGGTTGGTTGGCATTGCGCATGAAACGGCCGATGGACTGGCCAACGCGCCCGTAGCCGCAAATCACCACATGCTGATCGAGGTCGGCGTTGAGTGCACTGATCTCCTCGATTTGCGCCTCCTGATTCGGCTTGCGATGCAGGCGCAGGGCAATTTTCGGTGCCCCGCGCAACAATAGCGGAGTCAGCAACATCGAGCAGAACGTCGCCGCCAGCAGCAGGCCGCCCAGCTCGTCAGGCAGCATGCGGTTTTGCTGCATCTGCGCCATCAATGCGAAGCAGAATTCCCCGCCCTGCGCCAACGCCAGGCCGCTGCGCCAGGCGGTTTCGTGATCGCTGCCGCGCCACTTCACCAAAAGCGCGACGACCGTGCCTTTGATCAGCATCAGGCCGAGGGTCAGGCCGAGAATCAGCAGGCTGTGACTGACGAACAGTTGCAGATCGATCAGCATGCCGATGCTGACGAAAAACACCCCGAGCAGGATGTCGCGAAACGGCCGGATATCGGCCTCGATCTGATGGCGATAGTGGCTCTCGCCCAGCAGCATGCCGGCCAGAAATGCGCCAAGGGCAGGGGACAGGCCCAGCAGGTGCGTCAGCCAGGCGGTCAGCAGCACAATCACCAGCGCCAGCAGGACGAACAATTCCGCCGAGCGCGAGGCCGCCACTTCGTGGAACAGCCGTGGCAGCAACCAGCGGCTGGCCAGCAACAGACCGAAAAACAGCACCACGGTCTTCACCAGCGTCAGCGGCAAGGCCCAGTACCAGGCTTGCGTACTGCTTCCGGCGAACACCGGCACCAGGGTCAGCAATAACACCGCCACCACGTCCTGAAACAGCAGGACCCCGACCGCGTTTTGCCCGTGACTGCTGAACACCTCGCCCAGGCTGCTCAACTCCTTGGTGACAATCGCCGTTGACGACAACGACAGCCCTGCGCCAAGCAGCAGGGCCGGGGTCGCCGGCATGCCCAGCACGATCAGCACCATTCCCAGTAATGCCGTGCTGAGCAATACCTGCTGACTGCCCAGGCGAAACACCACCTGGCGCAGCGCGATCATTTTCGACAGGGAAAACTCCAGGCCCAGCGAAAACAGCAGAAACACTACGCCCAACTCGGCCACGTCCGGCAGGTGCTCGCTCTCGTTGACCCAGTTGAACGCGGTCGGCCCCACCATCAGGCCCACGCACAGATAGCCCAGCACCGGCGGCAAGCGCAGGCGGCGAAACAGGGCAATCATCACCAGGGATGAGGCGAGGATGATCAGCAGGTTGGCAAACACAAGGCACTCCGTTTTCAGGCTCAGGCTTCTCAAGCGTAGAGGCAAAAAGCCCGGGAGCATGGCCTGATTGGCTTTTCTCTGGACTGATTTGCGTCAGGGTTTTGCGTACTGGTTGCCGTGCTCGGGCCTTTGGGCGGCAGCGGCTCGACGGGTTTTCGAGGCAGGCCTAGAATGAACGCTCATTTTTCCGGTTGAGCGATCATGCCTCCTGAATGTCAGTTGTTCGGCACCTTGGGATGCCATTTGTGTGAGGTGGCAGAGGCCGAGTTGATGCCTTTTGTCGAGCATGGTCTGCTGGTCGAACTGGTGGATATTGCTGACGATGAATCCTGGTTCGAGGCTTACAGCCTGCGAATTCCGGTACTGCGCCGAATTGACACCGGCGCGGAGCTGAGCTGGCCTTTCAGTGCCGATCAGGTGGTGGCCTTCCTGCGCTGAGCCTGTTTCTTCGTTGACGCGACATGGCTTTCCGCCGGTCGCGACCGCGCATCCTTCCCTTGGCGCTTTGCGGATTATTCGGTTACTGTATGTGCATACAGTAATTGGATGGGCCTGCTGCTTTTGATGACTTGAGCAGGTGAATCCGGCAGTCAGAGGGATGAACCGTGGTCAATGTCGAACAGTTGAAGAACAGCGTGAACCGGATGTCGGTTGACGTGGTGCGCGAGGCCGTCCTCGAGTTGCGCCTGGACGGGCTGGTCACGGAGGGCAAGACGCCTTTCAACAAATTGCATTTCAACACCTGTTTTGCCGAGATCGAGGCGCTGTTCCAGCGTGCCGGTTATCACAAGCAACTGGATGTGGTCGGTTATCAGGGCTTGCTGTACGCCTTGTATGACCCGGGGCGCTGGGAGGCGGTCGATGTGCTGCGCTGGCTCAAGGAATTCACCGAAGCCGCCGCGCTCAAGTCGATCCCGGCCTGAGGCGGGCGGTGGAATCGGCGCTAGGTTCGTATCGCTCAGTGTTGGATAATGCCGACCTGCATTGAGGGTTCGAATTTCCGTATGTCCACACCAACGTTTTCCGCTGCGCAGAATCAGGCCAGCACCCTTTACCTTCCTCCGGGGAGTTGGCCTACGGTCCTTGATTGCCTGTGTGAGCATTTCAGTGCGATCAGTCGCGAGCAATGGCTGGACCGGATCGCCCGGGGCCGGGTACTGGATGGGCAGGGACAGCCGATTGCGCTGGATCTGCCGTACAAGGAAGGCCTGCGTATTCACTACTTCCGTGAAGTGCCGGATGAAAAACCGATCCCGGTGGTCGAGTCGATCCTGTATGCGGACGAACATCTGGTGGTGGCGGACAAGCCGCACTTCCTGCCGGTGACGCCGGCCGGCGAATACGTCGAACAGACGTTGCTGCGTCGTCTGATCCGTCGCCTCGATAATCCGCATCTGGTGCCACTGCACCGCATTGACCGGCACACGGCAGGCTTGGTGATCTTTTCGGCTAACCCACAAACCCGCTCCGCATATCAGTCGCTGTTCCCTACGCGGCAGATCGATAAACGCTATGAGGCGATTGCCCGTGCGCTTCCGGCGCTCAAATTTCCCTTGGTACACAAAAGCCGTCTGATCGATGGCGAACCATTCTTCCGCATGCAGGAAGGGCCAGGCGTTGCCAATACGGAAACAGCGGTGGAAGTCCGGGAAAAGAACGGTGATCTGTGGCGCTACGGCCTGTACCCGGTGACCGGCAAGAAGCATCAGTTGCGGGTACACATGACCGCGCTGGGAGCGAGTATCTGCAATGATCCGTTTTACCCGGAGGTGCTGAAAGACGTTGAGGACGATTACGCCAATCCGCTCAAGCTGCTGGCGCAGGGGCTGCGGTTTGTCGATCCGGTGACGGGCGAGGATCGTGAATTCGAGAGCCGGATCACCCTGCAGTGGTGATGCCAGGCACTTTCCCGTGCCCATGAAAAAGCCCGCATTGATGCGGGCTTTTCTGTATCCGGTATAGACGTAAAGCTTACAGCTCTTTAACGGTACGAACCTGATCCTTGTTGATGCGGGTCTCTTTGCCGTCCAGTTGCTTGAACTCGTAGAAGCCCGAATCTTCATCGTATTTCGGGGTGTCGACGGCCTGGATTTCGCGACCGTCATTCAAGGTGAGCACTGTTGGCGAGGAGCAACCAGCGAGGGTAGCCAGGCCCAGTGCGAGCATGAAAGTGGCGAGGGTCCGTTGAGTCATGGGTGTGTCTCCGAATGGGAATACTTTTGGTTACTGAGCTTGAGACGTGTACAAGGCGTGAGAGTTCCTTGAATGCTGTCAGTCTGACACAGTGTTGTGCGTATTTAACAGTTCGGGGGTGTTCAGGTTGGCCAGTCGCGGGTCATTGTCCGGGCATTGCAGGGCAGTCGCGCCGAGATTGCGCATGACCCGGCCGGGGCTGCGTTCGCCGGCGTTCCACGCGGCTTCGAAGGCTGGCAACAGGGCGACGGGAATTACACACAGCAGGGGTTCCCAGTGGTCGTCGTGACGCAACATTAAAGGTTTTTCAGGAAACCGGCCGGCGGTTTCACGCATGTCCTGCAACAGCGCGGCGTCGATTCGCGGCACATCGCAGGGCAAGACCAGCAGGTGTGGCTGGCGGGCTGCCTTGAGTCCGGCGAGGATGCCGGCCAGGGGCCCGGGAAAATCGCCTTGCTCATCGCTGACCAATTGATCGGCGTAGGCTGCATAACGCTCGTGATTGCGATTGCAGGAGATGATCAGATCGTCAGTCAGCGGTCGGACCTTGCGCTGCAAATGCGCAATCAGCGGCTCACCCTGCCATTCGACCAGCCCTTTGTCCTGGCCGCCCATGCGCTGGCCGCGTCCGCCTGCCAGGAGCAGAATGGAGCAGGGGGGCAATGGCGTATTCGAGGTCATGGCAGCTCTCCAGCGGGGCGGCGAAAAATTCAGGCGCTGTGATATAACACCGGGCTGTTTCTCCTACAACTGGACGAGCCTAATGAAAGCCAAGGCCGATGTACCTTTTGCGCCGCTGAACATTGCGGTGCTGACTGTCAGCGATACCCGAACCCTGGAAACCGACACCTCAGGCCAGGTCTTCGTCGACCGCCTGACTGCTGCCGGTCACCGCTTGGCCGAACGGGTCCTGCTCAAAGATGACCTGTACAAGATCCGCGCGCAAGTTGCCCACTGGATTGCCGAGGACGTCGTGCAGGTCGTGTTGATTACCGGCGGCACTGGTTTCACCGGGCGTGACAGCACGCCTGAAGCCGTGGCTTGTCTGCTCGACAAGCAGGTTGACGGCTTCGGTGAACTGTTCCGCCAGATCTCGGTGGCCGATATCGGTACTTCGACCGTGCAGTCGCGGGCACTGGCCGGCCTGGCCAATGGCACACTGGTGTGCTGCCTGCCAGGTTCGACCAATGCGGTGCGCACCGGTTGGGACGGCATTCTCGCCGAACAGCTGGATTCGCGGCACCGTCCGTGCAACTTCGTCCCTCACCTGAAGCAGGCGGCGCCTTGTGAATCCCGTGGGTAAGCCGGGCAAGACCGGCAGCCTGATGCCTGTCGAGCAAGCGTTGGCCCGCCTGCTGGAAATGGCTGAAGCCACGCCGATTGTCGAGCGCGAGTTTCTGCCATTGGCTGAGGTGGAAGGCCGGGTGCTCGCCGAAGACCTGGTTTCGACCCTGGATCTGCCGCCCTGGCCAAATAGTGCCATGGATGGTTATGCCCTGAATCTGGCCGACTGGACCGGCGCACCGCTGCCGGTCAGCCAGAAAGTCTTTGCCGGGCAGGCGCCTGAGCCGTTGAAGCCCGGTACCTGCGCGCGGATCTTCACCGGTGCGCCAGTGCCTGCCGGGGCCGATTGCGTGGAAATGCAGGAGAACGCCGAAGTTCAGGGCGACGGCAGCGTGCGTTTCATCGAAACCATGAGCGTCGGCCAGAACATTCGCCCGCAAGGCCAGGAAACCACCGTGGGTGAGTTGATTCTGGCTGCAGGTACCCGGCTGGGACCGATCGAACAAGGTCTGGCGGCGTCGCTGGGGTGTGCCGGGCTGAATGTGGTACGCAAGGTCCGAGTGGCGGTGCTGTCCACCGGCGATGAGCTGGTCGAGCCGGGCCGGCCGCTGGGGCCGGGGCAGATCTACAACAGTAATCGGGTGGTGTTGTGCAGCTGGCTGCAGCGCCTGGGTTGTGAAGTGATTGATGCCGGTATTCTTCCGGACGATCTGGCGACCACGCGGGCGCGCCTTGGCGACTTGCAGGGTGTCGACCTGATTCTCTCGACCGGAGGCGTGTCGGTCGGTGAAGCGGATTTTCTTGGCATCGCATTGCGGGAAGAGGGCGAGCTGGCGCTGTGGAAACTGGCCATCAAACCGGGCAAGCCGCTGACATTCGGTCATTTTCGCAAGGTGCCGGTCATCGGCCTGCCGGGCAACCCCGCTTCGACGCTGGTGACCTTTGCTCTGCTCACGCGGCCCTACTTGTTGCGGCGTCAGGGCGTACAGGATGTCGAACCCCTGAAGTTTACGATTCCGGCAGGTTTTGTCTGGCCTGTGGCCGGCAATCGGCGCGAATACCTGCGCGGTCGTCTCGAGCAGGGGCGGGCGATCATCTACCGCAATCAAAGCTCCGGTGTGCTGCGCAGCGCGGCCTGGGCGGATGGTCTGGTAGAGGTGCTGGAAGGCCGCACGCTGGTAGAAGGCGATGAGGTCGGGTTCATTCCCCTGAGCGACCTGCTCGGCTGATCCGCTTCCGGTAATTGCAGGCTCGACCGATACCGCGTCGATGCCTGCATTCCTCTGTCAATGGCTCATCAGTGTGACCAACTGATCGAACCGGCTGTTGGCAACCCATCCCAGCAGTCCCAGGACCACCGCCGTCGCACCCGCCGAATAGGCGAGACGGTGCTTGATGGTCTTTACATCCCCGCGAACTTCGTCCATATCCCGACGAATGTATTTGAGGTGGGTTTCCAGTTCGGTCACGCGCGGTTCCATATCAACTTCTCCAGCGGTTCTGGCGTTCTTTCTGAAATCGGATTTGTGACTGGCGCGACTTTCGTCGAGAGGGGCAACCGGACTATTTGCAATTCTGGCTTCATGGCTTGGCATGGAAATGTCCATCGGCTGTTTCAAGTGTAAGCGCACCGGCCTTCCCGTCATCCAGACTGCCAACAGCTCCGAGGGTGTATCCAATCATTACCTGCACATCCTTGTGTTGTTGAATCGAAAATTGATACCACCTGCACAAGGTGAATCAAGGATCGTGTCCGGTCAATTGAGCCGATTCCTCACATGTTGTAAGAAAAAATACCGTCGCGTAGGACGCAACAGGTCAGTCGCTTGAATTAAATGGTGTTCCCATGGCTTTTTTGCCTGCACCAGTGGTCAAGATGTTTCATACCGATTCAATCTTGGGGAGTGACCGTAATGAGTGAACGCAGGGCGCTGTTGATTCTGCATGGCAAGCAGGCACTCAATGAGGCGGTTCGCGCCGCCGTCGAAGGCAAACGCAAGCAGGGCTGGGAATTGGCCGTACGGCTGACCTGGGAGGCCGGTGACGCTCAGCGTCTGGTGGAAGAAGCACTGGCGAGTGGCTATCGGAAGATCATCGCCGGAGGCGGAGATGGCACGTTGCGCGATATCGCTGAAGCGCTTGCCGCGCATCCGGACGAGGCCAGTCTGGTGCTGTTGCCGCTAGGAACGGCTAACGATTTTTCCCGCGCGGCGGGGATCCCGCTGGAGCCAGCCGAAGCACTGGAAATGCTGGACGTGCCACCGCGCAAGATTGACCTGGGCGAAGTCGGTGGGCAGATTTTCCTGAACATGGCAACGGGTGGTTTCGGCAGCCAGGTCACGGCCAATACCTCTGAAGATCTGAAAAAAGTGCTCGGCGGGGCCGCCTATCTGTTCACCGGTTTGTCGCGCTTCAGTGAGCTGCACGCGGCTTACGGTGAACTGCAAGGGCCGGACTTTCACTGGAGCGGCGAGCTGCTCGCATTGGGCATCGGTAACGGTCGTCAGGCGGGCGGCGGACACGTCTTGTGCCCGCAGGCACTGGCGGACGATGGTCTATTGGACATCAGTATTCTGCCGGCGCCACAGGAGTTGGTGGGCACGCTGAAGAATCTGCTCAGCGACGGCTTCGGCCTCGACAGTATGTTTGTCCGGGCCCGTTTGCCCTGGGTTGAAATCAAGGTCGCCGAGGGGCTGAGCATCAACCTTGACGGCGAGCCGCTGGAGGGCGACAGCCTGCGTTTCGAGGCGCGCCCCGCCGCCTTGCAGGTGCATTTGCCGGAGCATTCGCCGCTGTTGGGCGGCGCGGGCTTGATCAGTCGTCCAGACTGATGATCTGTTCGCGCACCGCGAACAGCACCAGACCCGCCACGTCGTAGATCTGCAGGCGTTTCATGATCTGCGAGCGGTGGGTCTCGACGGTCTTGATGCTCAGGCCCAGGCCGTTGGCGATCTCCCGGGTGGATTTGCCGCGTACGATCAACCGCAGGATTTCCAGCTGGCGTGCCGTCAGATTGTGCGAGTCGGCCACTTCCGGCTGGTTTTTCTGCGTGCGGGTCAGCGCCTGGTTGATCACGGTATGGGCGATCGCCGGGCTCAGGTAGCGCTCGTTGTTGCGCAGGGCTTCGAGGGCATGTTCAAGCTCGGTGGCCGTGGTGTCCTTGAGCAGGTAACCGTGCGCGCCGGACTCCAGCGCCTGCATGATCAGCGCCGGATCGGTGTGCATCGAGAGAATCAGCACCTTGCTTTGCGGGCGCACCCGCTTGAGCCGTTGCAAGGCTTCCAGGCCACCGGTTTCCTTCATCGAGATATCCAGCAACACGATGTCGGGCGCCAGTTGCTCGACCATTTCGAGCAACTGCGAGCCGTCGCTGGCTTCGCCAACGACCGCGTAACCGGGAATATCGAGCACCAGAGCGCGCACGCCGGCCCTGATCAGCGAGTGGTCATCCACCAGAAGTAAGTTACAAGTCAACGCATAACCTTATTCGTACTGGCCCGCTCGAGTGCACGGGGCGCCCAGGGGAATAGTGCTTCGATTTGAGTGCCTTTGCCCGGCTCGCTGATGACGTTCAGCGTGCCGCCCAACTGTTCGATCCTTTCGGCCATCCCGGCCATGCCGCGTTGTCCTTCTCGACCTGGATCCGCGGCAGGCGCAAAGCCTTGTCCGTCGTCGCTGATCAACAGCGTCAGGCCTTTTGGCAGGCGTTGCACGCGGATCAGCAGATTGCTGGCCTGCGCATGACGCAGAATGTTGGTGACCGCTTCCTGGGCAATGCGAAAGGCAGCGACCGCCATTTCTTCCGGAATGCCATTGAGCCGTTGCTGGCAATCGAGGCTCCAGTGCACCGAGGTGTTCGCCAGGGTCTTGAGCAGGTGCGCGCGCAGACTGGCCTCCAGCCCGAGGCTGGTCAGTTGGCGCGGATTGAGAATGGCGGAAACGTCGCGCACCTTGTTGAGGGTTTCATCAAGGGTGTCGCAGAGTGTCGAGCATTGCGCTTGCAAGTCGGCTGGCAGGCGTTTTTTCAGCCATTCACTTTGCAGCTTGGCCGCTGTCAGTAACTGGCCGATATCGTCGTGCAGTTCACGGCTGAGACGGTGGCGTTCGTTTTCCTGGACTTCCAGCAAACGATCGGCGAGTTCCTGAGGCTGAAACTTGATCGATTTGCGCGACAGTCGATATTGCACCCAGACACAAGCAGTGGCGGCAATATTCAACAGCAGCAGACCCAGTGAGAGCGGAGCAGACAATCCGTAGGTCAGCAGGCTGCCAGCGGCGGCGATGACACTCAATATGAGAGTGAACCGGCGTGCATTTTCCCGGGACGGTGGCCATTTGATGATTGACTTGAGGCTGGCGTACATAACGGATGGAGCCAATGGATGTTCGCTACGGGCAGACCGGCCGGTGGCTGGCGGATCTCTGTCTGAAAATGCTGTCAATTATGTTATTGATTTTAACGAAGTACAGTGAACGATATTCGACCATCAAGTTCGTTGGATGACAGTCGCTGAATCACTGTGCCATTAGTTGAAAGCAACTAACGGTCGGCATAATACCACTTAAGATACCGTTGGTCGCGTTTGCCATATATGTCCAATGAGTCAGGAAATACGCCATGTTGGACGTGAGTTCCATTATGGAAAATGTCGTTTTATTGTGCTTGGTAGAGATCCGTGCGGTTCGAAGTTGATCGTTACACAGACACAGGCAAACCCTGAGGCCGCGGCAGAATATCCGCTGGTGTCAGGTGTGATTATTTAATTCGAATTGTCGCTGGCAGGTATGAACTATTCAATTGCGACATTAAGCGATTCCCGTCTTCAGCCTGGATTTACGCTTTGAATGCGGCGGATCACGCCTGACGCTCGGAATAAGACAACAGCGAAAGCGGCTGAGGCCGGAGCGGTGGCTTGAACTGGCTCTGACCGACCTGAAACGCGAACGCTTCGATCAGAGAGGTTTGTTCGCTGCCATCCAGGCTCAATTGGCCGGTATTGTGATCGACCAGTTCAATCTGCCAGGCCATCAGGGTGAAACAGTCCTGCAGCGCATTCAGCGCCTGTGCGTGCAGATCGATATGATCCGGCGCGTGGTCGAGCAGGCTGTGAATATGCAGGGAAAACTCGGAGATCGCCTCCAGTGCCAACGCTTCAGCCCGGCTCGCCAGTTTGAGCAGGGTGTTGCGCATGCAGTCGATGGCATCTTTGTCGTTGCTGATCAATTGCAGGTGGCTCAGGCACTCTTCGGACTTGGCCAGGAGTGTTTCAGCTTCGACGAGGAATTCGGGAAAGCGTTGCGCCCAGTCTTTACGGTCGATTGGCATGCTTATCTCCACAGCGTCATGTCTGATGAGGGAATGCCGTGTGTGTCGACGTTCGTGGATCGTCGGGAGATCGCGCCCCACCGTGCAATTGCACTGGCTGAGGTTTTCCAGAGGGTGGGGTTCCACTGACCTGCGATCGCACACAATAGCCTGACTCCGTTCATGCAATGAGAATGGCGTCACATTAATGGCTATTGGATATTGCGAACATCAGGTTGGGCCTGATTGTTCCTAGGGGATTCCCTTACGCGCGGGAACCTTTGGCGCAAACTGTGGTCGCGCCAGAAGAGGATGTAGCAGATGAAAACACCGGGTCAGTAAACCATGATGTTAATGTGACATCAATGCCCGTGTGTGGCATTTTGATGGTGAATTTTGTGGGATCAAGAATCGCCATAAACAGCCGATAACCCCACTTAGTAGTGAATTCATCAGAACAAGCCCAGGAGTCATTGATGGCCGGCATTCTCGACACGGTAGACCAACGCACGCAACTGGTGGGTGAGAATCGCCTGGAAATTCTCATGTTTCGACTGGCCGGACGCCAATTGTTCGCGATCAACGTGTTCAAGGTTCAGGAAGTTCTGCAACTGCCAAAGCTGACCTTGATGCCACAGCGTCACCCGTTTGTCTGCGGCGTGGTCAACCTGCGTGGGCAGACGCTGCCGGTGATCGATCTGTCTCAGGCGATCGGCATGCGCCCGCTGGTGCCGGGCCCGAACAGCACCATCATCGTCACCGAGTACAACCGTTCGGTGCAGGCTTTCCTCGTCGGTGGCGTGGATCGCATCGTCAACATGAACTGGGAAGCCATTCTGCCGCCGCCGACCAGTGCTGGCCGCCAGCACTACCTGACTGCAATCAGCAAGGTTGACGATCAACTGGTGGAAATCATCGACGTCGAGAAAGTCCTCGCCGAAATCGTCCCATACAACGCCAAAGTCTCGCGTGACAAGCTCGATGATCCGGTGCTGGAGCGTGCCCGTGGCCGCGAAGTGCTGCTGGTGGACGACTCCAACGTGGCGCTTTCGCAACTGCGCGACACCCTCGGCCAGCTCGGGGTGAAAATGCACATCGCCAGTGACGGCCTGAAGGCACTGAACATGCTCAAGGCCTGGGCCGATACCGGCGTGAACATGACCGACAAGCTGTTGATGGTGTTCACCGACGCGGAAATGCCGGAAATGGATGGCTATCGTCTGACCACCGAGATCCGCAACGATCCGCGTCTGCGTGGCCTGTACGTGGTGTTGCACACTTCACTGTCCGGCAGTTTCAACGACTCGATGGTGAAGAAGGTCGGTTGCGACAACTTCCTCTCCAAGTTCCAGCCGGACAAACTGGTCGATGTGGTGCGTCAGCGTCTGATGCTCGATGAAGTGCCGGCCTGACGAAAACCTGTAGCGAGGGGATTTATCCCCGATGGACTGCGCAGCGGTCCCGCTTCTTGATTCATGTGGGGCCGCTTCGCGCCCCATCGGGGATAAATCCCCTCGCCACAAAGTTATCTTCCAGGTGGCGTGCATCTGCCTTTGATTCGCCGATAAAGCTCGTATAGGGTGGCTTTTTTGCCCACCGGGGAGCTGGCCATGCTGCGTCTGAGCGCGCTTTATCGTTATCCGTTGAAATCCGGCAAACCCGAGATTCTGCAATCGATTGGCCTGGACAAACTGGGTCTTGCAGGGGACCGACGCTGGATGCTCGTGGACGAGGCCAGCGGCCGCTTTCTGACCCAGCGGGCCGAGGCGAAAATGAGCCAGCTGTCGGCGCTGTGGAATGCGCAGGGCGGTCTGACCCTGAGTGCCCCCGGGCTTGCCGCGCTGGACGTGCCACTGCCCGAGGCCGATTCCGACCTGCGCGGTGTGACCATCTGGCGTGACACACTGCGGGTTCCGGATGCCGGTGATGAAGCCGCCCGTTGGGTCAGCGATTTCATCGGCAAGCCGACGCGTCTGGTGCAGGTGCCCCTTGATCGCGCGCGCATGACGCAGGCCGGTTATGGCCGCGAGGACGATCAGGTCGCGTTCGCCGACGGTTTCCCGCTGTTGCTGATTGGCGAAGCGTCACTTGAGGATCTGGTGCAAAAGGTCGGACGACCGCTGGAGATGCTGCGCTTTCGGCCGAATCTGGTGATCGAAGGCAGCGCGGCGTTCGCCGAGGACGGCTGGAAGCGCATTCGTATCGGTGACGTCGAGTTCCGCGTGGTGAAGCCTTGCTCGCGCTGCATTCTGACCACCATCGATCCGCAAACCGGCGAACGCAGTGCTGATCGCGAACCGCTGGCAACCCTGCAGAAATATCGTGCGCAGGCCGATGGCGCGATGTTCGGGCAGAACCTGGTCAACGACAGCAATGGTCAACTGGAAGTCGGAATGCCGGTGGAAATCCTCGAGTAACCGCTGCCGGAAATGAAAATGCCCGTGTCCATGGACACGGGCATTTTTTTGCACCGGGAAAAACCGTGGGCTTAGCCGCGGTATTCGCACAGGTAAGCGGTATCAACGGCGACTTTCAACTGGAACTTGCTGTTGGCCGGAACGTTGAACTGGCTGCCGGCGGCGAAGGTTTCCCAGTCGCTGCTGTCTGGCAGTTTGACGGTCAGCGCACCGGAGACCACGTGCATGATCTCGCGCTGAGCGGTGCCGAATTCGTATTCGCCCGGGGCCATGACGCCGATGGTCGCCGGACCTTCAGCGGTGCCAAAAGCGATCGACTTGACGGTGCCGTCGAAGTACTCGTTGACTTTGAACATGGGCGATTCCTCTCGAAAAGGGCAAACAGGGGTTAAAAAGGGCCGGTCAGTATGCACAACGCTCCCGGCGCCGTCACCTGCCCGGGGCGTGTCCGGCGAGTTCTCGCCCTGACTTCAGAGTGGCAAGACCAACGGCAACAACCGCGCGGTATTGCGCGCATCTTCCAGGGCCCGGTGCTGTTGCCCGCTGAATTGCATGCCGGCCAGTTGCAGCGCGCCATTCAACCCCAATGGTCGCTCCAGGCGCCGGGCCTTGGCGAAGCGCTGCTTGAGGTTCATGTGTGGCACCCGGCTCAGCAGGCTGTCGAGTTGCAGGCGCTGCCATTCCTGGAGCAACTGCTTGCGGTCGTAATCGCCCCAACTGGCCCAGCCTTCGAGGCGTGTCTGGTGTTGCCCGAGCCAGCGTTCGAAGGCCGGCCAGACCTCGTTCAACGGCTGCGCGGCGTCGATGTTGGCCTGGGTGATGTGCGTGAGCTCACGGCAGAACGGCGTCAGCAACGGCCGCCGGGTCGGTTTGACGAACCGCTGAAAGTGATCCTGCTCGCGACCGGCACGGTCGACCAGCGTCGCGCCGATTTCGATGATTTCCATTTCCGTAACCGGCCAGCCACCTTCATCTGTGGTGGCTTCCAGATCAATGACCAGCCAATGGGGCATCGCAGGTTTCCTGATTTACGCGTCCTGATAGATCAGAGCGTAGTCAAACCTTGCGTTTGCGCCTGGCGACTCACTCGACCTGCAACAGAACCTGACGACTTTTTACCTGATCGCCGACCTTGACCTGCACCCGCTTGAGCACGCCGTCGATGCCGGCCTTGAGCGGGTGCTCCATTTTCATTGCCTCCAGCACCACCAGCAACTGACCCTTGCTGACCGGGCTGCCTTCGCTGACCAGCACGTCGACGATGGCACCGTCCATCGGCGCTTTCAGTGTGCCGGAGCTGACGCTGCTCTGACTGCTGATCAGCGCATGAGTTCGATCCTCCAGGCGCAGGTTGCCGGGGTGGGTGAACAGCCAGAGTTCTTCGTCATCGATCCGGTAGGCGTGACGCTGGCGCAGGCCGTCGACTTCCAGTGTCACCGCGCGCTCGTCGCAATTGATGACGGTCAGTACCAGTGCGCGCTGCATCACGTTCACGGTGAAGCGGTCATCCCCGTCCGCAAGCAGTTGCACGGTCCAGTCCTGCTGTTCAAGCCCGAGGCGGTAATTGAGCGGCGCGCCCGCATTGTTGCGCCAGCCCTTGAGCGGCGCACGATGCGCCTGCGCGCCAGACTGATAAAACAGCACGGCGGCGATGGCCAGCTCCTCGGCGGTGGGGGCGTAAGTGTGCAGGCATGGGTGGTCAGTGAAATGCTGCGCGATGAACGCGGTGCTGAATTCACCGCTGATGAACTGCGAATGTTGCAGCAGGCTGACCAGCAAACGCTGGTTGCTCTGAACGCCGAGCAGCACGCTGTCCTGCACCGCGCGCAACAGCTTGCGGCGCGCCTCTTCGCGGGTGGCGCCGTGGGCGATCAGTTTGCCGAGCATCGGATCATAAAACGGGCTGACCCACTGACCTTCGAGCACGCCATGATCGATCCGCGCCCCCGGACCCAACGCCGGTTCCCAGGCCTGTACACGACCGGTCTGCGGCAGGAAATTCTGCGTCGGATCTTCGGCATACAGACGCACTTCCATGGCGTGGCCGTTCAGCGCGACCTGATCCTGAGTCAACGGCAGCGGCTGCCCTTCGGCGACGGCCAATTGCCAGGCGACCAGATCCTGCCCGGTGATCAACTCGGTCACCGGATGCTCGACCTGCAAACGCGTGTTCATTTCCAGAAAGTAGAACTGCCCACGGGCATCGAGCAGAAACTCGACGGTGCCGGCACCGACGTAATTCACCGCTCGGCCAGCCTTCAATGCCGCTTCGCCCATGGCCTGGCGCAACTCGCGGGTCATCACCGGGCAGGGTGCTTCCTCGACGACTTTCTGATGGCGGCGCTGCACCGAGCAATCGCGCTCGCCGAGGTAGATCAGGTTGCCGTGATGATCGCCGAACAGTTGCACCTCGACGTGCCGAGGTTCGATCAGCGCCTGTTCGAGGATCAGTTCATCGCTGCCGAAACCGTTCAGCGCCTCGGAGCGGGCGGTGCGCAATTGCGCCGGCAACTCGTCGCTGCTGTGCACCAGGCGCATGCCGCGTCCACCGCCGCCAGCACTGGCCTTGATCATCAGCGGGTAGCCGATGCGCTCGGCTTCACGCAGCAACGTGGCGTCGTCCTGCGCGGCGCCTTGATAGCCGGCGATACAGGGAACACCAGCGTCGAGCATGGCGATTTTCGACAGGCGCTTGCTGCCCATCAGCTCGATGGCCTCGGCGCTGGGGCCGATGAAGGTCAGGCCGGCCTCTGCGCAGGCACGGGCGAATTCGGCATTTTCCGAGAGGAAGCCATAGCCGGGATGGATCGCGTCGGCACCGCTGCGGCGGGCGGCGTCGAGGATCGCCGGGATGTTCAGGTAGGACTGCTGCACCGGTGCGGCGCCGATGTTCACCGCTTGATCGGCCATCTGCACGTGCAGGGCATCGGCGTCGGCATCGCTGAATACGGCGACGGTGCGATAGCCGAGGGCCTGGGCGGTGCGCTGGATGCGGCAGGCGATTTCACCGCGGTTGGCGATCAGGATTTTGTGGATGACGGGCATGGCTGTTCCCTCGGAATTTGCGGTGTCGGTGCTGGCCTCTTCGCGAGCAAGCCCGCTCCCACATTTGGAATGCGTTCCGTCTGTGGGAGCGAGCCTGCTCGCGAAGCTTTTAAGGGGCCCATCGCGGTTTGCGTTTTTGCACGAAGGCCATGGTGCCCTCGATCCCTTCGGCCCCGGTCACCGCTTCGCTGAACCATTGCGCTGCCTCATCCAGCAGTTCATTCGAGGGCTGCCCGGCACTGGCGAGCAGCAGTTTTTTCGTCGCCGCATTCGCTTCGGGCGCGCAGCACAAAACATGGTCGAGCACTTCGTCGAGGCGTTCTGCCAGTGCCTGCGGATCCTGCTCGACGAAATGCACCAGCCCCAACCGCCGCGCCTGATGGCCGTCGAAACGCGCCGCAGTCAGCGCCAGTCGGCGGGTCTCGGTCAGGCCGATGCGCTGCACCACGAATGGCGCGATCTGCGCTGGCAGCAAACCGAGGCTGGTTTCCGGCAGACCGAACTGCGCTTGATGGTCGGCCATCGCGATATCGCTGACACATGCCAGCCCGAAACCACCACCGAGCACTGCGCCCTGTAAAACGGTGATCAGCACTTGTGGTGCGTCCTGAGCTTCTTGCAGCAGAGCTCCAAAGGCGCGGTTCAACTCGCGGTAAGCGTCGGCGCCTTGGGCACGGGCATTAGCCATGTCCTTGATGTCGCCACCCGCACAGAAATGCCCACCGGCACCGCTGAGGACCAGAGCGCGAACCCCGCGGTCATCGCGCACCGCCGCCAATACCGCGCGCAGTTCGGCGACCATTTGCAGGCTCATCGCATTGCGGCTGTCCGGGCGATTGAGGGTGATGTGCAGCACGCCGCCGTGCAGTTCCAGCAGCAGAGTCTGACAGTCGGGCAGGGGGCTCATTTCTTTTTTCCCGGCAGAATGCCCATCAGTTTGCAGATGATCCCCAGCATGATTTCGTCGGCGCCGCCGCCGATCGACACCAGCCGCACATCGCGATAGGCGCGGGCTACCGGGTTGTCCCACATGAAGCCCATGCCGCCCCAATATTGCAGGCAGCTGTCGCTGACTTCACGGCCGAGACGCCCGGCCTTGAGCTTGGCCATCGATGCCAGACGTGTGACGTCCTGACCTTTCACATATTGCTCAGTGGCCTGATAGACCAGCGCCCGCAGGCATTCGATTTCGGTCTGCAATTCGGCGAGGCGGAAGTGGATCACCTGATTGTCGATCAGCGCGTTGCCGAAGGTCTTGCGTTCCTTGCAGTACTCGATGGTGCTGTCGACGCAATATTCCAGACCCTTGATCATGTTCGCCGCGCCGAACAGGCGTTCCTCCTGGAACTGCAGCATCTGCATCATGAACCCGGCGCCTTCGTGGCCGATGCGGTTGCGCTGCGGCACACGCACGTTGTCGAAAAACACCTGAGCGGTTTCCGAGCTGCGCATGCCGAGCTTGTCCAGGTGCGAGCTGAGGCTGATGCCCGGAGTGTTCATCGGCACCATGATCAGCGACTTGTTGATGTGCGGCTTGTCGTCCGAGGTATTGGCCAGCAGGCAGATGAAATCGGCGCTGGGCGAGTTGGTGATCCACATCTTGCTGCCGTTGATCACGTAGTCGTCGCCGTCCTTGCGCGCGGTGGTCTTGAGTCCGGCGACGTCGGAGCCGGCACCGACTTCCGAGACGCCGATGCAACCGACCTGCTCACCGGTGATCGCCGGACGGAGGAATTCGTCGCGCAATTCATCGGAGCCAAAGCGGGCCAGCGCCGGGGTGCACATGTCGGTCTGCACGCCGATCGACATCGGAATGCCGCCACAATGAATGGTGCCGAACTCTTCGGCGGCGACAATCGAATAGCTGTAGTCGAGACCCATGCCGCCGAATTTTTCCGGCTTGGAAATCCCCAGCAGACCGAGGTCGCCGGCCTTGCGGAAAATCTCGTGGATTGGAAAGCGTCCGGCCTTTTCCCATTCATCGACGTGCGGGTTGATTTCGTGCTCGACGAATTGGCGGACGGTGCGGCGCAGTGCTTCGTGTTCCGGGGTGAAGATCATTTTTATTGTTCTCCTTGGGATCTGTGGCAGTCAGAAGCGGCTGACGCCGAAGCTGTTGGGTTGCAGCGTGCGGATGTCGGCTTCGTGGCAGATATCCAGCAGGTAACCGAGCAGGGTGCGCGTATCGCGCGGATCGATCAGGCCGTCATCCCACAGGTTGGCGCTGCCGTAGAGCGCGGTGGACTGGCTGTCGAGTTTCTGCGCGGTGACCTGTTCGAGCATGTCGAGCATTTTCGGATCCGGCACCAGGCCTTCCTTGAGCTGTTTGGCCTCGGTGACGATGCGCAACACCTTGCCGGCCTGCGCGCCGCCCATCACCGCGGTGCGGCTGTTGGGCCAGGCGAAGATGAAACGTGGATCGAGACCGCGTCCGCACATCGCATAGTTGCCGGCACCGTAGGAGCCACCGACGACAATCGTCAGTTTAGGCACTCGGGCATTGGCCACCGCTTGAATCAGTTTCGAGCCGTGTTTGATCACGCCTTGCTGCTCGGACTCGGTGCCGACCATGAAACCGGTGGTGTTGTGGAAAAACAGCAGCGGCGTCTGGCTCTGGTCGCACAGCTGAATGAACTGCGCGGCCTTGCTCGCGCCGGCGGGGGTGATCGGGCCGTTGTTGCCGATCAAGCCGCAGGCGCGACCGTGGATTTTCAATTGGCCGCAGATGGTTTGCTGATCGAACTCGCCCTTGAATTCGAGAAACTCCGATTCATCGGCAATCCGCGCAACGATTTCGCGCACGTCGTAGGGCTTCTTCGGGTCGTCGGGAATCAGCCCGAGCAGCTCGTCGATCGGGTACAGCGGCGCCTTGTATTGCGGCTCCGGCAGCCACGGCAGTTGCTCGTTCCACGGCAGCATGCGCAAGATCTCGCGGACCAGGCGCACGCCGTCGGCATCGTTCTCGGCCAGATACTCGGCGGTGCCGGCGACCTGCGCGTGCATCTCGGCGCCGCCCAGCTCTTCATCGGTGGCGACCTCGCCAGTCGCGGCCTTGAGCAGTGGCGGTCCGGCGAGAAACAGCTTGGCCTTGCCGCGCACCACCACCACGTAATCCGACAGCCCCGGTTGATAGGCGCCACCGGCCGTCGCCGAGCCGTGCACCACGGTAATTTGCGGCAACCCCATGGCCGACATCCGCGCCTGATTGGCAAAACTGCGTGCGCCTTCGACGAATATCTCCGCCGCATAATTGAGGTTGGCGCCGCCGCTCTCTGCCAGAGTGATCACCGGCAGTTTGTTTTCCAGGGCGATCTGTTGCAGCCGCAGGGATTTTTTCAGGCCGGTGGGGGAGATCGTGCCGCCCTTGATCGCGCTGTTGTTGGCCACCACCATCGCCCGTATGCCGGACACGTAACCGATGCCGGCGATCAGGCCGCCACCGGCAGCGCTGCCGTCCTTGTCGTCGTGCAGCTTGTAGCCGGCCAGACTCGCCAGTTCGAGGAACGGCGCACCGGGGTCGAGCAGCAGGTTCAGGCGTTCGCGGGGCAGCAGTTGCCCGCGCTTGTCGAATTTGCCCTTGGCTTCGGCAGCCTTGTTCAGCAGGTTCTGTTCCAGTTGCTGGACTTGCTCGATGGCCGTGAGCATCGCCGCGCAGTTGCGCGCGAAAGCATCACTGTGCGGATCGAGTTGGGACTGGATCTGCGGCATGGCTTACTCCTTGTCCTTGAGCACGTCGGGCAGGTACGCCCGATGGAAACCGTTGAACGACTCGCTGTGGCTTGCCTTGTGCAACGGCCATGCGCGGCTGCCGAGACTGGCCGCACCATCGATTTTCAAGGTGCTGCCGCTGATGAACGCCGCCGCCGGGCTGAGCAGAAAAACGATCGCCGCACTGACCTCCGATTCGGTACCGATGCGTTTGAGTGGCACGTGTTCGCGCAGGGTCGGGATCACGGCTTTGAAAGCGCCTTCATAAGTGTCCATGCCGCTGGACGCGATCCAGCCCGGCGCCACCGCATTGACCCGCACCCCGGCGTACCCCCACTCGAACGCGGCGGTTTTGGTGAAGTTGTCCATCCCCGAGCGTGCCGCGCCGGAATGGCCCATGCCGGGCATGCCGCCCCACATGTCGGCGAGCATATTGACGATGTTGCCGCCGTGCTTGCTCATCGACTGGTTGAACACTTCCCGGGCCATCAGGAAGCCGCCGACCAGGTTGGTGCGCAACACGGTTTCAAAGCCTTTCTGATTGATCGCGGCCAGTGGCGACGGGTACTGGCCGCCGGCATTGTTGACCAGACCGTGGATCGGCCCGTGTTCGGCGATCAACTCGGTGACCAGTTGTTTCACCGCGTCTTCGTCACGGATATCGCAGGCCTGCCAATGGGCGCGGCCGCCGTCTTCGCTGATTTCGGCGGCGACCTTTTGCAGCTTCTCCGGTTTGCGCCCGACCAGCAGCACAGTGGCGCCGAGCGCCGCCAGTTCATGCGCGGTGCAACGGCCGATGCCACTGCCGCCACCGGTGACGATGATGGTCTGGCCGCTGAACAGATCGGCTTTGAAAATCGATGCGTAAGCCATGAAGCCCAACCTCTAGTCGAGTTGTTCGGCGATGCTCTGCGGCACCGGGATCTGGATTTCCAGCAACTGCTGGGCGAAGGCCTTGCCCTGTGGGTCGATGCGCAGACTCGCCACGCCACCGCCGCCAAGCGCGTTCTCCAGCAGAAAATTCAGGCTGTGGGTGCCGGGCAGGTACCAGCGTTCGACCCGGCCGTGAATCGGGTCGAGCACATGGCGCATCCAGTCGACGATCACCGCTGGCGTCAGCGCTTCGGCGATCCATGGCAGGTATTCCGGTCGACGCGGCAGGACACCGATGTTGCTGTGGTTGCCCTTGTCACCGGAGCGCGCCACCGCCAGTTTCACCAACGGCACACTGGCGTCGGCGCGGCCTTGGGGTTTGGGTGGCTGGTCGGGGGTTGGCAGGTCATGGCTGTCGAGCGGCATTTGCGCGGGGAGGGCGCAGGGATGCTGTTCACCGGCCATGTCGATGTGCAGGGTGCAGGCGGTTTTATCGATCAGGAACGAGAACAGACGGATCAGCGGATACACCGTCGGCCGTCCGCCGACGATGCCGGTCAGTCCCGGTGCCATGCCGGTGGCAGCCTGGGCGATTTCCCGGGAGAACAGGATCAGCGCCGGTTTCAGTGGATGGCGCACCGCAAGTTTGATCACCACCTCGCGGCTGTCACGACGCTGGCCGTGAGGGCCGTATGTGGCTTCGCTGCCCAGCAGTTCGATGTCGACTTCGCTGTAGGGCGACCAGCCGCGCTGGCTGAACATTTCTGCAGTCTTGTCGATGATTGCCTGACTGACGCGGCGCGCCTTGTCCACCGCATCGATGCCGGCGATCAGGCAACTGGCGGTGCAGCGGAAACCGTCCGGGTAAGTTGCGCTGACCTTGTATTTATCGCTGGGCGGCAGGCCTTTGGCTCCGTGGACGTGCACGGCGTTTTTGCCCTGTTGCTGCAGTTTCACTTGAGTGAAATCGCAGACTACATCCGGCAACAGATAGGCCTGCGGATCACCGATTTCATAGAGCATCTGCTCGCCAAGCGTCAGCGGTGTCACCAACCCGCCGGAGCCTTCGGGTTTGCTCACGATGAACTGGCCGTCGGCACTGACTTCAACGATGGGAAAACCGATGTGTTCGTAGTCCGGCACGTCGCGCCAGTCGGTGAAGTTGCCCCCGGTGCATTGCGCGCCGCATTCGATGATGTGCCCGGCCAGCGCGGCCTGGGCCATTTTGTCGTAGTCGTGCCACGCCCAGCCGAATTCATGCACCAGCGCCGCACTGACCACCGCGCTGTCGACCACGCGCCCGGTGATGACGATGTCGGCGCCCAGGCGCAGGGCTTCGACGATGCCCGGTGTGCCGAGGTAGGCGTTGGTCGATACGCACATCGGCGGCAGCGGCGTGCCGTTGAACATTTCGTGGATGCCTTGGGCGGCAAGTTGCTTGAATTGCGGTTGCAGGTCATCGCCGAGCAGCACGGCGATTTTCAGCTTGACCCCGGCCTTGTCGCAGGCGGCTTGCAGGGCGGCGGCACAGGCTTTCGGATTGATCCCGCCGGCGTTGCTGATCACGCGAATTTTCTGTTCAGCCAGTTGCGGCAGCAGCGGCGCGAGCACCTCAACGAAGTCCCCGGCGAACCCTGCCTGCGGGTCCTTCATGCGCGCGCCGGCCATGATCGACAGGGTGATCTCGGCCAGGTAATCGAACACCAGGTAATCCAGCTGCCCGCCGGCCACAAGTTGTGCGGCGGCGGTACTGGTGTCACCCCAGAATGCGCTGGCGCATCCGATCCGAACGGTGGTGGGCATTTTTATCTCCGACTCAGGAACCTGCGACAGAAGTGTCTGGAGGCTACCAAGCAAGCGCTTGGTTTGTAAACCACTGAAATATCTTCTGCCCAAGCGCTTGCTTGGTTGCGGCCCGCGGCTTAAATTGCGCGCAACCCTGCGTGTTCAGGGGGCAACAGACTGATCGACTGTAGGAGAGAACGGGTGGACGAGCAAAAAGCCCTGAGGGTCATGCGCGAACTGGTCGACCAAGGCCAGTTGACCGACCCTGACAGCGCCCGCGGCAAACTGCTGCAAGTGGCGGCTCACCTGTTCCGCAACAAGGGTTATGAACGCACCACCGTGCGCGATCTGGCCGGGGCGGTAGGGATCCAGTCCGGGAGCATTTTTCATCACTTCAAAAGCAAGGATGAAATCCTTCGGGCGGTGATGGAAGAAACCATCCGTTACAACACCGCGTTGATGCGCGCTGCGCTGGCCGAAGCCAGCAACGTGCGCGAGCGGGTGCTGGCGCTGATTCGCTGCGAGTTGCAGTCGATCATGGGCGGCAGCGGCGAAGCCATGGCGGTGCTGGTCTATGAATGGCGTTCGCTGTCCGAAGAAGGTCAGGCCCGGGTGCTGGCCCTGCGCGATGTCTATGAAGACCTCTGGTTGCAGGTGCTGGGCGAAGCCAAGGAGGCGGGGTTTATCCGTGGCGATGTATTCATTACCCGACGTTTTCTCACTGGCGCGCTGTCCTGGACCACCACCTGGTTTCGTGCCGGCGGCAGCCTGAGCCTCGATCAGTTGGCCGATGAAGCGCTGATTCTGGTGCTCGAAGAGCGTTAACCCACGTTCCAACAGGTCAGGAAACTGGCTAACTGGGCGAAACCGCCTAGCTTGAATGCATTGATCGGTATTTTTTCGGGGAGTGGGGTGTTTTGAAGTCTTCGCCAATTCGGACGGCCACGGGGCTGGTACTCGTCGCGCTGACGGCATTTTCAGGGTTGCCTGCGCAGGCGGCGCAACTGGTTCGAGTGGGCGCCGCGCACTTTCCGCCTTACACCATCCGCCCGGAAAACGGAGCCGACACCGGTCTGCTGCCGGAATTGGTCGAAGCGCTGAATGCGTTGCAGACGGAGTATCAGTTTGTCCTGGTACCGACCTCGATTCCCCGGCGTTTCGGTGACTTGAAGGAAGGGCGCACCGACATGGCGATTTTCGAAAACCCGGAGTGGGGCTGGAAGGACATTCCACACACCACGGTCGATATGGGCTTGGAAGATGCCGAGATTTTCGTCGCGCAACGCGAGGAGGGTCGGCAGCAGGATTACTTCTCGGATCTCAAGGGCAAGCGGCTGGCGCTTTACAGCGGTTATCACTACGAGTTCGCCAATTTCAACGCCGACCCCAAATTTCTCGCGGATACGTTCAAGGCCACGTTGACCTATTCCCATGACAGCAACCTGTTGATGGTGCTGCGCGGGCGCGCCGACATTGCCTTGGTCACGCGCTCTTACCTGTTCGACTACCTGAAACGCAACGAAAAGGTGGCCGACAAGTTGCTTGTGTCGCAGCGCATCGATCAGGTTTATCACCACTACTCCATTTTGCGCCCGGCCGCGCCGATCACCGGTGAGGCGTTTGGCAAATTGTTGCAGGAGCTGCGGGACAACGGACAGATGCTGAAGATTTTCGAGCCATACAAGATCGCTCTGGTACCGGTACCGCAACACTGATTTCACCCCGCCGGCTAAATTTTCCCGTGCGGCTCACGTCCCATCGTTGAACTGTCGACGATTATCGTGAGCCCGACCCATGTCCAATCTGAATGACCTGACTGCCCTGGCCTTGCCTTCGGGCAGTGAACTGGTAGCCGATGCTACTGAAAGCCGTCTGAGCCTGAGCCTGGACGGGCAACCGCTGGTTCGCTTGCGTCTGAATCGTGACGGCACCGGCCCGATTCAGCTCGATGAGCGTTTTGCCCTGCCCCCCGGCCTGGCGTTGTGGGCTGCCTGTTACTGGTTGTTCGCCCGTGAGCCGGAGCGTCAGCAATTGCTCTGGCAACTGGACCAGCCGCCCACCGAAGCCTTGCTCAGCGGCTTGCTGGTCAGCACCGAAGTGGCCGGCGAATACCGTTGCGAGCGCACCCTGTTCTGGCAATTGCCGCAGCCATGGCTCGGTACATCGCTGAGCGGCAGCTACCCACAACAAATGGTGATCAGCCAGGGCAAGCGCCATCCGCTGCGTCCGGTCAAGCCGCGCGGCGAAGTCTATCGACGTTTCGATGCACGCCTCGGGGCGTGGATTTCCCTGCGCACGCTGGAGATCGAGCAGGATCTGGCGCGGTTCAATCGCTGGCAGAACAGTCCGCGTGTCGCCAGTTTCTGGCAGGAGGAGGGCAGTCTTGAGCAGCATCGCGAATACCTGAGCAAGCTAGACGCCGATCCGCACACGCTGACGTTGATCGGCTGCTTCGACGATCAACCGTTTGCCTATTTCGAGGCCTACTGGGCCAAGGAAGACCGTATCGCGCCGTTCTATGATGTCGACAATTACGACCGTGGCATTCACATGCTGGTGGGGGAAGAGAGTCACCGTGGCCCGCACAAGGTCGCGAGCTGGTTGTCGGCGCTGGTGCACTATCTGTTTCTGGATGATCCGCGTACCCAGCGCGTGGTCGCCGAACCGCGTGCCGACAACGCGAAGATGATCGGCCACATGCAGAATCAGTGCTTCCACTGCGAGAAGGAATTCGACTTTCCGCACAAGCGCGCGGCGTTGATGATTCTGGGGCGTGAGCGGTTTTTTGATCGGTGCAAGCTGGCCTGAGGTTCAGGCCTCAAAGATCTACGTGATCTTGAGGCCGCATTCGCGAGCAGGCTCGCTCCCACACAGGTTCTGCATACACAGGACAAATGTGGGAGCGAGCCTGCTCGCGAATGGGGTTACCACGATTTCGCTGATTAACGACGACCCATCGAAGCCGCATCCCCGCGACTGCCCGACACCTTGCGGCAGTGCACCAGCGCATCGCGAATCATGAAATTGACCAGGGTTGGCGAGACGCCGAGTTCCTTGGCGATGTCCTTTTGCGGCACGCCGTGCAGACGGTACATCTCGAAGGCGTAGCGGGTGCGGCTGGGCAGTTCGGTCAGCGCGTCGGCGATGTGTTCCAGCGTCGAGAAGTTGATATGCGAGGTTTCCGGCGAAGCGCCCTGAATGACCACATTCAACCCTTCCTCTTCCGGGCCTGAGTACTTCTGTTCCAGCGCCTGTTTGCGGTAGTGATCGATGGCGAGGTTGCGCACGATCTGGAACAGATAACTCAATTGCGCCTTGATCGACGACGTGATCGGCGGGGCCGACTGCAAGCGGAAGAACGCATCCTGCACCACATCTTCGGCGCGTGAACGGCAGCCGGTAATGCGCGCTGCAATCTTCACCAGAATCAGTCGATTGTCGACGAAGGCCTGAAGTAGCGGTGAATCGCACCTGCTTGTGGATACTTGTTCCGTCATGGAAATCACCTTGCTGCCAATAGGTTAGTGGGACGCCTGGGGGACGAGGCCGTCCTACACATCGAGCGACAAATTATGTTGAATGATAATGATTGTCAATTGAGAAAGAGAACTAATGCTCCGTAAAGGTGCGAATCGAGAACTGCGACACACCGCCACACCCCAGCCCCCGTTGGCGATCCAGCCTGCCGACTAATTATTTCAAGACGTCATCCGTTCTCATTGGTGAATGGTTCCGGGTACCGAGCCCCGGCCAGACAGCATTCCGATGCCTTGCGCGGTCGGCACAGACCGCGCCCTGCACGCCCTCGATCGGCGTGACGCAGCAACCCGATTCCACTTAGCAAGCCGAATTCAGGCAGGAAACCTCATGACCGACGCGTTCGAACTCCCCAGCACTCTGGTCCAAGCCCTCCAGCGCCGTGCGGCACAGACGCCGGATCGCCTGGCCCTGCGCTTTCTCGCCGAAACCGAGGAGCAGGGCGTGGTGCTCAGTTACCGCGAACTGGATCAACGCGCGCGCACTATTGCTGCCGCGTTGCAGAGTCAGACTGAATTCGGCGATCGCGCGGTGCTGCTGTTTCCAAGTGGCGCAGATTACGTCGCGGCGTTTTTCGGTTGCCTGTACGCCGGGGTGATCGCCGTGCCGGCCTATCCGCCGGAGTCCGCCCGTCGTCATCATCAGGAACGCCTGCTGTCGATCATTGCCGACGCCGAACCGCGTCTGTTGCTGACCAGTGCCGACGTGCGCGATGCCTTGCAGCAAATCGACGGCGCGCCGCCGTTGCTGTGCGTCGATACCCTCGACAACGCCCTGGCCGAGCGCTGGGTCGAACCGGCTCTGCCGCAAGACCACATCGCCTTCCTGCAATACACCTCCGGCTCCACCGCGCTGCCCAAAGGCGTGCAGGTCAGCCACGGTAATCTGGTGGCCAACGAGCTGCTGATTCGCCACGGTTTTGGCATCGATGTGAACCCTGACGACGTGATCGTCAGCTGGCTGCCGCTGTACCACGACATGGGCCTGATCGGCGGCCTGCTGCAACCGATTTTCAGCGGCGTGCCGTGCATCCTGATGTCGCCGGCTTACTTCCTCGGTCGCCCGTTGCGCTGGCTCGAAGCGATCAGCCAATACGGCGGCACCATCAGCGGCGGGCCGGATTTCGCCTATCGTTTGTGCAGCGAGCGGGTCAGCGAATCGGCGCTGGAGCGCCTCGACCTGAGCCGCTGGCGCGTAGCCTATTCCGGCTCCGAACCGATCCGTCTCGATACCCTTGAGCGCTTCGCCGAGAAGTTCACCCCGTGCGGCTTCAGCGAAGACAGCTTCATGGCCTCCTATGGTCTGGCCGAGGCGACCCTGTTCGTCGCCGGCACACCACGGGGCACCGGCATTCCTGCGCTGCGCGTCGATGATCAGGCACTGGCGCAAAACCGCGCCGAGCCGGGCGACGGCAGCCCGATCATGAGTTGCGGCATCAGCCAGCCTGAACATGCGGTGCTAATCGTCGATCCGGTAACGCTAAACGAACTGGCTGACAACCTCGTCGGTGAAGTCTGGGCCGCCGGCCCGAGCATCGCTCACGGCTACTGGCGCAATCCCGAGGCCAGCGCCAAGACCTTTGTCCAGCACGCCGGTCGCACCTGGCTGCGCACTGGCGATCTGGGCTTCATCCGCGACGGTGAACTGTTCATCACCGGGCGCCTGAAAGACATGCTGATCGTGCGCGGTCACAACCTCTATCCGCAGGACATCGAGCAAACCGTCGAGCGTGAAGTGGAAGTGGTGCGCAAAGGCCGCGTTGCAGCATTCGCGGTCACTCAGGACGGCGAAGAAGGCATCGGCATCGCGGCGGAAATCAGCCGCAGCGTGCAGAAAATCCTGCCGCCCGAAGCGCTGATCAAAGCTATTCGCCAAGCGGTGGCCGAGGCCTATCAACAAGCGCCGAGCGTGGTGGTGCTGCTCAACCCCGGTGCATTGCCGAAGACGTCCAGCGGCAAGCTGCAACGCTCGGCGTGCCGCAATCGTCTGGCCGACGGCAGCCTCGACAGCTACGCGGTGTTCCCGTCCGCCGAGGTGCAAAGTAGCGAATCGACCCTGGCAGCTTCGGAGCTGGAAGCGCTGATCGGCAAGATCTGGGCCGAGCATCTGAGCGTCAAACAAGTCAATGCCGACGATCATTTCTTCCTGCTCGGCGGCAACTCGATTGCGGCAACTCAGGTGATCGCCAAGGTGCGCGAAGAACTGGGCCTGGAGCTGAACCTGCGCCTGTTGTTCGAAGCACCGACCCTGTCGGCATTCGCCGCTGCCGTGGCGCAGCAGCAACAGGATGGCGGTAACGCCCAAGACGCAATCAACGCCTTGTCGCGCAGCGAAGCACTGCCGCAATCGCTGGCGCAAAACCGACTGTGGATCACCTGGCAACTCGACCCGCACAGCAGCGCCTACAACATTCCCGGCGCCCTGCGTCTGCGCGGCGAGCTGGATGAAGATGCGTTGCGCGCCAGCTTCCAGCAACTGATCGAGCGCCACGAATCGCTGCGCACGCGCTTCTTCGAGCGTGACGGTGTGGCGCTGCAACAAGTCGATGCCGCCCCTGAATTCAATCTGCAACTGATCGACATCAGCGGCTTGCCGGCGCACGAGCGTGAAGCCCGCGCGCAACAGATCCGCGAGGACGAGGCGCGCACTCAATTCGACTTGGAAAAAGGCCCGCTGCTGTGGGTGACACTCGTACGCCTCGACGATGAAGATCATCAGCTTCTGGTGACCCTGCATCACATCATCGCCGACGGCTGGTCGCTGAACGTGCTGATCGACGAACTCTCGCGCCTGTACGCTGCGGCATCCCAAGGCCAGCGCGCCGAACTCGCGCCGCTGCCCACTCAATATGCCGACTACGGCAGCTGGCAGCGTCAATGGCTGGCGCAAGGCGAGGGCGAGCGGCAACTGGCCTACTGGAAAGCCCAACTGGGCGACGAGCATCCGGTGCTGGAACTGGCCACCGACCACCCGCGTTCAGCCAGACAATTGCACAGCGCCGCGCGCCACAGCGTGCGCCTCGGCGTCAGCCTCAGCGACGCGATCAAGCAGACTGCGCAGGCGCATCAATCGACACCGTTCATGCTGTTGCTCTCGGCGTTCCAGAGCCTGCTGCACCGCTACAGCGGTCAGCGCGATATCCGCATCGGCATCCCCAACGCCAACCGTCCGCGCCTGGAAACCCAAGGCCTGATCGGCTTCTTCATCAACACCCAGGTGCTGCGTGCCGAGGTTGATTCGCGGCTGTCGTTTGTCGAGTTGCTGGCGCAGACCCGCGAGGCTGCACTGGGTGCGCAGGCCCATCAGGATCTGCCGTTCGAACAACTGCTCGAAACGTTCCCGCAGGCTCGCGAACAGGGGCTGTTCCAGGTCATGTTCAACCACCAGCAACGCGACTTGAGTGCGCTCAAGCGCCTGCCGGGCTTGCTCGCCGAAGAGCTGCCGTGGCACAGCCGCGAAGTCAAGTTCGACCTGCAACTGCACAGCGAAGAAGATCGCAACGGGCGCCTGACCCTGTCCTTCGACTACGCCGATGAACTGTTCGAAGCAGCGGCCATCGAGCGTCTGGCCGAGCATTTCAGCAACCTGCTGCGCGCGGTCTGCGAGCAGCCGCAACAGGCGATCGGCGACCTGCCATTGCTCACTCCGTGCGAGCAGGAACAGCAACAAGCGTGGAGCGTCGCCCCGTGCACCCCGGCGCAACACTGGCTGCCGGAACTGCTCAACGAACAGGCGCGGCGGACCCCGGAACGCACCGCGCTGGTGTGGGACGGAGGTAGCCTCGACTTCGCCGAATTGCACGCCCAGGCCAACCGCCTCGCGCACTACCTGCGCGACAAAGGTGTCGGCCCGGACGTGTGCGTGGCGATTGCCGCCGAGCGTTCGCCGCAACTGCTGATCGGCCTGCTGGCGATCATCAAGGCCGGTGGCGCCTATGTGCCGCTGGATCCGGATTATCCGGCCGAGCGCTTGGCTTACATGCTCAGCGACAGCGGCGTCGAACTGCTGCTGACCCAGACCGCATTGCTCGACCGCTTGCCGGCCAGTGACGGCGTCAGCGTGATCGCCATGGACGCGTTGCACCTGGAAAACTGGCCGAGTCAGGCACCGGGTCTGCACCTGCACGGCGACAATCTCGCCTACGTGATTTACACCTCCGGCTCCACTGGTCAACCAAAAGGCGTCGGCAACACCCACGCTGCATTGGCCGAACGTCTGCAATGGATGCAGAACAGCTATCGCCTGAACGACAGCGACGTGTTGATGCAAAAGGCGCCGATCAGTTTCGACGTGTCGGTGTGGGAGTGCTTCTGGCCGCTGATCACTGGCGCGCGTCTGCTGATCGCCGGCCCTGGTGAGCACCGTGATCCGCATCGCATCGCGCAACTGGTTCAAGAATATGGTGTGACCACGCTGCACTTCGTGCCGCCGCTGCTTTCGCTGTTCATCGACGAACCGCTGAGCGCCGAATGCACCAGCCTGCGCCGGGTGTTCTCCGGCGGTGAAGCGCTGCCGGCGGAACTGCGCAACCGCGTGCTGGCGCAGCTGCCGGCGGTGCAACTGCACAACCGTTACGGCCCGACCGAAACCGCGATCAACGTCACCCACTGGCACTGCACCACGGCCGACGGCGAGCGTTCGCCGATTGGCCGGCCGCTGGGCAACGTGATCTGCCGCGTGCTCGACGCCGATCTCAATCCCGTGCCGGCCGGTGTGCCGGGTGAACTGTGCATCAGCGGCATCGGTCTGGCCCGGGGTTACCTCGGTCGCCCGGCACTGACTGCCGAGCGCTTTGTGGTCGATCCACTGGGCGAGCACGGTGCACGCCTGTACCGCACCGGTGACCGTGCACGCTGGACCTCGGACGGCGTGATCGAATACCTCGGGCGTCTCGATCAGCAAGTCAAACTGCGTGGTTTCCGCGTTGAACCGGAAGAAATCGAAGCGCGGCTGCTGGCTCAAAACGGCGTCGCCCAGGCCGTGGTGCTGGTGCGCGAAACCGCGGTCGGCGCGCAACTGATCGGCTACTTCACCGCTGTCGATGCCAGTGAAGATCAGCACGTGCAGATCGCCCGCCTGAAAACCGCGCTGGCCGCCGAGCTGCCGGAATACATGGTCCCGGCGCAACTGATGCGTCTGGACGCAATGCCCCTGAGCCCGAGCGGCAAGCTCGACCGTCGCGCCTTGCCTGAGCCGCAGTGGCAAGTGCGTGAACACGTCGAACCGGCCACCGAGCTGGAACAACAGATCGCCGCGATCTGGCGTGAAGTGCTGGGTCTGCCACGGATCGGTCTGCGTGACGACTTCTTCGCCCTCGGCGGGCACTCGTTGCTGGCCACGCAAATCATCTCCCGCAGCCGTCAGGCCTGTGACGTCGAGCTGCCGTTGCGTGCATTGTTCGAGCACAGCGAACTCGGCGATTTCGCCGAGCAGATCCGCCTGATCCAGGCCAGCGGCCAGACCAACCAACAGCCGTCGATTGCCAAAGTCGATCGCAGCAAACCGGTGCCGTTGTCGTACTCGCAACAGCGCATGTGGTTCCTCTGGCAGATGGAACCGGACAGCCCGGCGTACAATGTCGGGGGCATGGCGCGCCTGCGCGGCGTGTTGCACGTCGAGCATTTCGAGGCAGCCTTGCAGGCGTTGATCCTGCGCCACGAAACCTTGCGTACCACGTTCCCGAGCGTCGATGGCGTGGCCCGTCAGCAGGTGCATGCCGAGACCGGCGTGCGCATGGGCTGGAAAGATTTCTCGAAGCTGCCGGCTGACCAGCGTGAACAGAACGTCCAGCAACTGGCCGATGACGAAGCGCATCTGCCGTTCGACCTGGAAAGCGGCCCGCTGCTGCGCGCCTGTCTGGTGAAGACCGCCGAGCACGAGCATTACTTCGTGCTGACCCTGCATCACATCGTCACCGAAGGCTGGGCGATGGATATTTTTGCCCGCGAGCTCAGCGCGCTGTACGAAGCCTTTGTCGATGAGCGCGATTCGCCGCTTGAAGCGTTGCCGGTGCAGTACCTCGATTACAGCGTCTGGCAACGGCAGTGGCTGGAGTCAGGTGAACGTCAGCGCCAGCTCGACTACTGGACTGCGCAACTCGGTCGCGAACATCCGCTGCTGGAACTGCCCGGCGATCGTCCGCGTCCGCCGGTGCAAAGCCATCAGGGTGAGCTGTTCCGTTTCGACCTCAGTGATGATCTCGCCGCTCGCGTTCGCGCGTTCAATGCGCAAAACGGTCTGACCCTGTTCATGACCATGACCGCTGCGCTCGCCACCTTGCTCTACCGCTACAGCGGCCAGACCGACCTGCGCATCGGCGCGCCGGTGGCCAACCGGATTCGTCCGGAAAGCGAAGGGCTGATCGGCGCATTCCTCAATACCCAGGTGCTGCGTTGCCAGCTCGACGGCCAGATGTCGGTCGGCGAACTGTTCGAGCAAGTGCGCCACACCGTTATCGAAGGCCAGTCGCATCAGGACCTGCCGTTCGATCATCTGGTCGAAGCGCTGCAACCACCACGCAGCGCGGCGTACAACCCGTTGTTCCAGGTGATGTGCAACGTGCAGCGCTGGGAATTCCAGCAGAGCCGCATGCTCGCCGGGATGACCGTCGAGTACCTGGCCAACGATGCGCGGGCGACCAAGTTCGACCTCAACCTGGAAGTCACCGACCTCGATCATCGCCTCGGTTGCTGCCTGACCTACAGCACCGACCTGTTCGACGAACCGACCATCGCGCGCATGGCCCAGCATTGGCGCAACCTGCTGGAAGCGTTGATCGCCGATCCGCAACAGCGTCTGAGCCAGTTGCCGCTGCTCGCCCCGACTGAACAACAGCAGTTGCTCGACAGCCTCGGCGTTGAACCGGGCGAACGTCGTCTCGACCAGTGCATCCATCACCTGTTCGCCGAGCAGGCGCTGGCGCGCAAAGATGCCCCGGCCCTGACCTTCGCCGGGCAGACCCTGAGCTACGCCGAACTCGACGCCCGCGCCAATCGCTTGGCCTGGGCTCTGCGTGAGCGTGGGGTCGGTCCGCAAGTGCGGGTCGGTCTGGCGCTGGAGCGCTCGTTGGAAATGGTCATCGGCCTGCTGGCGATTCTCAAGGCCGGTGGCGCCTATGTGCCGCTGGACCCGGAATACCCGCTCGATCGCCTGCACTACATGATCGAAGACAGCCGCATCGGTCTGCTGCTCAGCGACCGGGCGATGTTCAACGCCCTCGGCGATTTGCCGTCGAGCGTGGCGCGCTGGTGCCTGGAAGATGACAGCGCGGCGCTGTTGGATTACCCGGTCAGCGAGTTGCCTTTTATCAGCCTGCCGCAGCATCAGGCCTATCTGATTTACACCTCGGGCTCGACCGGCAAGCCGAAAGGCGTGGTGGTGTCCCACGGCGAAATCGCCATGCATTGCCAGGCGGTGATCGAGCGTTTCGGCATGCGTGCGGACGACTGCGAGCTGCACTTCTATTCGATCAACTTCGACGCCGCCACCGAGCGTCTGCTGGTGCCGCTGCTCAGCGGCGCGCAGGTGGTGCTGCGAGCGCAAGGGCAGTGGGATGCGGAAGAAATCTGCGGGTTGATCCGCACCCACCGGATCAATGTGCTCGGCTTCACCCCGAGCTACGGCAGCCAGCTGGCGCAGTTCCTCGCCACGCAAAACCAGGTTCTGCCGGTGCGGATGATCATCACCGGCGGCGAAGCGCTGACCGGCGAACACCTGCAACGGATTCGCGCCGCGTTCAAACCGAGTCTGTTCTTCAACGCCTATGGCCCGACCGAAACCGTGGTCATGCCGCTCGCCAGTCTCGCCCCGGAAGTGCTGGAAGAGGGCGCCGGCAGCGTGCCGATCGGCAGCGTGATCGGTGACCGCGTGGCGTACATTCTCGACGCCGATCTGGCGTTGGTGCCGCAAGGCGCGACCGGTGAATTGTTCGTCGGCGGCGCCGGTCTGGCGCAGGGCTATCACGACCGTCCGGGCATCAGCGCCGAGCGTTTCGTGGCAGACCCGTTTGCCGCCGATGGCGGACGCATGTACCGCACCGGCGATCTGGTACGCCAGCGTGCCGATGGTCTGGTGGAATACCTGGGCCGGATCGACCATCAGGTGAAAATCCGTGGTTTCCGCATCGAGCTGGGCGAGATCGAAACCCGTCTGCTCGATCACCACTCGATCCGCGAAGCGGTGGTGCTGGCGCTGGATGCGCCGAGCGGCAAGCAACTGGTGGGCTACCTGGTCAGCGACGTCGCCGAGCAAGGCGAAGCGCAACAGGCCGAACTGCGTGAAGCACTGAAGTCGCACCTCAAGGCACAACTGCCGGATTACATGGTGCCGACGCACCTGATCCTGCTGGCGAGCATGCCGCTGACCGCCAACGGCAAACTCGACCGCCGCGCCTTGCCGGCACCGGATCCCGAGCTGAACCGTCAGCACTATGTCGCCCCGAGCAATGAGCTGGAGCAGACCCTGGCACAGATCTGGTGCGAGGTGCTTAACGTCGAGCAGGTCGGGCTCAACGACAACTTCTTCGAACTCGGCGGCGACTCGATTCTGTCGATTCAAGTGGTCAGCCGGGCGCGGCAGCAGGGCATTCATTTCAGTCCACGGGATCTGTTCCAGCATCAGACGGTGCAGACCCTCGCCGCTGTCGCCAGCCGCAGCGAGCAAGTCACTGCCGAGCAGGGACTGGTGCTCGGTGAGTCGGCGATGACGCCGATTCAACACTGGTTCTTCGACACTGATATTCCTGAGCGTCAACACTGGAACCAGGCGTTGCTGCTGGAACCGACAGTGGCGCTGGAACCGCATCGTCTGGAGCAGGCGCTGCTGGCAGTGATCGAACAGCACGACGCCCTGCGTTTGCGCTTCACTCAGGCCAACGATCAATGGCAGGCAACGCATCAACCGGTGTCCGACGCCGAGGTGTTGTGGCAAGTGCGGGTGGCGGCGATGGACAAGTGCGCAGCGCTGTTCGCCGATGCCCAGCGCAGTCTCGATCTGCAGAACGGCCCGCTGCTGCGCGCCTTGCTGGTCGATGGTCCCGAAGGGCAGCAACGCCTGTTTATTGCGATCCATCACCTGGTGGTCGACGGTGTGTCGTGGCGCGTATTGCTCGACGACCTGCAAACCGTGTATCGCCAGCTCGACGCCGAACAGTCGGTAAAACTGCCGGCAAAAACCAGTGCCTTCAAAGACTGGGCTGCACGTTTGCAGGCCTATGCCGGCAGCGAATCACTGCGTGAAGAACTGAACTGGTGGCAAACCCAACTGGCCGGATCGAACGCCGATCTGCCGTGCGAAAACCCGCAGGGCGGACAGCAGAATCGTCACGCGCAAACCGTCAGCGTGCGCCTGGATGCCGAGCGTACCCAACAACTGCTGCAACTGGCGCCGCGGGCCTACCGCACGCAGGTCAACGACCTGCTGCTGACCGCGCTGGCCCGCGTGCTGTGCCGCTGGAGCGGGCAGCCGTCGGCATTGATTCACCTGGAAGGCCACGGCCGCGAAACGCTGTTCGACGAGATCGACCTGACCCGCACCGTTGGCTGGTTCACCAGCGCTTATCCATTACGCCTGACCCCGCATAACATCGAAGAGGCCGCCGGGCAGGGCGCTTCGATCAAGGCGATTAAGGAGCAACTGCGCGCCGTGCCGCACAAAGGCCTCGGTTATGGCGTGTTGCGTTATCTGGCCGATGACCTCAGTCAGCGCAGCATGGCGGCGTTGCCGAATGCTCCGGTGACCTTCAACTACCTCGGCCAGTTCGACCAGAGTTTCGCCAGCGATGCGCTGTTCCGTCCATTGGACGAGCCGGTCGGTGCGGCCCACGATCCGCAAGCGCCGTTGCCCAACGAGTTGAGCATCGACAGTCAGGTGTACGGCGGCGAACTGCTGCTGCGCTGGACTTTCAGTGCCGAGCGCTACGAGGCGCAAACCATCAACGATCTGGCCGACGCCTACCTCGGCGAGCTGCAAAGCCTGATCGAACATTGCCTGCAAGACACGGCCGGTGGCCTGACGCCGTCGGACTTCCCGCTGGCGAAACTGACCCAGGCGCAACTCGATGCACTGCCGGTGCCGGCGGCGCAGATCGAAGATGTCTACCCGCTGACGCCGATGCAGGAAGGCATGCTGCTGCACACCTTGCTCGAACCGGGCACCGGTCTGTACTACATGCAGGATCGCTACCGTATCAACAGCGAGCTCGATCCCGAGCGTTTCGCCCAGGCCTGGCAAGCGGTGATCGCCCGTCATGAAGCGCTGCGTGCGTCGTTCTGCTGGAACGTCGGCGAGGACATGCTGCAAGTGATCCACACCCCGGGTCGCACGCCGATCGAGTACCTGGACTGGAGCGCCGTTGCCGAGGACGAGCAAGAACCGAAGCTGCAAGCGCTGCTGAAAAGCGAGCGTGAGGCCGGGTTCGATCTGCTCAATCAGGCACCGTTCCACCTGCGCCTGATCAAGGTCGGCGCGGCGCGTTACTGGTTCATGATGAGCAACCACCACATCCTGATTGATGCCTGGTGTCGTTCGCTGCTGATGAACGATTTCTTCGAGATCTACACCGCCCTCGGTGAAGGTCGCGAAGCACAGTTGTCGGTGCCGCCGCGTTACCGCGACTACATCGGCTGGCTGCAACGCCAGAGCCTGGCCGAGGCGCGCCAGTGGTGGCAGCAGAACCTGCAAGGTTTCGAACGCACCACGCCGATCCCGAGCGACCGACCGTTCCTGCGCGAACACGCCGGCGAAAGCGGTGGCATGATCGTCGGTGACCGCTACACCCGTCTCAACGTTGAAGATGGCGTCCGGCTGCGCGAGCTGGCCCAGGCTCATCAACTGACCATCAACACTTTCGCCCAAGCGGCGTGGGCCTTGGTGCTGCGCCGTCTGAGCGGTGATCGCGACGTGCTGTTCGGCGTCACCGTGGCCGGGCGCCCGGTGGAAATGCCGGAAATGCAGCGCACCGTCGGCCTGTTCATCAACAGCATCGCGCTGCGGGTGAAAATGCCTGAGGACGATCAGCGCAGCAGCGTGCGGCAGTGGTTGAGCGGGTTGCTCGACAGCAACATGCAACTGCGCGAGTACGAATACCTGCCGCTGGTGAACATCCAGGAGCAGAGCGAATTGCCGAAAGGCCAGCCGCTGTTCGATAGCCTGTTCGTGTTCGAGAACGCGCCAGTGGAAGTCTCGGTGCTGGACCGAGCGCAGAGTCTCAACGCTACGTCGGACTCTGGTCGTACCCACACCAACTTCCCGCTGACGGCGGTGTGCTACCCGGGCGATGACCTCGGCCTGCACCTGTCGTATGACCAGCGTTACTTCGACGAATCGACAATCGAGCGCATGCTCGGCGAGTTCAAACGCCTGCTGCTGGCACTGGTCGATGGTTTCCACGGTGACATGGCTGATCTGCCGCTGCTGGGCTTTGATGAGCAGGACTTCCTGCTGCACGGCTGCAACCAGAGCGCGCACGATTATCCGCTGGAGCAGAGTTACGTGTCGCTGTTCGAAGCGCAGGTCGCGGCGCATCCGCAGCGCATCGCCGCCACTTGCCTTGATCAGCAACTGAGCTATGCCGCGCTCAACCACAATGCCAACCGTCTCGGCCATGCACTGGTTGCGGCCGGGGTGCAGATGGATCAACCGGTGGCGCTGCTGGCCGAGCGTAATCTGGATCTTTTGGGGATGATCATCGGCAGCTTCAAGGCCGGTGCCGGTTACCTGCCGCTGGATCCGGGCCTGCCGAGCCAGCGTCTGCAGCGGATCATCGAACTGAGCCGCACGCCAGTGCTGGTGTGCAGCGAAGCCTGCCGCCAACAGGCGCAGACTTTGCTCGATGAGTTCAGCTGCGCCAACCGTCCACGGCTGTTGGTCTGGGAAGAAGTGCAGGCGCTGGCGACATCGCTGCACAACCCGGGAATCTACAGTGGCCCGGACAACCTGGCCTACGTGATCTACACCTCGGGTTCGACCGGGTTGCCGAAAGGCGTGATGGTCGAGCAGCGCGGCATGCTCAACAACCAGTTGAGCAAGGTGCCGTACCTGCAACTGACCGACGCCGACGTGATCGCGCAGACCGCTTCGCAAAGCTTCGATATTTCGGTCTGGCAGTTCCTCGCCGCGCCGCTGTTCGGGGCGCGGGTGGACATCGTGCCGAACAGCATCGCCCACGATCCGCAGGGTCTGCTGGTGCATGTGCAGGCGCAGGGCATCACCGTGTTGGAGAGTGTGCCGTCGCTGATTCAGGGCATGCTCGCTTCCGATCGCCTGAGCCTCGACGGCCTGCGCTGGATGCTGCCGACCGGTGAAGCCATGCCGCCGGAACTGGCGCACCAGTGGCTGCTGCGTTATCCGCAGATCGGTCTGGTCAACGCTTACGGCCCGGCGGAATGCTCGGATGACGTGGCGTTCTTCCGTGTGGACATGGCTTCGACTCGCGGCAGCTATTTGCCGATCGGTACGCCGACCGACAACAACTTGCTGTATCTGGTCGATGGCGCGCTGGAACTGGTGCCGCTGGGCGCGGTGGGCGAGTTGTGCGTGGCCGGGACCGGCGTCGGTCGCGGTTACGTCAGCGATCCGCTGCGCACCGCGCCGGTATTCGTGCCGAACCCGTTCGGCGCGCCGGGCGAGCGTCTGTATCGCACCGGTGACCTCGCGCGGCGGCGCAGCGACGGGGTGCTGGAGTACGTTGGCCGGGTCGACCATCAGGTGAAGATTCGCGGTTACCGGATCGAGCTGGGTGAAATCGAAGCGCGTCTGCACGAACAACCGGAAGTCCGCGATGCGGCGGTCGGCGTGCAGGAAGGCGTGAATGGCAAGCACCTGGTCGGCTATCTGGTCGCGGCGGATTCGGCGCTCAACCCGAGCGAACGTCTGGAGCGGATCAAGCAACGCCTGCGCAGCGAACTGCCGGAATACATGGTGCCGCTGCACTGGTTGTGGCTCGATCAGCTGCCGCACAACGCCAACGGCAAACTCGACCGCAAGGCCTTGCCGGCGCTGGAGATCGGCCAGTTGCAGAGCGAGGATTACCTGGCCCCGCGCAACGAACTGGAGCAGACCCTGGCCGACATCTGGGCCGAAGTGCTCAAGGTCGACAAGGTCGGCGTGCGCGACAACTTCTTCGAGTTGGGCGGGCATTCGTTGCTGGCTACGCAGATCGCCTCGCGGGTGCAGAAAACCCTGCAACGCGATGTGCCGCTGCGGGCGATGTTCGAGTGCAGCACGGTGCAGGAACTGGCCGAGTACATCGAAGGCCTGGCGGCGAGTGACATGACCGAGGATAAAGTGGATCGCTTGAATGATCTGATGGCGGAGCTGGAGGGCTTGTAATCTTCGGCGTCTGTACCGGCCCCTTCGCGAGCAGGCTCGCTCCCACATGGGTTTTGTGTCGATCACAGATCCCCTGTGGGAGCGAGCCTGCTCGCGATTGGGGCGGCACATTTTCAGACATTTACACGGTTGACGATCAACAACCGGCAGCTCAGTCTGCCGGTTCTCTTTTTTGTCTCGGGGGTGGTCGATGCCTTTCTTCACGGTTGACGGACAAGCGCTGCACTACATTGATCAAGGCACCGGCCCGGCCGTGTTGCTGGCGGGCAGTTATCTGTGGGACACGGCCATGTGGGCGCCGCAGATCGCTGCGCTGTCGCCGCACTACCGGGTGATTGCGCTGGACCTGTGGGGCCACGGCGAATCCGGGCGCTTGCCGCCAGGCACCACCTCGCTGGATGACATCGCGCGGCAGGTCGAGGCCTTGCTCGACCACCTGCAGATCGAGCAGATAACGCTGGCGGGGCTGTCAGTCGGCGGCATGTGGGGCGTGCGTCTGGCGTTGTCGGCACCGCAGCGGATCAACGGTCTGGTACTGCTCGACACCTACGTCGGCGTCGAGCCTGAGCCAACCCGTCAGTACTATTTCTCGCTGTTCAAGCAGATCGAGGAAAGCGGCGAGATTGCGCCTCAGTTGCTCGACATCGTGGTGCCGATCTTCTTCCGCCCGGGCATCGATCCGCAGTCGGCGCTGTATCAGGACTTCCGCGCCAAACTGGCGGCCTACACCGCGGATCGCCTGCGCGAAAGCATCGTGCCGATGGGGCGTATCACCTTCAGTCGTGATGATCTGTTGCCGCGCCTGGGCGAACTGAATGCCGCGACCACCCTGGTGCTGTGCGGCGATCAGGACAAACCGCGACCGCCGTCGGAGGCACAGGAAATGGCTGAATTGATCGGTTGCCCGTGGGTGCTGGTGCCGGAGGCGGGGCATATTTCCAGTCTGGAGAATCCGCAGTTTGTGAGCGAGGTGTTGTTTACTTTTTTGGCTGAGCGCAACCGCTAAACCGTGTCAACGTTCTTTTCGCGAGCAAGCCCGCTCCCACAGTGACCGCGGTGATCCCTGTGGGAGCGGGCTTGCTCGCGAAGAGGCCCGATCAGGCAATAAAGAAGCCGGACTCACTTTGGCCCGAGAATTTTCGCCAGTTTCTCCGGCGAAGGCGCGCCTTGCTGCTGTTGCAGCTCACCCTTGTCATCCATGTAGAAAATCGCCGGCGTCGCCTGCAGTTCCAGGTCTTCCATCAACTGCATGTTGGCGGCCAGTTTGGTCTGCACCGCTTTTGGAATGTCTTTCAACGGCTTCAGGGTGCTGGCCTTGCCGGCCTTTTCGTGATCTTCCAGGGCCTTGGCCGGATCTTTCGCCGCCAGCAGCGCGGCGGATTTCGCCGGGCTGTCTTCGCGGATGATCCCGACCATGATGTGCCGCAGCTGCACCTTGCCGGCCTTGACCCATGGTCGCGCCTGTTCCCAGAACATGTTGCAGTACGGACAGTTGGGATCGCTGAACAGGTACACGGTGCGCGGCGCGTCCTTGTTGCCGTCCTGAATCCAGTTGCTGGCTTCGAACTTGCCCCAGATTTCCTTGGCCATCGGCGCATAGACCAGTTTCTGCAACGGCTCGCTGCTCAGATCCTTGCCGTCGGCGTCGTACAGATTGCCGAGCAGCACGTGTTTCCCGTCCGGCGTCAGGTACAACGCCATGCCACGGTTCTGGTACTGCGCCGCATAACCACGCAAGCCGTCCGGGGCGTCGAACTGGCCGACGATTTTTGCGCCCTTGGCTTCGATCTGCTTGATCGCGGCGGGCAATTCTTCGGCGGCCTGCACCGACGGCAGGTGCAGCAGGGCAGTGCCCAGAGTCAGCGTCAGCAGGTGGCGGAGGCGGGGCATGGCAGTTTCCTTGCAGAGGTGGCCGGTGCGGCGGTTGGATTCGGGATGTCGAAATTTTCCAGGGCGCGGGCCAGGCTGGCGTTCGACAGTTCGCCCAGATGACTGCTCAGCAAGCGACCGTCAGGGCTATAGAACAGCGTAGTCGGCAACGCCATGGAGCCCACGGCCTGACCCAGTCGACCGCTGCGGTCGAACAGCACGTTGTTCAGGCTCAGGCCCTGGGTTTCCAGGAAGGTGGCAACGCTTTGCATGCTTTCGGCCTGATTGACGAATAGAAAGGTCAGGTCCGGGCGTTGTTGTTGAGCGTTTTCCAGCACCGGCATCTCGCGCCGGCAGGGCGGGCACCAGGTTGCCCAGAGGTTGATCACCAATGGTCCGCCCTGATAGTCGCTGAGCTGGATGGTCTCGCCTGCGGCGTTGCGCAGGGTGATTTCCGGCAGGCGCGTGCCTTGTTCGTAGATGTTCAGTGACAGGGTCGCCAACAACCAGAACAGCACGCCGCTGGCCACGCCAAACCCCAATGGCCGACGCAGGCCCGGGCGACGCCAGCCGCGATAGAGAGCGGCGAGCAGCAGCACGATCACCCCCGGCCAGGCGAGGAATCCACCATCGCGCAGGTCGATGATCTGCCACGGATCGTTGCGATAGTGGCCCCAGTACAGGGCGACAAACGCCACGCGTGCCGCGAGCATGCCCAGCAGAAACAGGCTGAACAGCGCCGACTCGGGGTTATCGCCGCCACGCTTGGCCACCCGCCAGCCGACAAAGGTCGCCAGCGCCAGGGCACTGATCAGCAGCAGGTGGTTAAGCGCGATGGCAAAGGTGCCGAGGGTGAACGTCAGCATTTAATTGGCGTCTCGGGTGGTGGTCCAGCGTTGCAGGAACGTCTCGGCATCCACCTCACCGGTGATGCGCTGGCTACGTCGTTCTTCGCCGTCGGTGCCGATCCAGACAAAACTCGGTGGCCCCGGGACTTTGTAGCGGCCGAGCAGCTCGCGGCTGGCGGCATTGTCGGCAGTGACGTCGAGGCGCAGCAGGCGCACATCGCTCAACGCCTGCATGACCTTGTCCTTGCCGAACACCTGTTTCTCCATGACTTTGCACGACACACACCAGTCGGCGTAGTAATCGAGCAGCACCCACTGGCCTTGAGCCTTGGCGCTATCCAGTTCGCGCAGCAGGGCGGCCGGATCCTTGATCGTGGTGAACGCGTCATGCCCGCTCGGCGTGGTGCTGGCGACCCGCCCGGCGCTGTAAACCTGCAACGGTTGATACGGGTCGTCACTGCCACCGGCAGCGCCGATCAGCAACAGGCTGCCCCACAGACCGAGCAGCAACGAACTGGCGCCGAACACTTGGGCGACCCGGCCGAAGCCGTCCGATTGCTTCCAGGCACAGAACGCCGCGATCAGCAGCAGCGCGCCACACAGGCCCAGCCACAGTGACGAGTCCAGCACCGGGCGCAGCATCAGCAACGCGGTCGCGAGGAACAGGAAACCAAAGATGCCCTTGAGCAGGTTCATCCACGCGCCAGGCTTTGGCAGGAAGCGATTGCCGACGGTCACCAACAGCAATAGCGGCACCCCGATACCGATGCCCAGCGCAAACAGAATCAAGCCACCGTGCAGCGCATTGCCGCTCTGCGCGATGTACAGCAAAGCGCCGGCCAGTGGTGCGGTCATGCACGGACCGACCAGCAGACCGGACAACGCGCCGAGCACCCCGGCGCCAATCAGGCTGCCGCCGCTGCGACTGCGCGAAGCGTGTTCGAGGCGGTCACGCAGGGCCACCGGCAATTGCAATTCGAAGAAGCCAAACATCGGTAGCGCCAGCACCACGAACACTGCTGCAAATGCACCGAGCAGCCATGGATTTTGCAGCCACGCCTGCAGGTTGGCGCCGAGCAGCGCAGCGATCACCCCCATCGCTGCATACACCAGCGCCATGCAGATCACATAGCTGCTGGCCAGGGCGAAACCACGGCGTGGGGTGGCGCCGCTGCCGACAATCATGCCCGCCAGAATCGGCAGCATCGGCAACGAACACGGGGTAAACGCCAGCAACAGGCCGAGGCCGAAGAACACCAGCAGGCTCCAGCCCAGCGCCCGTTGTTGCAGGCTGCTGGCCAGGGCCTGATCCGGTGCTTCGGCACTGGCCGTTGGCGTGGCTTTGCCGCCCAGATCGATGACCCGGGTCTGCGGCGGATAACACAGGCCGGCATCGGCGCAGCCCTGATAACTGACCTTGATCTGACCGCTGGCCGACGCCGGGACTTTCACCTCCAGCCCTTGGCGATACACCGGTTGTTCACCGAAGAACTCGTCACTGTGCGACTCGCCCTCGGGCAGCGCAGGCTGCTGCTCGGCCGTCAAACCGTCGAATTTCAGGCGTTTCTGGTACAGGTAATAGCCGTCGGTGATTTGCCAGAACAGCTGGGTTTCCCCGGACTCAAGGCGTTCGGAGGTGAGCACGAAGGCTTTGTCGACCGGCAGAAACTCCGGTTTGGTCTCGAATGGGTTGTTTCCCGCCTGGGCCAGGCCGGAGATCAGCAGTACAAACAAAAGAAAAAAATGACGCATGGAGGAGCCTTGTCCCTGTGCAAGTGTGGGCACAATGGTGGATGGCGATTAACCGATGATTAACCGTCACGCCCTTGTCGCTGTGGCGTTGGGCGCCATAATGTCAGCTTAATCGGCCAACGGCCTAATCGGCTTTTTTCTACGGGACGGATCATGCACGTACTGGTTTGCGAAGACGATGAACTGATCGCCAGCGGTATCGTTGCCGGTCTCACGGCGCAGGGCCTGACGGTCGAGCACGTCAACACCGCCTCGAAAGCGCGAGCGATGCTCAAAGTTGCCGAATTCGACGTGATGGTGCTCGATCTCGGCCTGCCCGACGAAGATGGCCTCAAGTTGCTGCAACAACTACGTCAGCAGGGCCTGGAAATTCCGGTGCTGATCCTGACCGCACGCGACTCGGTGACCGACCGGGTCGATGGCTTGCAGGCCGGGGCTGACGATTACCTGCTCAAACCCTTCGATCTGCGGGAATTGTTCGCCCGTCTGCAAACCCTCCTGCGCCGGGTCGCCGGGCGTAGCGTCAACCTGATCGAGCACGGCGCGCTGACCTACGACCCGAGCAGCCGTGAAACTACCCTGGCCGGGCAACCGGTGGATCTGTCGCGGCGCGAACAGTCGCTGTTGCAGGCGTTGTTGCATAACCGTGGCCGGGTATTGTCGACCGAGCAATTGAAGGACAGCGTCTACGGCTTCAACGACGAGTTGGAGAGCAACGCCCTCAACGTGCACATCCATCACCTGCGCAGCAAACTCGGCAAGGGCATCGTCGAAACCGTGCGCGGTCTGGGTTATCGCCTCGGGCCGGCCGATGGTGGAGAACAACAGAAGTGATGAGTCTGCGTTTGCGCCTGAGTCTGACCCTCGGCGCCGCGTTCGCCCTGATCTGGGCGCTGGCCGCGGCCTGGATGCTCAGCGACTTGCGCAATCAGATGATGTTTTCCCTCGACCAGCGGCTGGTAGCCTCGGCGCGCATGGTCGCCGGGCTGCTGGAGCAACTACCGGCGCTGCCGAGCAAGGGCGAGGGCACCCATTTCAGTGCCGAACAATTGAACATTCCCGGCGGCATGGCTTGTCAGGTCAGTTCGTTGCGCGGGGAGATTCTGGCCCGTAGTCACAGCAGTCCCGAGCAAACCCTGGAAGCGGAAAAGATGGGCTTCCATGACCAGATGATCAATGGCGCGCCGTGGCGCAGTTTCACTCTCGCGCGGGGGGACGTGCGGATCACCACGGCCGATCGGCAGATTGAACGCGAAGCGCTGAACATGTCGATCCTGCTGGCGGCCTCGGTGCCGGTGGGCGTGGCATTGCTCGGTTGCCTGTGCCTGTTGTGGCTGGGCATCGGCCAGGGGCTGGCGCCGCTCAATCGGCTGCGCGAAGCACTGATGCGACGTAATGCCGACTCGCTTGAGCCGCTGCAATTGCAATCATTTCCCAGCGAATTGAAACCGTTGCTCGATACGCAGAATCAGCTGTTCCAGCGCATCGGCAAGACCATCGAGCGTGAACGCCGCCTGACCGGTGATGCCGCCCACGAACTGCGCAGCCCGCTGACGGCGATCAAGACCCACCTGCAAGTGGCACGCATGACCGAAGGCAGTGCCCGTGATCAGTCGTTGGCACGCGCCGAAGAGGGCGCCGACCGCATGCACCGCACGCTGGAGCAACTGCTGTTGCTGGCGCGGGTCGAGGGCAGTCTGTCGTTCGATGACGGCGTGCAGTGCAGCGCCGAACAGGTGGCGAAACTGGCGATGCAGGATGCGGCCGGCGGCGAGCGTCAGCGCATCAAACTGCAATTGCCCAAGCAGCTCTCCAGTGCGCCGGTGCAAATGCCGGCGGTGCTGTCGATTGCCGCGTTGCGCAATCTGCTCGACAACGCCCTGCGCCATACCCCGGCGGACGCTGAGGTGGAGCTGAGTCTGGAAACGGTCGGCCAGCGCGCCCGTTTTGTGGTGCGCGACCACGGCCCGGGGATTGCGGCGCAAGATCTGCAGCATCTGACCCAACGCTTCTGGCGCAACGGTCAGAGCACCGGCTGCGGTCTCGGCCTGGCCATTGTGCAAGCCATCGTCCAGCGCTGCGCCTGCACCCTGCATTTCGACAGCCGTCCGGATGGCTTGCGCGTCGAGCTGACCATGCCGCTGCAACCTGTCTGAACCAGCAAAAATCCCCTGTGGGAGCGGGCTTGCTCGCGAAGGCGTCCGGTCAGTCGACAGGTTGCTGACTGGCACGCCGCCTTCGCGAGCAAGCCCGCTCCCACATTAGGGGATTTGTGGTGTGGCACATCAAATGTAACGTCTCTGCGTTGGTGATTCGCCAGCCTCGGCGTTAAGGTCGGGGCTGCTCTGACTCAATGGATTGAGGGAACGCGCCATGGAAGCATCGATCTGCATCTGCCCGGCGAAACCTGCCGACGCCGGCATCATCAGTCGCATCATCGAGCGATCGATTCGCGTCGGTTGTGCGCTCGAACACCGCAACGATCCGCAACTGGTCAGCCGCTGGATCGGCCGACAATCTGCCGACGTCATCAGCGCGCACCTTGCCGACCCGCATTGCTACCTGAATATCGCCTTGTTGCAGGACAAACCGGTGGGTGTCGGCATGGCCACGGCCAGCGGTGAGATAGGCTTTTGTCATGTGCAGCCGGAATGGTTTCGCCGTGGCGCAGGGCGCGCCCTGATGGCCGACCTTGAAGGCTGGCTGCGGATTCGGGGTGTGCCGCAGGCGCGCATCGCCAGCACCCGTAGCGGCGCGGCTTTTTATCGGCATCTGGGCTACTGCGATGCAGTGCCACGCGCCAGCGATCAGGGCTTGCACCGCGTTACGCTGCACAAGCTGTTGCCATTGTCCGACTGACATCTCGATCAAGGGTCTAAATCCTCGCCCCGCTTAAGCGTTTCCAGAACAGGAAAACCTGCATGTGCGCCCCGCGACCGGAACGCGCACCTGTGCGGTGTGCTGTTTTGGTCACTATCCATAGCGTATTGAGGGGTCGAGAGATGTCAGTCGCCACCAGCCTTATCGAAGAGTCGTCGGCCCGGATCAGCTCCGCGCCGGTGGAAACCCTGTATCAGTTCAACGAATCACCACTGCTGGCCCGGCAGAGCCAGCAGGAATCCAATGCCCGCAGTTATCCGCGACGCATTCCGCTGGCCCTCAAGCGCGCCAAGGGCCTGTACGTCGAAGATGTCGAAGGTCGCACCTTCATCGATTGCCTGGCCGGTGCCGGGACTCTGGCGTTGGGGCACAACCATCCGGTGGTGATCGAGGCGATCCAGCAAGTGCTGGCCGATGAGCTGCCGCTGCACACCCTCGACCTGACCACGCCAGTGAAGGATCAGTTCGTCCAGGACCTGTTCGGTTTACTCCCGCCAGCACTGGCGGCCGAAGCGAAAATCCAGTTCTGCGGCCCGACCGGTACCGATGCGGTGGAAGCCGCGTTGAAACTGGTGCGCACCGCCACCGGGCGCAGCACCGTGCTGTCGTTCTCCGGCGGTTATCACGGCATGAGCCAGGGCGCCTTGAGTCTGATGGGCAGCCTGGGGCCGAAAAAGCCGCTGGGCGCCTTGCTCAGCAACGGTGTGCAATTCATGCCGTTCCCTTACGACTACCGTTGCCCATTCGGTCTCGGCGGCGCGGCCGGGGTCAAAGCCAACCTGAGTTACCTGGAAAACCTGCTTAATGATCCTGAGGCCGGCGTGCAGTTGCCGGCAGCGGTGATTGTCGAAGCGGTGCAGGGCGAGGGCGGGGTGATCCCGGCCGATATCGAGTGGCTGCGCGGCTTGCGTCGGATCACCGAAAAGGCCGGGGTGGCGCTGATCGTCGACGAGATCCAGAGCGGTTTCGCGCGTACCGGCAAGATGTTTGCCTTCGAACACGCCGATATCGTCCCGGACGTGGTGGTGTTGTCCAAGGCTATCGGCGGCAGCCTGCCGCTGGCGGTGGTGGTCTATCGCGACTGGCTCGACACCTGGCAACCGGGTGCCCACGCCGGCACCTTCCGTGGCAATCAGATGGCGATGGCTGCCGGTTCCGCGGTGATGCGTTATCTGCTTGAGCACAAGGTCTGCGAACACGCTGCGGCGATGGGCGAACGCCTGAGCGAACACCTGCGCATCCTGCAACGCGACTTCCCGCAACTGGGCGACATTCGTGGTCGTGGCTTGATGCTCGGCGTCGAACTGGTTGACCCCAACGGCGCGCCGGATGCGCTCGGTCACCCACCCGCGTTCGCGCGTCTGGCACCGCTGGTGCAGCGTGAATGCCTCAAGCGCGGACTGATTCTCGAACTGGGCGGCCGGCATGGTGCGGTGGTGCGCTTCCTGCCGCCGCTGGTGATCACCGCTGCCGAAATCGACCGCGTCGCCGAGATCTTCGGCCGGGCCCTGGCCGCTGCCACCGCCGCTGTGTAAATTTTTCGCAGCGCCGAACGTTCTTTCTACATACCCGGCTGCACCCCCGGTGCAGCCCACCCTTACAACGATGGAGAACCAGCATGACGTCAGTATTCGACCGCGAGGACATCCTCTTTCAGGTCGTGGTCAACCACGAAGAGCAATACTCGATCTGGCCGGATTACAAAGCCGTGCCGGAGGGCTGGCGCACCTTGGGCAAGAGCGGCCTGAAGAAGGAATGCCTGGCCTACATCGAAGAAGTCTGGACCGACATGCGTCCGTTGAGCCTGCGGCAGAAGATGGAAGGGCAGGCGGCTGCTCAGTAATCTGCCAGGCAAAAACAAACCCGCTGGACTGGTGACAGGCAGCGGGTTTTTTCATTGCTCGCAATGGTGTTGTTCTGGCGGGCCTCTTCGCGAGCAAGCCCGCTCCCACATTGGATCTGTGGTGCACACAACTCCCCTGTGGGAGCGGGCTTGCTCGCGAAGAACGATAACGCGGTGTAACTGAAACTACGCCCCGCTCAACCCCTTGAGCAACAAATCCACATTCCCCTCCAGCTCCGCCACCGGGTCCGCTGCATCGGTACTCAACACCAGCAGATGACTCCCCGAGGCGGCAATTGCTGCTTTCACTGCCTCCGACGGCTGACGATGATGCAGCACCAGCGCCACGTCGTTGTCCTTCAGCGTCGCCGTGAGCTTCTTCAGATCTTCGGCTGTCCACTCGGCATCTGCTCGCGCGTCCTGGCCAATCAGCTCCAGATTCAGGCTGCCGATCAGATAACCGAAGTGATCGCTGAGGCTCAGCACACTGAGGTTGTCGGCCTCGGCCAGGCGCGCTTCGCTGTCGGCACTGAGCTTGAGCAGGCGCTGTTTCAGCATCGCCAGATTGGCCTCGATCTTCGGTTTGGCCGACGGCGCCAGGCGCACCAGATCCGCGGCGATCACGTCAGCCATGCGCCCCATGTTGTTGCTCGCCAGCCATGGCTGACTGTTCAAACCATCGACCTTAAGCCCCGGCTGCACGGCAATCCCCGGCAGGGCGCCATCCACCGGGCGCGCCGCGTCGACTTCGACAATGCGAATGTTGCTGCGCCGCGCGATCGGGTACAGCGGATCATCGGCCCACAGCGAGCGCACGCCGATCACCGCGTCGGCATTGCTCGCCAGTTTGCCCAGCGCCGGAGCGCCGCGACCGGTGAAGTATGCGGTCTGACGGCTGCCCGGCAGATTCGCCGGGGCCGCGCGTTCCAGGCTGACGTCGGTGCCTTTGAGCAGCACTTCGCCGAGGCCGTAGGTGATGGGCAAAGAGGCCAGTACGCGCAGCGGTTGAGGGTTTTCAGCCGCCAGCAACGGGCTGCCGACCACGCCGCACAGGGCCATGGCCAGGGTCAGTTTTCGCAGTGAGAAGATCATTTATCCAAGGTTCCCTTTCAGACTCGGGACAACCCCGCGCGCAATGGCGGCGAGGGCGAAGGCGATGCCGGCGACCAGGATGATCGCGGCGCCGGACGGGATTGGCAGATCGAAGACGATCGGCGCGAGAATCCCGCACAGCGTGCTGACGGTAGCAATCAGCACCGAGCACCAGAAGAAGCCCTTGAGCGACTGGCTGAGCAAACGCGCGGCCGCCGCCGGAATCACCAGCAACGCGCCGACCAGAATCGCGCCGATGACCTTCACCGCCGCGACGGTGATCAGCGTCACCAGAATCACGAACAGGTAATCCAGAGTCTTCACCGCGACGCCGCGCACCGCCGCCAGTTGCGGGTTGAAACTGGCGAGCATGATCCGGTTGTACAAAGGCAGTGCCAGGGCCATGACCAGCGAACCGACGATGGCCAGCACCAGCAGGTCGTTGCCATTGACGGTGAGCACCGAACCGAACAGCACGTTCTCCAGAATGTGCACGTTGATCTTGCCCGCCAGAATCAACAGCAGGCTCGCGCCAAGCGCCAGCGACACCGAGAGAAACACGCCGATCAGGGTGTCGGGCGCCAGGCCGGTGCGGTTGCGCAGGTAGTTGAGCAGGATGCCGAACAACAGGCAGTAACCGAACAGGCTGCCGTACGGCCCGGTGTAGGGTTCGCCGAGCAGAATGCCGATGGCCACGCCGGTCAGCGCCGCGTGCCCGACCGCTTCGGAGAAAAACGCAAAGCGCTTGACCACCACCAGCGTGCCGAGGCCACCGAGCACCGGACCGATCAACAGGCCGGCGAGCAATGCGTTGACCACAAAGCCGTAGGCCAGCGCTTCCGGCAGGTACCCGGACGACGCCCAGCCCTGAACCATCAAACGAAAGGCTTCGTAACTCATCAGACCGCGCTCCGTGGATGGGTGGAAAACAGACTCAGCAGACGTTCCGGGGTCAGTGCCTGTTGCGGCGTGGCGTCGAATAGCACGCGGCGGTTGAGACCGGTGACCCGGTCGGCCAGACGCTTGACCGCTTCCAGATCGTGCTCGATCCACAGCACGGTGATGCCAGCGGCGCGCCAGTCGCCGAGCAGGCGTTCGAACACCTGGATCCCGGCTTCGTCGAGGGCCGACATCGGCTCATCCAGCACCAGCAATTGCGGAGCCGGGATCAAGCCTTGAGCGAGCAACACGCGCTGCCGTTCGCCACCGGACAACGCGCCCATGCGCCGCTTCCGCTTGTCCTGCATGCCGACCCGTTCCAGCGCCTCGCCGATGGCCTTGGCGTAATGCTTGCTCAGGCCGAGAAACGCCGGGCGGCGCTGGCACATGGCGGCCATGAAATCGTCGACGGTCATCGGCAGGCCGCGATCAAACTCCAGCGCCTGCGGCACGTAGCCGATGGTGCCGGGTTGGCCGGGCCAGTGCAGGCTCAGTTGACCCTGATGCGGCATTTGCCCGAGCAGGGTCTTGATCAGCGAACTCTTGCCACCGCCGTTGGGGCCGACCAGGGCGTGGACGTGACCGGGCTGAACCTGGAAGGTCACGTTGTCGAGGATCGTGGTGCGCCCGAGGGTCAGAGAGACTCCCGCAAAATCCAGAGTCGGCCCACTTACCCCTTGTGGGAGCGGGCTTGCTCGCGAATGCGGTGGTTCATTCAATAATGATGCTGACTGACCGGACGCCTTCGCGAGCAGGCTCGCTCCCACAGGGGATGGCGGGGTGTCAGAGAGGGTTTCTTTTGCTGTCATGCCCCGGACTCCTGAATCGCCCGCACCACGGTGTCGAGGTTGCCGGTCATTTCCTTTTCGTACTTGTCGGCGCTGTATTCGCCATAGGAAATGTGCGACAGCGGGTACAGCTTCACCCCGGACTCACGCTGGATGGTCTCGACGTAAGTCGAGGGGAAATCCATCTCGGAGAAGATCACCTTCACGTCGAGTTCGCGCAGTTGGTCGATGGTCTTTTTCAACTGGCTCGGGCTCGGTTCGATGCCGTGGGCCGGTTCGACCACGGCCGTCACTTCCAGGCCGAATTCGCGCAGCAGATAGTCATAAGCCGCATGCACCGTGGCCACGCGCAGTTCGGCGTTCGGTGCCTGAGTCAGTTTGGCCAGCGCATCGGCGCGCATCTGCCGCAGGCGTTTGCCGTAGGCGCGGGCGTTCTGGGTATAGGCCTTGGCGTTGTCCGGGTCGAGTTTGCCCAGCTCGCGGGCGATGTTGTTGACCTGGGCAATCGAGGCGCTGATCGACAGGAAGGTGTGCGGGTTGACCACTTTGCCGGCGCCGCGCGCAGCGGTACCGGTGGCCGCCAGCAGCGGCACGTTTTCGTTGGCTTCGATGGTCTTGATGTTCGGCGTTTCGCTGGCGGCGATCATGCGGTCGGCGAAGTCGTCATGACCGACCCCGTTGAGCACGATCACGTCCAGCCCGCTGATGCGCTTGATGTCTTCGGCGCGTGGCTCGTAGGCGTGCGGGTTGAAACCGGCGGGAATCAGCGGCACTACCTCGGCCTTGTCGCCGACGATGTTCGCCACATAGCTGTAATACGGGTGCAGGGTGATGCCGATGCGCAGGCGTTTGCCCGGATCGGCGCTGGCCAGCGGGCTCAGCAGGCACGCGCACAGGCCTAACAGCAGGGTGCGCAGGAGGGGACGGCGAGTCAGGGAAATAAGCATGGGCAAGCGGTCTTCTCTCGGGTGAAGGCGAAGGTTCAGTGGCGATGCTCGCGGGTCACGCCGGCATCGAACTGCGCGACGATCTGTTTCCAGCCTGCGGCGGACAGCGCGGCGTCAGTCAGTTCGGTGGGCGTCTGCAGCTCGGCGGCGCGGTTGAGCCAGATGTCCGGCGCGGCAGTGGCGTCGGCGCTCAGTAGCATCACGAACGAACCGGCGACGGCGGGCGACTGGCTGTGGCCGAAATAGGCGCGGTCCGCCAGTAACTGCCAGGCATGGCCACCACGGCTGACCGAGCTGGCGTCCTGAGCGAACGGGGCGAAACCTTCTTCAGCCAGGGTCTGTGGTGTCGGCAGGCTTTGCTGTTCTGCACGCAGCAGGCGGATTTCATCGAGGGTCACCCGCAGGTCGGCGTAGATGCCTTGCTCGGCAGCGCTGAGGTCGCGCCGCGCATCGAGCTGATGGCTGGCGACCGGTTCCGGTTCATGGGACACCCCGCGCCACGCGACCACCGAGCCGGCGACGGCAAGGATCAGTAAACACAACAGCAGAACATTGAGGGTTTCATGCCCGGCACCGGCCGGGCGGACGACTTGGGTGGTGGGCGTGCTCATGGGGCCTCGATGTCGGCTTGGTCGATTTCCACGACGTGGCCGGGGCCGGCGTCGAACAGCACATAAAACTCGGCCGCCGGTTTCTTGAAGGTCAGGCTTGAGTCGGCGCCGAGCTTGCCCGGCAGCAGGATGGTTTCGTCGTAACCGATCACATCGAGGGTCACCCCCGGCGCGCCGCTGCCGTCGGAGAAGCCGCCGGTGCATTTGATCTGCTCGGCATCGACGGCCTTGCATTCGCACATCGGGTTATGGGCCAGGGCGCCGGTGCTGAAACCTGCGCACAGCATCAGCAACGCGGCGCGCAACCGCAGGCGGGAAGGGCGTGGAACGCGGTTCATGGTTTGGCTCCTTGTTGGTTCAGCCAGGCGAGGGTGGCGGGGGAGGCCTGGCTCAGGGGAATCGAGGCCTGATGCATGCTGCCGTCCCAGCCTTCCATGGTGATCCACAGTTCGGCATCGGCTTTGGTTTTTTCCGCCACCGGCAATTGCGCGCCCATGCGATACGGCGTGCCAAAGAAAATCACCCCGGCGGCGCGCAGGCTGCGCGGTTTGCCGATGCGCAGGTACGTCGCCTTGACCTGTTCGACACAGGCATCGCAGAGGGCGGCATTGAAGTCCTTCATGTAACCGGCGGGGCCGCTCAGGCGCGGTGCTTCGTTACGCAGTTCGGCCAGGCGCAGGCTCCACGGGCCGACCTGGATTTCGCCGACCTCATGCTCACCGAGGCCGACGTCACCGCGAAACAGCGCGGCATCGGCGAAATACTTGGGCATGAAGCCCAACGGAATCAGCAGCAACAGGGCGTTCAGATGAAAACGCCATTTGTGCCAGAAGCGGCGCAGGGCGGACGGTTGGGCAGTGCGATTGGACGGGCTCACAGGCTGACCTCCGCCGGTTCACGGCTGACGCGGGGGCTGCGGGCCTTTTTATTTTCGCGCTTGAGGGCGTTGGCGGTGGCCAGCGCGGTGCGCTTGGTCCAGATCAACAGGCCGCTGAGGACCATCATGCTCAGCAGCAGGCCGAAGAAGAACCAGATCAGTTTGATCCACAGACCGCCGAAATCACCTGTGTGCAGCGGGCGCATCGACTCGGTGACGAACTCCAGCGAGGAACGGTCGGTCAGCAGTCGCGTGGCGGCCATCTCACCGTTGTACGGGTTGAGCGTGGCGGTCTGGAACATCAGTGGATACCAGCCGCGCCCGCCAACGCTCAAGTGGCTGTAGGCATTGCCCGGCAGGCTGACGAAGCTGACCTCCAGCCCGGGGATGTGCTGTTCGGCGATCTGCACCGCGCGATCAAGGCTGATCCGTGGGGGAGGACTGGCGTCGCTCGACATCGGTACGCTTTCCCGAGACATGGCGGGAATGATCGGTTCGCTGCTGATGGACACCTGGTTGTCGGCCAGAATGGCCTGGATCAAAAACCAGGTGCCGGTGATCGAGATCACCGCGATGAACCAGATCGACCAGATGCCGCTCAGTCGATGGAAGTCGCCCCAGAAGATCCGCGCACCGTGACGAAAACGCAGGGTGGGTTTGAAGAAACCTTTCCAGAAACGCTTGTACACCACCAGCCCGGTGACCAGCGAAGCGAGCATCGGCAGGCCGAGGAACGACACCAGGTACCAGCCCCAGCTGAAACCATTGGTGAACGGCACCAGCCACCAGCCGTGCAGGGCGCGGGTGAACGCCTTGAAGTTGAAGTCCGGCGCCGGGCCTTGAATCACCCCGGTGTACGGGTTGACGTAGACCGTCTGCGAGCGGCCGTCGGGGTAGCTGACCTCGACGTCGAGGGCGAAGTGCGATTCGTCGGGACGGCTGATGCTTTCCACCAGCGTCTGCGGTTCGGCCTGTTTGATCGCGGCCAGCACTTGATCGTAGCTGAGCAGCGGCGCGTCATCCGATGGCTGGCTGGCGCGCATCTGCGGGTTGGCCAGCCAGACGATTTCCTGGCTGACCACCGCCAGCGTGCCGGTAACACAGACGATCAGGACAAAAAACCAGATCGGCAGCGCGAGCCAGCTATGCACCAGGAACCACAGTTTGGAGCGGGATTTCTTCGACATGATTGCGCGTCTTGATTTCGATGAAAGGGCACGCGGCTACGGGCTTCGCAGCGCGGGTGTCCGCAAAAGGCGCGGTCGTGGCTGTTGCCTGTGCGAGCGGCCTGCATCTATATAGGACGGATGAGCCGGACAAATCCCGAAAGACGATATGAAAGCAAATGTTTCGCAATTCCCCCCTGTGGGAGCGGGCTTGCTCGCGAAAGCGGTCGATCATTCAACATTGAGGTCGACTGACACGACGCCTTCGCGAGCAAGCCCGCTCCCACAGGGGCGTTCGGTGATCGGCCGATCAAACACGATTCATGAATGCCGCTCTCACTGCCTGGCAATTGATGCAGTCAAGGCGCTCCCTATGATGGAAATCACTCGATTCCCCTAGTGAGCCCCCTGATGACCCCCAGAACCCTCTACGACAAACACATCGATTCGCACACCGTGTGCCGCCTCGACGATCAGGGCCATGTGCTGTTGTACATCGATCGCCAAGTGATCAACGAATACACCAGCCCGCAGGCGTTCAGCGGTCTGCGTGCTGCCGGGCGCAAGGTCTGGCGGCCGGGTACGGCGTTGGCGGTGGTCGATCACGTCAACCCGACCACCCCCAAACGGGTGGCGGCGATGCCTGATGCCGGCGGTGCGCGGCAGGTGTCGTATCTGGCGGAGAACTGCCGGGACTTCGGCATCGAACTGCTGGACATTCTCGATAAACGTCAGGGCATCGAGCATGTGATCGCCCCGGAGCAGGGCTTCATTCTGCCGGGCATGGTCATCGCTGCCGGTGACAGCCACACCACCACGTACGGTGCGCTGGGGGCGTTCGGATTTGGCATTGGCACCTCGGAAATCGAGCACCTGCTGGCCTCGCAGACGCTGGTCTACAAACGCCTGAAAAGCCTGCGCGTGACGGTGGATGGCGAACTGGCGCCGGGGCTGACGTCGAAGGATGTGATCATGGCGCTGATCGGCCGCATCGGTGCGTCGGGCGCCACTGGCTATGCGATCGAGTTCTGCGGTTCGACCATTGATGCGCTGAGCGTCGAGGCGCGGATGACCATTTGCAACATGGCGGTAGAAGCCGGTGCACGCGGCGCGTTCATGGCACCGGACGAAAAAGTTTTTGCTTATCTCAAGGGGAAACCCCGCGCGCCGCAAGGCGTACTGTGGGCGCGGGGCGTGGAAAAGTGGCGTGAACTGCGCAGCGATCCCGGCGCCGTGTTCGACCGCGAAATCCATCTCGACGCCAGTCTGCTGGAACCGATGGTCACCTGGGGCACCAGCCCCGATCAGGCCGCGCCGATCGGTGCGCAGGTGCCGGACCCGCAACGCATCGACGATCCGATCCTGCGTCAGGACATGCGCCGCGCCCTCCAATACATGGGCCTGGAGGCGGGGATGGCGCTGCGCGATATCGTCATCAGCCACGCTTTTATCGGCTCCTGCACCAACGCGCGGATCGAGGATCTGCGTGACGCCGCCAGCGTGGTGCGCGGTCGGCGGGTGGCCGGGCATGTGCGGGCGATGATCGTGCCCGGCTCCAGTGAGGTCCGCGCTCAGGCTGAAGCCGAAGGGCTGGCGCAGATCTTCATCGACGCCGGTTTCGAATGGCGTCAGTCCGGCTGCTCGATGTGCCTGGCGATGAACGATGACGTGCTCGCGCCCGGCGACCGTTGCGCCTCCAGCACCAACCGCAATTTCGAAGGCCGCCAGGGCGCCGGGGCGCGCACCCACCTGATGAGCCCGGCGATGGTCGCCGCCGCCGCGATCAGCGGCCACCTCACCGACATCCGCCACTTTGGAGAACGCCCATGAGCCTGCAACCCTTCACGCAAGTCAGCGGCCGGGCCGCGCCGCTGCTCGCGGCCAACGTCGATACCGACGTGATCATGCCCAAGCAGTTTCTCAAGGGTATCGATCGTCAGGGACTGGATCGTGGACTGTTTTTCGATCTGCGCTTTCTTGCCGACGGTACGCCCAACCCGGAATTCGTGTTGAACCAACCGGCCTGGCAGGGCGCGAACTTTCTGGTGGTCGGGCCGAATTTCGGTTGCGGTTCCAGCCGCGAACACGCGGTGTGGGGGTTGCAGCAAATGGGCATTCGCGCGCTGATCGGCAGCCGTTTTGCCGGGATCTTCTACGACAACTGCCAGCGCAACGGGGTGTTGCTGATTACCCTGGACGAGGCACAGGTGCAGCGCATTGGCCGGTTGGTGAGTCAGCCTGAAACGGCACTGATCCATGTGGATCTTGAGGCGCAGCAGATACGTCTGGCGGACGGTGAAGTCATCGATTTCCAGATTGACGGCTTGCGCAAGACCGCACTGTTGCTGGGGCTGGATGCGATAGGCAGTACCTTGCAGCGGCGTGAGCAGATCGAGGCGTTCGAGCGCGAACATCTGGCCGCCAACCCATGGCTGACCTGACACGCCTTTTACCCTGTGGGAGCGAGCCTGCTCGCGAAGGCGTCGTCTCAGCCAGCACTCAATTGTCTGACCCGACGCTTTCGCGAGCAGGCTCGCTCCCACAGGAGGCTGTTTTTACAGTGACAGTGCTTTGAAATGCCCCTGCAGAAACTCCACACACGCCCGTAGCTTGCCGGAATTGGCCAGCCGCGTCGGGTACACCGCCCAGACATTGGCGCTCTGGCTGTAAGCGGCCAGCACCGGCAGCAGTCGGCCCTGTTCCAGCAACGGTTTCACATCCCACAATGAACGCAGCAGCACGCCGCGTCCGTCGAGCGCCCATTGCAGGACGATCTCGCCGTTGTTGGAAGACAGCGGCCCACTGACCCGCACGCTTTCCTGCGTGCCGTCGCGATCCAGATGCCAGACGCCGAAAGCGTTGTCGCGCTCCTTGATCACCAGGCAGTCATGTTGTTGCAGATCGTCCAGAGTCTGCGGTGTGCCTCGGCGCTCAAGGTATGCGGGCGCAGCGCATAGCACACGGCGGTTGCTCACCAGTTGCCGGCCGATGTGCTGGCCGGGCAGGTCGTCGCCGACGCGGATTTCCAGATCGAAGCCTTCGTTGACGATGTCCACCGCGCGGTCGAACAGGTCCAGGCGAATCTGCAACTGCGGGTGAAGCTCGGCCAGCCGCGAAACCGCAGGCGCCACATGGTTGCGACCGAAGCCGAAACTGCTGCAGATGTGCAAACGCCCGCGCGGGTTGTCGTGGGCGTCGGCGAGGTCGTCATGCAGTTGCTGAAAATCATCGAGGATGCGCAAGGCCCAGCGCTGCACCCGCTCACCGTCCTCGGTCAGCGACACCCGGCGACTGGTGCGGTGCAGCAGGCGGGTGCCGAGGGTCGATTCGAGAATCTGGATGCGTTTGCTGACGTAGGCCGGGGACAGGCCCAGTTCATCCGCAGCGGCGGCAAAACCGTTCTTGCGGATAACGGTCAGCAGCACGCGCAGGTCTTCGGGCAGGGGCACGGGGTCTTGGTTCTGGGACATGTGGGAACGAGCATTGGCGGCACAAGCCGCCAGCATAGCATCGGCGGTACAGGGCTCGATTCAGCGTAGGAAATCCAGCGCTTCGGCGAGCAACAGTTCGGGCACTTCTTCGGCCAGATAATGCCCGGCCGGCAGCGCCTTGCCACTGACGTTGGTCGCCACAAGCTGCCATTCCTTGAGCGGGTCAAAGCAGCGCCCGACTGTGCCTTGCGCACCCCACAGCACCCGCAGCGGCAGGTCAAGATGATGCCCGGCAGCGATGTCGGCCCGGTCATGTTCCAGGTCGATGCTGGCGCTGGCGCGGTAGTCCTCGCAAATGCCTCGGGCGCTGCCGGGACGTTGCAGGCAACGCAGGTATTCGCTGAACGCTGGCTCGGTGAACGGCGCGAGTCCGGCGCTGCGGCTGCCCATCACGCTGCGCAGATAGGCTGCGGGATCGGCCTCGATCAGGGTTTCCGGCAACGGCGCCGGGCGGATCAGGAAGAACCAGTGCCAATAGGCGCGGGCGAACGCTTCGTTGGTCTGTGTGTACATCGCCAGGGTCGGGGCGATGTCCAGCAGCATCATCCGCTGCACCGCCGCGCGGTGGTCGAGGGCCAGGCGATGGCCGACCCGGGCGCCACGGTCGTGGGCCAGAATCGAAAACTGTTCGAAGCCCAGCGCCTGCATCAACTCGAGGTTGTCCCTGGCCATTTCGCGTTTTGAGTAATGGCGGTGTTGTTCATCGGCAGCCGGTCGGGCGCTGTCGCCGTAGCCGCGCAGGTCGGCGGCGACCACGGTGAAATGCTCCGCCAACTGCTCGGCAATCTTGTGCCAGATCACGTGGGTCTGCGGGTGTCCGTGCAACAGCAACAGCCCCGGGCCGCTGCCACCGAGGCGATAGGCGATGTCGACGCCGTTGACGTGGCGCTGGTCTTTGACGAATCCGGCAAACATCGGGCTGATCCTTGTTCAGGTGCGGGTGGGATGCATCCTGAAAGTGTTCGGCATTCGGGGCAAGGGTTGAAGCGTGGTGTGGTGGTTCGTGAAGTGTGATCTATCCGCATTGGCCTCATCGCGAGCAGGCTCACTCCTACAGTTGAAATGCGTTCCAATTGTAGGAGTGAGCCTGCTCGCGATAGGGCCAGCCAAAACCCTGAAAATCTCAACCCTGACTGAACATCTCCATCGCCCGCTGCTTGATCTGCTCTTCCGTCAGATCCTCCTTGCGCGTGGCGAGAAACCACAGGTGCCCATAGGGATCCTTCAGCGTCCCGCTGCGATCGCCATAAAACTGATCCTTGACCTCCGACACCGCACTCGCCCCGGCATCCAGCGCCCGCTGAAAGGACTTGTCGACATCGGTGACATACAGATGCAAACCGACCGACACGGCATTGTCCGGACCACTCAACGGCCCTTGATCGCACGGCGTGCCGAGCATGATCGCGCTGTCGCCAATACGCAGTTCGGCGTGGCCGACGCGCCCGTCTGGCATGTCCAGGCGCATGACCTGGGTCGCGCCGAAGGCTTTCTTGTAGAACTCGATGGCTTCGGCAGCCTTGAGGATGCCGAGGTACGGGGTAATGCTGTGATACCCCTCGGGAATGGGTTTGACGCTCATGACGTTCTCCCTGTTTTTGTTTTGCGAGGTATGGCTCCACCGGATTTGTGGAAGATTCACTATAGAACTGTCTGCGCGGCCAGGATTTTTCCCCGACGAGCAGTCAGTCCAGAAAGTGCGCCCCCGGCCCCTGATCACCGAGCACATCGCCCTGATTGCGCAACGGGCAGGCCTCCATCGACAGACACCCGCAACCGATGCAACCGGTGAGGCGGTCGCGCAACAAGGTCAGTTGATTGATCCGCTCGTCCAGTTCGCGGCGCCATTGTTCGGACAGGACTTTCCAGTCTGCTGCTGTCGGAGCGCGGTCGTCGGGGAGTCTCTTCAGCGCCTCGCCAATCTCCGCCAGCGGAATGCCCAGGCGTTGCGCGACCTTGATCAACGCCACCCGGCGTAAGACCGCCCGTGGGTAACGGCGCTGATTGCCGGCATTGCGCTGGCTGGTGATCAGGCCTTTGGCTTCATAAAAATGCAGGGCAGTGACCGCGACTCCGCTGCGCGCGGCGACTTCGCCCACGGTGAGCTGTTTGTGCAGGTTTTCCGGGGTGATCATTTTGCAAAAGGACTCTTGACCTTGACTTAACTAGAGGTTTTACCCTGCAGGCCTTCGAGTCGCAAGACTCGGCTTACGATGAGTGGGGACTTCTCATGCAAACCTCAGCGAAAAATCGCAGCTTTACCCAATTGATCGAATTCGAGATCGAGCCGCGCCAGCAACCGGCATTGGTCTGTGCGCTGGCGCAGCAGAGCGAACATCTGGCACAGCGCTACGCTGGCTTTGTCAGCGCCAGCGTCCAGGTCAGCGACGACGGTCGGCGGGTGCTGAGCTTACTGCAATGGCAGAGCCGCGAGGCCGGGGAGGCGGCGTTCTGTCGCTTTGAAAGCGGCGAGCAGGATTTCTGGCAGCTGATCCGCGCCCATCAGGCGAAGACCGTGACCTTCAATTCATTTCAGGTGTTGAGCAGCATCGCCCGCAGTCATGACGATGCGCTGCACTGCAATCTGGTCGGCTAGATCGACAACTGGATCAGGCGTTCACCGTGCAGGTTCTCCGTGAGTCGCCGTTTGTTCACCGCCAGTTCGCCGATCTTGATCAGCCGCGTGCGGGTGACATTGCGGCTCAGACCGAGCAGCGCGGCGGTGTGCACCTGGTTGTAATGGCAGAAGCGATAGGCGGCGCGCAGCAGGGCGTCTTCGACCTTTTCGTGGAGGGCGCCGGCCTGTTGTTCGAAGAGCTTCTGGAAGGCTCGCTCCAGCAGCGCTTCCGGTGAATCGTCGGCGCTCGACTGCTGATCGTCCGGGCGCTCGATGCGCAGGTTCGACAGGCGCAGATCGTCGCGTTCGATCACGCCGTTGCGGCAGATCAACAGGGTGTGATGGATGACGTTTTCCAGTTCGCGGATGTTCCCCGGCCAACTGTAGCTGCGCAGTTTCTGTTCGGCACCGGAGCTGATGCTGACCCGTCCGTAACCCAGGCGCTGGCTGTAGGCCTCGATGAAATGTCGGGTCAGCGGCAGGATATCGCCGGGTCGTTCGCGCAGCGGACTGAGTTCCAGATTGACCACGTTCAACCGGTAGAACAGGTCTTCGCGGAAGTTTCCGGCATTGATCGCTTTCTCCAGTTGCACGTTGGTCGCGGCCAGCACGCGCACATCGATCGGAATGCTCTTGCGCGAGCCGAGGCGCACCACTTCGCGCTCCTGCAACACCCGCAGCAACTTGACCTGAATCGCCATCGGCAAATCGCCGATTTCGTCGAGGAACAAGGTGCCGCCATCCGCCTCTTCGAACCACCCGGCTTTGGCGCTGAGGGCGCCAGTGAAGGCGCCTTTTTCATGGCCGAACAGCTCGGCTTCCACCAGCGATTCGGAGAACGCACCGCAGTTGACCGCGACAAACGGCCGATGCCGGCGGTGGCTCAGATTGTGGATGTGCCGCGCCACCAGCTCTTTGCCGGTGCCGGTCTCGCCGATGATCAGCACGCTGGCTTCGCTCGGCGCGACCTGCTGCAGATGCGCCAGCAGGGCCTGGGACTTGGGGTCTTCGAAGACCTGTGCGGTGGCACGGATCGACGTCGCCAGAGCGGGTGAGGGCGGAAGGGTCAGCAGTTGCATGGGGCTCGCTCCATTAAAGGCAGGATCAGGAATAGAACGTTGGCACCGGCAGCGCCTGATTCAGCGCCCAGTCGCCCAACTCGTGAAGTTTGTAGTCGAGCGGGTCGTGCAGGGTCTGCGTGCGCAGGTTGCGCCAGTGCCGATCGAGACGCAGCGAAGCGTGGGTCGAGCGCGCGCCAGTGACTTCGAACAAACGGCTGCAAATATCCAGCCCCTGACGACTGGCGGCGACCTTGGCGGTGGCAATCGCTGTGGCCAGATGTCCGCGCTCTTCTGCGGTCAGGTTCGGGCCTTGGGCCCAGGCCTCGTCGAGCAGCGCGGCGGCCCGTTCGACCAGCAGGCGGATGCCTTCCAGCGCCACCCAGAACTCGCCGTAATGCGCGAGTACGTACGGGTCTTCACGCACATTGCGGGCGGCGGATTTGTGCCAGAGCCGGGTTTCGCTCAGCGTGTACTGGCGCGCTTCCTCAAAAGCACCTTCGGCGATGCCGAGAAACATGTGGGTGAAGGTCAGTTGCGCGATCAGCGGACGCAGGCAGGCGAACGGTGTGCTCAACGGGCCGGGATCGAGCAGCAGTTCGGATTCCTCGACCCGCACCCGTTCGAACGTAGCGCTGCCGCTGTCGGTCTGGCGCTGGCCGATGTTGTTCCAGTCGTCGTGCAGAGTGATGCCGCTGCGACCGCTGGGGATCGCCGCGATCAGCAACTTGCCGCCGGCACTTTCGTCGACGGCCGAAGCGATCAGCATCTGCGAATCGCTGGCGCCGGAGCAGAAGCTTTTCTTCCCGGAAAACTCGCGCCAACCGCCGAAGTCCTTGACCACGGTGCGGGTGTCGAGCGGGTTGAGGGCGTTGCCCCAGAACCAGTTCTGCCGCGCGGTCTGTTCGAACCACGGCTGCCATTGTTCGGGCCGCGAGAACAGGCGCACGGTGGCGAGCATCAGGTGATGAAAGCCGAAGACGTGGGCGATGGAACTGTCGACCTTGGCGAACTCGCGCACGACTTGCAGGGTTTCGCTCCATGTCGCGCCGAGGCCGCCGTAGCGGGTGGGAATGCTCAGGGCCAGGAGGCCGCTGTCGCGCAGGGCATCGCGTTCGGCCTTCGGCGTACCGCCGCGCTCGTCACGCTCGACGGCGGTGACGGCGAATTCGGCGGCCAGTTGGCGCGCGGTCTGCAGCGGGGAGAGCAGGGTGCTTTGTGGGTTGGCGGTCACGCGGTGTTCCTCATCAAATCGACGCGATTCTCTGTAGGAGTGAGCCTGCTCGCGATGTGGTCAGCACAGTCGACATCACCGTCGCAGACACACCGCTTTCGCGAGCAGGCTCACTCCTACAGGGGGCGTTTTAGGCCTTGGCTTGGGTGGGCAACACATCGTTGGCAATCATTTCGCCAAACGGCCCGGTGAGGTTGGTGACGCCGCGTCCAGCCAGGCTTGCATACGGCTCGGGCAGCAACGGGAACACCAGTTCGGCAAAGCGGTAGGCCTCTTCCAGATGCGGATAGCCGGAGAAGATAAAACTCTCGATACCGAGGTCGGCGTACTCCTTGATCCGCGCGGCCACTTGCTGCGGATCGCCCACCAGCGCGGTGCCGGCGCCGCCGCGTACCAGACCGACGCCGGCCCACAGGTTGGGGGCGATTTCCAGGTTGTCGCGACGCCCGTCGTGCAACGCCGCCATGCGCCGCTGGCCTTCGGAGTCGAAGCGCGAGAAGGATTTCTGCGCGGCTTCGATGGTCTCGTCGCTGATGTGCTCGATCAGTTTGTCCGCAGCCTTCCACGCCTCTTCGGCGGTCTCGCGAACGATGACGTGCAGGCGAATACCGAACTTCACCTTGCGTCCATGGCGAGCGGCACGTTCACGTACATCGGCGAGTTTTTCGGCAACGGCGGCGGGCGGTTCGCCCCAGGTCAGGTACACGTCGACTTGCTCGGCAGCGAGGTCATGCGCCGCGTCGGACGAGCCGCCGAAATACAACGGCGGATACGGTTTCTGCACCGGCGGATACAAGGCTTTCGCGTTCTGCACTTTCAGGTGCTTGCCCTCGAAATCCACCGATTCGCCTTGCAATACCCGGCGCCAGATCTTGAGGAATTCGTCGGTGACTTCGTAGCGTTCGCTGTGGCTCAGGAAGCTGCCGTCGCCACGGTTTTCGTCGGGGTCGCCGCCGGTCACCACGTTGATCAGCAGACGACCGTTGGACAGTCGATCGAGCGTCGCCGCCATGCGCGCCGAAACGGTGGGCGAAATGATCCCCGGGCGGATCGCTACCAGATAACGCAGGCGTTCGGTCAACGGCACCAGCGCCGAGGCGATCACCCACGAGTCTTCGCAGGAGCGCCCGGTGGGAATCAGCACGCCGTGATAGCCGAGGCTGTCGGCGGCTTGCGCCACTTGTTTCAGATAATTCAGGGTGACCGGGCGCGCGCCTTGGGTGGTGCCCAGGTAATGGCCGTCGCCGTGGGTCGGCAGGAACCAGAAAACATCCATGAACAGCTCCTTAAGCGATTTTCAGCAACGGTTTGATTTGTGTGCCGAACAGCGGCGCGGCGCGTTCGGCGGCCAGACGGATCCGCGCTTTCAGCGGTTCGCTGGTGATTTGGTAGTCAGCGAAATCGGCTTCGGTGGCGTAGACCCCGATCGGCAGGGTCACCGCCTGGAAGAAACTGAACAGCGGCCGCAACTGATGATCGAGCACCAGCGCATGGCGCTCGCTGCCGCCGGTGGCGGCGAGCAGCACCGGGGTGTCGATCAGCGCGTTGAGGTCGATCAGGTCGAACAGATGCTTGAGCAGGCCCGGGTAGGAACCGCGATACACCGGCGCGGCGACGATCAGCAGATCGGCCTGTTCGATAGCTTGCAGTTCGGCCTCGACCTCGGCGCTCAGCTCCTGACGCGACAGGGCACCACCCAACGGGCGGGCGATGTCACCGAGTTCGATCAGATGACTCTCGACCGGCAAGTGCCCGGCCAGCTCGGCCAGCAGCGCTTGGGTCAGCACCAGCGTGCGCGATGGACGCCAGGTGCCGCCGGAGAGGGCGACGACTTTCAGGGGACGCGACATGATCAGTTCCTTTTTATCAACAGTTGCTCAGCGAGCAGTGAGTAAGTGCCAAGGCTTGAGCAAGCGCTGTACCAATTCCTGAGAGCCCCGGTTTACTTGGGCCTTAGCGCTATGGCGTGAGTCGGTTGTGCAGATATCAGGCGGGTTTGTTGATCTGCTGTTGCCTGGGCAACAGTTGCTGGAGCAACAGTTGTTCGCCGTGTGCAGGGATTTATAGCGGCTGCTGTTTATTCCGTAAAAGAACGTTAATCGATATTTATAGATCGTTAAGAGATATGTCGCCGATCAAGCTGAATTCCTGATAGCCACTATTGAGAGCGTTGATTTTTGCCCGGAGAGGCGCGGGCGTAGCCTTTGTCCATCGACTACTACCGCTCGCCAGGACGCTCCCCATGAATCGTTTACTGACTGTTTCGCTGCTGCTCGCTGTCTCCGTACTCGCCGGTTGCGCGACCCACGTTTCCCCTGAACAACGGCCGTACACCGCCGAAGAAACCCGCGAACTGGCAATGGAAGCGCTGAACCGCAGCGGCTTGTCTTTCGACGAATATCATGCGAAAAAAGCTGCACTGCTGGGCGAATCGCAATTCGACAAGAAAGCTGAAATGAGCGCCGGGCGTGCGATACAGCTGCACGGTCGTCCAAGCTAATCGCAAACTGTACTGCTTGAATTTTCGCGTAACTGTCCGTGGGTTTGCGCGCTGCCGTGCGATAGGGTCAACACCTGAATGACCCTGACGGATTGCCCCATGACCCTCTCGCTTGATCTGCTGTTGGGCTTTGCCCTGTTTGCCCTTGTCACCTCGATTACACCGGGGCCGAACAACACCATGTTGCTTGCGTCGGGCGTGAACTTCGGCTTCAACCGCACCATTCCTCACATGCTCGGCATCACCTGCGGCTTCTTCGTATTGGTGGTCGCCGTGGGTTTCGGCCTGGGCGCGGTATTCCAGACTTACCCGATTCTCTACACCGTGCTGCGCTATCTCGGCGCTGCATATCTGTTGTACCTGGCGTGGAAAATCGCCCATTCGGGGCCGGTGGGTGAGGGCGTGGAAGGCGAGGCCAAACCGATCAGCTATCTGGGTGCCGCCGCGTTTCAGTGGGTCAATCCCAAGGCCTGGATCATGGCCATCGGCGCCATCAGCACCTACACGCCGATGCAGGGTTACTTCACCAACGTGGTGGTGATCGCCGCCGTGTTCGCCATCATCAACCTGCCCAGCGTCGGCGTCTGGGCAGCGTGCGGCACGCTGCTGCGTAACGTGCTGAAGGACCCGCGCTGGTTGCGCGTGTTCAACTGGGGCATGGCGGCGCTGTTGGTGATTTCGCTGTACCCGTTACTTCTCGAAAGCTTTCACTGACGCATTGCTTCAACCGCCGGCCCGATGCCTGTTAAGCTCGGCTTCAGGAGCGTTCCTACGCACTTTTAAATGAAGTTGTTCTTCTTTAACGGCATCCGATCAGGTATTGATGACGGTCTCGAACCCAGGCGCAGCTCACAAGGCTGCGTTGTGCCGTTTGCAGACACGAGCCTCCTGATCCCGGAACACGCTCTGCGAGTCTTTTATGATTAAACGTCCGTTGTATTTCGATTACGCCGCCACCACCCCGGTGGACGAGCGGGTCATCCAGGTGATGATCGATTGTCTGGGTTTTCACGGTAACTTCGGCAACCCGGCGTCCAGCTCCCATGCCTTCGGCCAGCAGGCCCGGCACACGGTCGAGCAGGCCCGTCGGCAAGTCGCCGAACTGGTCGGCGCCGAGGCCGCGCAGATCGTCTGGACTTCCGGCGCCACCGAATCCAACAACCTCGCCCTCAAGGGCGTGGCCCAAGCGCGCGGCGTTGCCGGCGGCCACATCATTACCAGTCAGATCGAACACAAAGCCATTCTCGATACTGCCCGGCAATTGCAGGATGCCGGCGTTGCGGTGACCTATCTGGTGCCTGATGCTGAAGGCCTGATCACCCCGCAGGCGGTCAGCGAAGCCATGCGCGACGACACCTTTCTGGTATCGCTGATGCTGGTCAACAACGAACTCGGCACCCTCAACGATATCCCGGCGATCGGTGAAGTCGTGCGCGGCCGTGGCGCGTTGTTTCATGTCGATGCTGCGCAGGGCGCCGGCAAAGTGGTGATCGATCTGCAGCAGTGGCCAGTGGACTTGATGTCGTTTTCGGCGCACAAGCTTTACGGTCCCAAGGGGATCGGCGCGTTGTATGTCGGCCCACGCGCGCAGCAGCGCTTGCAGGCGCAGATTCATGGCGGCGGCCACGAAGGCGGGCTGCGCTCCGGGACCCTGGCGACGCATCAGATCGCCGGCATGGGCGCGGCATTCGCCTTGGCGGCTGCCGAATTCGATGCCGAGAAAAAGTCCATCGTGGCGCTGCGTGAACGGCTGCTCGAACAGTTGCTGAGTCTGCCAGGCGTACGTCTCAACGGCAGCGCCAGCCAGCGCATCGCGCACACGTTGAGCCTGACCTTCAGCGAAGGTGAATTCAACAGTGCGGCCTTGAGCCAGTCGATCGCCTTTTCCGCGACCTCGGCCTGCAACTCGGCGAGCAACACGCCTTCTCACGTGCTGCTGGCACTGGGGCACGACGCCCGGCTGGCCGGTCGCACCATTCGCCTGAGTCTCGGCCGTTTCACCACCGCCGATGATGTCGATCAGGCGGCAGCACTGATCAAAGGCGCCTGCGCCAGTGCCCCGGCATTCTGGGCGACAGGGCTTTAACCAGCCGGTTTTCACGGCTACGAACAATAACGATGAAGTGATTGGCAGGAGACATGATGAGTACCCAGACTTTGACCGAAGGAACGGTTCCCCAGCGCCTGGCGCACACCCGTGAACTGATGCGCCGCGAAGGCATTCATGCGTTGCTGGTGCCATCGGCCGACCCGCATCTGTCGGAGTACCTGCCGGGCTACTGGCAGGGGCGGCAATGGCTGTCGGGCTTTCATGGTTCGGTCGGCACTTTGATCGTGACTGCTGATTTCGCCGGGGTCTGGGCCGACAGTCGCTATTGGGAACAGGCGACCAAGGAACTCAAGGGCAGCGGCATCGAACTGGTCAAGCTGCAACCGGGTCAGCCGAGCCCGCTGGACTGGCTGGCGGAGCAGACACCCGAAGGTGGCGTGGTGGCGGTCGACGGTGCGGTGATGGCCGTGGCTTCGGCACGTACCCTGAGCAGCAAGCTTGAGGCGCGTGGCGCGCGTCTGCGCACGGACATCGACCTGTTGAATGAAGTCTGGGCGGATCGCCCGAGCCTGCCGAACGCGCCGATCTACCAACATCTGCCACCGCAAGCGACGGTCAGCCGTGGCGAAAAACTCGCCAAACTGCGCGAGACCCTGCAGGCACGTGGCGCCGATTGGCACTTCATCGCCACCCTCGATGACATCGCCTGGCTGTTCAACCTGCGCGGCGGCGACGTGTCGTTCAACCCGGTGTTTGTTTCTTTTGCGTTGATCAATCAACAGCAGGCCACGCTGTTTGTGGCCTTGAGCAAAGTCGATGCCGAACTGCGTGCAGTGCTGGAACAGGACGGCGTGACTCTGCGCGATTACCGCGAGGTCGCCGACGCCTTGCGCGCCGTACCGGGTGGTGCGAGTCTGCTGGTGGATCCGGCGCGGGTGACCAGCGGTCTGCTGGATAACCTCGACAGCGCGGTGAAACTGGTTGAAGGCCTGAACCCGACCACTCTCGCCAAATCGCAGAAGAGCGAGGCCGATGCACAGCACATTCGCAAGGCCATGGAACAGGATGGCGCGGCGTTGTGCGAATTCTTCGCCTGGCTGGAATCGGCCTGGGGCCGTGAACGCATCACCGAACTGACCATCGACGAAAAACTCACCGCTGCCCGTGAGCGCCGTCCGGATTACGTGTCGCTGAGCTTCAACACGATTGCCGCGTTTAACGCCAATGGCGCGATGCCGCACTATCACGCCACCGAAGAAGAACACGCGGTGATCGAGGGTGACGGCTTGCTGCTGATCGACTCGGGCGGCCAGTACCTGGGTGGCACCACCGACATCACTCGAATGGTGCCGGTCGGTACGCCGACGGCTGAGCAGAAGCGTGACTGCACGCGTGTGCTCAAAGGAGTGATTGCCCTGTCGCGGGCGCATTTCCCGAAAGGCATTCTGTCGCCGTTGCTCGATGCCATCGCGCGTGCGCCGATTTGGGCTGAAAGCGTGGATTACGGTCACGGCACCGGTCATGGGGTCGGCTATTTCCTCAACGTGCATGAAGGCCCGCAGGTGATCGCCTATCAGGCAGTACCGGCACCGCAAACGGCGATGCAACCTGGGATGATCACCTCGATCGAACCGGGCACCTATCGTCCAGGTCGTTGGGGCGTGCGCATCGAGAACCTGGCGATGAACCGCGAGGCGGGGAGCAGCGAGTTTGGCGAGTTCCTCAAGTTTGAAACGCTGACCCTGTGCCCGATCGACACGCGCTGCCTGGAGCCGTCCTTGCTCACGCAGGAAGAAAAGGAGTGGTTCAACGCCTACCATGCTGAAGTGCGTGAGCGTCTGAGTCCGTTGCTGGAGGGGGCCGCGCTGGAGTGGCTGAACACGCGCACAGCGGCGATTTGAATGGCTGAAACCCGGGCGCTGTTGGCAGCGTCCGGGTTCTGAGGTTTTTCTAAGCCTGACGCAGGGCCTCTTCGACGAAGTCGAGGCGGTCCTGTCCAAAGAACATCTGGTTGCCGATAAACATGCTCGGCGCGCCAAACACCCCGCGTTTAATGGCTGTTTCGGTGTTGTCCTTCAGAGCGGCCTTGACTGTCTCGTCGTTGGTCAGGGCCAGGACTTCATTGGGATCGAAGCCCTGTCCGCTCAAAACCGCAGCGACAGTCTCCGGCTCATCGAGAGGGCGTCCCTCCACCCACAATGCATTGAACAGGCAATCGATAAATGCGTGAAAGCGTTCCGGTTGGTGCAGTTGGATGCCGGTGATCGCGCGCATCAGCATCAGCGTGTTGATCGGGAAGTGCGGATTGAATTTCAGCGGCACACCGTAACGTTTTGCGTAGCGATCCAGATCCTGAAACATGTAACGGCCCTTCGCCGGAATCATTGCCGGCGATGCGTTGCCAGTCGCCTTGAACACGCCGCCCAGCAGCATCGGGATATAGATCAGCTCGCTTTGGGTTGCGGCACATATTTTCGGTAATTGGGTGTAAGCCAGGTAGGTGGCAGGGCTGCCGAGGTCGAAATAGAACTCCACGGTTTTCGTCATCTTCGCTGCTCTCTGATTATTGTTATGGAGGAGGCGGGGCTTACCAGCGTTCGTTCCACGGGCGCAGATCCAGCTCGAAGGTCCAGGCATCCCGTGGCTGACTGTGCAGATACCAATAGTTTTCGGCGATGTGTTCGGGATTGAGAATACCGTCCTGATCCTTGGTCGCGTACTTCTCGGGGAAACTGTTGCGGATGAAGTCGGTATCGATCGCGCCATCGACCACTACATGGGCGACGTGGATGTTCATCGGCCCCAACTCGCGCGCCATGCTTTGCGCCAGTGCACGGATGCCGTGTTTGGCGCCGGCAAACGCGGCAAATCCCGAAGCACCGCGCAGCCCGGCGGTGGCGCCAGTGAACAGGATGGTGCCGCGGTTGCGGGTGACCATGCGCTTGGCCACTTCGCGGGCATTGAGGAAACCGGAGAAACAGGCCATTTCCCAGATCTTGAAATACTTGCGCGCAGTTTCTTCGAGAATGCTGCAAGGCACGTTGGCGCCGATGTTGAAGACAAACGCCTCGATCGGGCCGAGGTGGGTTTCAATCTCTTCAATCAACGCAATCACGTCTTCTTCCTTGCGCGCATCGCAGGCAACGCCGTGAGCTTCGCCACCCTCGGCCTGAATCGCCTCGACCAGCGGCTGTAATTTGTCGGCGCTGCGCCGGGTGACGCAAGCGATAAAACCTTCTCTGGCAAAGCGCTTGGCAATCGCTCCGCCAGTGGCATCGCCCGCACCCACCACCAACACGACCTTCTTGTTATTCATGGGTAGATCCCTTTAGTAAACGATCGTTAAGTGAACGAACGTTATGCTAGGATCCGGACAACGTCAAGGCGGTCGATCAAGAGGGCAAGCACATGCGGTATTCCGCCGGTCATAAGCTGGAAACCCGAGAAAAGCTGCTGAACAGCAGCGCGCTGTCAGCCAAGCGTTCTGGCTTTTCCACAGTCGGTGTCGATGGTTTGATGAAGGCCATCGGCCTCAGTGGCGCAGCGTTTTATAACCACTTCTCGTCGAAAAACGAGCTGTTCACGGCGATCGTCGAGCGTGAACTGTGTCAGAGCCTGGAGCGACTGGGAGGGCAGGGGGCGCAGGATCGTGAGCGGCTGGAACGCTGTCTGAAACAGTACCTGAGCATGGCTCACGTGGAGCAGCCTGAATCGGGCTGCGCCTTGCCAACACTGGGTGCGGAAATTGCCCGTTCAGATGATCAGGTTCGCGAGCAGGCTGAACTGTGGATTTGTCGGTTGCACGCCAGTTGGGCGCAGATTCTGGAAAGCGACAGCCTGGCGTGGGCGATTCTGTCGCAATGCGTCGGAGCGTTGGTAGTGGCGCGGATGCTGGTGACGCCGGAGATTCAACGGACGGTTTTGAAATCCAGTCATGAGGAAATCGGGCGTCAGCTGGCTGCTCGACAAGGCGAGCAGCCAGCATGATTCATTTGCAGATGACGATCATGCTACGGCTGGTATAACCGGCCGGATTAAGACCGAACGGGTAGTCGCCGGGTTCTTCCACGGCGTCCCCTGATTTGGCGATGACTTTGTAGCCCTTTGGGGCGCAGGCATTGGCGGCGCTGGTGTAGCACTTGTCCCAAGAGGACGACAGCCCGGAACAGTTGATGTGCAGCCCTTTTTTACCGTGCTTCACTTGGGTCTTGGAAGTGGCTGCGCACCCCGCTACTGCCAATACAGCGATCAGTATCAAAATTCGTTTCATTACCGTCCTTATGGTAGCCACGAGTCTGGCGCTCGGGTCTGCCTGTATTCGCCTGCGCTTTAAGCGGTTCGATATCCCTGTCCGAAAAAATCCATGTCTGGCACTGAGTTAAGGGGTCTAAACATGGCCTAAATGAACGCCAATTGCCAGACCTTCGTCAAATCCTGTTTCAATCTGCCGCTACAACGGGTTTGGCGCTACTGCCCATGGTCATGGTTGCCCCGACGGAGGCCAGAATAATGCACAGGATCGCCATCCATTGTGACAGCGTGAGGTACTCCTGCAGGAATAGCAGCCCGGACAACGCGCCAAAGGCCGGTTCGATGCTCATCAACGTCCCAAAGGTGCGGGCTGGTATGCGGGTGAGGGCGACCATCTCCAGCGTGTAGGGCAAAGCAGTCGAGAGGATGGCGACGCCGATGGCCACCGGGATCAGCGACGGGGTGAGCAATGCCGCGCCGGCATGCACGATGCCGATCGGGGCGACAAACAGTGCGGCAATCATCACGCCCAGCGCCGCGGTCGTCACGCCGTTGTCGGCGCCAGCCTTTTGGCCGAACAGAATGTACAGCGCCCAGCACACGCCGGCCCCCAAGGCGTAACCGGCGCCCATTAGATCAATCCCCGTGGATGTCGCTCCTGTCGGGATCAACAGCAGCAGGCCAACTGCCGCCAGAGCAATCCAGAGAAAGTCGATAGCGCGGCGGGAGGCGTAGATGGCGACGGCCAACGGACCCGTGAATTCAAGCGCGACTGCAATTCCAAGTGGCACGGTGCGCAATGACATATAGAAGAGGAAGTTCATCCCGCCCAGCGCCATTCCGTAAACGATCACCGTGCGCAGGGACTGAGCTGTCAGCCTTGCGCGCCAAGGGCGCAATAACAACAGCATGATCACGCTGGCGAAGACCAGGCGCAGAGTGGTCGTTCCTTGAGCGCCAACCACCGGGAACATGCTCTTGGCCAGAGAGGCGCCAGACTGAATGGATGCCATGGCTATTAATAAGAGGCCAACCGGGAACAGCATTGAGGCCAGAGAGCGAGGTTGGTCAGTCATTGCAAGGCATCATCCGAAGGTGAGAACAGGGTGTTGTTTTAAGTGTTGGGCAATATACTGCGCATTCGCTGACGTTGCATCTATATATAAGCAGGCTTTTTCGGTGCATTGATAGAAAACTGAAATTAACGGTTGACGGCAGATTCAGGAGGTCTATAATTCGCCCCACTTCCGGCGCAGTCGAAACGGAAAACTCCTTGAGATTCAATGAGTTGCGCAGTTTTCGACGGCGGCTTGCTTCAGTTCATCGAAGCCTGGAAGGAGTTGAAAGGGCGGTGATGTTTGGCTCTTTTGACGGTTCGATCTTCTCG
>NZ_CATKPP010000058.1:0-320736 GCF_949767635.1 Pseudomonas sp. IT-93MI4
CGAGAAGATCGAACCGTCAAAAGAGCCAAACATCACTGCTCTTTCAACTCCTTCAAGACTTCGATGAACTGAAGTAAGCCGCTGCCGAAAACTGCGTAACTCATTGAATCTCAAGGAGTTTTCCGTTTCGACTGCGCCGGAAGTGGGGCGAATTATAGACTTCCTGAATCTGCCGTCAACCGTTAATTTCAGTTTTATTGCAAAACCTGCTTTTTAGTCAGCAAACGAGGGATGCGACGCGCAACAGCGGGCACACGTAGCAGCAAAAGCGCTGCACCTATAAAGGCGTAGATTGCCCACTCTTTAAGATCAGCTCGCACAATCCACAGCATGTGCAGCAATCCAAGCCCGAGAATCACGTACACCAACCGATGCAGTTTCTTCCAGCGCACACCTAAATGACGCTGGCTGTAGCGATTAGAGGTTACTGCCAACGCCAACAACCCGATAAAACCCAGCGTACCCACAATGATGTACGGCCGCTTACGCAACTCCACGCCCAACTGCGACCAGTCGAAGCCGAGGATAAACGCCATATAGCTGAACAAATGCAGACTCACATAGGCAAAACACCAGAGTCCCAACTGACGGCGCACAGCAATCCAGCCCGCCCACCCCGTCAATTTCTGCAGCGGCGTCATGCTCAATGTAATCAACAGCAATACCAACGTCCCCAGCCCCAATCGATCAACCAGGACTTTGCCAGGATCCGGCCCGAGCAAATCGGCGAACGCTTGATAAAACCAAAGCAATGGCCAAATCGCCGCAGCGATAAAAACGCCTACACGCCAGAACGGATATCGCATCAGTAGTTCTTCCGCAGATCGAGCCCTGTATATAAAGAAGCGACTTCATCCGCATAGCCGTTGAACATCTGTGTATCACGCACATTCGGCTTGAACAGACTGTTCGGCAGACGCCGCTCCCGTGCCTGAGTCCAGCGCGGGTGATCAACCGTCGGATTCACGTTGGCATAAAACCCGTACTCATCTGCCGCGATGCTCTGCCAGGTAGTTTTCGGTTGCTCGCTGACCAGACTGATACGCACGATGGACTTCACACTCTTGAAGCCGTACTTCCACGGCACCACCAGACGCAACGGCGCACCGTTCTGATTCGGCAATTCACGGCCATACATGCCAACCGCCAGAATCGCCAAGGGATTCATTGCCTCATCCAGGCGCAAGCCTTCTACATAAGGCCAATCGATCAGGGCGAACCCCGAACGCTGGCCTGGCATGCTCTTGGGATCCTGCAGGGTTTCGAAGCGAATGTATTTGGCCTTGGAGGTCGGCTCGACCTGTTTGAGCAGCGCAGAGATCGGAAAACCAATCCACGGGATGACCATCGACCACGCCTCAACACAGCGAAGGCGATAAATACGCTCCTCCAACTGGTACGGTTTCATGAAGTCTTCCAGGGCGTAACGTCCTGGCTTACCCACCTCCCCATCGACGACAACGCTCCACGGCTCGGTTTTCAGCGAGCCAGCATTCGCCGCAGGGTCACCCTTGTCGGTGCCGAACTCATAGAAGTTGTTGTAATGGGTTGCGTCTTTATAAGGCGTGATCGCCTCATCCTTGACGTTGACTGCGCCCCATTTAGTAGAGGACAGCTTGTCGGTAAACCAGGCAGGCGCTTTACCGGGTTCGACATCGGCGTACCGAGCGGCATCCTCGGCATTGGCCCAGCGCGGCAGGCTACTGACAGCAAGTCCGGCAGCAGTAGCCCCCAACAATTGGCGACGAGAAAGATAAATGGATTCAGGCGTGACATCCGACTCATGGCAGTCGGACGCTTTGGGGATTTTGATCAGCATGGCAACTCCGCAGTTTTGGAGGACAGATGCACCCATAGACTGCGGAGTATGCGGGAAATTACATCATTCGGCGTTTTTGTGACGACGAAGACGCAACAGGTATTGCACAGGGCCGGAAGCGGCGTAACCGAGGAACACCAGCAGTAGAATTCGCGGTGGATCGCTGAACACCACGGCGAACACCAGCACCACGGCGAGGATCGCCACGAACGGCACGCGCCCCTTCAAGTCCAGCTCCTTGAAGCTGTTGTACTTGATGTTGCTGACCATCAGCATGCCGGCAGCCGCCACCATCAGCGCGACCAGGAACGACATCTTCGAACCCTGAATGCCGTAATCGCTGAAGGCCCAGACGATGCCTGCGACCACGCCGGCAGCTGCCGGGCTGGCCAGGCCGATGAAGTATCGCTTGTCAGCCGTACCGACCTGGGTATTGAAACGCGCCAGACGCAATGCTGCACCGGCTACATAGATGAAGGCGACCATCCAGCCGACCTTGCCCATGTCGCCCAATGCCCAGCCAAAGGCCAGCAGCGCCGGCGCTACACCGAACGCGACCATGTCCGACAACGAGTCATACTCGGCGCCGAAGGCACTTTGCGTATTGGTCATGCGCGCTACACGGCCATCAAGACCATCGAGCACCATGGCCACGAAAATCGCGATCGCGGCGAAGGCGAAATACTTGCTCGCATTCGCAGAGTCACCGGCGCTCAAGGCAGCCTGGGCACTCATCGAGTTGATGATGGAATAAAACCCTGCGAACAGGTTCGCAGTGGTGAACAGATTCGGCAGCAGATAGATACCACGATGCCGGACTTTACGACCTTCTGCGTCGTGCCCTTCCTCGACATGTTCATCGATGGGCAGCAGGCTTTCGGCGTCAGAAGCCTGGTTCGGCTCTTCGGGACGTTCGCTCATGGACATTACCTTGCAACGGTTTGGAAAAATTCGACAGGTGCCTGTGACGACGGTTCGGCCACAAACGATGCAGCTTTATACCAGAACCATCGGTTTCAAACGAAAAAACGCGGCCGAGGCCGCGTTTTTCGTACAAAGATGACGACTTAGTTTTTGGCTTTGTCGACGATCTTGTTGGCACCGATCCACGGCATCATGGAGCGCAGTTGCTCGCCGATGATTTCGATACCGTGAGCGGCGTTGTTACGACGCTTGGCGGTCATCGAAGGGTAGCCGGTAGCGCCTTCGCTGATGAACATTTTGGCGTATTCGCCGTCCTGAATACGTTTCAGGGCATTGCGCATGGCCTGACGGGATTCGGCGTTGATCACTTCCGGGCCGGTCACGTACTCGCCGTATTCAGCGTTGTTGGAGATCGAGTAGTTCATGTTGGCGATACCGCCTTCGTACATGAGGTCAACGATCAGCTTCAGTTCGTGCAGGCACTCGAAGTAGGCCATTTCCGGCGCGTAGCCAGCTTCAACCAGAGTTTCGAAACCGGCTTTCACCAGCTCAACGGTACCGCCGCACAGTACGGCTTGTTCGCCGAACAGGTCGGTTTCGGTCTCGTCCTTGAAGGTGGTTTCGATGATGCCGGTACGACCGCCACCCACGCCAGCTGCGTAGGACAGTGCAACGTTTTTGGCGTTGCCCGAAGCGTCCTGGTAGATCGCGATCAGGTCAGGGATACCGCCGCCCTTCACGAACTCGGAACGCACGGTGTGACCCGGGGCTTTCGGCGCGATCATGATCACGTCGAGGTCGGCACGCGGAACAACCTGGTTGTAGTGAATAGCGAAGCCGTGGGAGAAGGCCAGGGTGGCGCCTTTCTTGATGTTCGGCTCGATTTCGTTCTTGTACAGCTGGGACTGGAATTCGTCCGGGGTCAGGATCATGACCAGGTCGGCGCCAGCAACAGCGGCAGCCACGTCGGTCACTTTCAGGCCGTGAGCTTCGGCTTTGGCAACAGTGGCCGAACCTTTACGCAGACCAACGGTAACGTCGACACCGGAATCTTTCAGGTTGCACGCCTGGGCGTGGCCCTGGGAACCGTAACCGATGATGGCAACTTTCTTGCCCTGGATGATCGACAGGTCGCAGTCTTTATCGTAGAAAACTTTCATGAATTTCCCCTATATATCCAGGCCGTTCAGGCCATTCGCTAATTTGGTTTAGATGCTGAGTACTTTGTCGCCGCGGGCAATGCCGGTCACGCCGCTACGGACGGTTTCCAGAATCGATGCGGTGCCGATGGACTGAATGAAGCTGTCGAGCTTGTCGCTGGTACCGGTCAGTTGAACGGTATACACGCTGGCGCTGACGTCGACGATCTGTCCACGGTAAATATCGGTGGTGCGTTTGATCTCGGCGCGCTGGGCGCCAGTGGCCTTGACCTTGACCAGCATCAGCTCGCGCTCGATGTGAGCGCTTTCCGACAGGTCCACCAGCTTGACCACTTCGATCAGCTTGTTCAGGTTTTTGGTGATCTGCTCGATGATTTCATCGTGGCCAACAGTGGTCAGCGTCAGACGCGACAGAGTCGGGTCTTCGGTTGGCGCCACCGTCAGGCTTTCAATGTTGTAGTTGCGCTGCGAGAACAGGCCGACTACGCGAGACAAAGCGCCGGGTTCGTTTTCCAGAAGCAGGGAAATAATGTGCCGCATGATTAAGTACGCTCCGTCTTGCTCAGCCACATATCGCGCATGGAGCCGTCTTTGATCTGCATCGGATAGACGTGCTCGCTGGTATCGACCGAAATATCGATCACCACCAGACGATCTTTCATGGCGAACGCCTCTTCCATCTTCGACTTCAAGTCTTTCGAATCGGTGATGCGCACGCCGACGTGACCGTAGGCTTCAGCCAGTTTGACGAAGTCAGGCAGCGACTCCATATAAGAGTGCGAGTGGCGGCTGCCATAGCTCATGTCCTGCCACTGACGAACCATCCCCAGAACACCGTTGTTCAGGATGACGATTTTCACCGGCAAGCCATATTGCAGGCAGGTCGACAGCTCCTGGATGTTCATCTGGATGCTGCCTTCACCGGTGACGCAGGCAACGTCGTCATCCGGGAAGCTCAACTTGATGCCCATGGCCGCCGGGAAACCGAAGCCCATGGTGCCCAGACCACCGGAGTTGATCCAGCGGTTCGGCTTGTTGAACTTGTAGTACTGCGCCGCGAACATCTGGTGCTGGCCCACGTCGGAGGTGATGAAGGCATCGCCCTTGGTCACTTCGCACAGGGTCTCGATCACGGTCTGCGGTTTGATCAGGCTGCCGTCGCCCTTTTCATAAGGAAACAGGCCGCGATCACCACGCCACTCATCGACTTGCTTCCACCAACTGGCAACGGACTCCTTGTTCGGGGTCTCACCGATTTCCTTGAGGATCGCGACCATTTCGGTCAGGACGCTCTCCACCGGGCCAACGATTGGCACGTCGGCCTTGATGGTCTTGGAGATCGAAGCCGGGTCGATGTCGATGTGGATGATCTTGGCGTTCGGGCAGAACTTCGCCGCGCCGTTGATCACACGGTCATCGAAACGCGCGCCGACAGCCAGGATCACGTCGGCATGGTGCATCGCCAAGTTGGCGGTGTAGCTGCCGTGCATGCCGAGCATGCCGATGAACTGCCGGTCGGTGCCAGGGAAACCGCCCAGGCCCATCAAGGTGTTGGTCACTGGCAGGTTAAGCATTTTCGCCAGTTCGGTCAGCGGTGCGGAACCGTTGCCGAGGATCACGCCGCCACCGGAATAGAGCACTGGGCGTTTGGCTGCCAGGAGCATTTCTGCCGCCTTGCGGATTTGCCCGGAGTGGCCGCGGACGGCCGGGCTGTAGGAACGCAGCTTGGCTTTTTTCGGGAAGATGTATTCGAACTTCTCGGCCGGGTTGGTCATGTCTTTCGGGATATCGACCACGACCGGGCCCGGACGACCGGATTGCGCCAGGTAGAAGGCCTTCTTCATGACTTCCGGGATTTCCGAGGCGTGCTTGATCATGAAGCTGTGCTTCACGATCGGCCGGGAGATACCGATCATGTCGGTTTCCTGGAACGCGTCGGTGCCGACCATGGTGCTTGGCACCTGACCGGAAATGATCACCATTGGAATCGAATCCATATAGGCGGTGGCGATACCGGTGATGGCGTTTGTGGCGCCAGGACCTGATGTCACCAATACCACGCCGGCTTTACCGGTGGCACGGGCATAGCCGTCAGCCATATGGGTAGCCGCTTGTTCGTGACGAACCAGGATGTGGGTCACTTCCGGTTCTTTGAACAGGGCATCGTAAACATGAAGAAGAGCACCACCCGGGTACCCGTAGATATATTTGACGCCTTCGTCACGCAAGAAGCGGACGAGCATCTCACCGCCAGATAAAAGCTCCACGTTGTTCACCTCTAAAACGCCAGAATACCGTCCACACAAAAGGGGCGGGTCTTAATAGGTTTACTTCTCGGCAGAGCATGAGCGACGGTGGTCGCCGACTACGTCAGCACTGACTGAGCAAGTATTGGGATCGTCCCAAGTGTTGCGGGCCTTTCCCACCCAGCGCGAGGTAACGCGTTGCGGGTGTAACAGGTCGACGCGGATATGCGCCTCATGATCTACCGAGTGGGTCTGCTTCTGGCAGTCCCTCTACAGCGGACTTTGGATTCTTCTGTTTCGCCCTCTCCAAGTCAAGCCGTCAATGTGCTTAATTGTGGGTAAGCACATGAGAACGCAAGAAAAAACCTGAAAACAGCTACTCTGTTAGCGTCAATTGCGCAATTTTGCCAAGGAATCAGCATGCGAACGCTTCTGTTAACTCTGCTGATCGGCCTCAGCCCCTGGTGCTCGGCCGCTCAAATCTACAAATGGGTAGATGCCCAGGGCGTCACGCACTTCGATGCGCAGCCACCGCAAGGGCTGCCGGCGACGACTGTGCAGACGCCCTCCTCGCCCCCAACGAAACCTGCCGCCATGCCTGGCAGTGGTGCGCTGGGCGATCAGAAAGCCATCGACGACAAGGTGAAGAAACAGGTGGCGGAGCAGCAGGCGCAGCTCAAGGCGTTTTGCGAGCAGGCACGGACGAACCTGGCGCAATTGCAGAACAATCCGCGGTTGAGGGAGGAAGTGGAAGGACAATTACGGCGGCTGGATGATGCGCAGCGGCAGGAGCGCATTGTCGAAGCGCAGAAGCAGATTGCGCAGAACTGCGAATAAAAATCTGTAGGAGCTGCCGCAGGCAGCTCCTACAGGGGATCGGCTCTAGCGGGAAGCGGTAATCAGCAGGTCAAACTCTTTGAGCAGCACCTGCAGCTGTCGATCCTTGCCCTGCAGATTGCGCTGGGCGAAGACCATTTCAGCCATTTCCTGAATGCCCGAGGCGTTGGGCAACGACAGATCCTGCTCAAGGATCATTTTCATCCGTGGCAGGAAGATCCATTGCAGCCATTGCTCGAAATCCAGCGTGTCGACCGAAAACGGCTCCACACTGCTCAAAGCCTCGGCGGACGGCTGGACCTCGTCCCACCAACCCTGCGCGCGCAGTTCACGCTCGATCAGCAGCAACTGATCGGCGATTTTCGGGAAACGGGAATCCATCACAGCGAAACCTTGGCCTTCTGACGAGCCAGCGCTGCGCCGGCGGAATCGCCTTGTTTCTCACGGGACTGCGCGATGATCTCCCACAGGTTGGCCTGCAAGTCCGGACGACCGTTGGCCATGGTCAGCGCACGACGGGCGAACTGCTCGGCCTGTGGCGCGTCGCCTTGGGCCATGCGCACTTGCGCCAGACGATAGAGCACTTGCGGCTCACGCGGGGCTACACGCTGAGCACGCTCGAGGCTGGAAGACGCACCGTTGAGGTCGCCACCAGCCTGCTGCTGTTGCGCAGTGGTCAGCAAGGCGAGCACCGGGCCATCGAGCTGTTCGTCCGCCGACAGACCACCGCCACTGCTGGCCGAAGGAATCCCGCTTGGCGTTGAAGGCATGCTGTAGCTGCCGGAGTTGATCGGTGCCGACTCGACCGGCGACGGGTTGTACGGCCCTGCGGTGATTCCGCCGGAAGCCGGGCCCGGCACGATCGGCGAGGAGCTGATCGGCGCCGATGTTGTGGCGCCACCACCCGGCACCATCACCACCACGCCGGTATCGCCTTGCGGGATGGCCTGGGATTGCGCCTGGCCCTGGACTGGGCGTTTGACCGTCGTCTTGCGGAAACCGCCGTTGGCCGACAGCCGTTCGCTGTTGGACACGGCTGTGCCGGCGTCCACCACCGGGATCGAACCACGCTGTACGGTAGAGCAGCCACTGAGCAAAGCCACGGCAGTCACCGCCGGAATCAACCACTTGTTCACTTGAAACCCTCTTTGCTTAATTCATCCAGCCCTTGACCCAATCCATCACCGACTCCGGCGAGGCAGGCGTTTCGCTTGCACACGCGGCGCCGGGTGGCGGTTCGCTGCCGCGAATATACGGCATCTGCACCGCCCCCGGACAGTTGGCATCGGAGCCTTGCCCGGTACGCGAATCGACCCACGCCTGCACAATGTTGTCCGGCTGCGGCATGTCCAGCGGCAGCGGATCGGCCTTGCGCATGAAACTGGTCCAGACCTGCAATGCACCGGTCGCCCCGGTGAACGGGGTCTTGCCGTTGTCGTCGCGACCCAGCCAGACCACGGCCAGCAGATCCTGACTGAAACCGGCGAACCAGCTGTCACGCGAATCGTTACTGGTACCGGTCTTGCCGGCCAGCGTCAGGGTCTTGGGCAGCACGTTATAAACCGAGCTGCCGGTACCTTCACGCATCACCCGCTGCATGGCGTTCTGGATCAGGTAGATGGACGCCGGATCGAAACGCTGCTCGATCTGGAACGGATAACGCTTGAGCGGCTCGCCCTCGGCGGTCAGCACACTGCGAATCCCGCGCATCGGCGTATTGAAACCACCGTTGGCGAGGGTCTGATACATGGTCGCCACTTCGATCGGGGTCATGCCGCCAGCCCCGAGCAGCATCGACGGGAACGCCGGGAATTCCCGGGTCACGCCCAGACGCGCAAGGGTCTTGAGCACATTCGGCACACCGACTTCCAGACCCAGGCGCGAGGTCGACAGGTTGTACGAATGCGCCAGCCCTTGATAGAGGAAGACTGTGCCGTGGGAGCGACGGTCATAGTTCTGTGGTTTCCACACCTGGCCGTCCGCGCCTTTGATCGACAGCGGATCATCCGACAGCCAACTGGTCAGCGTGTAACGGCTCGGCTTTTCCAGTGCGGTCAGATACACCGCTGGCTTGACCAGGGAACCGATCGGCCGCACGGCGTCCAGCGCCCGGTTGAAACCGGCATAACTGGCCTGACGACTACCGATCATCGCCTGCACTTCGCCGGTTTCCGGGTTGGTCACGACCATCGCCGCTTCCACGTCATCGGAGCCCTTGCGTCCAGCCAGCCGTTTGAAGGTGTCATTCACCGACGCTTCGGCCTTCATCTGCAGAATCGGGTCGAAACTGGTGAAGATCCGCAAGCCTTCTTCGGTCAAGTCCTCGTCGCGATAGTCTTCGCGCAACTGGCGTTTGACCAGATCGATAAAGCCCGGGAACGAGCTGTCGGCAAGCTTGCCGCGCGTGGTCACGCCCAAGGGCATTTTCTTCGCCGCTTCAACCTGTTCGGCAGTCGCCACGCCTTGCTGCTCAAGCACGTCGAGCACCAGATTACGGCGCTCTAGCGCTCGCTCCGGGTTGCGACGCGGGTTGTAATAGGACGGGCCCTTAACCATGCCGACCAGCAGCGCGACCTGATGCAGCTTCAGCTCGGACAGTGGCTGACCAAAGAAGAACTGGCTGGCCAGACCAAAACCGTGCACAGCACGCTGACCGTCCTGCCCGACAAAGACTTCATTGAGGTAGGCCTCAAGGATTTCCTTCTTGTCGTAATGCAGCTCCAGCAGCATTGCCATCATCGCTTCAGTGAGCTTACGGCTCAGGCTGCGCTCGTTGGTGAGGTAGAAGTTCTTGACCAATTGCTGGGTCAGCGTACTGCCGCCCTGGGTCATCTTGCCGCCAGAGGTATTGACCCAGATCGCCCGGGCAATCGATTTCGGCGATACGCCCCAGTGGCTGTAATAGTCGCGATCTTCCACCGCTACCAGGGTTTCCAGCAGGTACGGTGGCACCTGATCGAGCTTGATCAGGATGCGGTCTTCGAGGTTTTTCGGGTAGATGCCGCCGATCATCAGCGGCTCGAGCCGCACCACGGACAATTTACCGCCGTTGAGCCCGGAGAGCTCGGCCACATAGTCGCCAGAGAAACGCACGCGTACTGGCTGGGCTTTTTCCAGGCCTTCATAGAACTGGAAGCCGCGGGTATTCAGATCAACGGTATTGCCGTTGACGGCGGCAGCGCCGGGGCCATTGCTCACAGCTTCGCGGCGATAGCCCAGGGCATCGAGTTCGGTGAGGAAATCGTCCTTGCTCAGCTTTTGTCCGACGAACAGCTCAAGCGGACGCGCGTAGACCTTGGCCGGGATGGTCCAGCGCTTGCCGGAGAACTTCTCCTGCACCACGGCATCGAGGTAAACGGCGAAGCCGGCCAGCACCACAAGGCCGACCAGACTGAGTTTAATGGCCCAGCTCAACCATGGGCTGAGGCCCTTGGAGACTGGTTTTTTCTTGGTACGGGGGGATCGAGTTCGAGTCATGGCGGCGGATTATACGCACTTTATTCATACTCAACAGGAGCGCTCCGAGGTTTGCGTCAGGCTGGCGAGCGGCCATAATGGCGACCTCGAATTTCCCAGTCTCTGAAGGATCGCCCGTGAGCCAGTCCCTGATCGCTGCCCTGCAAAACCCGGCCCTCTACCCGCACCCCGTCGAAGGGTTCCAGGTCATCGAAACCCATATCTCGTGGGTGATCCTCACCGGCCCGTTTGCTTATAAAGTGAAGAAGCCAGTGAATTTCGGCTTCCTCGACTTCACCAGCCTCGAAGCGCGCGAGCATTTCTGCGCTGAAGAACTGCGCCTGAACCAACGTCTGACCGATGATTTGTATCTGGACGTGTTGCCGGTGACCGGCAGCGTCGAGGCGCCACAACTGGGTGGCGACGGCCCGGTGATCGAATATGTGCTGAAAATGCGTCAATTCCCGCAGACCGGCCTGCTCAGCACCCTGCAAGCCAACGGTGAGTTGACCACCCAGCACATTGATGAAATGGCCGAGCAGATCGCCAAATTCCACCTCAGTGCGCCAAAAGTCCCGGCCGAGCACGACGCCGGTACCCCGGACAGCGTGATGGCCCCGGTGCGCCAGAACTTCGAGCAGATCCTGCCGTTCCTCAGCGACAAAAACGATCTGCTGCAACTCGAAGCCCTGCAAGCCTGGGCCGAAAGCAGCTTCGATCGTCTCAAGGCACTGTTCAGCCAGCGCAAGGCCGAGGGTTTCACTCGCGAATGCCACGGTGACATCCACCTGGGCAACGCCACTGTCATCAATGGCAAAGTGGTGATCTTCGACTGCATCGAGTTCAACGAACCGTTCCGCTTCACTGACGTCTGGGCCGACACCGGTTTCCTGGCGATGGACCTGGAAGACCGTGGCCTGAAATCCCTGGCCCGCCGCTTCATCAGCCAGTACCTGGAGCTGACCGGCGACTATCAAGGCCTGGAAGTGCTGAATTTCTATAAAGCCTACCGCGCACTGGTTCGTGCCAAAGTCGCGCTGTTCAGCATGCCGGCGGATGCCACCCCGGTGCAGCGCGCAACCACCCTGCGCCAGTACCGCAACTACGCCAACCTGGCGGAAAGCTACAGCACCATTCCATCGCGCTTCATGGCCATCACCCACGGCGTATCGGCTGTCGGCAAGAGCCACGTGGCCATGCGTCTGGTCGAAGCGCTGGGGGCGATTCGCCTGCGTTCCGACGTCGAGCGCAAGCGCCTGTTCGGCGAGCAGACCGTAGCCAACGACGTGCAGGCCGGGATTTACAGCGCCGACGCCAGCGCCGCCACTTATGCCCGCCTGCATGAGATTGCCGGAGTGATTCTGCACGCCGGTTTCCCGGTGGTGATCGATGCGACCTACCTCAAGCGCGAGCAACGCGACAACGCCGCTCAAGTGGCCGAAGCCACCGGCACGCCGTTCCTGATCCTCGACTGCAACGCACCGCAAGCCGTGATCGAAAGCTGGCTGGCGATTCGTCAGGCCGACAAAAAGGACCCTTCCGACGCCACGCTGGCCGTGATCGAGGCCCAGCAATCTAGCCGCGAAGCCCTGACGCCAGAGGAAATTCTGCGCAGCAAGCGCGTGCAGACCAATGAAAGCGGGACCCTCGACACCGTAGTCGCACAGATTCGTCAGCGCCTGCCAGGCCTGTAAGAAACTATTTCGGCCGTGAAGCCCTCGCTTGCTTCACGGCCGTCAAATAGTGGCACTATACTGGCGTCATAAAACCAACAGGTGATGTGACATGAGCCAGCCGAAACTTCTCGACACCCCGCTTTATGCCCTGCTGCACAAAGACGACATCGCAGGCTTCAACAAGGAACGCCCGAACGACGGCCCGATCGATATGGTCGGTGGCGACTTCCGTGGTCTCGACTTGCGTGAACTGAACGCCGATGGCGTGGATTTCCGGGACGCCTACTTCCGCTCTGCCGATTTGCGTGGCATCGATTTCCGTAATTCATCGCTCGAAGGCGCGAGCCTGGCCCATGCGCAGATTTCCGGCGCGTACTTCCCGCCGGAACTGAGTGCGGACGAGATCCTGATGTCGATGAATTTCGGCACCCGCCTGCGCTATCGCACTCGCTGATAATTTTTATCTTTCTCTGACCCGACGCCTTTCCCGTGTGGGAGCGGGCTTGCTCGCGAAGGCGTAGTGTCAGTCGATACATCTGTTGGCTGAAAGCCCCCCTTCTCGAGCAAGCCCGCTCCCACATTATTTCCGCGTTTCTTCCCTCCTTTCTGCGTTCGCAGCCCCTTTCTTAGAAGCGTTTGCGTCTAATCCGACCAAACAACCACGCTTTTCCTACTGATGGCTACACTCCTGAGAAGATCGCCCACGCACCATTCGGCCGTCGCAAGGAGGCTTGATGAATGATGAACTGCAACACCTGAAGAATCTTGGCAAGACGTCGGCGCAGTGGCTGCATGCCGTGGGCATCCACAGCGCCTCGGACTTGCGTCGCCTGGGGGCGGTGGACGCCTATCGGGCCGTGCGTACCCGCGGGTTTCGCGCATCAAAGGTGTTGTTGTACGCGATCGAAGGGGCGCTAATGGATGTGCACTGGAACGACATCCCGGCCGAACGCAAAGACGCCTTGAACAAGCAGCTCGAAGCCATCTCCTCGCGTCACAAGAACTGAACAGGCGCTGACGGCCATGTATTTGCTCGGGGAACAATCGGCACCGGTCGATGCACTGATCAATCGTTTGCAGAGCTTGCCCGCGCGCTGGCTGGAAGGCCTTGCGCCGTGCGGGCGAGCCTTTGAGCCAGAAGTCTCTGACGACCTGATGGCGCAGCTCCCACACGATCAGCTGTTTCTGCTGACAGAAGGCGTGATCCACGGCTACATCGGCGGCCGTGCGTTGTTTTACTGGCAAGAGGGCGATCTGATCGGTCTACAGCAAAGTGACGCCTGGGCCGATTGCCGACTGCGCAGCGACGGACCATCGCGCTTGTTGCCCTATCGGCGAACCGAACTGTTCCAGCATTTGTATGCCGAACCGGATCGGGCCGAGCAATGGCTTGAGTATCTGCTGGGGCAGATGGCGCTGCTGGCACACGCGGTGGCCGAACTGAAACCGCGGGAGTTTCGCAGCACCAATGGCTTCAAACGGGTCGAGAGTGGTGAGGTGTTGATCCGGCAGGGCGATGCCGCTGATCACGTCTTCGTGATCATTGAGGGGCATGCCGAAGCGTTTGTTGATGGGCACAAGGTCGGCGAAGTGCCCAAGGACGAGATTTTCGGCGCCATGGCGGTGTTCACCGGTGAACCGCGCAATGCCACTGTCATCGCTCACGAGCCAAGCACGGTGATGCTGATTCCAGGCGAGCAGTTTCTGAGCATGACCCGCAACAATCCGAAGATTGCCCACAGCCTGATTGAGAGCATGGCCCGGCGCATTGGCCAGCTCAATCAACAGATCACGCAACTGAGTGCGATCAAGGCTGCGCGTTAAGCCCCCTGTTTCCGGGACATTCCGGCCATTTGTACGACTAAATCAAGTAAATGGAAAAACAGTGGTTGACTCGCTAATGAGAATCGCTATGATTATCACAACTGGTCGCGAGATCAGTCGATATTCTGAAAAGCCCTTGGTTCGGACTCTCAGATTATCTCCTCATCAGGCTAATCACGGTTATTTGACCCGGTTTTTACCGGGTCTTTTTTTGCCTGTGGAAAAGTCACTGGCCGAACTGTTTGCGCATCTGTGCGCAGTAATCCTGCGCGGGCGTGGCCGGGGTGTACCAGACGTAATCGGCCATCGCCGCAGTCACCTCGGCGCCCTGCTCGGCCAGCATCAGCACCGTTGGCGCTTGGGCTGCGCCCAGATCCAGCACATGCAGCGGCACGCCAGCATCCTTGCGCGCATGCCAGGCACCCGCCAGCAGCAAGGCTGGCATCGGCGCTGCCAGCAAACGTTCGGCCATGCGTCGATCGCGCTGTTGCTGAACCGCGAGCATCGCCGGCATCTGTGATTTGGGCAGCAAGCCGCAATGTGAATCGCTGATCTGTTCGAGCAGCGTGGCTTTCACCAATGCCGCATTGCTGCGAACACCGCTCAGGGCGGGCGACTGGCGATAGACAGCGCGGATTTCGCCGTCATCCAGATTGGCCGCCAACAGCGGATAGGGTTGCGTGAGGGCAAACCGAATGATCGGTCCATAGAAATTCCAGTCCCAGCCATCCTGCCAGGCCAACGCGGCGGGAAGATCAGTAGGGGGCGCTGCTGCATGGCGAACCTGGTCAACGTTCGGCTGTTGCTTCGGCGTGAGCATTTCCAGCAGCAGACTGCCCTGAGGACGCTGCTCCCCAAGTGCCTGCAACAGCCACAACTGCGCGGCGTGGTGATCGGCGTTGTCATGCTGCTCGCCGATGATGAGCAGTTGCGGCCCCGACAGTCGCGTCAGCAGTTCCTGTGCCGTCAGTATCTGGCCGCTGTGCAGATCACGAATTTCGCCACTGATTGGCGGGGGCGGGGCAACATGCTGACACCCTGCAAGCAGCAACACCGCTAACAACCACATCCCGCGCATACCAACACCTCAATGAGAAATCAGCGGGCGATGATCAGCGGATGCCCACGCTCCGGGTGCGGCTGCACCAATACCTCGAGACCGAACACAGCTTTGAGCGAGTCCGGTCGCAAGACTTGCTGCGGCGTATCCAGCGCCACCGGGCGCCCGCCTTCGAGCAGCAACACCCGATCACAATAGCGCGCCGCCAGATTCAGATCATGCAGGATGACCAGCACCGCCGCGCCACGATCGGCAAACTCGCGCACCGCCTGCAACGTGGTGTGTTGATGCAAGGGATCGAGCATCGAGGTCGGCTCATCCAGCAACAAGGTTTGCCCGACCTGCCCCGGCCATAACTGCGCCAGCACCCGCGCCAGATGCACACGCTGGCGCTCGCCGCCCGACAGCGCCAGATAACTGCGCCCGCTCAGATGCCCGGCATCCGCAGCGGCCAGCGCTGCCACAACGATCTCGTCGTCGCGCGCCCGACCGCTTTGATAAGGCAGGCGGCCCATGCCGACCACTTCTTCCACGCGAAAGGCAAAATCCAGCGTCGACACCTGCGGCAACACCGCCAGGCGCTGAGCGCGCTGTGTACCTGTCCAGTGACTCAGCACCTTGTCGTCGAGCAACACCTCACCGTCACTGGCCGTCAGCTCACCGCACAAGGCACCGAGCAAGGTGCTTTTGCCGGCACCGTTCGGTCCGAGCACACCCAACACCTCACCGGGTTCAAGCTGCAGGGTGACGTCGCTGAGCACGGTCTTGCGCCCGCGGCGGATGTGCAGATTGTGCGCACGCAGCATCAGGCACGACCTCGCAACAGCAGGTAGAGGAAGAACGGCGCGCCGATAAACGCCGTGACGATACCGATCGGCAACTCCGCCGGCGCCAGCGCCAGCCGCGCCACCAGATCCGCCAGCAACAACAGGCTCGCACCCGCCAGTACCGACGCTGGCAGCAACACCCGGTGATCGGGCCCGGCCAATAAACGCACCAGATGCGGCACCACCAGCCCGACGAAACCGATCATCCCGGCTGCCGCTACCGCCGCGCCAACACCCAACGCCGTGCAGAACACCAATTCACGTTTGAGCCGCTCGACATCGATCCCCAGATGCCCCGCCTCGGACTCCCCGAGCAACAACGCATTCAGCGCCTTGGCACGCCGCGGCAACCACAGCGCGACGCCAGCGCTGATAATCAGCAACGGCCACAAACGCGCATAACTCGCACCATTGAGGCTGCCCAGATTCCAGAAAGTCAGCGTGCGCAAAGTCGCGTCATCCGCCAGATAGGTGAACAGACCCACCGCCGAGCTTGCCAATGCCGTCAGGGCGATCCCTGCCAGCAGCATGGTCGCGACGTTAGTCTGGCCGTTGCGCCGACCGAGCCGATAGACCAGCGCCGTCACCCCCAGTCCACCGAGAAACGCGCACGCCGACAACAGGTACGGCCCGAACCACTCCGGCAAACCGCCAAAAAATGACCCGCCGACAATCGCCACCGCCGCACCCAGCGCTGCCCCACTGGAAACCCCGACCAACCCGGGATCGGCCAGCGGATTGCGAAACAAGCCCTGCATCGCCACACCCGACAGTGCCAGCACACCGCCGACGGCCAGACCGAGCAAGGTGCGCGGCAGACGGATCTGCCCGAGGATCAGCTCGGCCTGCTCCAGACCGTCCGGCGCCAACGGCACACCGACCATGCGCAATGCAGCGCGTAACGTATCGAACAGCGGCAGGCTCACCGGCCCCAGCGCCAACGACAGCCAGATGGCCAGCAAACACAGGAGCGTCAGGCCGATAAACAGGCTTCGTGGTTTGACCAGTACGGTCATTGGCCGCTCGCAGTCAGGTAGAAGCCGTCAGACAAATTCTTCAGTGCCGCCGGTAAACGCGGCCCGAGCCCGCCGACCAGCAGCGTCGGATCCAGCTCCAGCACCCGTCCGGCCTTGGCCGCGCGGCTTGAATTGAGAATGGGGTTTTCCTTGAACAATGCCGCTTTTGCCGCCTCACCGCTCAACGCGCGATCAGCAAACACCAGCACCTCAGGATCGAGCCCGGCCAGCGACTCCACGGAGAACGGCTTGTAACCGGTATGCGTCGCCAAGTTATGTCCGCCGGCCCGTTGCAGCAGCCAGTCGGCGGCAGTGTCCTTGCCGGCAATCAATGGCTTGCCGCCGGCATGCCCGATCAGCACCAGCACACCGGGCGCTTTATGTTTGGTCTGCAACTCGGCGACTCGGGCTTTCTGCGCGGTTAGCTGCTGTTGATAACTTTCCAGCAACTGCGCCGCCTGGGCTTGCGCGCCGAGCAACTGCCCCAGATGCGTGATGTTTTTTTCCAGTGTCGGCAGATCCGGCTGCGCCGAGAACAGTTCGACCTGTACCTTGGCGTTTTTCACTTGAGCGATAACCGGTGGCGGGCCCATTTCTTCGGTACCGATGAGAATGTCCGGGCGCAGGCTGAGAATGCCTTCAGCCGAGAGGCTGCGTTGATAACCGATGCTTGGCAGCTGCTTCAGCGACTGCGGATGCTGGCTGGTGGTGTCGACCCCGACCAGTTTGGATTCGCCACCCAATGCACTCACCCACTCCGAAAGCGCCCCACCGGCGCTGACCCAACGCTGTGGCAAATCGGCAGCTGTCGCCTGAAGGCTGGCGAGCAGTCCGACACACAGCACGGCAACGCGGGTAATCAGGCGCATACGCAGCTTTCCTTGAAAAGTTTTCCCGGGCAGCGAACCGGCGGGCCAAGTATCCTTGACGGCGGTTGCGCGCAGTGGGCGAAGGCGGCCATTTGATAATTGTTTGCATTTAAACGTCAAGCTCGGACATTTCCTGAAACGAGCAGACATTTGAGGATAGCCATGAAGTTTTTGTGCGCCGGTACCGATCTCGCTGAGGCCGGCAGCCGTGGGTTCGACATCGATGGCAACAAACTGTTTGCCGTGCGCCGCAATGGCCAGGCCTATGTTTATCTCAACCGGTGCCCGCATCGCGGCGTCGGTCTGGAATGGCACCCCGACCAGTTTCTCGACCCGAGCAACAGCCTGATCCAGTGCGCCACCCACGGCGCACTGTTTCTGATCGAGGACGGTGAATGCGTCGCCGGGCCCTGCGCCGGGCAATCGCTGACCGCCATCCCCTGCCGCGAAGATGCCAAAGGGTTGTGGATAGATATTTAACCGCTGAGCAAAACGTCCAGCCGCCGGTCGATCACCATCTCTTCGTGGTTCAAACGCACACCGTAGGCCAACACCTCGACCCCGCACGCCACCGCTTCACGCAGGGCATCCGCGTACGCCGAATCGATTTCTTCGGCCGGTCGCACCGCTTCAATCCCGCTGAGATTGACGCAATACAACTGCACCGCACGAATACCGTCACGGGCCAGATGCGCCAGCTCGCGCAGATGCTTGGCGCCGCGCTGGGTAACTGCGTCGGGAAACGCCGCCACATTCGTCCCGTCGAACCCCAAAGTGACACTCTTCACTTCCACATAAGCCGGCCCGCTCGGGTATTCGAGGCGAAAGTCGATACGGCTCTTTTCCTGACCGTACGCCACTTCGCGTTTAAGCGCCGTGAAGCCGTTCAACTCGCTGATGACACCGGCCTGCAGCGCCTCTTCAACGAGGGCGTTGGCGCGGCCGGTGTTCACGCAGAACAGTCGACCCTGCGGCGTTTCCCCGATTTCCCAAGTGCCGGGCAGTTTGCGCTTCGGGTCGTTTGAGCGACTGAACCACACTTGCCCGCCTTCGACCTGACAGTTGAGCATCGAGCCGGTGTTCGGGCAGTGCAGGATCAACAGCTCGCCATTGACCGTTTCAACGTCCGCCAGAAAACGTTTGTAGCGGCGAATCAGCCGCGCCTCTTCCAGAGCCGGATAAAAGCGCATCAGCCTTGCCAGCTCTTCAAGCCGCGAGCGATACGTTCCGCCGCTTCCTGTAAGCGAGGGAGGTTTTGCGTGTAAGCGAAACGCACATGGTGGCTGGCCTGATAACGCCCGAAATCCAGCCCTGGGGTGAAGGCAACGTGTTCGGTTTCGAGGAAATGACGGCAGAACGCGAAGGCATCACCGCCGAACTGGCTGATATCGGCATACAAGTAAAACGCACCTTCAGGCTCGACGGCGATATTGAAACCCAACTCGCGCAACGCCGGCAGCAGGAAGTCGCGGCGGCGGCCAAATTCGGCGCGGCGCTCTTCAAGAATGCTGATGGTGTCCGGTTCGAAACAGGCCAGTGCCGCGTACTGCGCTATGCTCGGGGCGCTGATGTAGAGGTTCTGTGCGAGCTTTTCCAGCTCACTGACCGCAGCCTCCGGCGCCACCAGCCAGCCGAGCCGCCAACCGGTCATGCCGAAATATTTGGAGAAACTATTGAGGACAAAGGCACTGTCATCGACTTCCAGCACGCTCGCGGCATCAGTGCCATAAGTCAGGCCGTGGTAGATCTCGTCCACCACCAGATGCCCGTGGCGCGCCTTGATCGCTGTGGATAACCCGGCCAGTTCATCGCGGGTCAGGATAGTCCCGGTGGGGTTGGCTGGCGACGCCACCAAGGCACCAACGCTGTCGTGGTCCCAGTGCCGCGCCACCAGATCCGGAGTCAGTTGGTAACGCACCTCCGGCCCGACCGGCACCAGTTGCGCCGCGCCTTCGACCAGACGTAGGAAGTGCCGGTTGCACGGGTAGCCCGGATCTGCAAGCAGCCAGTGTTTGCCGGGATCCACCAGCAAGGCACTGGCCAGCAACAGCGCACCGGAGCCACCGGGGGTGATCAGGATCCGCCGCGGATCGATGTTCAAACCGTAACGCGATTGATAGAACCCGGAAATCGCCTCGCGCAGTTCAGGAATACCGCGCGCCGCGGTGTAGCGGGTCTTGCCCGCCGTCAGCGCAGCCTGCCCGGCACGGATGATCGGCTCGGCCGTGGTGAAGTCCGGCTCGCCGATTTCCAGGTGGATCACGTCGTGACCTTCGGCCTGCAGTTCGTTTGCCCGCGCCAGCAGCGCCATCACATGGAACGGTTCGATCGCACGACTGCGCGCACTGTAAGGCTGAGCCATTGGTTTTCCTTCGACGGGGAAAAAGAGACGATTCTACCCATCTGCCGGAACGAGCGAGAACCCGTCGCGGTCACAGCCTCAAGAACGCTGGACTGTAACGATATGCGCGTACGCTCCAGGATTGACTAAAATCAGAGATTGATCAGGTCTCCATCACTGTCAGACATGGCTTGCCAGACTTCTGCAAGCGCCACCCGCCGGGGCCTCGACATCCGGGAGTAGCGCAGGCCGAATTGATCTGGTAAGTTCGCCCGCTTGCAGCCGCAGGGCCGGCAGGTGTCGGTGATGGAGCAATCCTGCGCAATGGATTACAAGAGTAGAGGCGGTCCATTTCATGCCCACCCAAGCAAAGCAACAGCAGCAAGTGACGATCAGCGGCTTCGAACCTTACGTTCCGAAGGAAGGCGAGGAGTACATGGGCGCCCCGATGCGCGCGCACTTCACCAAGATCCTGAACAAGTGGAAACAGGACTTGATGCAGGAAGTCGACCGTACTGTTGATCACATGAAAGACGAAGCGGCCAACTTCCCTGACCCGGCCGACCGTGCCAGCCAGGAAGAAGAATTCGCACTCGAGCTGCGCGCCCGCGATCGCGAGCGCAAACTGATCAAGAAGATCGACAAGACCCTCGAACTGATCCAGGACGAAGAGTACGGCTGGTGCGAGTCCTGCGGCATCGAAATCGGCGTCAAGCGCCTCGAGGCCCGTCCTACTGCGGATCTGTGCATCGACTGCAAGACCCTGGCGGAAATCAAAGAAAAGCAGGTCGGCAAGTAATCTCGACCTGAATGAAAAACGGAGCGTGCGAACGCTCCGTTTTTGTTTCTGCCTTTTGCCTTTGCCCTTTATGCCTTGCTTTTGTGGGAGGGGGCTTGCTCCCGAATGCGGCCGGCAATTCAACATCCAGGTTGTCTGAACTGACGCTTTCGCGAGCAAGCCCGCTCCCACAAGGGTAATGTTTCTACCTTTTGCCCTGTTTGCGCTTTTGGTGGGAGGGGGCTTGCTCCCGAATTCGGTGTGTCATTCAACATCAAAGATGTCTGAGCCGACGCTTTCGCGAGCAAGCCCGCTCCCACAGGGGTAATCTGCGCGGATCCTGAAAAGTTATATTGTCCACATGACTGCCAAAACCGCCCCCGCCTACATCGGCCGCTTCGCCCCGACCCCCAGTGGCCATCTGCACTTCGGCTCGCTGATTGCCGCCCTCGCCTCTTATCTCGACGCGCGCGCGGTCGGCGGGCGCTGGCTGGTGCGTATGGAAGATCTCGATCCACCCCGGGAAGAGCCCGGCGCGCAGGCGGCCATTCTCAAAGCGCTGGAAAGCTACGGTTTCGAATGGGACGGCGAAATGGTGCGCCAGAGTGACCGGCACGACGCCTACGCCGAAGTCCTCAACAGTCTGTTCAATCATGGCCTGGCCTACGCCTGCACCTGTTCGCGCAAGCAACTGGAGCCGTATCACGGCATGTACCCGGGCTTGTGCCGCAACGCCGGGCATGAGCAGCAAGACGCGGCGATCCGCCTGCGCGTGCCGGAACTGGAATACCACTTCATCGACCGGGTGCAGGGCGAGTTCCGCCAGCATCTGGGGCGCGACGTCGGCGATTTCGTGATTCGCCGCCGCGACGGCCTCTACGCCTATCAACTGGCGGTGGTGCTGGATGACGCCTGGCAAGGCATCACCGACATCGTGCGCGGTGCCGACCTGCTCGATTCCACGCCGCGCCAGCTCTACCTGCAAGAACTGTTGGGCCTGCGTCAGCCCCGCTATCTGCACCTGCCATTGATCACGCAGCCGGACGGCAACAAGCTCGGCAAATCCTACCGTTCGCCGCCGCTTGAGGTCGATCAGGCCACGCCGCTGCTGTTGCGAGCCTTGCGTGCGCTGGGGCAAAACCCCGGTGCCGAACTGGCCCATGCCACCCCCGAGGAATTGCTGAAATGGGGCGCAGCCCACTGGGATGCGACAAAGATCCCGCGCACACTGACCCTGCCCGAAGCGCAACTGCAATGACGACACTTGCAGTGGCGCGCCCATCCGTTACCATCGCCGCACGTTTTCGGGCACGCGCATAAAAAAGAGAGGCCGGGATGTACATCTATCGCTTGGTCCTGCTTCTGGTCGTGGGAATCTATCTGTTTTCGCCAGCCATCATGGATTGGTGGATCGACGCCACGGGCGCCTGGTATCGGCCGTATCTGCTCTGGTTGATCCTGATTGTCGTGACCTTCATCCTGCAGAGCCAAAAAGATGCCGATGAGCTTTAGCCTGACCCAGATGATCCTGGTCAGCGCCGCGTACCTGACGGTGCTGTTCGGCGTCGCCTGGATCAGCGAACGGGGCATGATCCCGCGAGCGATCATTCGCCACCCGCTGACCTACACCCTGTCGCTGGGGGTCTATGCCAGTGCCTGGGCGTTTTACGGCACCGTGGGCCTGGCCTATCAGTACGGCTACGGTTTTCTCTCCAGTTATCTCGGGGTGTCCGGCGCGTTTCTGCTGGCACCGGTGCTGCTGTATCCGATCCTGAAAATCACCCGCACCTATCAACTGTCGTCGCTGGCGGACCTGTTCGCCTTCCGCTTCCGCAGCACCTGGGCCGGCGCGCTGACCACGATCTTCATGCTGATCGGCGTACTGCCGCTGCTGGCATTGCAGATTCAGGCGGTGGCCGATTCCATCGGCATCCTCACCGGCGAGCCGATCCAGAGCCGCGTCGCGCTGGCGTTCTGTGCGCTGATCATTCTGTTCACGATCTTTTTCGGCTCCCGGCATATCGCCACCCGCGAGAAACACGAAGGGCTGGTGTTCGCGATTGCCTTCGAATCGGTGATCAAACTGATAGCCCTCGGCGGCGTCGGCCTCTATGCGCTGTACGGCGTGTTCGACGGCCCGCAACAGCTTGAACTGTGGCTGCTGCAAAACCAGACCGCCCTCGCCGCGCTGCACACGCCGCTGCAGGAAGGGCCGTGGCGCACGCTGTTGCTGGTGTTCTTCGCCTCGGCGATCGTGATGCCGCACATGTACCACATGACCTTCACCGAAAACCTCAATCCGCGCTCGCTGGTCAGTGCCAGTTGGGGCCTGCCGCTGTTCCTGTTGCTGATGAGTCTGGCGGTGCCGTTGATTCTCTGGGCCGGCCTGAAGCTCGGCGCCACCACTGACCCGGAATACTTCACCCTCGGCATCGGCATTGCCGCCAACAGCAAACCGCTGGCCTTGCTGGCGTACGTCGGCGGATTATCGGCGGCCAGTGGCTTGATCATCGTCACCACCCTGGCGCTGTCGGGCATGGCCCTGAACCATCTGGTGCTGCCGCTCTATCAGCCGCCGGCCGAAGGCAATATCTACCGCTGGCTGAAGTGGACCCGCCGGGCGCTGATCGTCGCGATCATCATGGCTGGCTTCTGCTTTTACCTGATGCTCGGCGCCGGGCAGGATCTGGCCAACCTCGGCATCGTCGCCTTCGTCGCCACCTTGCAGTTCCTGCCCGGCGTGCTCTCGGTGCTGTACTGGCCGACCGCCAACCGTCGCGGCTTTATCGCCGGCCTGCTGGCGGGGATTCTGGTGTGGGTGGTGACCATGCTGTTGCCGCTGGTCGGCAACCTGCAGGGTTTCTACATCCCCCTGTTGAACATGATTTACGTACTGGACGACACCAGTTGGCACATGGCGGCCATCGCCTCGCTGGCAGCCAACGTATTGATGTTCACGCTGATCTCGCTGTTCACCAACGCCAGCCCCGAAGAGGCCAGCGCCGCCGAAGCCTGCGCAGTGGATAACGTGCGCCGTCCGCAACGTCGCGAACTGCACGCCGCCTCGCCCCAGGAATTCGCCACGCAACTGGCCAAACCCTTGGGCGCCAAAGCCGCGCAGAAAGAAGTCGAACAGGCCCTGCGCGACCTCTATCTGCCGTTCGACGAACGCCGTCCTTATGCCTTGCGCCGCTTGCGCGACCGGATCGAAGCCAACCTCTCAGGCCTGATGGGCCCGAGCGTGGCGCAGGACATGGTCGAAACCTTCCTGCCGTACAAGGCCGGCGGCGAAAACTATGTGACCGAAGACATCCACTTCATCGAAAGCCGCCTTGAGGATTACCACTCGCGCCTCACCGGGCTGGCCGCCGAGCTCGACGCCTTGCGCCGCTATCACCGCCAGACCCTGCAGGAGCTGCCAATGGGCGTCTGCTCGCTGGCCAAGGATCAAGAAATCCTGATGTGGAACAAGGCCATGGAAGAACTTACCGGCATCGCCGCGCAACGCGTGGTCGGCTCGCGCCTGAGCACCATCGCCAATCCGTGGAAGCAGTTGCTGCAAGGCTTCATCAACCTGCCCGACGAGCATTTGCATAAACAGCACCTGGCCCTCGACGGCCAGACCCGCTGGCTCAATCTGCACAAAGCGGCGATCGATGAACCGTTGGCCCCGGGCAACAGCGGACTGGTGCTGCTGGTGGAAGACCTGACCGAAACGCAGATGCTCGAAGACAAACTGGTGCACTCGGAACGTCTGGCGAGCATCGGCCGACTGGCGGCGGGTGTGGCTCATGAAATCGGCAACCCGATCACGGGTATTGCGTGTCTGGCGCAGAACCTGCGCGAAGAGCGCGAAGAAGATGGCGAGCTGACGGAAATCAGCGGGCAGATTCTCGAACAGACCAAGCGCGTGTCGCGCATTGTGCAGTCGCTGATGAGCTTCGCCCACGCCGGCAGCCACCAGCACAGCGACGAGCCCGTCTGTCTGGCCGAAGTCGCGCAGGATGCAATTGGCCTGCTGGCGCTGAACCGGCGCAACTTCGAAGTGCAGTTCTACAACCTGTGCGACCCCGATCACTGGGTCGAAGGCGATCCGCAGCGCCTCGCCCAGGTGCTGATCAATCTGCTCTCCAATGCCCGCGACGCCTCGCCGCCGCACAGTGCCGTACGGGTCAAGAGTGAAGCCGGCGAACACACGGTCGATCTGATCGTCGAAGACGAAGGCAGTGGTATTCCGCAGAACATCATGGACCGATTGTTCGAACCTTTCTTCACCACCAAGGATCCGGGTGAAGGTACCGGTCTGGGCCTTGCACTGGTCTATTCCATCGTTGAAGAGCATTATGGACAAATCACCATCGACAGCCCGGCTGATGTACAAAGCCAGCGCGGCACCCGTATCCGGGTGACCTTACCGCGTCATGTCGAAGCGACGTCCGCTGTGAACTGAGACCGTCGAGAGTATCGAATCAATGCCGCACATTTTGATCGTCGAAGACGAAACCATTATCCGCTCCGCCTTGCGCCGCCTGCTGGAACGCAACCAGTATCAGGTCAGCGAAGCCGGTTCTGTGCAGGAAGCACAAGAACGCTTCAGTATTCCCACATTCGATCTGATCGTCAGCGACCTGCGCCTGCCTGGCGCCCCCGGCACAGAGCTGATCAAGCTTGGCCAGGGCAAACCGGTGCTGATCATGACCAGCTACGCCAGCCTGCGCTCGGCGGTCGACTCGATGAAGATGGGCGCGGTGGACTACATCGCCAAGCCTTTCGATCACGATGAAATGCTTCAGGCGGTCGCGCGGATCCTGCGTGATCACCAGTCGACGCCTGCCGCCGGCGAAGTGCCTGCCGGCAAAGCAGCCAATGGCAGCGGCAAGTCGTCTGTCGACAACAGCAACGGCGAGATCGGCATCATCGGTTCGTGCCCGCCGATGCAGGATCTGTACAGCAAGATCCGCAAAGTTGCGCCGACCGATTCCAATGTCCTGATCCAGGGCGAGTCCGGCACCGGTAAAGAGCTGGTGGCCCGCGCCCTGCATAACCTGTCCAAGCGTGCCAAGGCACCGATGATTTCGGTGAACTGCGCTGCCATTCCGGAAAGCCTGATCGAGTCCGAACTGTTCGGCCACGAAAAAGGCGCGTTCACTGGCGCCAGCGCCGGTCGCGCCGGTCTGGTGGAAGCGGCGGACGGCGGCACGCTGTTCCTCGACGAGATCGGCGAACTGCCGCTCGAAGCCCAGGCCCGTCTGCTGCGCGTGCTGCAGGAAGGCGAGATTCGCCGCGTGGGGTCGGTGCAGTCGCAAAAGGTCGATGTGCGTTTGATCGCCGCGACCCACCGTGACCTCAAGAGCCTGGCGAAAATCGGCCAGTTCCGTGAAGACCTGTATTACCGCCTGCACGTGATTGCCCTGAAATTGCCAGCCCTGCGTGAACGTGGCGCCGACGTCAACGAAATCGCCACGGCGTTCCTCGCTCGCCAGAGTGCGCGCATCAACCGTACCGACCTGAAATTTGCCGCCGATGCCGAACAGGCCATCCGGCACTATTCCTGGCCGGGTAACGTGCGCGAGCTGGAAAACGCGGTGGAGCGCGCGGTGATTCTGAGCGAAAGCCCGGAAATCTCTGCCGACCTGCTGGGCATCGACATCGAGTTGAGCGATCTGGAAGACGACGAGTTCATCGGCTTGCCTGCGCAAACCGCAGGTAACACCAGCAACAGCAGCCATGAGCCGACGGAAGACCTGTCGCTGGAAGATTACTTCCAGCACTTCGTTCTTGAGCATCAGGACCACATGACCGAGACCGAGCTGGCGCGCAAACTGGGCGTCAGCCGCAAGTGCCTGTGGGAACGCCGTCAGCGCCTGGGCATTCCACGGCGCAAGACCGGGGTCGCCAGCGAGAGCTGAACGTTACCTGTCGAGTGTGCGCGTAACGCTTGAAGATGTGAAAAAACTGTTACCTCAGTCCTTTCACGTAACAGAAGCCGGGGCTATCGGTAACGAAACCCCGGCTTTTTTTCGCCCCGAGAAAACCGTTATATCGACCTAACCCCTTGTTTTATTGGGCTTCGCAAAAGTTGGCACGGCACCTGCTATATGTTTGGTACAAGAACAATAACAAGCAATGCACAAGACAATAAAAATAAGACGAATCGACTCACGCACAATAAAAACAAGACGGCGAGAGGCGCAGCTAACTGATTCTTTTGGAGAGGCGTTGTATTTGGGGCTAGCCCCACGACCAGGCCGAGAACAACAAAAACTGTCCTAAGACAGAGCCTGTACTGGTTGGATCGCAAGATCACTGCAACACAGCGACCAAAGCAATCCGTTTGCTCTTGGCTCCCGATTGGGAGGGTCATGAAGGAAAAGCTTCATGGCGAGGGCACTCAACAAAAACAAGAAGCCCGAATCAATAATAAAAAGAGCACGCAACTACTTCTGGGGGAGCTTCGGCTCCCCTTGTAGTTTCTTCCCCCCCCGCAAAAAACCGCGCCCAAAGCCTTTAGCCTGCGACTTACAGCGCAAATCCGCTGCGTCCTACACCATCCCCCGACTAAATGCTAGAATCTGCGCCCATCATGCGGTCATTCTTTGGTATGGCCGAACATTCCTTCAAACAGTGCATCCCATGCTGAAGAAGCTGTTCCAGTCATTCCGAACTCCCGTGCGTCGTACGCAACACATCCGCAGCACCCCTGAAGTGCTCAACAGCGGCCAACATTCGCTGCAGAAGGGGCAATTCAGCCGCTATGCGGTCAATATCGTCGAACGCTTGCAGGGCGCCGGCTACCAGGCCTATCTGGTCGGTGGTTGCGTGCGTGACATGCTGTTGGGCATCACGCCCAAGGACTTCGACGTCGCCACCAGCGCCACCCCCGAGCAAGTCCGTGCCGAATTCCGCAATGCGCGGATCATCGGTCGCCGCTTCAAACTGGTGCATATCCATTTCGGTCGCGAAATCATCGAAGTCGCGACCTTCCGCGCCAATCACCCGGTCAATGAAGACGACGAGGACAGCAACCAGTCTTCGCGCAACGAGAGCGGGCGGATTCTGCGCGACAACGTCTACGGCACCCTGGAAGAAGACGCGCAACGCCGCGACTTCACCATCAACGCCTTGTATTACGATCCGGTCAGCGAGCGCATTCTCGATTACGCCAACGGCGTACACGACATCCGCAATCACCTGATCCGCCTGATCGGCGATCCGAAGCAGCGTTACCAGGAAGACCCGGTGCGCATGCTGCGTGCCGTGCGTTTCGCCGCCAAGCTGAATTTCGGCATCGAAAAACACACTGTGCAACCGATCCGCGAACTGGCGCCGATGCTGCGCGAGATCCCGTCGGCCCGCCTGTTCGAGGAAGTGCTCAAGCTGTTCCTCTCCGGCCATGGCGCGATCACGTTCGAGATGCTGGTCGATCTGCAGCTGTTTGCCCCGTTGTTCCCGGCCAGTGCCGACGCACTGGAGCACAACCCGGAATACACCCACACGCTGATCAGCGAAGCGCTGACCAACACCGACCTGCGCATCAAGCAGAACAAGCCGGTAACCCCGGCATTCCTGTTTGCCGCCCTGCTCTGGCCTGCCCTGCCGGCCCGCGTGTTGCGTCTGCAAGAGCGTGGCATGCCGCCGATTCCGGCGATGCAGGAAGGTGCGCACGAGCTGATCGCCGAGCAGTGCCAGCGCATCGCCATTCCAAAGCGCTTCACCATGCCGATCCGCGAGATCTGGGACATGCAGGAACGCCTGCCACGCCGCAGCGGCAAACGCGCCGACCTGCTGCTGGACAATCCACGTTTCCGCGCCGGTTACGACTTCCTGCTGTTGCGTGAAAGCGCTGGCGAGCAGACCGATGGCTTGGGCGAATGGTGGACGGATTATCAGGACGCCAACGACAGCGAGCGTCGCGAGATGATTCGCGAACTCAGCGGCAAGGGCGATGACGGCAGCGGCGCGCCGCGCAAACGTCGCCGCAGCAGCGGTTCCAAGCGCAAGCGCGCCGGAGCTCCGAGCGCGTCGGGCGAATAAGGCATGGAACGCATCTATATCGGCCTGGGCAGCAACCTCGCTGACCCGGCCGAACAATTGCGCAGCGCGCTCAACGCGCTGGGGCATTTGCCGCAGACTTCCCTTGCTGGTGTTTCGGCGTTCTATCAAAGCGATTCACTGCTGCCGGGACAACCGCGTTACACCAACGCGGTCGCCGCCCTCGACAGTGATCTCGCGCCGCTCGATTTGCTCGATGCGCTGCAAGCCATCGAGAACGACCAGGGCCGCGAACGCCTCGAACGCTGGGGCCCGCGCACGCTTGATCTGGACATCCTGTTGTTCGGCGATCGCCTGATCGACGAGCCACGCCTGAAAGTCCCGCATTATCAGATTCAAGAACGGGCGTTCGTGCTCTATCCCCTGGCCGAACTGGCTCCCGAGGATCTGCGCCTGGCCGATGGCCGCGCGCTGTCCGATCTGCTCGCCGCCTGCCCCTTCGTAGGCCTCGAACGCCTCCCGACAGATTGATTACAATCCCCTGTGGGAGCGAGCCTGCTCGCGAAAGCGGTGTGTCATTCAACACTGCGTTGACTGATCCGTCGCCTTCGCGAGCAGGCTCGCTCCCACATTGGTTTATTGCATACGCTGGATTTTGTCGGACAAAAAACCCGCCAATCAGCCCCGCCGCGCCGCTGAATCGCATCAGTAACGCCGGTAACACTCCCCTCGTAACAATGCGGTAACACACGCAATTGACTTCCGCTTGGCTCCTCACGACTATAGGCGTCCCGCTGCCGCCAACCCGGCACATACGGGCGCAATCCAGGCCTTATAAGCACGACAAAAGAGCGTGCGCCTGAGTAGACGAAGAATCACGCGCGTTACTCGCAGTAGTTTCCAGAGCGCCTGAACGAGGATTTTTTACATGCCAGCCATCACCCTGACCACGCTCCAGAGCCTCAAGCAGAAAGGTGAAAAGATCACCATGCTGACCTGCTATGACGCGACCTTCGCCCACGCCTGCAACGAGGCCGGTGTCGAAGTGCTGCTGGTGGGCGACTCCCTCGGCATGGTTCTGCAAGGGCACGACAGCACCTTGCCGGTGACCATCGCAGAAATGGCCTACCACACCGCCTGCGTCAAACGCGGCAACACCGACGCCCTGATCCTGGCTGACCTGCCGTTCATGGCCAACGCCACCCTCGAACAAACCATGACCAACAGCGCCATGCTGATGCAGGCCGGTGCGCACATGGTCAAGGTCGAGGGTGCGCTGTGGCTGGCGGAGTCGATCCGCCTGCTGGCCGAGCGCGGTGTGCCGGTCTGCGCGCACATGGGCCTGACTCCACAAGCGGTGAACATTCTTGGTGGCTATAAAGTGCAGGGCCGCAACGAGAACCAGGCGCGGCAGATGCGTGCCGACGCGATCTCGCTGGAACAGGCCGGTGCTTCGATGCTGCTGCTCGAATGCGTGCCGAGCGAGCTGGCTGCGGAAATCAGCCAGGCGGTGAAGATTCCGGTCATCGGCATCGGCGCCGGTAGCGATACCGACGGCCAGGTGCTGGTGCTGCACGACATGCTCGGCCTGTCGATCACCGGCCGCGTGCCGAAATTCGTCAAGAACTTCATGCAGGGTCAGGACAGCATCCAGTCCGCACTTAAAGCCTACGTCAACGAAGTCAAAGGCGTTACTTTCCCTGGGATCGAACACGGATTCTCTGCATGAACACCGTTAAAACCGTACGCGAACTGCGCGCCGCCGTGGCGCGCGCCCGCAGTGAAGGCAAGCGCATCGGCTTCGTGCCGACCATGGGCAACCTGCACAGCGGCCATATCGCGCTGATCACCAAAGCCACTCAGCGCGTGGATTTCGTGGTCGCGAGCATTTTCGTCAACCCGCTGCAGTTCGGCGCCGGCGAAGACCTCGACAAGTACCCGCGCACCCTGGCGGCGGATCAGGAAAAGCTGCTGCAAGCCGGCTGCCACTTGCTGTTCGCCCCGACCGTCGAAGAGATGTACCCCGACGGCATGGCCGGGCAGACCCGGGTCAGCGTTCCGCAACTGTCCGAAGGCCTGTGCGGCGCCAGCCGTCCGGGGCACTTCGAAGGTGTGGCGACGGTGGTCAGCAAGCTGTTCAACATGGTCCAGCCGGATCTGGCGATCTTCGGCCAGAAAGACTTCCAGCAACTGGCGGTGATCCGCGCGCTGGTGCATGACCTGAACATGCCGATTCAGATCATCGGCGAACCCACCGTGCGTGCGGCCGATGGCCTGGCGCTGTCGTCGCGCAACGGCTTCCTCAGCGAAGACCAACGTGCGGTGGCCCCGGTGGTCTATCGCACCCTGAGCACGATTGCCGAGTCGATCAAGCACGGTGAGCGTGACTACCCGGCGCTGATCGCAGCCCAGGTGCAACAGCTGGAGGCCGCCGGCCTGCGTCCGGATTACCTGGAAATTCGCCACGCCCTGACCTTGCGTCCGGCGACGGCTGAAGACCGCGATCTGGTGATTCTGGTGGCCGCGTTCCTCGGCACCACGCGGTTGATCGACAACCTGCACCTGAACCTCGATAGCCCGACTTAAAAAACAGCGCAATACCCCTGTGGGAGCGGGCTTGCTCGCGAATGCGGTGCATCATTCAGCCGATAGGTTGACTGACACACGGCATTCGCGAGCAAGCCCGCTCCCACAGGGGTTTCTGGTGTCCACACAGACCATATTGCCGCCCCCAAAGCCTTCGGGCACACTGCCCGCCGTTTGCTTCCAACCCGGGAAATCCCTCATGCACGCCATCATGCTCAAGGCCAAGCTGCACCGCGCCGAAGTCACTCATGCGGTACTCGATTACGAAGGTTCCTGCGCCATTGATGGCGAGTGGCTGGACTTGTCCGGCATCCGTGAGTACGAGCAGATCCAGATTTACAACGTCGACAACGGCGAGCGCTTCACCACCTACGCGATTCGTGGCGAAGAAGGTTCCCGGATGATTTCGGTGAACGGCGCAGCCGCGCATAAAGCCAAGGTCGGCGACCGCGTGATCATTTGCGCCTACGCCCATTACAGCGAAGCGGAACTGGTCAATTTCAAACCGCGCATGCTGTACATGGCCCCGGGCAACGAGCTCAGCCACACCAGCAACGCCATACCGGTTCAGGTGGCCTGAGCCGCTTCGAGACGCCACTCCCCTTCCGTTGGTCGGCCCGTTCCCGGTATTGATGTTAAAAAAGTACAGGGAACAGGTCAGAAGAAGTCAAGACAGATCGCAGCGCGAGGTTTACTGTATTCGCCCTGCGTTGAAAAATCGTGTCGACGCATTTGACCCTCGCCCAAACATGGCGTATCGGTCTGTTCTGTGTTCAAAAGGCCGTTCAAGTAAAAAGGAAAACCGCAGCGATGGCGTACTACCGCACTCCTCATGACGTTACCGCTCTGCCTGCCTGGCAAGCGTTGAAAGATCACCGCCAAGCCATGCAGGATTTCAGCATGCGCGAAGCCTTCAACGCCGATCCGCAGCGCTTCAATCAATTCACGCTCAGCAGCTGCGGACTGTTTCTCGATTATTCGAAGAACCTGATCAACGCCGAAACCCGCAACCTGCTGGTGGGTCTGGCCAATGAAGTCGATCTGAAAGGCGCGATCAAAGCGCTGTTCGACGGCGAAATCGTCAACGCCTCCGAAGGCCGCCCGGCGCTGCACACCGCCCTGCGCCGTCCGGTCGGCGACAAGCTGTCGGTCAACGGCGTCAACGTGATGCCGGAAGTGCACAAGGTGCTGAACCAGATCACGGATCTGGTCGGCCGCATCCACGACGGCCTGTGGCGTGGTTACACCGAGAAGCCGATCACTGACGTGGTCAACATCGGCATCGGTGGCTCGTTCCTCGGCCCGGAGCTGGTCTCCGAAGCGCTGTTGTCCTACGCGCAGAAAGGCGTGCGTTGCCACTACCTGGCGAACATCGACGGCAGTGAGTTCCACGAACTGACGCAAAAGTTGCGCGCCGAAACCACACTGTTCATTGTTTCGTCGAAATCCTTCAACACCCTCGAAACCCTGAAGAACGCGCAGGCCGCCCGCGCCTGGTATCTGGCTCAGGGTGGTTCGGAAGCCGAGCTGTATCGCCACTTCATCGCGGTATCGAGCAACAACGCTGCGGCCGTTGCGTTCGGCATCCGTGAAGAAAACATCTTCCCGATGTGGGATTGGGTCGGCGGTCGTTACTCGCTGTGGTCGGCCATCGGTCTGCCGATTGCTTTGGCCATCGGCATGTCCAACTTCAAGGAACTGCTGTCCGGTGCCTACACCATGGACCAGCATTTCCAGAGCGCACCGTTCGAACAGAACATGCCGGTGCTGCTGGCCCTGCTCGGCGTCTGGTACGGTAACTTCTGGGGTGCGCAAAGCCACGCGATCCTGCCGTACGACCACTACCTGCGTAACATCACCAAGCACTTGCAACAGCTGGACATGGAATCCAACGGCAAGAGCGTGCGTCAGGACGGCACCTCGGTGTCGACCGATACCGGCCCGGTGATCTGGGGCGGCGTCGGCTGCAACGGTCAGCACGCTTATCACCAGTTGCTGCACCAGGGCACCCAACTGATCCCGGCTGATTTCATCGTGCCGATCGTCAGCTTCAACCCGGTCTCCGATCACCATCAGTGGCTGTACGCCAACTGCCTGTCGCAAAGCCAGGCGCTGATGCTCGGCAAGACCCTGCCGGAAGCCGAAGCCGAACTGCGCGAAAAAGGCATGAGCGAAGAGCAGGTGCACAAACTCGCACCGCACAAGGTGATCCCGGGCAACCGTCCGAGCAACACCATTGTGGTCGAGCGCATCAGCCCGCGTCGTCTTGGCGCGCTGGTCGCCATGTATGAGCACAAAGTGTTCGTGCAGAGCGTGGTCTGGGGCATCAACGCCTTCGACCAGTGGGGCGTGGAACTGGGCAAGGAATTGGGCAAAGGCGTTTACAACCGTCTGGTCGGCAGCGATGAAACCGTTGCTGACGATGCCTCCACCCAGGGCCTGATCAACTACTTCCGCGGTCGTCACCGCGGGTGATGTGAATGGGTTGCCCACAATTCCTGTGGGCAACCCATTTCCAATGTGGGAGCGAGCCTGCTCGCGAATTCGGTGTGTCATTCAGCATCTTTGTGACTGATACACCGCATTCGCGAGCAGGCTCGCTCCCACAGTTGTTTTAGGGATGACTTGAACCTCCGGGCCGCTCGGCGCATCTTTATTCCTGTCGCACAACAAGAATAAGGAACCGTCATGTTCGATATCAGCACGTTCCCCAAAGCCGATGCCGTCCGCCGGGCTGCGCAGTTGAGTCAGGACGACTATAAGCGTCTGTACCGCGAATCCATTGAACACCCCAGCGCCTTCTGGGCCGAACAGGCCACCCGCTTCCTCGACTGGAGCACACCGTGGCAGACCGTTCAGCGTTACGACCTGAAAACCGGTGAAGCGTCCTGGTTTGCCGGCGGCCAACTGAACGTCAGTTACAACTGCATCGACCGTCACCTCGCCCAGCGCGGCGAGCAGACTGCGATCCTCTGGGAAGGCGACGACCCGGCCGAATCAGCGCAGATCACCTACAAAAAACTCCACCATCACGTCTGCCGCCTGGCCAATGTGCTGAAAAGCCGTGGGGTGAAAAAAGGCGATCGGGTGTGCATCTACATGCCGATGATCCCCGAGGCGGCCTACGCCATGCTCGCCTGCGCGCGGATCGGCGCGATTCATTCGGTGGTGTTCGGTGGTTTTTCCCCGGACTCCTTGCGCGACCGCATCCTCGATGCCGACTGCCGCACCGTGATCACCGCCGATGAAGGCGTACGCGGCGGCAAGTTCGTGCCGCTCAAGCACAACGTCGACAAGGCCCTGCAAAGTTGTCCGGACGTCAGCACCGTCGTCGTAGTCGAGCGCAGCCAAGGCAAAGTCGATTGGGTCGAAGGCCGTGACCTCTGGTATCACCAGGCCGTGCGTGACGTCAGCGATGACTGTCCACCGGAGCCAATGGACGCCGAGGATCCGCTGTTCATCCTTTATACCTCCGGCAGCACCGGCAAACCCAAGGGCGTGCTGCACACCACTGGCGGCTACCTGCTGCAAGCGGCGATGACCTTCAAATACGTGCTCGATTACCGCGATGGCGAAGTGTTCTGGTGCACCGCCGACGTCGGTTGGGTTACCGGCCACAGCTACATCGTCTACGGCCCGCTGGCCAACGGCGCGACCACGCTGATCTTCGAAGGCGTGCCAAGTTATCCGAGCACCTCGCGCTTTTGGCAGGTGATCGACAAACACAAAGTGAACATCTTCTACACCGCACCGACCGCCCTGCGCGCGTTGATGCGCGAAGGCGCCGGGCCGTTGCAGGAAACGTCGCGCCAAAGTCTCAGATTACTCGGCAGTGTCGGTGAGCCAATCAACCCGGAAGCGTGGGAATGGTATTTCAACGTGGTCGGCGAGCAGCGCTGCCCGATTGTCGATACCTGGTGGCAGACCGAAACCGGCGGCATCATGCTCAGCCCGCTGGTCAGTGCGCAACGCATCAAGCCGGGTTGCGCCACGCAGCCGATGTTCGGCGTGCAACCGGTGCTGCTCGACGAGCACGGCAAGGAAATCAAAGGCGCCGGCAGCGGCGTGCTGGCGATCAAATCCAGTTGGCCGGCGCAGATCCGCAGCGTCTACGGCGATCCGCAAAGAATGGTCGACACCTATTTCAAACCCTACCCCGGCTATTACTTCACCGGTGACGGCGCACGCCGCGACGAGGACGGCGATTACTGGATTACCGGGCGCATCGACGACGTGATCAACGTCTCCGGCCACCGCATCGGCACCGCCGAAGTGGAAAGCGCGCTGGTGCTGCACGACAGCATCGCCGAAGCCGCCGTGGTCGGTTACCCGCACGATGTCAAAGGCCAGGGCATCTACGCCTTCGTCACCCCCATGAACGGCGTCGAGCCGAGCGACGAGCTGAAGAAGGAACTGCTGGCCCACGTCAGCAAGGAAATCGGCAGCTTCGCCAAACCGGACCTGATCCAGTGGGCGCCGGCCTTGCCGAAAACCCGTTCAGGCAAGATCATGCGGCGCATCTTGCGCAAGATTGCCTGCAATGAGCTCGACAGCCTTGGCGACACGTCGACCCTGGCCGATCCGAGCGTGGTACAGGGCTTGATCGATAAGCGCCTGAATCAGTAACGTCCGTGGCGCGGTCACCCGGCCGCGCCCGTCCACCACCAATGAGTTGTCATGGAATTCATCCGCAGCCGTATCGAAAACCAACTCATGAGCCTGACCGGTTTGTCCCTCGGTCAGCTCGATCTGGAAAATCCCAAGGGCGATCCCGGGCTGTTCGGGCCGGACTCGGTCAGTTGGCAAGTGCATGGCGACTTCAGCAGCATGCTGATTGGCGGCATCAGCGCGTTGTTGTTGCAAGCCCTGCATCCGCTGGCGCTGGCCGGGGTCTGGGATCATTCGAATTTTCGTCAGGACATGCTCGGTCGTTTGCGCCGCACCAGTCAGTTTGTCTCCGGCACCACCTTCGGCTCGCGCCGCGACGCCGAATGGCTGATCGACAAAGTGCGCACCATTCACCTGCAAGTGGTCGGCACTGCGCCGGATGGCCGGCCTTACTCGGCCAGCGATCCGGACCTGCTGACCTGGGTGCATGTGGCCGAGGTCAGTCACTTTCTCGCGGCGCATTTGCGTTACCGCAACCCGCAATTGTCGGGGACGGATCAGGATCGTTACTACGCGGAAATCGCCGTGGTCGCCGAGCGTCTGGGTGCGCGGAATGTGCCGAAATCGCGGCAGGCCGTGGCCGACTATCTGCAACGCATGCGCCCGCAACTGCTCTGTGATGACCGCAGCCGCGAAGTCCTGCGCCTGCTGCTCGACGCCCCGGCACCGAGCGTGCTGGCCCGTCCGTTTGGCGACCTGATGATGAAGGCCGGCATCGACCTGCTGCCGGACTGGGCCAGCGCCATGTTCGGCATACGGCAGAGTCCGCTGCAACGCCAGCTGATCCGAGCCAGCGTGAAGCGCAGCGCGCCGATGCTGCGCTGGGCGATGCGCAACGGTTCGGTGCAGCGCGCCAAACGCCGAATGGGACTGCTGACCTAAAAGCTTCGCGAGCAGGCTCGCTCCCACAGGAGATTTGATTTGCAGCATAGATCCTGTGTGGGAGCGAGCCTGCTCGCGAAGGGCGCAACTCGATTGCCCGCCAAGCTGCTAAACTCCCGCGCCCCCATTCTCATCAGCAAGGCGCACGCATGTCTTCCTTGAATCAGGCGCTGCGCGCCGCTCTCGATAAACGCCAGAATCTGCTCGCTGAGCTGCACAGCCAGGGCACCGATTGCTATCGGCTGTTTCATGGCAGCCAGGAAGGCGCCGGTGGCCTGACCGTCGACCGCTACGGTCCGCAATTGCTGGTGCAAAGTTTTCACCAGACGCTGGAGCGTGACGACCTGCTGCAACTGCACGCCATGGTCAATCAGACCCTGGGCTTTGAAACGCTGCTGGTCTACAACGACCGCTCCCGGGGCAACTCGCGGATCGACCGCGAAGACAGCGTCTACAAAGCTGACGCCGCCGCGCTGGCGGATCTGGTCGGTCACGAATGGGGCCTGAACTATCGCGTGCGCGGGCGGCATGCCGGGCAGGATCCGCTGCTGTTTCTCGACCTGCGCAACACCCGTGGCTGGGTCAAGGATCACGCCAAGGGCAAAAGCGTGCTCAACCTGTTTGCCTACACCTGTGGCGTCGGCCTGAGTGCCGCTGCCGGCGGTGCGCGCGAGGTGTGCAATTTGGATTTCGCCGAGGGCAATCTGGCGGTCGGCCGGGAAAACGGTCTGCTCAACCCGCAATTGCCCGAGATGCAATTCATCCAGTCCGATTACTTCCCGGCGATCCGTCAGCTCGCCGGCCTGCCGATCAGCCAGCGGCGCGGGCAGAAACTGCCGAGCTATCAGCGACTCGACCAGCGTCAATACGATCTGGTGCTGCTCGACCCGCCCGCTTGGGCCAAGAGCGCCTTCGGCACCGTCGACCTGCTGCGCGACTATCAGAGCCTGCTCAAGCCGGCGCTGCTGACCACCGCTGACAACGGCGTGCTGATCTGCTGCAACAACCTGGCAAAAGTCAGCATGGACGACTGGCGCGAACAGGTCCTGCGTTGTGCAGAGAAGGCCGGGCGACCGGTCCGCGAATGGAGCGTGTTGACTCCGGGCGCGGACTTCCCGTCGCTGGATCAACAGCCACCGCTGAAAACCCTGATCCTGCAGTTGTAACCCTCCTCTGTGGCTGACAGCTGCCCACTGTGGGAGCGAGCCTGCTCGCGAAAGCGGTGTATCAGCCACCAGACAGGGTGACTGATAGAACGCCTTCGCGAGCAGGCTCGCTCCCACAGGGTTTTGTGTTGCTGCAGAACAATCTGAACAATCCTGCCCCCCACGATGTACTTCGGAACCAGAATCGCGTGCCATACTCCAAGGCACTCCGATTCAGAGATGACGCCGCACATGCCCAAAGGATTGATTCGCGCGATTGGCGCCTTGCTGACTGCTCTGGCTCTCTACAGCCTGCTGGGGTTTCTGATTTTGCCGGGCATCGCCCTGCGCATCGCCAACCAGCAACTGGCGAACTACGCCACGGTGCCGGCGCATATCCAGCGCATCGAACTCAATCCGTTCAGCCTGGAAGTCACCCTATGGGGCTTGGTCGTCGGTGAGCCGGGCAAGGAGCAGGTCGGCTTCGAGCGGCTGTACGCCAACCTGCAACTCGACAGCCTGTGGACCAAGGCGCTGCACCTGGCCGATATCGAGCTGGACAAGCCCAAGACCGAAATCCTCTTCGCCAAGGACGGCCAGCTCAATCTGCTGGGCCTGTTCAAGATTCCCGCCAGCGAACCGACCCCGGCCGATCCGAATGCCAAGCCGTTCCCGCTGCGCATCGATCGCATCCAGCTGGCCGGTGGCAATGTACATTTCCAGGACGCCCGTCCGAGTGAACCGATCGAGTTCATCTACGACAAGCTCGACTTCGAGCTGAAAAACCTCAGCACTCTGCCCGACGACAACGCCGACATGACACTGGTCGCCGCCGGCCCGGCCGGTGGGCAGATCGACTGGAAGGGCAACTTCAGCCTGATCCCGTTCACCTCCGAAGGCACCTTGAAAGTCACCGACGGCAAGATGAAATCATTCTGGCCCTACGTGCGTGACGCGCTGCCGCTGGTACTCGAAGACGGCGTGCTGAATCTCAGCACCGAGTACAAACTGAATCTGTCGAAAGAAACCGAACTGCTGTTGAACAACGTCGCGGTGAGCATTGCGCCGTTCGCGATCAAGGCGCCGGACGGACGCCAATTGGCGAAACTTGAACGCCTCGACGTCAGCGAAACCTCGCTGGACCTGGCCAAACAGCAAGTGGTAGTCGGCAAGATCCGCAGCAACAAACTGGAAACCTGGGCCGCGCTCGAAGCCGACGGCCAGCTCGACTGGCAGAAACTGTTCGCCAGTCAGCCATCAAAACCTGCCGCCAAGGCCGCCGCCGAACCCAAGACCACTCCGGCCGCCGCCGACTCGCCGAAAGAACCGGTCGCGCCGAGCAAGCCCTGGCAAGTGCTGCTCAAAGACGTCCAATTACGCAACTACACCGTGCATCTCGCCGACCGTTCGGCCAACCCGCCGGTGGCACTCGATGTCACCCCGCTGAATATCGATCTGCAGGATTTCGACAGCCTCAACGGTTCGCCCTTCAAGGTCAGGCTCGACAGCGGCCTGGGCAAGCAAGGCAAGATCAACGCCGACGGCGTGGTCAACCTCGCGCCGGTCACCGCCCAGCTCAATGTGAAAACCCAGGACATCGATCTGCGTGTCGCGCAGTCCTACATCAATCCGTTCATTCGCCTGGAGCTGCGCAGCGGCATGCTCGGCAGCGACCTCAAGGTCAACCTCAAGAGCACCGCCCCGCTCGCACTCGGCGTGACCGGGCGCGCGCAGATCGATCAACTGCACACTCTCGACACCCTGAAAACCCGCGACTTCCTCAAGTGGCAGCAAGTGGTGGTTGAAGGCATCAACTATCAACACGGTGACAGCCTGTCGATCGACAAGGTCAACCTGTTCCAGCCCTATGTGCGTTTCATGATCAACGATGACCGCACCACCAACATCGACGATCTGCTGATCCCGCAGCCCGCCGACAATGGTGCGAAAACCGCAGCGGCGAAACCGGCCAGTAAAGACAAACCACTGGGCATTCACATCGGCGCGATTGCAATCAACGATGGCTCGGCCAACTTCGCCGATTTCAGCCTGACGCCGAATTTCGCCACAGCAGTTCAACAGCTCAACGGCCAGATCGGCACCATCGACAGCCGTCAGGCGAAACCGGCCAGCGTCGACATCAAGGGCAAGGTCGACCGCTATGCCCCGGTGACCATCAAAGGTGCGGTCAATCCGTTCGACCCGATGGCCAGCCTCGACATCGCCACCAGTTTCAAACGCGTCGAGCTGACTACCCTGACCCCGTATTCCGGCAAGTTCGCCGGTTACCGCATCCGCAAGGGCCGGCTCAACCTCGACCTGCATTACCTGATCACCAAGGGCCAGTTGAAGGCTGAAAACAAAGTGGTGGTCGAGCAACTGCAACTCGGCGAGAAAGTCGACAGCCCGGATGCCGTGAGCCTGCCGCTGAAACTGGCGATTGCCCTGCTCAAGGACGTCGATGGCAAGATCTCCATCGAACTGCCAGTGACCGGCGACCTCAACAACCCGCAGTTCAGCGTGATGCCGATTGTCTGGCAGACCCTGCGCAACCTGATCGTCAAGGCCGCCGCCGCACCGTTCAAGATGATTGGCGGGCTGATCAACGGTGGCGGCTCCGAAGACCTCGGTACCGTGTCCTTTGCTGCGGGCTCAAGCGATTTGAGCAAGGATGCCGAAGCAGCGCTGGATAAACTGTCCCAAGCCCTCAAGGAACGTCCAGCCCTGCGTCTGGAAATCGAAGGCACTGCCGCACAGAGCAGCGACGGCCCGTTGATTGCCGAGCAGCGTCTGGAGCGCGAATACCAGTACAACTACTACAAGATGCTCCAGCGCCGTGGCGACAAGGTGCCGGCGCAAGCGTCCCTGCTGCAAGTGCCGGAGAGCGAGAAAGGCCCGCTGCTCGAAGGCATCTACCGCACCCGTCTGAAAACCCAGCCACCTGCCGAATGGAAGGATCTGGGCAAGGAAGAACGCACGGCGAAAATGCGTGATGGTGTGATCAAGTTCTGGAGTTCCAGCGATGTACTGCTGCGGCAGCTGGGTCAGGAACGCGCCAGCAGCATCAAGGACTATCTGGTCGACAAAGGTCAACTGGCCGATGATCGGGTGTACTTCATCGATGCCAATCTGGGCGAAGCCGAGAGCGATGGCCGAGTGGTGACGCAAATGCACCTGGACGCCGAATGATGAACCACAAGTGGCTGCTTGCGCTGATGCTGGTGCTCGCCGCCAGCCCGGCTCTGGCCTCTGACACGCTGCGTTGTGGCAGCCAGTTGGTCAGTCTCGGTGACCGCGCCAGCGAAGTACTGCAGAAGTGTGGCGAACCGGTGAGCCGCGATGTCCTCGGCTACAAGCGCAGCGCCAACCGCCGCGAAGAATTTCAGGTCGAGGAATGGACATACGGCCCGAGCAACGGCATGTATCAATACCTGCGCTTTGAAGGCAATCGCCTGCGGCAGATCAACAGCAAGCGCGGTAATTGAACCAAAACCTATATCCCTGTGGGAGCGGGCTTGCTCGCGAATGCGGTGGGTCAGTTAATGAATATGCCTGCTGACACACCGCATTCGCGAGCAAGCCCGCTCCCACATTTCGTTTTTTATCACCTGAAAATAGAACAGGCCCCGACACAAGTGCCGGGGCCCGTAATGGTCACATCCGTGTGACCGTTCGCATGAACTCTAAAGTTGCGGCAGACGTATTGCTCGGCCCGTCTGTCGCGTCTTCTCCCGGTCCAGGCGAGAAGTCATGCCTTACTCGGCTTTCAGGCCGTCAGCGGAGACCGCTTTGACGCCTTTGATTTTCTTGGTGATGTTCACAGCGGTGGTTTTCTGAGCTTCGGTGACAGCGACGTCAGAAGACAGGGAAACCACACCCTTGTTGGTTTCGACTTTGATGTCGGTACCAGGAATGCCTTTTTCGGTTACCAGATCGCTTTTGACTTTGGTAGTGATCCAGGTATCGGAAGTAGCTTCTTTAGCCTTGGTCATTTCACCAGCAGCCAGAGTCATTGGAGCCTGAGTAGCCTGGGTGGATTGTGCGAAAGCACCGGAAGCCATGGTCAGGGTCAGCGCGGTAGCAGCAGCGGCAGTGATAGCGAACTTCTTCATACGAGTAACTCCTGTTTTTCTGGAAAGTCTGCTGGTTGTCTTGTCAGCAGGGTTACTGGGTATATTGCGAAGGCTGTGCCAACTTTTCGAAAGACAATAAATCCTTTTAAATCAATGATTTACGAATTAAGCAAATTTTCGGAATCATGCAATTTGCATGACAAGTGCATTATCGACATGCAAGTTGCGGCTTTTCGGAAAGTTCCTAACACGCTGAAATTCTTGAAGCTTTTTTCCAGCGTCAAAAGACAAAAAAATGCCCCGCAAAGCAGGGCATTTTCCTTCAGACCATCGCATCAAGTGCCGCTGGCGGTGCAGCCTTTTGGCGAATAGTCAGCATTGACTGTTGTGGCGCAGGTCCACACACCAGAGGTGTTGCCTGTTGCGGCACCCGAACGGCTGAGTGTGATGGTTTTGCCCAATACCGGACCCGGTGCGTTCACCAATGTGCAAGTAATCGAGCCGGCACCGGTCGAGGCAGTTCCCGACGCCGCCAGCGTGCAGTTGGAGGTAGTGGCTGAAGCGCCCCCCGCCACCAGTGTCAGCGTAGGGTCAGTACCTTGATTAATGGTGTCCTCGAACGGCACCTTCAGCGCACTGATTTCGGCCAGACCTGCCGTCACTTTCGAACGCGCCTGGTATTTTGAGTATTGCGGCAAGGCAATCGTCGCCAGAATCCCGATGATCGCCACCACAATCAGCAGCTCGATCAGAGTGAAACCTTTTTGGTTGTTCATAGACAGGCTCTCCATGCATGAGTCGGAATCTCATGATCTGCAAAGGGCTCAGCATAGGCCGTGCCAACCGCTTGCAGACCCCATGCGCTCGGCATAAAGGTGCCGTGTCGCGCTTTCCTACAACCCGTAACCGCACTATCTGACACTTTTTGTCACCTGTACCGGGCGTGTTTGGCGCTGTCACTTGACTAGGCTATAAGTCATGAACTGTCAGCATCCGGAATCCCCATGAATGACATCGCTCTGAGCGGTCTGGCCAAGCAATTGGTGCAGGCCGAACTGCTTACGGAAAAAAGCGCCCAGCAGGCCTGGCAACAGGCGCAGCGCAATCGGCTGTCGCTGGTCAGCTACCTGGTGCAGAACAAACTGGTGAAGAGCTCACAGGTGGCCGAGATCGCTTCCGAGCATTTCGGTATGGCCTTCATGGACCTCAATTGCCTGGACAAGGAAACCCAGCCCAAAGGCCTGGTCAGTGAAAAACTGGTGCGCCAGCATCACGCCCTGCCCTTGTGGCGCCGTGGCAACAAGCTGTTCGTGGGCATTTCCGACCCGAGCAATCATCAGGCGATCAATGACATTCAGTTCAGCACCGGGCTGAGCACCGAAGCCATTCTGGTGGAGGACGACAAGCTCACCGAGGCCATCGAGAAATTCTTCGACACCCACGCCAGCGGCCTCGAAGAAATGGCCGACGTCGATCTCGACGGCGTGGATGTCGAGTCCGTCGACGACAGCCGCCAGGACGCCATCGGCGGACTCGACGCCGATGACGCGCCGGTCGTGCGTTTCGTGCACAAGATGCTGCTCGACGCGATCAAGAGTGGCTCCTCTGACCTGCACTTCGAACCTTACGAAAAGACCTTCCGGGTGCGGGTGCGCACCGATGGCATCCTGCGCGAGGTGGCCAAACCGCCGATCCAGTTGGCCGGGCGAATCGCCGCACGCCTGAAAGTCATGGCTAGCCTCGACATCTCGGAACGGCGCAAACCCCAGGACGGGCGGATCAAGATGCGCCTGTCGAAGACCAAGTCCATCGACTTCCGGGTCAACACTTTGCCGACCCTATGGGGCGAAAAAGTGGTGATCCGGATCCTCGATCCGTCCAGCGCGCAGATCGGCATCGATGCATTGGGTTACGAACCGGCGCAGAAAGAACTGTACATGGCCGCGCTCAAGCAGCCCCAAGGGATGATTCTGGTAACCGGGCCAACGGGTTCGGGGAAAACCGTATCGCTGTACACCGGCCTGAATATTCTCAACACCGTCGACATCAACATTTCCACCGCCGAAGACCCGGTGGAAATCAACATGGAAGGCATCAACCAGGTCAACGTCAATCCGAAACAGGGGCTGGATTTTGCTCAGGCCCTGCGTTCGTTTCTGCGGCAGGATCCGGACGTGATCATGGTCGGGGAAATCCGCGACCTGGAAACCGCCGAAATCGCGATCAAGGCCGCGCAGACCGGCCACCTGGTGCTGTCCACGCTGCACACCAACAGCGCCGCTGAGACTCTGACCCGCCTGCACAACATGGGCATTCCCGGGTTCAACATCGCCACCTCGGTCAGCCTGATCATCGCCCAGCGCCTGGCGCGCAAGCTGTGCAGCCACTGCAAAAAACCGATCGAGATCCCCCGCGAAACACTGATCAAGGAAGGTTTCCCGCCGGAACAGATCGGCAGTTTCACGATCTATGAGCCGGTCGGTTGCGACCTCTGCAACGGCGGCTACAAGGGACGCGTGGGGATTTACGAAGTGGTGAAAAACACTCCTGACCTGCAACGGCTGATCATGGCCGAAGGCAATTCGCTGGAAATCGACAGCCAGATGCGTCGCGACGGCTTCGACGACCTGCGCACCTCCGGCCTGCACAAGGCCATGCAAGGCATCACCAGCCTGGAAGAAATCAACCGGGTCACCAAGGACTGAACATGGCGGTCAAGGCAGCGAAAATCAGCATCTACGCCTGGGAAGGCACGGATCGCAAAGGCAGCAAAGTCACGGGCGAGTTGAGCGGGCAGAACCCCGCGCTGATCAAGGCTCAACTGCGCAAGCAAGGAATCAATCCGGGCAAGGTACGGAAGAAATCCACCTCCCTGCTCAGCCTCGGCAAACGCATCAAGGCCCAGGACATCGCCCTGTTCACCCGGCAGATGGCAACCATGATGAAAGCCGGCGTACCGCTGCTGCAGTCGTTCGACATCATTGGCGAAGGCTTCGACAACCCGGCGATGCGCAAACTGGTAGACGAGGTGAAGCAAGAGGTGGCGGCCGGCAACAGCTTCGCCGCCGCACTGCGCAAGAAACCGCAGTATTTCGATGAGCTGTATTGCAACCTGGTGGATGCCGGCGAGCAATCCGGCGCCCTCGATACGTTGCTTGAGCGGGTCGCGACCTATAAGGAAAAAAGCGAAGCACTCAAGGCCAAGATCAAGAAAGCCCTGACCTACCCCAGCGCCGTGGTGCTGGTGGCAATGGTCGTCACCGGGATTCTGCTGGTAAAAGTGGTGCCACAGTTTCAATCGGTATTTTCCGGCTTCGGCGCCGAATTGCCGGCCTTCACCCTGATGGTGATCAGTATCTCGGAGTTCCTGCAGCAATGGTGGTGGGCCGTGCTTGGTGCGCTGATCGCGGCGGTGTTCGGCATCCGCCATGCGCTGAAGAAATCCCAGGCCTTGCGCGACCGCAAAGACACCTGGCTGCTGAAGCTGCCGCTGGTGGGCACGCTGATGTACAAATCGGCGGTGGCGCGATTCGCCCGCACTCTGTCGACTACCTTTGCCGCTGGCGTACCGCTGGTGGAGGCACTGGATTCGGTGGCGGGTGCCACCGGTAACGTGGTGTTCAAACGCGCGGTGCTGCGCATCCGTCAGGACGTCGCCACCGGCATGCAGCTGAATTTCTCAATGCGCAGCACTGGAGTCTTCCCCAACATGGCGGTGCAGATGACCGCCATCGGTGAGGAATCGGGCGCGCTGGATGACATGCTCGACAAGGTCGCCGGTTTTTATGAAGAGGAAGTGGATAACATGGTCGACAACCTCACCAGCCTGATGGAGCCGTTCGTCATGGTGGTACTCGGGGTCATCGTCGGCGGGCTGGTCGTGGCCATGTACCTGCCGATCTTCCAGCTTGGCTCAGCGATCTGACATGCCTATCGACGAACTCTTCAGTCTGTATCCGCTGGCCTTTGTGTGCACCGCCCTGCTGCTGGGTCTGGTGGTCGGCAGTTTTCTCAATGTACTGGTCTGGCGTCTGCCGAAAATGCTCGAGCGCGATTGGCGCCAGCAGGCGCAGGACGTCCTCGGCCTGCCGAGCGAAACACCACTGCCGACCTACAACCTGATGCTGCCGCACTCCCAGTGCCCGCACTGCGGCCACCGGATTCGTGCATGGGAAAATATTCCGCTGCTCAGCTATCTGCTTCTGCGAGGGCGCTGTTCCGCGTGTGCCGCGCCCATCAGCAAACGTTATCCCCTGACCGAACTGGCCTGCGGCCTGCTTTCGGCATTCGTTGCCTGGCATTTGGGTTTCGGCTGGCCGGCCGGTCTGTTGATCGTCCTTACCTGGGGGCTGCTGGCGATGAGCCTGATCGACACCGAACATCAACTGCTGCCCGATGTGCTGGTGTTGCCGTTGTTGTGGCTGGGGCTGATCGTCAACAGTTTCGGGCTGTTCGTCTCGCTGCACGCGGCGTTGTGGGGTGCGGTGGCCGGTTACATGGCGCTGTGGTCGGTGTTCTGGCTGTTCAAGCTGCTGACCGGCAAGGACGGCATCGGCCACGGCGATTTCAAGCTGCTGGCGCTGCTCGGGGCCTGGGGCGGCTGGCAGATTCTGCCGCTGACGATCCTGCTTTCATCGCTGGTGGGGGCGATTGTCGGGGTGGTTCTACTGCGTCTGCGTGAGCAGAAAACCTCGACGCCGATGCCCTTCGGCCCGTATCTGGCAATTGCCGGCTGGATTGCCTTGCTCTGGGGTGGTCAAATAACCGACTTCTATTGGCAGTTTGTCGGTTTGAAATGAATACCCCTGTGGAAAAACCCTGGATTCTCGGCCTGACCGGCGGCATCGGCAGCGGCAAAAGCGCCGCGGCCCAGCACTTCATCGATCTCGGGATCCATGTGGTCGACGCCGACCACGCGGCGCGCTGGGTGGTCGAGCCGGGGCGTCCGGCACTGGCGAAGATTGCTGAACACTTCGGTTCCGGCGTCCTGCAATCCGATGGCACGCTGGACCGTGCGGCCCTGCGCAAGTTGATCTTTGAAGTGCCTGAAGAACGCCGCTGGCTCGAAGCCCTGCTGCATCCGTTGATCGCCGAGGAAATCGCTCACCATCTGGGGCTGGCAACATCGCCTTACGCGATTCTGGTTTCACCGTTGCTGATCGAATCCGGGCAGTACGCGATGACTCAAAGAATTCTGGTGATCGATGCCCCGCAACAACTGCAGATCGAACGCACCTTGCAGCGTGACCAGACCAGCGAACAGCAGGTCCAGGCGATCCTCAAGGCCCAGTCGAGCCGCGAAGACCGCGTGAGCCGTGCCGACGATGTGGTGGTCAACGACCGCGACCTCGCCTGGTTGCACAGCGAAGTCGAGCGCCTGCATCACTTTTACCTGACTTTATCCGGAGGCCAGTCATGAGCCCTACAACCGTCGAATGCCCAACCTGCGGCGCCCCCGTGGAATTTACCCCCGAGAACAAATTCCGCCCGTTCTGCTCCGATCGCTGCAAGCTGATCGACCTCGGCGCCTGGGCGTCCGAAGAGCACAAGATTCCGGTCGCCCCGGATGCCGAAGACGAAATGTTCTCCGGCGATTTCGACCCGCGTCACTGATCGCGATCAGGGCCGCATGAAGCCGTAGTCCTGATCGTCGTCGAGGTTTTCCGCGAGAAAGCGCAACTCGTCGGCCAGGTCTTCGGCGTTGCGCACCGTCTTGCTCTGTTGCACCACCGCGCTGAGCAAGGCGCGCAAACTCAGGCCCGGATCGAAGCCCACCTCCAGCGCCATGTCCAGACTCTGCCGCGTCTCCTGCCTCGCCCACTCGTAAACACTCATGCCGCTGCTCCTGAAGGAATTTGGCCGAGCATGAAATGCCGCGTGGATGACGGATTTGATGTGGATCAAGACTTGGGGTCGTCGTCCTTCCACGGCGCCGAAAGGTAGCGGGTACGATTGAAGGTTTCCAGCCACTCGGGGCTGAACACCACCAGCGCGCTGATCACCATGCCGTTGATAAAGGCTTCGGGGAAAATCAGCAGCCACAGGTAGCCGATGAAGTCTTCCAGCCATTCCGGCATGGCAAACAGGCCGTCGTACCAGAGCAGGCCCAGACTCAGCGTCAGACACAGCAATGCGGACAACGCTGCGGCAAAGAACCCGGAACAGAAGATATACACAAACGGATTACGCGGCTGGGCGCGCTCGACCACCATCGCCACACACTCGGTGATCAACACCGGCAACAGGATCAGCAACGTACCGTTGACCCCGACCGCCGCCAGATCCTGGCGCCCGAGCAACACCAGCCCGAGCTGCGCCACCAGCCCGCCGATGATCGCCAGCGGCCAGTCGAGCAGCAACGTCACGGCGGTCATGCCGATGAAGTGATAAGAAACCCCGGTGTCGAAATCCCTGCGCACCATCCACAGCAGAAACAAGGCGAACACAGTGCCGAACAGCAGATGCTGACGACGACTGTCGCTGAACAACTCGACCCACGGCGCGCGAACAACCGCCCACAGCAGCACCGGCAGATAAATCAGCCAGCCGAGTGTCAGGCTCGTCGAGGACAGCAGTTCTGCACCGATCATGAATCCCTTACCTTCTCCATGGGTTTAATTCCTTCATCGGAGTCTACACCGCCCTCTTCCGGGCATCAGCCGATGCAAAGCTTTCTGCTTGTCGCATTTGAACGCTAAGCTTGGCCTATGGATGACTCAGATTACTTACGCCTGCTGACCATTGCGGCCGAGCAAGCCAACGCGTTCCTGTCCAATGCCCGCAAATGGGAGCGTGAGCGTTGGGTCTGCCAGCGCCTGCTGCAAGGCTTGAACATTCCCTACCGTGTCGATGAGTTCGCCCCCGCCGGCGAGCCGCCGGACGTGCTGTTTCGCGACGCCAATTTCGAGGTGTTCTTCGTTCTTGATGAAGGGCGCCGACTCAACGACGAATGGCGCGACGAACTGCAACGCCGGCGCAGTGCGTTTTCCCTCAGCCAATTGGTGCGCCGTGAAGCCAAGCCACGGCGGATCCCGGCCAATGAGTTCCTGTTGCGACTGGCGCCGACCTTGCGCAAAAAAGCGCACAACTACAAGGAACGCGGCATGGACCTGGGCGAACTGGACATCATTGCCTTCGCCAGCCTCAAGCGCGAGGTGCTGGACCTCAACAGCCACTTCCCTCCGCCCACCGAATATCTGCGTCAGGGTTGGCGCTCGCTGTCGCTGGTCGGCCCGACCTTCGCCCGGGTGCTGTTCGCCCATCCCGATGCGCCGGACTTTCTGCGCAGCAACCTCGGTCGCAGTATCGTCTTCGATGTCGGGATCAGCCTGTGACGCCGCTGCAGCAGTTGATTGCCGACGTCCCGCAGACTGGCCGCGTACGCTGGATCGGCGTGCGCCCCGAGTCTCGCGGCCCGATGATCGAGCTAGACGCGGTCGAGGCACGGCTCGAAGCCGGATTGACCGGTGACCACGCCCGCCCCGGCGTGCGCAACGCGCGGCAAGTAACGTTGATTCAGTTCGAACACCTGGCCGTGATCAGCGCGCTGATGGGCCGGCCTAAAGATCAACCCGTGAGGCCTGAAGACCTGCGGCGCAATCTGGTCATCAGCGATATCAATCTGTTTAGTCTGAAGGGTCGGCGCTTTCGCATCGGTCAGGCAATATTCGAGACCACCGGTTGGTGCCAGCCCTGCGCGCGCCTGCAAAACAACCTTGGCCCCGGCACCTTTCAAGCGGTGCGCGGGCATGGCGGAATAACCGCGCGGGTGTTACAAAGCGGGATCATTCGCCTCGACGACGGTGTGTCTGTCGAACCGGTTCCGGACAGCGGCTATGCTGCGTTCAACCCCGGTTGAAAACCGCTGTAGCTTCTGCACATTCAGCAACGTCTACCTGACGAGGCCTTTATGACCAGCCGCCTGAACCCCGAAGACCAAAAGCATGTCGAAGAGTACCTGCAACTGTCCCAACACCGTGTCGAGCGCCGGCCTTTTCGGCCGTGGATGCTCCTGGTGCTGGTGCTGGCAGTGACCATTGGTCTGGGCCTGCTGAGCCGACTTATCAGTTACCTGACGCTATGAGCAGCATTGCGCTCGCGAAGGTGATTGCACCGATTTCCTTTAAAAACCTTGCGAGTGATCCCTATGTCCCATCGTATTGTTATTGTCGGCGGCGGCGCCGGCGGTCTGGAGTTGGCTACCCGTCTGGGTAAGACTCTGGGCAAGCGCGGCACGGCCAGTGTGATGCTGGTCGACGCAAACCTCACGCACATCTGGAAGCCCCTGCTGCACGAAGTGGCCGCCGGATCGCTGAACTCTTCCGAGGATGAACTCAACTATGTTGCCCAGGCGAAATGGAACCACTTCGAGTTCCAGCTGGGACGCATGAGCGGGCTTGATCGCGCGCAGAAGAAAATCCAGCTGGCCGCCACCTACGACGAGAACGGCGTAGAGCTGGTTCCCGCGCGTGAAGTAGCCTACGACTCGCTGGTGATCAGCGTCGGCAGCACCACCAACGATTTCGGCACCCAGGGCGCAGCGCAGCACTGCCTGTTCCTCGACACCCGCAAACAGGCCGAACGCTTTCACCAACAATTGCTCAATCACTACCTGCGCGCACATGCCGGGCAGACCGATGTGATCGAACAGATCAGCGTGGCGATCGTTGGTGCCGGCGCCACAGGCGTCGAGCTGGCGGCAGAACTGCACAACGCCGCACATGAACTGGCCGCTTACGGCCTCGACCGGATCAAACCGGAGAACATGCACATCACCCTGATCGAAGCCGGCCCACGGGTGTTGCCAGCCCTGCCGGAGCGCATCAGCAGCCCGGTGCACAAGACTCTGGAGAAACTCGGGGTCAACGTGATGACCAACGCTTCGGTCAGCGAAGTGACCGCCGACAGCCTGATCACCGCCGATGGCAACGTGATCAAGGCCAGCCTGAAAGTCTGGGCTGCCGGGATTCGCGCGCCGGGTTTCCTCAAGGACATCGACGGTCTGGAAACCAACCGTATCAATCAACTGCAAGTGCTGCCGACGTTGCAGACCACCCGCGACGAAAACATTTTCGCCTTCGGTGACTGCGCCGCCTGCCCGCAACCGGGTTCGGATCGCAACGTGCCGCCGCGTGCGCAAGCCGCGCACCAACAGGCGTCGTTGCTGGCCAAGTCGCTGAAGCTGCGTATCGAAGGCAAAACCCTGCCGGAGTACAAGTACACCGACTACGGCTCGCTGATTTCGCTGTCGCGTTTTTCGGCTGTGGGTAACTTGATGGGTAACCTGACCGGCAGTGTGATGCTGGAGGGCTGGCTGGCGCGGATGTTTTACGTGTCGCTGTACCGCATGCACCAGATGGCACTGTACGGACCGTTCCGCACGGCGATGCTGATGCTGGGCAGCAAGATCGGCCGCGGCACCGAGCCACGCTTGAAGCTGCATTGATCTAAAACTGTGGGAGCGGGCTTGCTCGCGAAGAGGTCGTGTCATTCAACATTCATGTCGACTGATACACCGCTTTCGCGAGCAAGCCCGCTCCCACACTGTTTTGCGCAGCTCAAAAATCCAGCAATCGATCTCTGCACATCAGAGCTGGAAGCGCCGCACCATGCCTTGCAGCGCGTTGGCCAGTTGCGACAGTTGGTGACTCGACGCGCTGGTCTGATCGGCTCCCGCTGCCGAAAGCACCGACAGGTCGCGAATATTCACCAGATTACGATCCACTTCCCGCGCAACTTGCGCCTGCTCCTCCGCCGCACTGGCGATCACCAGATTGCGCTCATGAATCTCATGCACTGACGCGGTGATGGTTTCCAGCGCCTCCCCGGCGCGCTCGGCCAACGCCAGCGTGGTCGTGGCCCGCGCAGCGCTGGCCTGCATCGAATCCAGCGCCAGGCTTGAACCGGTGCGCATGCCCTGCACCATCTGCTCGATCTCCTGCGTCGATTGCTGAGTGCGATAGGCCAGCGCCCGCACCTCATCGGCAACCACCGCAAAACCGCGTCCGCTCTCCCCTGCGCGTGCTGCCTCAATGGCCGCGTTGAGCGCAAGCAGGTTGGTCTGCTCGGCAATCGCACGGATCACATCCAGCACTTTGCCGATGTCTTGCGACTGGTTGGCCAGCGATTGCACCAATTCGCCGGTGTGCTGCACATCGCTGGCCAGCGCATTGATCGCCGATGCGGTGTCACTGACCCGCGCCTGCCCCAGTTGCGCCGACTCACTGGATTGGCGGGTGGCATCGGACGTCGACACCGCGTTGCGCGCGACTTCTTCAACCGCCGTGGTCATTTCATTGACCGCCGTGGCGGCCTGTTCGATTTCGTTGTTCTGCTGCTGCATGCCTTGTGTGCTGTCGAGCGTCACCGCGTTGAGCTCATCGGCAGCGGTCGCCAGTTGCGTGGCCGAACCGCTGATGCCTTGCAGCGTTTCCCGCAGGTTCTGCTGCATGGTTGCCAGCGCCTTGAGCAAACGGCTGACTTCATCGTTACCGTGGGTTTCGATCGGTCGGGTCAGGTCGCCCCCGGCCACACTTTCGGCAGCGCTGACGGCGGTGCTCAGCGGACGGACGATGCTGCGGGTGAGCAACATCGCCAGCGCCACCGTGGCCAGCGCCGCCAGCGCGATGAACAGACTGACGATGGTGCGTGAGGTCTGGTAGTGGTCAGCGGATTTCTGGCTCTCCGCAGCAACCTGTTTGGCGAACAGATCCGCCAGGTCATTGAGCTGCTTGCCGGAGCCGTCGACCACGGTCTTCATATCAACCAGCAACAGTTTGGTCAGCTCGTCACGCTGGCCTTGATCGGCCAGGGTGAAGGATTGCGCGATGCCGGTGCGATACGCGGCGAAGGTTTTTTTGAACTGGTCATAGAGCTGCTGGCCTTCCGCCGTGGTGACCAGTTTGTCGTAGGCGGCGATCTTCTCGCTCAGCTCCTTGTCGCGGGTATCCATCTGGCTGCGGTAAGTCGCGACGTTCTGCGGATCCTGATCAAGCGCCATGCGCAGGGAAATCGTGCGGATCCGCAACATCAGCTCGCGAATCTCGTCACCGCCGCGAATGCTCGGCAACCACTGGCTCTCGACCGCGACCTCACTGTCACGGATGCTCGACATCTGCCCCAAGGCGAATACCCCAAGCAGCGCCACCAGGACCGCGATCAGGGCAAAACCCAGCGCGGCACGTGGAGCAATATTCAACTGACGAAGCAACATGACGAACGCCCTTATTCTTGTATTGGCCAGATTGAAGGGGCGAACAGTGGCAGCCCCTCTCGTTAGCGGGCTATCGGCAAGTTGTACGATGACTTGAAAGGAATTGTCTGACGCGAGGACAAAAAAAATCCCCGTATCTTTCGATACGAGGATTTTTAATATGGTCGGGGTAAGGGGATTCGAACTCCTGACATCCTGCTCCCAAAGCAGGCGCGCTACCGGACTGCGCTATACCCCGGTAAAAAAAAGGCGACCTTTCAAAGATCGCCTTCTTCGATCAGCGCTTTTGGCCTCTGATCTTAAGATTCGATCCCAGTGTTACCTGGTTTCAAAAATGGTGGGTCGTGTGGGATTCGAACCTACGACCAATTGGTTAAAAGCCAACTGCTCTACCAACTGAGCTAACGACCCAAAAATGGTCGGGGTAAGGGGATTCGAACTCCTGACATCCTGCTCCCAAAGCAGGCGCGCTACCGGACTGCGCTATACCCCGGTTTGAAATTGGCTCCGTGACCAGGACTCGAACCTGGGACCCAATGATTAACAGTCATTTGCTCTACCGACTGAGCTATCACGGAACTACATATTTCAATTTACAACGGTGAAACTTACAGCTCTTAGACTTCCGTTCGCATCGCTGCGTTCGTGTGTCTGAGGCGCGCTATTCTACAACCTAGAACACCTCTGTCAACCCCCTAAATCGCTTTCAAGTTAATGATTTGCAACTTATTTCAGATTTCAGCTCAGTGAGCTGAGATGCTGCGGGTGACTGACTGCGGGGCGCACTTTACAAGCCTTTTCCTTAGAGTTCAACAGCCTAACGAAAAAAAGGCCTCGCAAAGCGAGGCCTTCCTTATTTCATTGGCGTTGCCGCTCAGTCGAAAACGATTTCGTCGTTCACGACCTTGCCGGTTGCCGTATCGCCCGGCAGGAAATGCCCCGACAGGATCAACTGCGCCAACGGGTTTTCGATCCAGCGCTGGATCGCACGTTTGAGTGGACGTGCGCCATACACCGGGTCGTAACCCACGGCAATCAGCTTGTCCATCGCTTCCGGACTCAGTTCCAGCTTCAGCTCGCGCTCGGCCAGACGACTGCGCAGACGGCCCAACTGGATCTCGGTAATCCCCGCGATCTGATCCCGCGCCAGTGGCTCGAAGATCACCACTTCGTCGACCCGGTTGATGAACTCGGGACGGAAGTGCGACGTCAGCGCGTCCATCACCGCTGCACGCTGGGCCTCACGATCACCGACCAGTTCCTGGATCTGCGACGAACCGAGGTTCGAGGTCATGACGATCACGGTATTGCGGAAATCCACCGTGCGTCCGTGACTGTCGGTCAGACGCCCATCCTCCAGCACCTGCAGCAGGATGTTGAACACATCCGGATGTGCCTTCTCGACCTCGTCCAGCAGGATCACCGAGTAAGGCTTGCGGCGTACCGCTTCGGTCAGGTAACCACCCTCCTCGTAACCCACGTAGCCTGGTGGCGCACCGATCAGCCGTGCCACGGAATGTTTCTCCATGAACTCGGACATGTCGATCCGCACCATCGCCTCTTCGGTATCAAAGAGGAATTCGGCCAGCGCCTTGCACAGCTCGGTTTTACCGACACCGGTCGGGCCGAGGAACATGAACGAGCCGCTCGGACGATTCGGATCCGCCAGTCCGGCACGCGAGCGCCGTACCGCGTTGGCGACCGCGACCACCGCCTCGTCCTGACCAATCACACGCTGATGCAACAGGCTTTCCATCTTCATCAGCTTGTCGCGCTCGCCTTCGAGCATTTTCGACACCGGAATACCGGTCCACTTCGAAACGACTTCGGCGATTTCCTCTTCGGTCACCTTGCTGCGCAGCAACTGGTTTTCGCTCTTGCCGTGCTGGTCGACCATTTGCAGGCTGCGCTCCAGATCCGGGATCACCCCGTACTGCAATTCGGCCATGCGGTTGAGGTCGCCTTTACGGCGCGCCGCTTCCAGCTCCTGACGCGACTGCTCGATCTTCTGCTGAATCTGCGCCGAACCCTGCACCTCGGCTTTTTCCGAGTTCCAGATTTCTTCCAGATCCGAATATTCACGCTCGAGGCGGACGATTTCTTCCTGGAGTTTTTCCAGGCGTTTCATCGCCGCTTCATCGCTTTCTTTCTTCAGGGCCTGAGATTCAACCTTGAGCTGAATCAGGCGACGCTCCAGACGATCCAGCACTTCCGGCTTGGAGTCGATCTCCATGCGGATACGGCTGGCGGCCTCGTCGATCAGGTCGATGGCCTTGTCCGGCAACTGCCGATCCGTGATGTAACGATGGCTGAGCTTGGCCGCGGCGATGATCGCGCCGTCGGTGATCGCCACTTTATGGTGAACCTCATAACGCTCTTTGAGGCCACGCAGAATGGCGATGGTGTCTTCTTCGCTCGGCTCGTCCACCAGGACTTTCTGGAAACGCCGTTCGAGGGCCGCATCCTTCTCTATATATTGGCGATACTCGTTGAGCGTGGTAGCGCCGACGCAGTGCAGCTCACCGCGCGCCAGTGCCGGTTTGAGCATGTTGCCGGCATCCATCGAGCCTTCGCCCTTACCGGCGCCGACCATGGTGTGCAGCTCGTCGATGAACAGAATGATCTGCCCTTCCTGCTTCGACAGTTCGTTGAGCAGCGCTTTCAGGCGTTCCTCGAACTCACCGCGATACTTGGCACCGGCAATCAGCGCGCCCATGTCCAGCGACAGCAGACGTTTGCCCTTCAGGCCGTCCGGCACTTCGCCGTTGATAATGCGCTGGGCCAGACCTTCGGCAATCGCGGTTTTACCCACGCCAGGTTCACCGATCAGCACCGGGTTGTTCTTGGTGCGACGCTGCAGAACCTGAATAGTGCGGCGAATTTCGTCGTCACGGCCGATCACCGGATCGAGCTTGCCGTCTTCGGCGCGCTTGGTCAGGTCGACGGTGTATTTGTCCAGCGCCTGACGCGACTCTTCGTGGTTGGCGTCATTTACCGCCTCACCACCGCGCAGGTTGTTGATCGCGTTTTCCAGGGCTTTTTTGCTCACGCCCTGGCCGAGCAGCAATTTGCCGAGTTTGCTGTTCTCGTCCATCGCGGCGAGCAGCACCAGCTCGCTGGAAATGAACTGGTCGCCCTTCTGCTGGGCCAGACGATCCGCCTGATTGAGCAGACGCGCCAGATCCTGCGACATGTTGACGTCGCCGGTCGGGTTCTGGATTTTCGGTAATTGATCGAGCTCTTTGGTCAGCTCTTTACGCAGGCTGTTGACGTCGAAGCCGACTTGCATCAACAGGGGTTTGATCGAACCACCCTGCTGTTCAAGCATGGCCTGCATCAAGTGCGCCGGCTCGATGGCCGGATGATCGTGGCCAACGGCCAGGGATTGGGCGTCGGACAACGCCAACTGTAATTTGCTGGTTAAACGGTCTATACGCATGGGTCACCTTCCTTTTGAGCAGGCCGGACCTAAAAACCATCCTGAATAAAGAAACCTGCCAGATACCACTGTAGATGCGGTCGATTCTGGGAGATTCAAGCGTCAGCGAGTTGATTCAGGTCAGGCAAGTCTAGCGGGTGAGCCAGACAAGGGAGGCGAAACGGCCAGTGCGCGACGCACGGCGGTAAGAAAAGAAGCGCGGGTCGGTCACGGTGCAGAAACCGCCGCCATAAACCGCAGTGACACCGCGTTCAGCCAGGCGCAGGCGCGCCAGCAGATAGATGTCAGCCATGAACTTGCCAGCATTGTGGCTGGGGGCGAAGGCGGATGCCGCTTCCGGCAATTGATTGACGAAGACTTCGCGGACTTCCGGGCCGACTTCAAAGGCCTTCGGGCCAATGGCCGGACCGAGCCAGACCAGTACGTCCGCCGCAGCGGTGTCGAGATGATCGAGAGTGGCTTCCAGTACGCCCGCCGCCAAACCGCGCCAACCAGCGTGAGCCGCCGCGACGCGAGTACCGGCACGGTTGCAGAACAACGCCGGCAGGCAATCTGCGGTCATCGCCGTGCAGGCAATCCCGGGAGTCGCCGTCCAACTGGCATCGGCGGTGGCAACCACGCCCGGATCAGCATGAGCCACGGCAGTCCCGTGTACTTGCTGCAACCAGGCAGGCTTTATCGAGAAGTGTTCGGTCAGACGCCGACGATTCTCGGCGACTGCTTCCGGGCTATCATCGACATGATCACCCAGATTGAGGCTGTCGAACGGCGCCTCGCTGACACCCCCCTCGCGGGTGGTGACACAGGCCCTGACGCTGGCCGGCGCAGGCCAGTCCGGCGTCAGCCAGTTCATCCGACGAATGCCTCGCGATCCTGCTTGAGCAGGGTCAGCAGCCAGACGAAGTCTTCCGGCAGCGGCGATTCCCAGCTCATGCGCTCACCGGTGGTCGGATGATCCAGCTCAAGGAAGCGCGCGTGCAGGGCCTGACGCGGGAAGTGCTTGAGCGACTCGACCATGGTCGGGTTCGCGGCAGGCGGAATGCGGAAACGACCGCCGTACGCCGGGTCGCCGACCAACGGGAAGTTGATGTGCGACATGTGCACACGAATCTGGTGGGTCCGGCCGGTTTCCAGTTTGACCCGCACATGCGTGTGGGACCGGAAACGCTCCAGCACGCGGTAATGACTGACGGCCGGCTTGCCGCCTTCCATCACTGCCATGCGCTGGCGCTGCTGACCATGACGGCCGATCGGGGCGTTGATCTTGCCCCCGGCGGTCACGACACCGATAACGATGCACTCGTAGATCCGGCTGACACTGCGGCTTTGCAACTGGGCAACGAGCTTGGTCTGCGCCTGAATGGTCTTGGCCACCACCATCAGACCGGTGGTGTCCTTGTCCAGGCGGTGCACGATACCGGCGCGCGGGACATTGATGATGTCCGGCACGTGGTGCAGCAAGGCATTGAGCAAGGTGCCATCAGCGTGGCCGGCAGCCGGGTGCACCACCAGGCCCGCAGGCTTGTTGATCACCAGGATGTCGTCGTCTTCATAAACGATGTCGAGCTCGATGTCCTGGGCGATCCACTCGCCCTGGGCTTCCTGCTCGGCAGTCAGCTCAAGAATGGCACCGCCATGCACGATGTCGCGCGGGCGGATGACCGCCCCGTCCACAGTCAGGCGACCTTCTTTGATCCAGGCGGAAAGGCGCGAGCGTGAGTGCTCAGCGAAGAGTTGGGCGGCGACTTGATCGAGGCGTTGGCCGCCCAAATCGGACGGCACCTCTGCGCGAAGTTCAATTTTATCGGACATGCTCTGACTGGCGTCGGCACAGCCTTTGGTTTCGGCTGCGCGCTTGTGGTTAAATACGGCGTCTTTTGCCCCGAGGCTTTTCAACGGGGCGCTCATCATAACAGGACGGCCCCGCCCAAGACAGCGGCCGTCATAGGGACGCAAGCCGCCATGCAAGTGAAACACCTGCTGCTGATCGCCATCCTCGCATTGACCGCTGCTTGCTCATCGAAGGAAGTCGTAGACGAAAACCTCAGCGAAGCCGAGCTGTATCAGCAGGCTCAGACTGACCTGGACAACAACAGCTACACCAGCGCCACAGCCAAGCTGAAGGCCCTGGAGTCGCGTTATCCGTTCGGTCGCTACGCCGATCAGGCACAGCTGGAGTTGATCTACGCCAACTACAAGAACGCCGAGCCGGAAGCTGCAAAGTCCGCCGCCGAGCGTTTCATTCGTTTGCATCCGCAGCATCCGAACGTGGATTACGCGTACTACTTGAAAGGTCTGACCTCTTTCGACCAGGACGTCGGCCTGCTGGCGCGCTTCCTGCCGCTGGACATGACCAAGCGTGACCCCGGCGCTGCCCGCGACTCGTACAACGAGTTCGCACAGCTGACCAGCCGCTACCCGAACAGCCGCTACGCGCCGGACGCCAAGCAGCGCATGATCTACCTGCGCAACCTGCTGGCGGCCTACGAAATCCACGTAGCCGACTACTACCTGACTCGTCAGGCCTACGTCGCCGCCGCCAACCGTGGCCGTTATGTAGTGGAAAACTTCCAGGAAACCCCATCGGTCGGCGACGGCCTGGCGGTGATGACCGAGGCTTACCAGCGTCTGCACCTGGACGATCTGGCCGCCACCAGTCTGGAAACCCTGAAGCTCAACTACCCGAACCACCCAAGCCTGCAGGACGGTCAGTTCGTGCCATCGGTCGCCGAAGCCGACAACCGTTCGTTCCTGAGCAAGGCGACGCTGGGCCTGATCGAATCGCGTCCACCGCTGCCGCCGGGAGAAACCCGCGCCAACCAGGACGTGCAGAAGCAGTTCCAGGACGCGAAAGACGCAATCCCGAACGAGCTCAAGCCTAAAGACGAAAACGGTGACGTGATCGAGGAAGAACATCACGAGGCTGAAGGCAACAACGATGACCGTTCGTGGTTCAGCTACATGACCTTCGGCGTGTTCGACTGATCACACCGGGCGTTACAAAAAAGGGAGATCTGCGGATCTCCCTTTTTCATGGCTGCGCATTAATAGTCTGTGCGCTTGCCGGCGCCTTGGCTAAACTGCCGAATCATTAGCCGAAAAGCCGCCCATCATGCTTCGTTTACTGTTCTGGATTGTCCTGATTTTCGCTGCGGTATGGCTGTGGCGCAAATTCAAGGCGCCCGCCTCGTCTGCCCAATCGCCCCGCGAGCAAGACGCCGCGCCGATGGTGCGCTGCGCTCACTGCGGCGTGCACCTGCCCCGCGACCGCGCGCTGAACCTTCAGCAACAATGGTATTGCAGCCAGGCTCACCTTGAGCAAGGCCCGGGTGCCAGTGATCGCTGAGGTCGCCAACGCCGACCGTAAACAGGCGCAGCGCCTGCTGCGCCTGTATCATCTCTACCGTTTGAGCGTCGGCATCACGCTGGTGCTGCTGATCTCCAGCAACATGGACAACCGCCTGCTGACGTCAGCCGACGACGATCTGCTGCGCAGCGGCAGTTGGTTGTATCTGGTGCTGAACATTCTGCTGGTGGTGTTCCTGGAGAACACCCGCCGCCCGGCGCAGTTGTTCACCCTGGCCTTGGTCGATGTGCTGTTGCTGTGCGGCCTGTTCTACGCGGCGGGCGGCGTGGCCAGCGCCATCGGCAACCTGTTGATTGTCTCGGTGGCGATCGCCAACACCCTGCTGCGCCGGCGCATCGGCCTGCTGATTGCCGCCATCGGCGCACTCGGCATTGTCGGCTCCAGCTTTCTGCTGGGCTTCAGTCACCCCCTGAGCGCCAATGACTATCTGCAAGCCGGGACCCTCGGCGCTTTGTGTTTTGCCGCGTCGTTGCTGGTCCAGGGCCTGATCCGGCGTCTGGAAGTCAGCGAAAATCTCGCCGAACAGCGTGCCAGCGAAGTCACCAGTCTTGAAGCCCTCAACGCCCTGATTCTGCAACGCATGCGCACCGGCATCCTGGTGCTCGACGAACAGCGCCGGGTACAGCTGGCCAATCACAGCGCGAAAAATCTGTTGGCCCAGTCGCATCTTGAAGGGCATTTGATCAGCGACTACTCGCCGGCATTAGTCGAGCGTCTGCAGCTGTGGCTGAGCAACCCGACCCTGCGCCCGCAGAGCCTGAAGATCCCCGGCAACGGCCTGGAACTGCAACCCAGCTTCATCGCCCTCGACCAGAGTCCCAACCAGCAAACCCTGGTGTTCCTCGAAGATCTGGCGCAAATCGCTCAGCAAGCCCAGCAGCTCAAACTCGCCGCACTGGGGCGTCTGACTGCCGGCATCTCCCATGAAATCCGCAATCCACTGGGCGCCATCAGTCATGCCGCGCAGCTATTGGCGGAGTCCGAGGAACTCGATAGCGCCGATCGGCGTCTGACGCAGATCATTCAAGACCACTCCCAGCGCATGAACCGAGTCATCGAAAACGTCCTGCAACTGTCGCGCCGCCAGCAAAGCGCTCCGCAACGGCTGGATCTCAAACCGTGGCTGGAACACTTTGTTGCCGAGAGCCGCGAGCAGGCGAGCGAGCGCCAGTCGATTCATTTGCGGATCAATTCCGGGGACTTCATCACGTTGATGGATCCCGACCAGCTCACGCAGATTCTCGACAATCTGTTACGCAACGGCTGGCGGCACAGCGCCCTGCTGCACCAGCAGGCCGAAGTCTGGCTGGCGCTGTTCGTCGACCCCGACAGCCAGCTGGCGGTGCTCGAAGTACAGGACAACGGCCCCGGTGTCCCGTCCGATCAGCAGGCGCATCTGTTCGAACCGTTCTTCACCACCAGCAGCCAAGGCACCGGCCTTGGGCTTTATCTGTCCCGTGAGCTGTGCGAAAGCAACCAGGCGCGCCTAGACTTCAAACCACGCCAAGGCGGCGGCTGCTTTCGCATCACCTTTGCTCACGGACGGAAACAAAGTTGAACACGAGCCCACGGCAAAAAATCCTCATCGTCGACGACGAACCGGATATCCGCGAACTCCTGGAAATCACCCTGGGACGGATGAAACTCGACACTTTCAGCGCTCGCAACCTCGGCGAAGCCCAGGCGCTGTTGCAACGCAATGCGTTCGACCTGTGCCTGACCGACATGCGCCTGCCCGACGGCACGGGGCTGGACCTGGTGCAGCACATCCAGCAACGTCATCCACAACTGCCGGTGGCGATGATCACCGCCTATGGCAGCCTGGAAACCGCGATCAATGCGCTGAAAGCCGGAGCCTTCGACTTCCTCACCAAACCGGTTGATCTCACGCGCCTGCGCGAACTGGTCAGCACCGCGTTGCGCATGCCAGCGGCGGGTGGCGTCGCATCGTCGATAGATCGGCGCCTGCTCGGCGACTCGCAGCCCATGCGCGACCTGCGCAAACAGATCGACAAATTGGCGCGCAGTCAGGCCCCGGTCTACATCAGCGGCGAATCGGGCAGCGGCAAAGAACTGGTCGCGCGGTTGATCCACGAACAAGGGCCGCGCGCGCAACAGCCGTTTGTACCGGTCAACTGCGGGGCGATCCCTTCAGAGCTGATGGAGAGCGAATTTTTTGGCCATCGCAAAGGCAGCTTTACCGGCGCGGTGGACGACAAACCGGGGCTGTTTCAGGCCGCGCACGGCGGCACCCTGTTTCTCGATGAAGTGGCGGATCTGCCGCTGTCGATGCAAGTCAAGCTGCTGCGGGCGATTCAGGAAAAAGCCGTGCGCAGCGTCGGCGGCCAGCAAGAAACCGTGGTCGATGTGCGCATTCTGTGCGCCACACACAAAGACCTGGAAGCGGAAGTCGCCGCCGGGCGCTTTCGCCAGGACCTGTATTACCGCTTGAATGTGATCGAACTGCGCGTGCCGTCCCTGCGCGAACGGCGCGACGACATCGAAGTGCTGGCCACGCACATGCTCCAGCGTCTGGCCAGCAACAGTGGCCAGCCGGCAGCCCAATTGCACCCGCAAGCGCTTGAAGCACTGAAGCGTTATCGTTTTCCCGGAAATGTGCGAGAACTGGAGAATGTCCTCGAACGCGCGCACACGCTGTGCGAAAACCAGGTGATCGAGGCTGCGGATTTGCGCTTGAGCGAAGGCAATTGCGCAGTCGAGGACGGTATTGCCGACCTGACGCAAATCGACAACCTTGAGGATTATCTGGAGAACGTCGAGCGCAAGCTGATCCTGCAGGCGCTGGAGGAAACGCGCTGGAATCGCACGGCGGCGGCGCAGCGCTTGAGTTTGTCGTTCAGGTCGATGCGTTATCGGCTGAAGAAACTCGGTCTGGATTGAGGGCCCCTTCGCGAGCAAGCCCGCTCCCACATTGGATTTTGTGATCGACAAAGATCAACTGTGGGAGCGAGCCTGCTCGCGAAAGCGATCTGCCAGGCTACAGAGAAATATCTGACTAAATGCGACCTGCAGGCGCATACGGCGCCGGATCGATAATCGGCGCACGCCCCAACATCATATCGGCAAACAACTGACACGACGCCGGCGCCAGCACCAGGCCATTGCGGTAATGCCCGCAGTTCAGCCACACCCCCTCAAACCCCGGCACGCGGCCGATATACGGGATTCCCTCAGGCGAGCCCGGGCGCAAACCGGCCCAGTGCCCCACCACTTCGGCCTCCGCCAGCGCCGGCAGCAGCTCGACGGCCGAAGCCTTGAGGCTCTGCAACGCGACATCGGTCGGCGTCTTGTCGTAGCCTTCGTGCTCCAGCGTACTGCCGATCAGAATGTGCCCGTCGCGACGCGGAATCGCATAACGCCCCTTGGCCAGCACCATGCTCGACAGGAAATCCGCTGCGCATTTGTAGAGAATCATCTGGCCCTTGACCGGCTCCACCGGCAGCATCAGGTCCAGCGTCTTGAGCAGATCACCGCTCCATGCCCCGGCCGTCAGCACCACCTGATCGCCACTGATCACGCCTTTGGACGTCTCGACGCCAACCACCCGCTCGCCTTCGCGAACAAACCCGCTGACTTCGCATTGCTCGTGAATCGTCACGTTCGGCAGCGCCAGCAAAGCGGCTTTCAATGATTTGACCAGACGCGGGTTACGCACATTGGCCACATCGGCCATGTAGATCGCCCGGGAGAACCCGCCGCCCAACACCGGCACTGCGTCGTGCGCCGCCGAGATATCAACAGCCCGCAGCGGACGGTTTTCCCGCTCGGCCCAAGCCAGCGCCTCGGCTTCATCCTCCAGATCCAGCCAATACAGGCCGGTGGTGTGCACTTCGGGATCAACCCCGGCATCGGCAAACAGCCGCTCGCCCAGCTGTGGATAAAAATCCTGCGACCAATGCGCCAGCGCGGTGACTGCCGGGCTGTAGCGCCACGGGTACAGCGGTGAAACGATACCGCCGCCGGCCCAGGACGATTCCTGGCCGACGTTCGAGCGATCCAGCAGCACCACGCTGCGCACTTCGGAGGCGAGGTTGTAGGCGGTCAGCAGGCCAATCACCCCGCCACCGACAATCACCACTTGCTGTTGCCTGGTCATGTTTGATCCAACCGTAAAAAAGACAGTGGGCGCAAAAAGACGCCCTTAAGAAGGTACCTCAGCGGCCCCAGCAATCCTTGGTGGTCAGCCCGGTGGTAGCGTTGTTCATGCTTCTGACGCCGGTGTTGGACAGGGTGAAGTCCCCGCACTTGTCGGTGGCCATGGCAGTGCCAGCCTTGCGTGTGGCGGTCAGCAGGAAGGTCTGATCAGCGATCGTCGGGGTGATGGTGTAGAAATCATTGCCCGTGCTCAGACCAGTGATGCCGGTGTAGACGTTGTTTTTGGTATAGAAGCGTTCGAGGCTCTGCGCCTGCTCCGAGAGCAGCGACACCACTTCGGCGCGCCGGCCCTTTTTCAGGTATTCGGTGTAGCTCGGTGCGGCGATGGTGATGATGATCCCGATGATCGCAATCACGATCATGATTTCGATCAGGGTGAAACCTCGGTTGAATCTGCGCATGCCTCAAACTCTCACTTACTGTATTTGTCGCCACATGATACGACGGCTGCCGCCGCCGGATTTTTCCACCAGTGTGGTGACGGTGCCACTGGAATCGTTGACGATCTTGCGCGTCGCGCCATTGACGATGGCGTTCAGGGTGGGGATCCCGCCGGTGAACACCACGCCGCTGGAAATCGTGTCGTTGCTGTCGACCACGCCATCGGCGTTGGTGTCGAGCACCGCGTAGTTGAGCATCTTACCGCTGAACGCATCGAGTTCGACCAGTTTGCCGGTGCCGAAACTGGCACACGGGTCGGTGGTGTCGACACTGGCGGTGGTAAACACGATGCGTCCGAGCACCAGACTGGCCTGATTGATCACCCGCTCGCCGGTCAGCACGTTGTTGTACACCAACGGCAGGTACCAGCCCTTCTCCCCCGGATAGGTCGTGTCGTTCTGGCTGGTGGTGATGAACTGCCCGGTGCTGCCGGAGAACACCCCGGTCACTGCTTGCGCCTGCAAACTGCTGACGGTCAACTGCCCGGAACCGCCATCGGCATCCCACACCGAGTAGAACGCCTGCAAATCCTTGTTGGTCTTGTCGGCGGTCTCGTTGAATTTGCCGGTGCCGACGAAGATCTGTTTGCCCCCCAGCGAATTGTCCGCCAGCAGCGGCTGCGCGGTGATCGGCTGAGTCGCCCCGCCTGCCGTGGTGAACAACGGTTTACCGGAAAACGCTACACCCCAACTGTCAGTCGATGTCGCGCTCAGATCGAACTTCCACAAGCGACCTTTCAGGTCACCGCCGTAAGCGGCCTGCACCACGTTCGACGAATTGACCTTGAGCTTCACCGACGACAGGCCATTGGTGGTTTCGGTGCTGTCGATCACGATCTTCTTGATCAACGAACCGTCACGCACATCCAGAACATACAACGCCGCCACCCCGGAGTTGCTGCCATAACCATTGGCAATGAATGCCGCCCAGCGACCATCGGCCAAGCGTGCCACTTCCGGCCGGGCATAGGCGTAACCCAGATCATTGAATGCGTTGGCGGTGTTAGCCGTGGCAGGTGCACTGACTTCCCACAGGGCATTGAGCACATTGCCCGCCGACGCGTCGAACAGTTGCAGCGCATAGAAAGTCTTGCCGCCAGCACCGGTACCGCCGATGGCCACGGTTTTCCAGGCACTGTTGAACTGAAGGTCGTAGACCCCGACCTGGCCGTCCACCAGAAACTTGTGGCTGACGCCATTGATGTAAGCCGGGTCGGCAATCAGCCGCAGCGACGGCAACACGCTGGACGGCATGTAGGCATAACGCCGGGTGCCGTTAGCCGAGTTGATCACGTTGACGAAACCGTCGTTGGCATTCACCACCAGATTCGAATTCATGTTCGCCGCTTTGGTGGTCAGGTACGTGGTGTAGGTGGTGTCACCCGAAAGGTCGGAGGCGGTTTTGTCGCTGGGCGAGGCCAGCACCAGCGGCGAGTTGATGATGTCGCCGAGCAATACGCTGCGCACTTTCAGCCCGGTCTTGTTGGTGCCCTTGCTCCACTCCACCAGATCGCTGCCGCTGATACCGGTGGGCAGGCTCTGGCTGAGCGTCGTCTGTTGGGCTGCGGAAAAGTTGCCATAGGCCAGGGTGACGGCGGCGTTACTGGAGGTGTTCCACGATTGATAGGTTGGAGCGGTCGCGCCCGGCACGATCGTGGTATCGGTGGTCCACAGGGCTGTCGAAGTATTCACCGCGCCGGCCGAGGTGAAGCCGAAAGACTTGATCGTCCCGCGCCAGTCCTTGGGATCGTAGCTGGTCTGGAAATAACTGGTGCCACTGGCCAGCGTGGTACCGCTGGTGACCCCGCTGCCGCCGGAACCGGCCTTGGAAGTGATGTCGCTCAACGCCGAGGACAGCGCGGTGTTGAGACCGGCGCTGTCGGTGGCTTGGTAATACCTGCCCTGCCCGTAAGCGGCGGCGTCCGACAGCATGTCGTTGTCGGCGGTAAAACCCACGGTGTAGGTGTTCATGTTCTGTTTGGGAAAATCCACGGCATTCCAGCTTTTGCCAGCGGCGTCAGTCCCCGTGGAACGCATGTCGATGTCGAAGGCGAATTTGGCAATGTCATCCAGATACAGCGTGTCACCCTCGTTATCGCCATTGAGGTTGTTGCCGTCATTGTTGATACCGTCCCAGTTCGGCAGGCGACTGCCACCCAGCGGATCATTGCTCGGGAAGGTGCGGTCGTAAGTCGGCAGACCGTCGGTGATCACCACGCCGTAGTTCTTCTGGCAGCGGTACTGGATCGGGCTGGTGTAGGTCGTCGGCGTGCTGTTGTAGTACGGCGCCATGCCACGCATGTAGCGGGTGATTTCGTAATAGGTTTCCGCCAGCGGCGTATTGGCCACGGCGCTCAAACCGTTGATCGAAGAAATCAGCGCGTTGTAGTTGGCGTCGGCCTGCGCCTGGGTCACGCTGCCGGAGACCGGTGACAGGTCGCTGATCGATCGCGCGATATATCCGCCATTGCCCGAGTTGTTACTGGTGACCGGATTGAAAGTCGACAGGCCCATACGCAGGGTACGGTTGCTGGTGACCAGCGCGGTGGACACGTTGCGCGCCACGTTGATCCGATAGTCGTTGGGAATCGCCCCGGTGGTGAAGTCACGGGTGCCGTTGTTGATCGCCAGCCCGACCACATAGGCGATGTAATCCCCGGTGTAGCGAGTGTTGCCGCCACCCACCGGATCCGGCAGTTTCAGGCACAGCGGCGCGACGCTGTTGTTGTAGAAGGCGAAGGCGCCGCCGGAGCAACCGGAGGTCGGCAGGTTCGAGAGAAACACCGGATCGCCAGTGATGGCAGTAGAACTCAGGCACAGTCCGAGCAACGCGTTGCACTGCCGGGCGGGGGTGCGATCGACGCCGGGATCGAATCCTGGCGCATAAATAATGCTGTTCATGCTGCCGGAATCGTCGATCAGCAACATCACGTTGGGCGACACCGCTGCAGCGCTCAACAGTGGCGAGTCGGACGGCGTGAACGCGTAGGCCGGTGCCGCCAGATACAAGCTCAGCAGCATGCCGGTCAATAACGTCCAGCAGCGCTTAATACTTCGCATAGACGCTCTCCACCACACTGCGCGAGGTACCGGCGATACCGACTGCCGTAACTCGATACAGCGTCGCCGAAGTGTTGCTCGGCACGTTGACCGCCGTCAGGGTGGTGCCAATGTTCTGTACACCATAAAAGCCGTTACCGGCTGCGACCCACGTTACGCCGGAAGTCGAATTGAGCCCCGCCGCACTGACCACAGAAGACTCCGCTGGCGGCGCACATTGCGTGGCGCTGGCACACACCGCCAGCGAATAACTGTCGAGTTGCACCGCACTCTCGCCGATGCGCAACGCTGCCTCGGCGGTCTGGAACGACTGATTGCGCAGGCTGACACTGCCGGCCATTTTCTCCTGCAGGTTGGCACTCTGCATCGAGGACAGCCCGATCAAGGTCAGCAGCAACAGAAACACCAGACTGACCAGCAACACCATGCCGCGCTGGGTTTGCCTCTGGTTGAACGTGATCCTCATCATTCCGGCCTCACTGCAAGCGGTTGCGCAAAGCGGCAACCACATTGAAGGTTTGATTGGCCACCCGGTTGTTCGGGTCGGTGAGGGTCAGGCTCAGGCGCACACTGCGGATGCGCGCCGGGTCACTGGGGTTGGCGCTGTAGGAGGACGCCGCGACGTCAGTGGCGGACGTCGCCAGACCGAACATGACGCTGAACGCACTGACATTGTTCACCAGCACCTGTTGGGTCGGGGTACCGCTGCCGGTGCCCATGAGAATCTGGTTGTTGCTGAAGCTGTAGATCAAGCGGCGGATCGGAAAAGCGATCTGCCCGCTCGCTGCCGCCCGCAACCCGGTATAGGCCGTGGCACTGTTGCGGCAATCGGAGACCACCGTCCAGGTCGGCGTGCCACCACTGCCGCCGACATCGGCGGTAACCAGAGTCAGCTTGAGGTTGCTGTTGTCCCAACTGATCGGGATGATCTGCGCCGCGTTGAAATCCCCCGCCGAGCTCGCGTCAGTAATCGTGCCCAGACAGCCGAACATGCCGACCATGCGCAGTTCCTGAATCATCTTGCTCAGGACAAAACGTGCGTCTTCCTGCATCGCAGCGGCGGTGTTCTGGCTGACGTAAGTGTTTTTGGCTGCAAGGAACGTCTGCACCACCCCCAGTACGATGATCAGCCCAAGCGCTAGCGCGATGAGCATTTCGATCAGGCCGAACCCCCGCTGATCATGCTTCATGGCGTGGCCACCGGATCGACCGTTGCACGGCTGGTCAGGACGAAACTGCGCGTGGTACCGGTGGCATTCGCGGCCCGTGAGTCATTCCAGTTGATGGTGATGGTGTACACCCGCTGATTGCGGGCGATCGTGCCGGTGGCGGTTGGCCCGCCGAAATTGACGATGTTGGTGGTAAAATCGTAGAGATCCTGATCGCGGGCGACACTGAGGTTGCCCGAGGTCGGCGGTGTCACCGTGTAATCGGCGGCGGCGTTGGCGCGGATGCGGTCCATCATGTCGTAGGCGATAAAGCTCGCCTGACTGGTCATCCGCGAACTGTCGGTGTACTTAAGCGCATTCACTTGAACAGCTGCCGCGCCCAATATGCCAACGGTCAGAATCAGCAACGCGACCAGCACCTCGATCAGCGACATGCCCTCCTGTGCCTATGTGCTCCCTGCCCTCATCCGCAACTTCCACCCAATTGAATTCGTCCATTCAGACACACGTTCAGCGTCCTGCTTTGTGTGCCCAACACGTAACTGATGGCCACCGCCGTCGACGGCGCCGCCAGACCGCCCAGATTATTGAAATCCAGTGCGGTCACTCCTGAGGGTAGCGTCAGAGTCGCGCCGCTGCTCATCGCTGGAACAACCCGCAATACATTGGCCGGTGTGCCAGTACTGTCGTAGACCGACAATTCGCCGGTCCACACGCTGCCGCCGGCGCTCGGGCGCAAGCGTGTGGTCACGCCGCGATCAATCGCCTCCAGCCGCGCGTAGTTGATGGCGCGCTGCAGGTCGCCCATTTCCGTGTCGGCCTTGCTGCTCTGGATCGAGCGGGTAAAACCCGGCACCGCCAGGGTGATGAGGATCACCATCACCGCTACCGCAGCCAACAACTCGGGCAGCGTGAAACCTTTTGTACGAAGATCCATCGATGCCCTCCGTTGCCGTCGGCTATACCTGCTTCTACAAACTAGAACATTCAACCGGCCTGCGTCGGTTGATTTGCCCTGCCCGGCGAAAAGGATCGCCCCGGGCTTCATGCTCCACGGAGGGAGTCGTCATGCCGCAACAGGGTTTCAGCCTGCTCGAATTGCTTATGGGACTGGCAATTGGCGCAATTGTTCTGGCGCTGGTCAGTCCGGCGTTCGCCGCCTTCACCGAGTCGACCCATCGCGACCAGGCAGCGCGGTCACTGGTTGAGGGCATTCGCAACGCCCGCACCCTGGCCATCACCCGCAATCAGAGCGTGGTTATCCATGGCATCAATGGCGACTGGAGTCAGGGCTGGCGGATCATTCTGGATATCAGCGGCAAGGGGTCGCTGGACAGCAGCAATCCGCTGCTGGTGGAGCATACGAGTGACGGGCGGACACCGATTGTCGGTAATTGGGCGGTCAGTCGTTACGTGCGCTTCAGCAGTCTGGGACAACCGCTGATGCCCGGGCGGGCATTTCAGGCAGGGACATTACATATCTGTTCGGCACGCGAGCCGGTCAGCCAGCGCCAGGTGGTGCTGGCGGCAACCGGTCGGGTGCGCCTGACCAGCGCAAAGGCTGAGCAGGCGCTGTGCCTGAAGGCGAAGAGCGTCAGATCGAACGGACGCGCAGCTCTTTCGGCATCGAGAAGGTGATGTTCTCTTCGCGACCGGCCAGTTCATCGGCACCGGTCGCGCCCCAGGCTTGCAATTGCTGGATCACGCCGCGCACCAGCACTTCCGGTGCGGAGGCACCAGCGGTGATGCCAATGCGCTCGACACCCTCGAACCAGCTCTTCTGCAGGTCTTCGGCGCCGTCGATCAGGTAGGCCGGCGTGGCCATGCGTTCGGCCAGTTCGCGCAGACGGTTGGAGTTGGAGCTGTTCGGACTGCCCACCACCAACACCACGTCGCATTCGTCAGCCAGTTGCTTGACCGCATCCTGACGGTTTTGCGTGGCGTAGCAGATGTCGTCCTTGCGCGGGCCACCGATGGCCGGGAAACGTGTGCGCAGGGCATCGATCACCCGACTGGTGTCGTCCATCGACAGGGTGGTCTGGGTCACGAACGCCAGTCTTTCCGGGTCACGCACTTGCAGTTCGGCGACGTCTTTCTCGTCTTCGACGAGGTAGATCGCGCCGCCATTGCTGGCGTCGTACTGGCCCATGGTGCCTTCGACTTCCGGGTGACCGGCGTGGCCGATCAGGATGCACTCACGTCCGTCGCGGCTGTATTTCGCGACTTCGATGTGCACCTTGGTCACCAGCGGGCAAGTGGCGTCGAAAACTTTCAGGCCACGGCCGGCGGCTTCGCTGCGTACGGCTTGAGAAACGCCGTGGGCACTGAAGATCACGATGACGTCGTCCGGCACCTGATCCAGTTCCTCGACGAAAATCGCGCCACGGCTGCGCAGGTCTTCGACCACGAACTTGTTGTGCACCACTTCATGACGCACGTAGATCGGCGGCCCGAAAACTTCCAGGGCGCGGTTGACGATTTCGATCGCCCGGTCCACACCGGCGCAGAAGCCACGGGGGTTGGCGAGTTTGATTTGCATGCTGTGCCTCGTGTCTTGCGCGCAAGAAATAGCGAAAACGGTTGAAAACATTGTGGGAGCGAGCCTGTTGTGGCGAGGGGATTTATCCCCGATCGATTGCGAAGCAATCGTCAAAACAGTCAACGCTTTCCGGTTCTGAATCGCGGTGATCAGATTCGGGGGCGCTTCGCACCCCATCGGGGATAAATCCCCTCACCACAAAAGCCCGCTCCCACAGTGGTTTTGCAGTGTTACTCAGATCGCTTTGACGTTGATGATCTCGACGTCAAAGGTCAGCGTCTTGCCGGCCAGCGGGTGGTTGAAGTCGATGGTCACTTGCGCGTCATCGAACTCTTTCACCACACCCGGCAGCTCAGTATTGGCCGCATCATTGAAGATCACCAGCAAACCCGGCGACAACTCCATGTCGACGAACTGCGAACGCGGGATGATCTGTACGTTTTGCGGGTTCGGCTGGCCGAAAGCGTTTTCCGGCTCGACGGTCAGCGTACGCTTGTCGCCGGCCTTGAAGCCGAACAATGCCGCTTCGAAACCCGGCAGCAGGTTGCCGTCGCCGACCTTGAAGGTCGCCGGAGCCTTGTCGAACGTGCTGTCGACCGTGTCGCCGTTCTCCAGGCGCAATGCAAAGTGCAAAGTGACTTCCGTGTTCTGGCCGATGCGTTGCTCAGCCAATACCTGTTCAGTCATGAACGGCTTCTCCGGTTTTCTTACTTTTGAACATGTCCAGTGCCAGCATCACCGCACCGACGGTGATGGCGCTGTCGGCAAAGTTGAACGCCGGGAAGTACCAGCGGTTCTGCCAGTGCACCAGAATGAAGTCGATCACATGGCCCAGGGCAATGCGGTCATACAGATTGCCCAGCGCACCGCCCAGCACCAGTGCCAGTGCGACAGCCAGCCAGGTATCGTTGCGGCCCAGACGCTTGAGCCAGACCACCAGCACCGCACTGACCACGATCGCGATCAGGGCGAACAGCCAGCGCTGCCAGCCGGAGCTGTCGGCCAGGAAGCTGAAGGCCGCGCCGGTGTTGTAGGCCAGGGTCCAGCTGAAGTAATCGGGAATGATCACGATCTGCTGGAACATTTCGAGCTTGCCTTCGAAGTAGAACTTGCTGGCCTGGTCGATGACCAGAACCAGCAAACTCAACCAGAGCCAGCTCAACCGTCCGAAACGGCCAACGGCGTTAGGCATAGTGACGAACCTCGCCGGCGCCGCTGATGTTGTCGACGCAACGGCCGCAGATTTCCGGATGCTCCGGGTTCACGCCGACGTCTTCGCGGCAATGCCAGCAACGCGCGCATTTCGGGAAGGCCGATTTGACGATCTTCAGTTTCAGGCCGCTGACTTCGGTGGCTACCGCGTCCGCAGGTGCCTGAACGAAAGGTGCCACGCTGGCAGTCGAAGTGATCAGGACAAAGCGCAGTTCGTTGCTCAGCTTGGCCAGGTCGGCGCTCAGCGCTTCTTCGGCGAACAGCGTCACTTCGGCTTGCAGGTTGCCACCGACGGCTTTGGCCGCACGCTGGATTTCCATTTCTTTGTTGACCGCCACCTTCACTTCCATGATGCGATCCCAGTACGCGCGACCCAGCTCGAAGCCTTCCGGCAACTCGGTCAGACCTTCGTACCAGGTGTTGAGCATCACCGATTCGTTGCGCTCGCCCGGCAGGTACTGCCACAGCTCGTCGGCGGTGAACGCGAGGATCGGCGCGATCCAGCGCACCAGCGCTTCGGAGATGTGGAACAGCGCGGTCTGGCACGAGCGACGAGCCTTGCTGTCGGCGCCGGTGGTGTACTGGCGATCCTTGATGATGTCGAGGTAGAAACCACCCAGCTCCTGCACGCAGAAGTTGTGGATCTTCGAGTAGACGTTCCAGAAACGGTATTCGCCGTAGTGCTCTTGCAATTCGCGTTGCAGCAGCAGCGTGCGATCCACCGCCCAGCGATCCAGTGCGAGCATGTCTTCAGCCGGCAGCAGGTCGGTGGCCGGGTTGAAACCGGTCAGGTTGGAAAGCAGGAAGCGCGCGGTGTTACGGATGCGACGATAGGCGTCCGCGCTGCGCTGCAGGATCTGCTCGGACACGGCCATTTCGCCGGAGTAGTCGGTCGACGCGACCCACAGACGCATGATGTCGGCGCCCAGGGTGTCGTTGACTTTCTGCGGCGCAATCACGTTGCCCAAGGATTTGGACATCTTGCGGCCGGACTCATCGACGGTGAAACCGTGTGTCAGCAACTCGCGGTACGGCGCGTGGTTGTCGATGGCGCAACCGGTCAACAGCGACGAGTGGAACCAGCCGCGGTGCTGGTCGGAACCTTCCAGGTACAGGTCGGCGCGCGGGCCGGTTTCGTGACCCATCGGGTGCGAACCGCGCAGCACGTGCCAGTGGGTGGTGCCCGAGTCGAACCACACGTCGAGGGTGTCGCTGATCTTGTCGTACAGCGGCGCTTCGTCGCCCAGCAGTTCGGCGGCGTCGAGCTTGAACCAGGCTTCGATGCCTTCGACTTCAACGCGCTTGGCGACTTCTTCCATCAGCTCGACGGTGCGTGGGTGCAGTTCGCCGCTTTCCTTGTTCAGGAAGAACGGGATCGGCACGCCCCAGTTGCGCTGACGGGAGATGCACCAGTCCGGACGGTTGGCGATCATCGAGTGTAGGCGCGCCTGGCCCCAGGCCGGAACGAACTTGGTGTCTTCGATGGCTTTGAGCGAGCGCACGCGCAGGGTGTCGCCGCTGACCGGCTCCTTGTCCATGCCGATGAACCACTGCGCGGTGGCGCGGTAGATCAGCGGGGTTTTGTGGCGCCAGCAATGCATGTAGCTGTGTTCGATGACGGTGGTGTGCAGCAGCGCACCGACTTCGGTGAGTTTTTCGACGATGGCCGGGTTGGCCTTCCAGATGAACTGGCCGCCAAAGAACTCCAGCGACGGCACGTACACGCCGTTGCTTTGTACCGGATTGAGGATGTCATCGTTGACCATGCCGTACTTCTTGCAGGTCACGAAATCGTCCACACCGTAGGCCGGGGCGGAGTGAACCACACCGGTGCCGGCGCCCAGTTCGACGTAGTCGGCCAGGTACACCGGCGACAGGCGGTCGTAGAACGGGTGACGGAAGTTGATCAGTTCCAGCTCTTTACCGGTGGTGGTCGCGATGACCGAGCCTTCAACGCCGTAACGCGACAGGCAGGATTCAACCAGCTCCTCAGCCAGCACCAGCAGCTTGTCGCCGATATCAACCAGGGCGTAATTGAACTCAGGGTGAACGTTCAATGCCTGGTTGGCCGGGATGGTCCACGGGGTGGTGGTCCAGATCACGATCGAAGCGGGTTTGCTCAGCGACGGCAGACCGAACGCGGCGGCCAGTTTGGCTTCGTCGGCGATCGGGAACGCCACGTCGATGGTCGAGGACTTCTTGTTCTCGTACTCGACTTCGGCTTCGGCCAGCGCCGAACCGCAATCGAAGCACCAGTTCACCGGCTTCAGACCCTTGAACACGAAACCGCCCTTGACGATTTCGGCGAGGGCGCGGATTTCACCGGCCTCGTTCTTGAAGTCCATGGTCTTGTACGGGTTGGCGAAGTCACCCAGCACGCCGAGACGGATGAATTCGCTCTTCTGCCCTTCGATCTGCTCGGTGGCATAGGCACGGCACAGCTCGCGGGTCTTGTCCGCGCCCAGGTTCTTGCCGTGGGTCACTTCAACCTTGTGCTCGATCGGCAGGCCGTGGCAGTCCCAGCCCGGGACATACGGCGCGTCGAAGCCCGACAGGGTCTTCGAGCGGATGATCATGTCCTTGAGAATCTTGTTCAGTGCGTGACCGATGTGGATCGTGCCGTTGGCATACGGAGGGCCGTCGTGCAGGACGAACTTCGGACGATCCTTGCCAATCTCGCGCAACTTTCCGTACAGGCCAATACTGTCCCAGCGCTGCAGGATCTGCGGTTCGCGCTGTGGCAGGCCGGCCTTCATTGGGAAGGCGGTGTCCGGAAGGTTTAGCGTGGCTTTATAGTCGGTCATTTAAGGCTCTTCATTAGCGATGGGCGCTAGGTGCGGCTAGTGCACGGGCGGCGGCGACATCCGCGTTGATCGCCGTTTTCAGTGCCTCCAGGGAGGCGAAACGCTGCTCTTCACGCAGCTTTTGGTGGAAAACCACCGTCAGACGCCGGTCATACAGATCGCCGGCAAAATCCAGTAGATGAACTTCAAGGTGGGCTTTGCCATCACCTTGGACCGTAGGCCGCACGCCAATATTGGCGACGCCGGGCCAGGTCTTGCCGTCGATGTCCACATCCACCAGGTAAACCCCGGTGAACGGTACGCGACGGCGCTTGAGTTGAATGTTGGCAGTGGGCGTACCCAGTTGCCGGGCCAGTTTCTGACCGTGCAGCACGCGACCGGCGATCCGGTACGGGCGGCCGAGCAGGCGTTCGGCCAAGGCAAAATCGGCGGCGGCCAACGCGTTGCGCACCTGAGTGCTGCTGACGCGAATGCCGTCCAGCTCGACGGTTTGCGCGGCTTCCACGGTAAACCCGTGGACCTGGCCGGCCTGCAGCAGAAAATCGAAATCGCCGAGGCGATCGCAGCCAAAGCGGAAATCGTCGCCGACTTCCAGATGCTGCACGCCGAGACCGTCCACCAGGATGGTATCGACGAATTCACTGGCGCTGAGCTTGCTCAGGCGCTGATTGAAAGCCAGGCACAACACCCGGTCGACGCCTTCGGCGGCCAGCAGCTGCAGCTTGTCACGCAAGCGGGCCAGACGCGCCGGAGCGGTCTCCGGGGCAAAGAATTCCCGTGGCTGCGGCTCGAAAATCACCACGCAGCTGGGTACGCCCAACTCGAGCGCACGCTCACGCAGCCGGGCCAGGATAGCCTGGTGACCACGGTGAACACCGTCAAAGTTGCCAATAGTGGCGACGCAGCCCCGATGCTGGGGGCGCAAGTTGTGGAGGCCTCGAACCAGCTGCATAACGCGCTTCTTGCTCATAAAGTGGTCGATTATAACCACACCCGACGGTCGACGACAGGCAACACCGTAACGCAAAGTGATCGAGCCGACAAAACTGCCGGCCCGTGCCCGGTTATAAAGGCTGAAACCTCAGCTCAAAGCCTTGCGATTGAAGTCGCGCAGACGGAAACCGAGCAGCAGCAACATACCGAAATACGCCACCACACCGGCAACTACCAATGCCCCCAGACGCAGGAAGCGCTCCAGCATGTGCCCCTGATCCCAGGCCGGCATGAAATGCATGCCCAGCAGCAATACCGCCGACATCACCGCTACCGCCACTACCAGCTTGAAGCCGAACATGTACCAGCCCGGTTGGGGCTGATACATCTTTTGCTTGCGCAGTTGATAGAACAACAGCCCGGCATTCAGACAGGCACCGGCACTGATCGCCAGCGCCAGCCCGGCGTGAGCCAGCGGGCCGATCAGCATCAGGTTGAACAGCTGTGTGCACACCAGTGTGAAGATTGCGATTTTTACCGGGGTGCGGATGTTCTGTTGCGCGTAAAAGCCCGGCGCCAGCACTTTGATCACGATAATTCCCAGCAGACCGACAGAATAGGCAATCAGCGCACGCTGGGTCATGGACGCATCAAACGCGCTGAATTGACCGTACTGGAACAATGAGACGGTCAGTGGCTCGGCGAGAATTCCCAGAGCCAGTGCACACGGCAACACCAGCACGAAGCACAGGCGCAGCCCCCAGTCGAGGATCCGCGAATATTCGTGGCGATCCTTGCTCGCATAAGTCTTGGCCAGCGTCGGCAGCAAAATGGTGCCCAACGCTACGCCGAGCACACCGGACGGCAATTCCATCAAACGGTCGGCGTAATACATCCACGACACCGAGCCGGCGACCAGAAACGAGGCAAAAATGGTGTTGATGATCAGCGAAATCTGGCTGACCGAAACACCGATGATCGCCGGCAGCATTTGCTTCATCACTCGCCAGACGCCGCTATCGCGCAGATTCAGGCGCGGCAGCACCAGCATGCCGATCTTTTTCAGGTGCGGCAGTTGATAGAGCAACTGCGCCAGACCACCGACCAGTACCGCCCAGCCGAGGGCCATCACCGGCGGATCGAAATACGGCGTGAGGAACAGCGAAAACACGATCATGCTGACGTTGAGCAGGGTCGGCACGAAGGCCGGCACCGAAAAGCGGTTCCAGGTATTGAGGATCGCCCCGGCCAGCGAGGACAGGGAGATCAGCAATATATAAGGGAACGTCACCCGCAACAGGTCGGAGGTGAGCTGGAATTTTTCCGGCGTGTCGGCAAAACCCGGCGCCGTGGCCCAGATCACCCACGGCGCGGCGATCATGCCCAACGCGGTGACCAGCGCCAGCACCAGCGTCAGCAGGCCCGAGACATAAGCAATAAAGGTACGGGTCGCCTCTTCACCCTGCTGACTTTTGTATTCCGCCAGAATCGGTACGAAGGCCTGCGAGAACGCGCCCTCGGCGAAGATTCGCCGCAGCAGGTTGGGCAATTTGAAGGCAATGAAGAAGGCGTCCGTGGCCATTCCGGCGCCGAACGTGCGAGCGATGAGCGTGTCACGGACGAACCCGAGAACCCGGGAAAGCATGGTGATAGAGCTGACGGCGGCCAACGATTTGAGCAGATTCATTGAGGGAATGTGTGCCTGTCGATAAACAGCAGGCGAACAATGCGCCTACTTGTGCGATACTCTGCGCCGCAACAGCACAGAGCCAAAGCTCGCGAGTTTACAGGTCAAGCGCCGGAAATAAATATCCCGCCTCTTTACACCTACCACTTAGCGGAACGTTTCAAGCGCCCTTGACAAGACTTCTCTTCATCGGCATGATTCGCGGCCTATTTTGTTTGCTATTTCCTAAAAAGTCTTTCGAGGAGCTCGACGGTGGCCAACTCACCTTCCGCCAAAAAACGTGCAAAACAGGCTGAGAAGCGTCGCAGCCACAACGCCAGCCTGCGTTCCATGGTTCGTACCTACATCAAGAATGTAGTTAAGGCCATCGACGCAAAAGACGCTGAAAAAGCTCAAGCTGCATACGTTCTGGCTGTGCCAGTTATCGACCGTATGGCCGATAAAGGCATCATCCACAAGAACAAGGCTGCTCGTCATAAGAGCCGTCTGAATGGCCACGTCAAGGCACTGAAAGAAGCTGCTTAATCGACGTAGTCATTAAAAAACCGACCTTAGGGTCGGTTTTTTATTGCCTGCGATTTGGTGAATCCCGCACTCAAAAAAGTGGGAGCGGGCTTGCTCGCGAATGCAATCTGTCAGCCGACATCTCTAGCAACTGACACGACCTCTTCGCGAGCAAGCCCGCTCCCACATTCGGATTTGCGTTGTTACTGCTGGACGGGTACCCACGGCACGATCGGAATCGCGGTTACCGCATTCTGCGGGCTGCCTTCGATCACGCGATCGCTGTAAACCAGGTACACCAGCGTATTGCGCTTCTTGTCGAGGAAACGCACCACCTGCATGGTCTTGAACACCAGCGATGTGCGCTCCTTGAACACCTCATCACCATCCTTCAGTTCGCCCTTGAACTTGATCGGACCGACCTGACGACAGGCGATCGACGCCTCGGCGCGATCCTCGGCCAGACCCAGACCACCCTTCACCCCTCCCGTCTTGGCGCGAGACAGGTAGCAGGTCACACCGTCGACCTTCGGATCATCGAAAGCCTCGACCACGATCCGGTCATTCGGGCCGACGAACTTGAACACCGTCGACACCTGACCGATTTCCTCGGCCGAGGCCAGCAATGGCAGCGCCATCAGCAGACCCAACAATCCTTTAGCCATGCGCATGCGTATTTTCCCTTAGACCAGAATCAGGTTGTCACGGTGAACCAGTTCCGGCTCAGCCATGTAGCCCAGCACGCCGACAATTGCATCTGACGACTGACCAATGATTTTTTGCGCCTCAAGCGCACTGTAGTTGGCCAGGCCACGGGCAATCTCACGACCGTCCGGCGCCACGCAGACCACCATCTCGCCACGCCGGAAGCTGCCCTGGACCAATTTGACGCCGACCGGCAACAGACTCTTGTTGCCCTGCGACAACGCCGACACCGCGCCTTCGTCCAGCACCAGCGTGCCGCGAGTCTGCAGATGCCCGGCCAGCCACTGCTTGCGCGCCGCCAGCATGCCGCGCTCAGGCGACAGCAGCGTACCGATGCGCTCGCCAGCCTTCAGGCGATCGAGTACTCGCTCCAGACGCCCACCAACGATGATCGTGTGCGCCCCGGAGCGCGCCGCCAGCCGCGCCGCACGCAGCTTGGTCTGCATACCACCGCGCCCCAGTGCGCCACCGGTGCCGCCCGCCACCGCATCCAGGGTCGGATCATCGGCGCGCGCTTCGTAAATCAGTTGCGCATCAGGATTGTTGCGCGGATCGGCGTCGAACATGCCGTCGCGATCGGTGAGGATCACCAGCAGATCAGCCTCGACCAGATTGGCCACCAGCGCCGCCAGCGTATCGTTGTCGCCGAAACGGATTTCGTCGGTGACCACGGTGTCGTTTTCGTTGATCACCGGGATGACTTTCAGCTCGACCAGCGCACGCAGGGTGCTGCGGGCGTTGAGGTAGCGCTTGCGGTCGGACAGGTCATCGTGAGTCAGGAGAATCTGCGCGGTGTGCCGGCCATGCTCGGCAAAGCTCGACTCCCAGGCCTGCACCAAGCCCATCTGGCCGATTGCAGCAGCGGCCTGGAGCTCGTGCATCGCACTGGGTCGTGCGGTCCAGCCCAGGCGGCTCATGCCGGCAGCCACTGCCCCGGAGGACACCAGCACCAACTCGACACCCGCCTCATGCAGGGCGACCATCTGCTCGACCCATACACTCATTGCCGCACGATCCAGCCCTTTGCCATCAGCTGTCAGCAAAGCGCTGCCGATCTTCACGACCCAACGCTGCGCACCTGTCACTTTGCTCCGCATCATCTTCAACCTTAGCTTGAGGACAGCGCGACCCAGCGCTGCCCGTGACGTTAATCGTGGCTATTGGTGACCAACGATCGATTTCCAGATACTAAAACGCCGCTCGATTGAGCGGCGCTTAAGTTTACTGCAACGAATCAGTCGCGCACGTAAATGATTTCCGGACCGTCTTCATCATCCACATCTTCTTCGTCCCAGTCATCGTCGCCGATGTCGTGGACCGACTTCACGCCGCTGCGACGCAGAGCACGCTTGTCATCCAGCGCCTGCAACTGTGCACGGGCTTCGTCTTCGATGCGCTGATCGAGATCGGCAAGCTCTTCCTTGTACACCGGGTCGTTAGCCAGGCGATCGGCACGATCTTCCAGATAACGCATGATGTCGCGCGTCAGGCGCTCGGTGCCTTCTTTGGCGATGGCCGAGATCACGTAGACCGGACCCTCCCACTGCAGGCGATCAACGATTTCCTTGACGCGCTCTTCGTGCTCTTCCTCGAGAATCTGGTCGCACTTGTTCAGCACCAGCCAGCGATCACGCTCGGCCAGCGACGGACTGAATTTGACCAGCTCGTTGACGATCACTTCAGCCGCGTCCGGTGCGCTGGTGTCATCCAGCGGCGCCATGTCGACAAGGTGCAGCAACAGACGCGTACGCGCCAAATGCTTGAGGAAGCGAATGCCAAGTCCGGCACCGTCGGACGCACCTTCGATCAGCCCCGGAATGTCGGCGATGACGAAGCTTTTCCAGCGATCAACGCTGACCACACCCAGGTTCGGCACCAGCGTGGTGAACGGGTAGTCGGCGACTTTCGGCTTGGCCGCCGACACCGAACGGATAAAGGTACTTTTACCGGCGTTCGGCAAGCCCAGCAGACCGACGTCAGCCAGCACTTTCATTTCCAGTTTCAGGTCACGCTGCTCACCCGGCTTACCCGGAGTGGTCTGGCGCGGCGCACGGTTGGTACTGGATTTGAAACGGGTATTGCCCAGACCGTGCCAACCGCCCTGCACCACCATCAGCTTCTGGCCGGCCTTGGTCAGGTCGCCAATTACTTCCTGGGTGGCCGAGTCGATCACGGTGGTACCGACCGGCACGCGCAGGATCAGGTCTTCACCCTTCTTGCCGGTGCAATCGGTGCTGCCGCCGTTGGAGCCACGCTCGGCATCGAAGTGCCGGGTGTAACGGTAGTCGACCAGGGTGTTGAGGTTTTCGTCGGCCATCATGTAGATGGAACCGCCGTCACCGCCGTCACCGCCGTTCGGGCCGCCGTTTTCAATGAATTTTTCCCGACGGAAACTCATGCAGCCATTGCCGCCGTCGCCAGCTTTTACGCGGATCGATACTTCGTCTACAAACTTCATAACTCAACGCCTCTCGCCATACGGACGAGCCGAAAAACAATCAAGACATAAGACTCTTGCAAAAATGAGCGCAGCGACCCCAAAACACGACCTGCATCGCACGCCGACAGCCCATACAAACAGTTTTGCAAGAGACTCACCCCACAAACGAAAAAGCCCCGTCGCAAGACAGGGCTCTTCCAGCGATCTCGCGATTAAGCCGCGACAACGCTCACGTAACGACGACCGAAGGCGCCTTTTACTTCAAACTTGATCACGCCTTCGATTTTCGCGAAGAGGGTGTGATCCTTACCCATGCCAACGCCGTAGCCAGCGTGGAATTGGGTGCCGCGCTGACGCACGATGATGTTGCCGGCCTTGATGACCTGGCCGCCATACATCTTCACGCCAAGGCGTTTGGCTTCTGAGTCGCGACCGTTACGGGTACTACCACCAGCTTTTTTGTGTGCCATGAGTTCAATTCTCCTAGTGAGGAATTAGGCTGTAATTAAGCCTGAATACCGGTGATTTTGATCTCGGTGAACCACTGGCGGTGGCCCATACGCTTCATGTGGTGCTTACGGCGACGGAACTTGATGATGCGGACTTTATCGTGACGACCTTGGGAGATCACTTCAGCCTTGACGGTTGCGCCAGCAACAACAGGTGCGCCGATGTTCACGTCGTCGCCATTGGCGACCAGCAGAACGCGGTCAAAAGTCACGGATTCGCCAGTAGCGACTTCCAGTTTTTCGATCTTCAGGTATTCACCTTCAGCGACCTTGTATTGCTTACCGCCGGTAACGATTACTGCGTACATGGTATTTCTCCGATAATCCTGCTCACCCAGCTCTTTATAAGAAGAGGTATTGGCTGGCATGGCTGCATGGGGCTGGAACGGCCCAAGTGCAATTGCGTAAGGCAGGTGCTGCCCAGGAAGTTCAGGGTGCGCGATTGTACGCAAGCCGCGAGAGTCACGCAAGTGGCCGTCCATCGCGCCTTGACAGGCCCCGGTGTGGGTCCTAGCATGCCGCGCAACCCTTCTGGAGCAACTGTCGCTGATGCAACCCCAAGCTTTCTACCGCGCGGTGGCGGACGATTTTAACGCCGTCGACGGCATCATCAAGAAGCAGCTGACTTCCCGAGTGCCGCTGGTATCGAAAATCGGCGATTACATCACCTCGGCCGGCGGCAAACGCCTGCGTCCTTTATTGGTGCTGCTGTGCGGCAAGGCCCTGGGTCGCGAAGGCGACGACATGCGCCTGCTGGCCGCCACCATCGAATTCCTGCACACCGCGACCCTGCTGCATGACGACGTGGTCGACATGTCCGGCATGCGCCGTGGCCGCTCGACCGCCAACGCCATGTGGGGCAACGCCCCGAGCGTGCTGGTAGGCGACTTCCTGTACTCGCGCTCGTTCGAAATGATGGTCGAGCTGGGCTCGATGCCGGTGATGAAGATCCTGTCCCAGGCCACGCGCATCATCGCCGAAGGCGAAGTGTTGCAACTGTCCAAGGTACGCGACGCCAGCACCACCGAAGAAACCTACATGGAAGTCATCCGCGGCAAGACCGCGATGCTTTTCGAAGCCTCGACCCACAGCGCCGCCGCACTGGCCGGTGCCACCGCCGAGCAGAGCGAAGCCCTGCGCACCTTCGGTGATCACCTCGGCGTGGCGTTCCAGCTGGTCGACGACCTGCTGGACTACAAGGGCGATGCCGAGACTCTGGGCAAGAACGTCGGTGACGATCTGGCCGAAGGCAAGCCGACCCTGCCGCTGATCTACACCATGCGCGAAGGTACGCCGGAGCAAGCTGCTCTGGTACGTCAGGCGATCCAGAAAGGCGGGATCGAAGACCTCGAAAGCATCCGCATCGCCGTGGAAGCCTCGGGTTCGCTGGAGTACACCGCGCAACTGGCCCGCGACTACGTGGCCCGTGCGATCAAGTGCCTCGACGCGCTGCCGGCCAGCGAATACCGCGATGCACTGGTGGAATTGAGCGAATTTGCGGTCGCCCGCACGCACTGATCACCGCGCAATCAAAGAGCCGCAGCCTTCCGCCGAAGCCTGCGGCTTTTTGTTGCCTGCCCTCTACGCGCTAAAACCTTATACAATGTGCGACTTTTAGCGATCCACATCCCAAGGAGCCTTAGTGAGCACGTTGCCACCCTGCCCGAAATGCAATTCCGAATACACCTACGAAGACGGTGCCCAACTGATCTGCCCTGAGTGCGCCCACGAGTGGTCGGCCAACGGCGAAGCCGAAGTGGCATCCGATGATGCCGTGAAGAAAGATTCGGTCGGCAACGTGCTGCAGGACGGCGACACCATCACCGTGATCAAGGACCTGAAGGTCAAGGGCACCTCGCTGGTGGTCAAGGTCGGCACCAAGGTCAAGAACATCCGCCTGTGCGACGGCGACCACGACATCGACTGCAAAATCGATGGCATCGGCCCGATGAAGCTCAAGTCCGAGTTCGTCAGAAAGGTCTGATCCTGCTGTCATCCATCCCGCGCCCGCCGCGGGATGGTGCGTCACCCTCCCCGCCAGCCCCCGCATTCTCGCGTAATAGCCAGACGCCAGCCGTTTTGACCTTACGCAATCTTTACCCGGAAAAAATCGCATTCCGCCAATAGGCACTTGCTATTTGACGAATAAGAATTATTCTCATTGAAACCTTTCAAGGAGATGAGACCCATGACTTATTTGATCGATGCCTGGCTGGACCGCCCACACCCGTACCTCAGGATCCTGCATCGGGAAACCGGCGAAGTCTGTGCGGTACTGGAAGAAGAAGCCCTACATGAGCTGCAGGATCAGGGTGATCTGGACGTCAGCAGCCTGAATTCCAGCGAACCGCTGGTGCTCAAGGAGCTGGTGCGCAATCTGTTCCTGTTCTGCTATGCCCGGGCCTTGCGCCCGACCAATGAGCTGCATCACAAGATCGAAATATGAGTAGCGCGGAAAAAACTGTGGGAGCCAGCCTGCTGGCGAAAGCGCTGTGTCAGGCAACGGATGATTGCCTGAAAGGACGCCTTCGCGAGCAAGCCCGCTCCCACATTATTGACCTGTCACCGGGACAGGCCAGGCATTACAGAACGTCCAGCAGCTCGACGTCGAATACCAGAACGCTGTGCGGCGGGATGCTGCCGACGCCTTGAGCGCCGTAAGCCAGTTCGCTCGGCACGTACAAGCGCCATTTGCTGCCGGCATTCATCAGTTGCAGAGCTTCGGTCCAGCCAGCAATCACGCCGCCAACCGGGAATTCTGCTGGCTGGCCACGATCGTAGGAGCTGTCGAACACAGTGCCGTCGATCAGCATGCCGTGGTAGTGAGTACGCACGGTGTCTTCACGGGACGGCTTGGCGCCTTCGCCCTGGGTCAGCACTTCGAATTGCAGACCGGAAGCCAGAGTAGTGATGCCTTCTTTCTTGGCGTTTTCAGCCAGGAAAGCACGGCCTTCACCGGCAGCCGCTTCAGCTTTGGCGGCGGCTTCGGCTTGCATGATCTCGCGGATAACCTTGAAGCTGGCGGACATGGCTTCCTGATCGACACGGCTTGGCTTGCCGGCGAATGCGTCGGTCAGACCGGCCAGGATGGCGTCCAGGCTGACACCCGGTGGCGGGTTGTCGCGCAGCTGGTCACCCAGCTGACGGCCAATACCGTAGCTGACGCGGGTTTCGTCGGTGGACAGATTTACTTCGGACATGACACTGCTCCGCTGTGCGGACGGCCATCAGACTTGCCGTGCGTGCACAGCGCGTCCCGGCGCGCCCGGAACCAAAAGGGCGAGCAGACTAGCACAGATGCCCGGCGATGGGGCGCAAGGCCTATAGGGCCGAACGCCAGGCCAGTGGCACTTTCAGGCTTTCATCGACGCTGCCGCCCAGGCCGCACATTTCGTCGTGCACCGAGGTGTGCACAAGGTTGAACGGCAGCACCGGAAAGTTATGCAAAAGATCCCGTGCATGCTCCACCGAACGCAGCTGCAGCATCTCGCCCTTGAGATCACTCAGCGGATACGCCGCCCCGTGCATCCGCGCTTCGAGCAGATAAATCCCGCCCTCCATGGAGATCAGGTTCAGCTCATCGACCTTTCTGGCGATGGCAAACGCATTCAACTCTTGCAGGTTCATGAACGCACCTCGTGCGATGGCGAGCCAGGACCCTTACAGGGATATGCCCGCGCGCACCAAAGCACAAGCCACAAACGACACCGCCCGTCTGTTTCGCAACAGACGGGCGGTGTTTTTGCAGCGATCAGCCAATGATCAGTGCTTGGTGAGCTTGTCCAGATAACCCATCGCGAACGCCGAAATCACGAAGGTCATGTGGATGATCACGTACCACATCAGGTGCTCGGGATCGACGTTCTTGGCATCCATGAAGATCCGCAGCAGGTGGATCGAGGAAATCGCCACGATCGACGCCGCCACTTTCATCTTCAGCGACGAGGAGTCCATGGTGCCCAGCCAGCTGAGCTTCTCTTTGCCTTCGTCGATGTTCAGCTCGGACACGAAGTTCTCGTAGCCGGAAATCATCACCATCACCAGCAAGCCGCCCACCAGCGCCATGTCGATCAGCGACAGCAGCACCAGGATCAGATCCGATTCGGCCATGGAAAACACGTTGGGAATGACATGAAACACTTCCTGGAAGAATTTCAATGCCAGCGCCAGCAGCCCGAGGGACAGCCCGATATAGATCGGCGCCAGCAGCCAGCGCGTGGCGTACATTGCATTTTCGATAAAGCGTTCCATTGACTCTCACACAATAAGGATTGAAATCGGCGGCGAGTATACCAGCCGCCCGTGACCGCCAGAAACCGCCCGGCTCGCACCTCCCATCACCGCAACCTGCGTGTGTGTGTGAATTTTTTTCTGCTACTGTCCAAACCATTGACCGCCTAGCGAAAGTGGACAGGACGACTGGAAATGCATGTGCGATTACCGTTGACGACTGCCGGAGTTTGCCTCGTTCTGCTGCTGGGTGGCTGCTCACCCGGCGATGAGAAAAAGCCCTCGGTCAGCCTCGACGCGAAGACGGCAACCTTCGAACACTCACTGGACGCCATTACCGACCCGAAACTCAAGGACGCCGTGACCGAGCTCGGTGGTTCGCTGCTGCTGCTCGAACGCGCGCAGCTCAAGCTCGACAGCACCCCGCTGAAAACCGTCTACGGCGAAGACACCCTCGGCATCCTCAAGCACTACCCTTCGCCGCAGGCGCTGGTCGATACCTTTATCAACGGCCTGTTCGTGCTGCACAAGGACGCCAGCTCCGATTACCTTACCGACCTGCAACCGGTATTCCCGTTCAACCTGAACATTCCCGGCGGCTTTCTATTCCCGCACGGCGTGGAATGGCAGTCGGTGACCCTGAGCAACAAGCGCGTGATCGCCTATCAGCCGGAGTGGTCGGAAACCGATCCCGGCATTCAGTTGAGCCCGTCCAGCTCCAACGTCAACAACCCCGATGACCTGACCGTGACCTACCCGTTCATCGAAGGGCTGGACGTGGACAAGAAGAGCCAGCCACAACCGGTGAGCCTGCAAGGCAAAGTCGAAGTCATCGCGCCGCGCCGCCTGTTCAGCTTCAACCTGAGCCAGAAGGACGTCGGCCAGACCCGCACCGATGACAACCTCAGCGTCACCCTGCTGAAGCTTGAAAAGAACTACGCCGAAGTCGAATTCAGCAACAGCCTGCCACTGGCCCCTGAGGTCGAGGGTGCGCAGCTCAATCCAGTCATCGTTCAGGCCCGTGACACCAACGGGCAATACCTGGTGCGCGCCGGCTCAATCAATGAGAGCCCGGCACAAGTCGCTTTCTACGAGAAACAACTGGCGCATCTGCAACAGCAGAAAACCTGGAGCGAGGCGTTGGAAAAACAGCTCGAGGACGAACAGCAGACCTTCGAGCAGCAGCATCCGCGCCGCTACAACAAGGTCTACTTCAACGGCCCTATCGACACTCTGGAAGTCAGCGTGCTCGATTTCTCCTCGGCGACCGTGACCCGCAAGGCGCTGGATCTGCCAGTGCGCACTTTCAGCCAGCACACCACCGAAAAAGCCATCCAACCGCTGGACCCGGCGGTGGTCGTCTATGACGATCTGGCGCCGAACTGGCTCAAGGGCGCTAGCCTGACCGGGGAAGCGTTGAAGGCCGGTATCCGCATCCATCAGTCCGTGGAGGATCCGAGCGCTGCACGCATCGAGTTCTCTCACCGGCGAACCTTCAACGATGAATTGCTCGGTGATGATTTCAGCCCCGGCGAGAGTCCCGTGACGTTCTTCACCGAGAAACGCAGCGGCAAACTCGACGAGCCCATCGAACTGCCGCCCGAGGCGTATCAGGTCGATCCGCTGCAAGCGACCATTACTTACGATTTGAACCTGTTCCCGGAAACCCCGGCGATTGCCGTGGGGTCTATGCCGCTGTTTCTCGCCAGCGTGGAGAAAAAAGCCTACGACGCCAAATCCCTGCCCAAAGGCCTGGAGATCAAGAACAACACGTTGGTGGTGGACCTGAAACTGTTTCCGGCCAACGCCTGGCGATTCTTCGTCAAGGACGACAGCGGCAACTACCTGAAACAGATTCTCTCAGTCAGTCATGACGCGAGTGCGGATGGCCCGGCGCTGTTCGGCGTGCATTACTTCTATGGTCGTCCAACGCACGTGGAGACCTATCAGCGGACCGAGCTCAACACCGTGCAATACGGCTTTGAGGTCAAACTCGACAAGGCGCAGCAGTCCGACACCGCGCCATGATTGCGCCTAGTGGTCGAACACGCCGACCGTACGCCCACGCCCGCCATTGATCTGGCGCAACTGTGCCTGCAGGTGCAGGCTCCAGATCTGCGGATCGTCGGCCAGCTCGTAGCCGTGCATCGTCAGGCTTTCCACAATAGTGTCGAGAATCGACTCGGCGGCGACTGGCCCGTGAAACGGGCCCTGGGCCTTGATGGCGGAGGGTTGTTCGCCGGCCATGCCGGCAGCGAAGAGCAAGGTCCACATGCCGTTATCGCCGGCCAACGGTTTGATGGCGCATTCGATGCGGGTCACGAGACCCAGGCACTGACGGGTGAGGCAGAGGTTGCGCGACATGGCGGCGACCCTCGGTAAAGCCTGTATTCAGCCTTCACGCGAAGGCTGTTTCGATCCAGTGATACTGTCGATGTCCTTGAGCAGAGAATAGAAGAAAAGTCCGCTGCGCAAGCTGGATAGAACCAGAAGGCGCCGAATGGTCATTGTGTGAATTCTGACGTCAGAGTAGTGGCACTTTTCCCGAAGATCAGCGCAAAAATCAATCTGGAAAAACAACTGTGGGAGGGAGCAAGCCCCCTCCCACAGTTTTTACCGCGTTTGCGGTCAGGCTGGTTTGGCTTCGGCTAGTGCCTCCTGCGCCAGTTCCTTTTCCGCCTCTTTGAGGTCGTCTTCACTGATCATCTCGGCAATCACCCGCAGACGCTCGACCACGCGCGCGTTGACGCTGCCTTCAGGGAACTGACCGTCAGCATCCGGCTCACCGGCCGGCTCGCCGACCAACAGGCTCAGCGCTTCGTCAGCCTGACGCACCGCGTACACGTGGAACTGCCCGGCGCGCACCGCCGCCAGCACCTTCTCGTCGAGCATCAGCGTGGCGACGTTGGCCTGCGGAATGATCGCGCCCTGCTCGCCGGTCAACCCACGTGCTTCGCAGAGACGGAAGAAGCCCTCGATTTTCTCGTTGACCCCGCCGACCGCCTGCACTTCACCGAACTGGTTGATCGAACCGGTGATCGCAAAGCACTGCTTGAGCGGCGTCTTCGACAGCGCCGAAATCAGCGTGCAGGCCTCGCCCAGCGACGCACTGTCGCCATCGACGTAACCGTAGGATTGCTCCAGCGCAATGCTCGCGGAAATCGCCAGCGGGAACTCCTGGGCGTAACGGCTGCCCAGATACCCGGTGAGGATCATCACGCCCTTGGAGTGGATCGGCTGACCCAGGTTGACCTCGCGCTCGATGTCGACGATACCGCTGCCGCCCGGGTACACCGTGGCGGAAATCCGCGCCGGCACACCGAACGCCGAATCACCCACTTCGAGCACGGTCAGCCCGTTGCACTTGCCGACCGCGGCGCCGTCGGTGTCAATCAGGATGATCCCGGCGAGCATGTCGTCGAGAATCCGCGCCGAGACCCGACCGGTGCGAGTGGCCTTGGCTTTCAGCGCACGCTCGATGTGCCCGGCATCGGTCATTTCATCGCCGGCCAGATGACGGATGAAGTCCGCCTCGCTGACCAGTTGGAACAGATCGCCGATCCGCGCCGACAAACGCCCCTGATGCTCGGCCAGCCGTGCACTGTAGGTCGCCAGACGCGCCACCGCATCGGCGGTCAGCGGCGCCATGCCTTCTTCCGAAGTGCGGGTTTTCAGCAACTGGGCAAATTGCTCCAGGCTTTCGTCGACCATCGGGATGTCTTCGTCGAAGTCGACCAGCACGCGGAACATCTCCTGGAAGTCCGGATCGAGGTCCTGCAACGTGTAATACAACTGCCGCGCGCCGATGATGATGACTTTGACCTGCAACGGAATGTGTTGCGGGTTGAGGGTCACCGTGGCGAAACGGCCCATCTCGCCCAGCGGCGATTCCATTTTCAGCTTGCGCGATTGCAGGGCGCGTTTCAGCGCGTCCCACACGAACGGCTCGCTGAGCATTTTTTCCGCTTCAAGGATCAGGAAGCCGCCGTTGGCGCGATGCAAAGCACCTGGGCGCAACTGCCGGTAAGTGGTGTAAAGCGCGCCCTGATCGGTGGTGTACTCGATGCGCCCGAACAGGTTTTCGTAAGTCGGGTGCGGCTCGAACACCACCGGCGCCCCGCCGCTGGCCGGATGCCCGACCACCAGGCTCGGCGCGTATTGCTCTTCCAGCAGCTTGCGCGCCACGGCGTCGGTCTTGCTGTCGTCGACCAGTTGCTCGACCACGGTTTTCAGCAAGTACACCTGCATCGCTTGCAGGTAACCGCAGACCGCAGCGTTCTCCGCGTACTTCTCGGACAACGGCGAGAGCAACGGCTGCAAGGCCAGGGTGATGGTTTCCTCGTTGAGCTGACGCAGTTGATTGTTCGACTCACGCTTCCACTGCGGCAGGCTGGCGAGTTCTTCGTTCAGACGCTCTTCGAGGCCGGAGATGTCTTCGTGAAACCGTTCGCGCTCGGCTTCCGGCAATTGGGCGAATTCCGCTTCATCCAGCGCCTTGCCTTCAAGCATCGGCGTGAAGGCGATATTGCTGCTGTCGCGGTACAGGGCGACGTCCTTCTCCAGCGCCAGCCGCTCGATGATATCGAGGGCCTTGTCGTAGCGCTGGTTGAAGGCGCGGTCGATGGCGCTTTTCTTCTGCTGGTAGGACGGGTGTTCGAACACGGCCGGAAAGGTTGCCAGCAGGTTATCGATCAGGCCGTTGATGTCACCGATGAACGAAGCCGCAGTGCCAGAAGGCAATTCCAGCGCGCGGGGCTCGCGCGGTTCATCGAAATTATTGACGTAGACCCAGTCCGCCGGGGTCTGCAGGCGCTTGCCTTCGGCCTTCAGGTAGCGTTTGACGAACGAAAAGCGGCCAGTGCCGGGCTCGCCCATGACAAAGACGTTATAGCCGGGGCGTGGCATCGCCACACCGAACTGCAAGGCTTCGACCGCACGTTCCTGGCCGAGCACACCGCGAAAGGGCTCCAGATCATTGGTGGTAGTGAAGCTGAACTGTTCAGCGGAAAACGGACGAGTCAGCGCTTCGGGCGCTATACGCAGGCTGGCAGCAACAGGATCAGGCATCGGGCTTCCTTAACAATCAGGCGGGGCGGATAGCGGCATTCTGGCGCTGCCCGTGCCCCACTGGCAAGGCGCGCCACACGACAAAGCATAGACAACCGGGTGACCCTGCCCCGCCCCCCGGCAAATCGGGGTTATCGCCAAATCTTTTGTAAAAACTCACGGAACCCCTGGAACGTGCCTAAACTCCAAACTGCGCGGCTGGAACGAATACTGGCCCACTGGCACCTTCAGGTGTCAGAACCCTGTCCATTGGTATGCACACAAAGAGAACAAAGCTATGAAACGGATTCTTCTCGGTACTCTCTTCACCGCTGTTTCCATCAACGCCATGGCGCAAGCCCCGGGTGGCCCGGATTGCGGTTGGGGCAACATGCTGTTCGAAGGTCAGCGTGGCACCCCGGCACACTTCCTGGCATCCACCACTAACGGCACCTCCGGTAACGCTACGTTCGGTATGACTTCCGGCACCAACGGTTGCTCGACCAACGCGTCGCTGACCTACGGCGGTAAATCCTGGTTCGCCATGAATGGCATGATGAACGAGCTGTCCGAAGACATGGCCAAGGGCAACGGCGAAGCGCTGACGACCTACGCCGTGGTACTGGGCGTGGCGCCGGAAGACCGTGCGCACTTCGCTGCTGTCACTCACGAGCACTTCCAGCAGATCTTCAGCAAAGCTGACGTGACCGCAGAAGACGTGCATACCAACACCCTGGCCGTGCTGAAGTCGGACCCACGTCTGGCCAAGTACGCAACTCAGGCTTAAGCTCGACCCCACCCGCTTCTTTCGGGAAGCGGGTTTTGTTTTTTTGGACCTGCCCTCCTTGGGTCTTTTGTTTCTTTTCGACTTAAGTTGCCACCTATGCTCAAACGCCTTGCCTGGTTGGCGCTCTGTGTCTGCGCCCCGCTGTCCGCCGCGCCTCACATCGACCCTCAACGTTTGCAGCAACTGGCCAACCACCGCTTCTGGATTTCCCTCGGTCATTACGAAACCGCCAAGCTTGGCGGCTGGCGCAGCTATGTCAGCGACAGGAAATTCTTTCTTGCGCCCGATGGCAACGAACACCCCGACCATGAGCTGGCCGCCACCGTGCAGGCGCTGTACGCCCCGGCCAGTCTCGGCGAGCAACACGCGCAATGCGTCTATCCGGCGCGCACCCGCTGGCTGAAAGCGCAGCTCAATCTCGCCGATCTGCCCGCCCCCGATTGCGCCGAATTCAAGAAGTGGTTCAAGGACGTCTCGCCGCACAGCGCGGTGATGATCTTCCCGGCGGCCTACCTCAACAGCCCGTCGTCGATGTTCGGCCACACCCTGCTGCGCATCGACCAGGCTGACGTGCAGGCCGACAAGACCTCACTGCTGAGTTACGCGATCAATTTCGGCGCCTACATCGAAGGCTCGGACAACAGCATTCTCTACGCCTGGAAAGGCTTGATGGGCGGCTACCCGGGGCTTTTTGCGCTGGTGCCGTATCAGGAAAAACTTTCCGAGTACCGCAGCCTGGAAAACCGCGACCTGTGGGAGTACCGGCTGAACCTGACGCAAGCAGAAACCGCGCGCATGGTCGAGCATGTGTGGGAGCTGAAGCAGATCCAGTTCGACTATTTCTTCTTCGACGAAAACTGCTCCTATCGCCTGCTCGAACTGCTGCAAGTGGCACGTCCAAGCCTGCGCCTGACCGAGCAATTCCCGCTGACCGCTATCCCTACCGATACGGTCAAAGCGGTGAAAGAGGCCGGGCTGGTGGAAAGCATCGAATATCGTCCGTCCCGCGAGCGTGAACTGCTCAGCCGCGCCGAGCCGTTGAATAAGGAAGAACAGCAATGGGTGCTGAAGGTCAGCGCCGATCAACAGGTGTTGCAGGAGCCGACCTTCAAGGCCCTGCCCCGGGATCGTCAGGCGCTGATCATCGATGCCGCCTATCGTCTGGAGCGTTACCGCGCCAACGGGCAGGAACGTGATGCGCAACGTGCACAGCGCAGCTTCGAACTGCTGCGGGCGATCAACAAGAACCCGGCGCCGGAGTTGCAGATTCCACAACCGGGCCTGCCGGAAGACGGCCATGAATCACGCACCTGGCAGGCCGGCATCGGCACCCGCGGTGATCGTGCATTCGGCGAGTACGGCTTGCGCATGGCCTATCACGATCTCAATGACAACGCCGAGAGCTTCCCCCTCGGCGCGCAGATCGAAATTCTACAGATGAAGCTGCGCCAGTATGAAGGCAACCAGTGGCAGTTCCAGCAACTGGACCTGGCGACCATCCGCTCGCTGACCCCGCGCAATGAACTGCTGCAGCCTCTGTCGTGGCAAGTCACCGGTGGCCTTGAGCGAGTGCCGGGCAAGCATGATGACGAGACGCTGGTCAGCCACGTCAACGGTGGTGGTGGCGGTACCTGGGCGTTAGGTGATGACGTATTGGGTTTTGCCCTCGGCACCGTGCGCGTTGAACACAACAATGACTTCGCCGAGTTCGTCTCCCCGGCCGGCGGTTTCAATACCGGCGTGTTGTGGAAAAACCCGTTGGGCAATCTCAGCCTGGAAGCCAAGGGCGATTACTTCTTCAATGGTGAAGTGCGCCGTAGCTTGAGCCTGAATCAGCAATGGGAGCTGTCGCGCAACCTCGGTTTGCGCCTGAGTGCGCAGCGTGACTTCAGTCATGTGGCGACACCGGAAACCGAAGTGATGCTTGAGGTGAAGTGGTACCACTACTGATCTGAAGCCTAATCAATACCCCCTGTGGGAGCGGGCTTGCTCGCGAAGGCGTCGTGTCAGGCGATTCAAATCTCGACTGACCCACCGCTTTCGCGAGCAAGCCCGCCCCCACAGGGTTCTCCGGTATTCAACGAATTACTTACATGTCTTTCACCAACGCCCGACGAATCCGCTTCTAGACTTTCCCTATCAGCCGAGAATCGGCGCGGGAGAGTGCGATGTGGCGGTGTGCGGGATTGCTGGGTGTTTTGCTGTTGCTCGGGGGTTGCCAGACCACCCATGAAGACTTGATCGCCAAAGGTTATCCACCGGCCTTCGCCGACGGCTTTGATGATGGCTGCGTCAGTGGTCGGCAAGCCGCCGGTTCGATCAGTGGCGAGTTTCGCAAGAACGTGCCGCGCTATCTCAAGGACAAGCAATACGCCGAAGGCTGGACCGACGGCTTCCGCCAGTGTCAGGCAATGCTGGAAAACAAGGATCGCGAAGAGTATCGCAACGAGCACTGGGACGAACGCGAGCGCGCCTGGCAGCAGCAGAAAGATCAGGACGCCGGGCGGGCTTATCGCTCGCAATAGGTCGCTTCCAGACATCCAGTGAAACCAAATGCCGGCGACCATGGCCCAAACTCTTTGCAGAGGAGGACAGCATGAGCCGCGCTTTCGTCAACGAAGATAACGCCGCTGCGCAAGCCGATCAGCCCGTCGAACGGCAGGTCAGTGCGCAGCCCAATTACGTCACCCCCCAAGGATTGGTGCAGTTGCAGGCTAAAGTCGCCGAACTGCAAGCCTTGCACGCCGAACAATCGGCCAAGGGCGAACAGGCCGACAAGCAGCGCCAAGCCGATCTCGAAAGAGATTTGCGCTACTTCAACCAACGCCTCGCCAGCGCACAGGTCGCGGCCCCGGCGATCTCGACCGATAAAGTGCAGATTGGCAGTTGGGTAACCTACGCCGACGAACACGACACCGAAAGTCGGGTGCAACTGGTCGGCGAAGATCAGGCCGACGCCAGTCAGGGCCTGATCAACTGGGCTTCGCCGCTGGGCCGGGCGCTGCTCGGCGCCCGGCTCAATGACGAAGTGCTGTGGCAGCGCCCCGCTGGCGATCAGTTGATTGAAGTGATTCGCATCGAACCGGCTTAAACCACACCCTGCGCGAGCATCGCATCCGCGACTTTGACGAAGCCGGCGATGTTCGCGCCTTTGACGTAGTTGATCCGCCCGTTCTCTTCGCCGTAATGCACGCAGGCGTGGTGGATCGACTGCATGATCGCGTGCAGCTTGCTGTCCACCTCGCCGGCCGTCCACAGCAGACGCATGGCGTTCTGCGACATCTCCAGACCGCTGACCGCGACCCCGCCGGCGTTCGACGCCTTGCCCGGGGCGAACAGAATGCCGGCCTCGACGAAGATATCCACAGCCGCAAGCGTGGTCGGCATGTTCGCGCCCTCGGCCACGCATACGCAGCCGTTGCGCAGCAGCGTACGTGCGGCGTCTGCATCGAGTTCGTTCTGCGTGGCACACGGCAGCGCGATGTCGCACGACAGCGACCAGGGCAACTGACCGGCGCGGAACTCCAGACCGAACGCCGTGGCCAGTTCGCTGATGCGTCCGCGTTTGACGTTTTTCAGCTCCAGCAGCGCCTGCCACTGTTCTTCGCTCAAGCCCGATTCGCAGTACAGCGTGCCTTCGGAGTCGGACAGCGAAATCACCTTGCCGCCCAGGTCCATGACCTTGCGCGCCGCGTACTGCGCGACGTTGCCGGAACCGGAGATCGCCACGCGCTTGCCTTCGACGGTCTGCCCGCGGCGCTTGAGCATCTCCTCGGCGAAGTACACGCAACCGAAACCGGTGGCTTCCGGGCGAATCAGGCTGCCGCCATAGGTCATGCCTTTACCGGTCAACACGCTGGTGAACTGGTTGCTCAGGCGTTTGTACTGGCCAAACAGGAAACCGATCTCCCGCGCACCGACACCGATGTCACCAGCCGGCACGTCAACGTCCGCGCCGATGTGGCGGTACAGCTCGCTCATGAACGCCTGGCAGAAACGCATGACTTCGGCGTCGCTCTTGCCCTTAGGATCGAAGTCCGAACCGCCCTTGCCGCCGCCCATGGGCAACGAGGTCAGGGAGTTCTTGAAGGTCTGTTCGAAGGCGAGAAACTTCAGCACGCCCATGTTCACCGAAGGATGGAAGCGCAAGCCGCCCTTGTACGGGCCGATTGCGCTGTTCATCTGAATGCGGAAACCGCGATTGACCTGGACCTTGCCCTGATCGTCGACCCACGACACGCGGAACACCACTGCGCGCTCCGGCTCGCAGATGCGCTCCAGAATGCCTGAGGTCAGGTAACGCGGATTGGCTTCGAGAAACGGCCACAGACTGCGCAGGACCTCTTCGACGGCCTGGTGGAATTCGGGTTGATCCGGGTCGCGTTTTTTCAGGCGGGCGAGGAAGGATTCGACGGATTCGATCATGGGAAAAGTCTCGGCAAATTTATTGTCGTTGGAAGCGATTGAGCCGGACTGTAGCAAACGATTTGCGCACAGGAACAGCGCAAAATGTCGCAGTTATGAAATTAAATGGTGCACAGGATATAAATCAGGCGGTTTTTTGAGCTGGTTTTGCACCTGAATGGGGAGGTCAAATCGAAGTAATGCACCAACAATTACACCGCTATCGCGAGCAGGCTCACTCCTACAGGGGACCGTATTTCAATTGTAGGAGTGAGCCTGCTCGCGATGGCCACGACTCGGTATCACTGAAAAAAACTCAAAAAAAACGGAGCCCGAAGGCTCCGCTCTTTTTCATGCAACCAGCCTGATATCAGGCCAGTTTCTTGTGGCGTACCCGATGTGGCTGGGCCGCCGCTTCGCCGAGGCGCTTTTTGCGGTCGGCTTCGTACTCGGTGTAGTTACCTTCGAAGAACACCGCTTGCGAGTCGTCTTCGTACGCCAGGATGTGGGTCGCGACGCGGTCCAGGAACCAGCGATCGTGAGAGATCACAATGGCGGCGCCCGGGAAGTCCAGCAGGGCTTCTTCCAGCGAACGCAGGGTTTCAACGTCGAGGTCGTTGGACGGTTCGTCGAGCAGCAGGACGTTGCCGCCCTCCTTCAGGGTCAGCGCCAGGTGCAGACGACCGCGCTCACCACCGGACAGGTCCTTGACGAACTTCTGCTGGTCGCCGCCCTTGAAGTTGAAGCGACCGACATAAGTGCGCGATGGGATCTCGTAGTTGCCGATGCGGATCTGATCGGAACCGTCGGAGATCTGCTGGAACACGGTCTTGCTGCCGTCGAGGTCTTCGCGGCTCTGGTCAACGCAGGCCAGTTGCACGGTTTCGCCGACTTCGATGGTGCCGGAATCCGGAGTTTCCTTGCCCATCAGCATGCGGAACAGGGTCGACTTACCGGCACCGTTACCACCGATCACGCCGACAATGGCGCCCTTCGGCATGGAGAACGACAGGTTGTCGATCAGCACGCGATCGCCGTAGCCCTTGGTGACGTTCTTGAATTCGATGACCTTGTCGCCCAGACGCGGACCGGCCGGGATGTAGATCTCGTTGGTTTCCGAACGCTTCTGGAATTCCTGCGACTGCATTTCTTCGAAGCGTTGCAGACGAGCCTTGGATTTCGACTGACGGGCTTTCGCGCCTTTGCGCACCCACTCCAGTTCTTCCTTCATGGCTTTTTCGTGAGCCGACTGCTGCTTGGATTCGGCCGCCAGACGATCGGACTTGGCTTCGAGCCAACCCGAGTAGTTGCCTTCGTAAGGAATGCCCGCGCCGCGGTCGAGTTCGAGAATCCAGCCAGCAACGTTATCCAGGAAGTAACGGTCGTGCGTGATCGCGACCACGGTGCCCGGGAAGTCGTGCAGGAAGTGCTCCAGCCACGCCACGGAGTCAGCGTCCAGATGGTTGGTCGGTTCGTCGAGCAGCAGCATGTCCGGAGCGGACAGCAGCAGACGGCACAGGGCCACACGACGTTTTTCACCACCAGACAGGTGTTCGACCTTGGCGTCCCAGGCCGGCAGACGCAGGGCGTCAGCGGCGACTTCCAGTTGACGCTCCAGGTTGTGACCATCGCTGGCCTGCAGGATCGCTTCGAGCTTGGCCTGTTCGGCAGCCAGCTTGTCGAAGTCGGCATCCGGGTCAGCGTAAGCGGCGTAGACCTCGTCCAGACGCGCTTGCGCATCCTTGATCACGCTGACGGCTTCCTCGACCACTTCACGCACGGTCTTGGTCGGATCAAGTTGTGGCTCTTGCGGCAGATAACCGATGTTCAGATCCGGCATCGGACGGGCTTCGCCCTCGAACTCGGTGTCGACGCCGGCCATGATTTTCAGCAACGTGGATTTACCCGAACCGTTGAGGCCGAGTACGCCGATCTTGGCGCCGGGGAAGAACGACAGCGAAATGTTTTTCAGGATTTCCCGCTTCGGCGGAACAACTTTGCCCAGCCGATGCATGGTGAAGACGTATTGAGCCATGGAGAACCTTGGGTCAGTGACAGATGAATGATTGGAGCGCAGGCGATGCCCGGCCAGACCGATGCGCGTCGTTCACTTGATGGTCATCAATGCGTGCGCGCGGAAAAAAGTCTGATTCTAGGAGCTGGAACGCTCCCGCGTAACCGGCAAAGCTACCTTAATGACGGAAGGCAGTCCAGCCGAGTGGGGCTGGCACTTCGCCACAACTCAAGGCATGCTAGCCGCCCTTCGGGCGTCCGGCTTATAGTGCACGTCGCGCCAGTCCAGCCAAACCGCAGGATTTCAGCTTGTCCAACGTTACCCCGCCAGCTTCTGTGAGCGCGTCCAATCCGGGGACCGGCTCGCCCCTGCGCGGAACACTGAAGGGTGCATTGGCGACACTGGTACTTTTGCTCCTGGCATTGCTGTTCTGGCAACTGCTCGATCAATTGCGCGAGACCCAGAAAAATCAGCGTCAGTACACCATCGACTACACCGCCGACCTCGCCTCGCAGGTCAGCCTGAACATGTCGCTGAATGCGCAAATCGCCCTCAACCTGCTACCGATCGTCGAACAGCCGCAGTCGTCCGACGAACAGCAGGCGCTGCTGCGCAAGCTCCAGCAATCGCTGCCGGACCTGCGCAGTCTGGCCCTGCTCAGCCCGTCCGGGAAAATCCTCAACGACAGCGCCAGCGACAGCCACGACGCCGATTACCTCGCTGAACTGGTGCGCCGCAGCCGCGCCCAGGCGCATTACTTCAGTAACGCCGACGACGGCTCGGTGGTGCATCTGTTGTTGCATCAGGCCAGCGGCAGCACGCGCGGCTACTGGGTATTGCGCCTGACCCCGACCTTCTTCGACTCGCTGACCAAGCTGGGCGAAACCGGCATCCGCCCGTTGTGGCTGGTGGAAAACCGTCTCAACCATCAGATCATCAGCCGCGACGAAGCGCTATCCTCCGCCCGGCCCGGGGTGCTGAGCCCGGACGACATGGCCAACACCGTGCTGACCGTGCCACTGAGCAGCAGCGACTGGCAGTTGCGCGGGCTGTTCGATCGCCAGCGCGTGCTCGAAGAACTGCTGCCGGCGTTCATCGGCAAATGCCTGCTGGGTCTGGCGTTCTCGATGTTGCCGGTGATCGCCCTGCTGAACATGCGTCGCCGCCAGCGCCAGTTGCATGAAGGTCGCCGACGTTATCAGGACATCTTCGAAGGCACTGGCGTTGCGTTGTGTGTGCTCGATCTGTCCGGCCTCAAGCAGGTGTTCGACAAGGCACAGATCCAGACCAGCGACCAGCTCAAGGCCTGGCTCGACCAACCGGCCCAGCGCCAGCAACTGCTGCAAGAGCTGCGCGTCACCGAAGTCAATCAGGTCGCGCTGCAGCTGCTCAATGTCAATTCCTGCGAGCACGCCTGGCAGTTGCTGATCGATGGCCATCCGCACAGCCAGTGCGCCATCGGCAACCAGGTGCTCGACGCGGTTCTGCAGCAGCAAAAACAGCTGGAGCTGGAAATCAGACTGCCGGACATCAACGGCCGCGATCAGCACCTGTGGATGGTTCTGCGCCTGCCACAGGAACAGCACGACTACAAAGCGGTGATTCTGAGCATCAACGACATCACCAGCCGCAAGCTGATCGAACTGTCGCTGCTGGAGCGCGAAGGTTTCTGGTCGGACGTGGTGCGCACCGTGCCGGACCATCTGTATGTGCAGGACGTGATCAGCCAGCGGATGATTTTCAGCAACCACCACCTCGGCCAAACCCTCGGTTACAACCGCTCCGAGCTGCACCAGATGGGCGAGTACTTCTGGGAAATCCTCCTGCACCCGGAAGACGCCGACTATTACCACCGCTCGCGGCAGATGCAGCGGCACGCCGGTTACAGCCAGTTGTTGCAGTGCCAGTTGCGCTTCCGCCATCGCGACGGCAAGTGGCGGCGCTTCGACATTCGCGAGCAGGCGCTGGCCCGCGACAAGCATGATCAGGTCACGCGAATCATCGGCGTGGCCAAGGACATCACCGAGCAGATCGAGGCCAGCGAATCGCTGCGCGACAGCGAGCAGCGCTACCGCATGCTCGCCGAAAGCATCAGCGATGTGATTTTCTCCACCGACAGCAAGCTGTCGTTGAACTACGTCAGCCCGTCGGTGCAGGCGGTGCTGGGTTATGACGCCGAGTGGATCTTCCAGAATGGCTGGCAATCGACGATCGCCAACCCGCAGCAGCTATCCGGCATCTACACCTTGATGGATCGGGTCAGCAAAGCGCTCGACAAGCCTGAGCAACTCGCGCAACTGCGAAGCCAGGTACAGACGCAGATGTTCCTGTTCGACTGCCTGCGCGCCGACGGCCGCAAGATCCCGATCGAGCTGCGGCTGGTGCTGGTGTGGGACGAACACGGCGCGTTCGAAGGCGTGCTCGGCGTCGGTCGCGACATCAGCCAGCAGCGCCGCGCCGAGAAAGACTTGCGCATGGCCGCCACCGTATTCGAGCACTCGACCTCGGCGATCCTGATCACCGACCCGGCCGGTTACATCGTGCAGGCCAACGAAGCCTTCAGCCGGGTCAGCGGTTACGCGGTGTCGGAGGTGCTCGATCAGTTGCCGAACATGCTCACCGTCGACGAGCAACAGGACGCGCACCTGCGCTACGTGCTCAAGCAATTGCATCAGCACAGCACCTGGGAAGGCGAAGTCTGGCTCAAGCGCCGTAACGGCGAGCATTACCCGGCGTGGGTCGGCATCACGGCGGTACTCGACGATGAAGGCGATCTGGCCAGTTACGTGTGCTTCTTCAGCGACATCAGCGAGCGCAAGGCCAGCGAACAACGCATCCATCGTCTCGCTTACTACGACGCCCTGACCCACCTGCCGAACCGCACGCTGTTCCAGGATCGTCTGCACACCGCGCTGCAATCGGCCGAACGGCAGAAGTCATGGGTGGTGCTGATGTTCCTCGACCTCGACCGCTTCAAACCGATCAACGACTCCCTCGGCCACGCGGCTGGCGACCGCATGTTGAAAGACATGGCCACGCGGTTGCTGGCCTGCGTCGACGATGACGACACCGTGGCGCGCATGGGCGGTGACGAGTTCACCTTGCTCCTGCAACACCGCTCCAGCCGCGAAATGGCGCTGAACCGAGCGATTCATGTGGCCGAGCAGATTCTCGCCAGCCTGGTGCGTCCATTTGTGCTGGAAGGTCGCGAGTTCTTCGTCACCGCCAGTATCGGTATCGCCCTGAGCCCGCAGGACGGCAACGAACTCAGCCAGTTGATGAAGAACGCCGACACCGCGATGTACCACGCCAAGGAGCGCGGCAAGAACAACTTCCAGTTCTATCAGGCCGACATGAACGCCAGTGCGCTGGAACGTCTGGAGCTGGAAAGCGACCTGCGTCATGCGCTGGAGCAGAACGAATTCGTCCTGTATTACCAGCCGCAATTCAGTGGCGACGGCAAACGCCTGACTGGCGCCGAGGCACTGCTACGCTGGCGCCATCCGCGTCGTGGACTGGTGCCGCCGGGGGATTTCATTCCGGTGCTGGAAGAGCTGGGTCTGGTGGTCGACGTTGGCGACTGGGTGATCAGCGAGGCCTGCCGTCAGCTCAAGACCTGGCACCAGAATCGGGTGCGCGTGCCGAAGGTGTCGGTGAACATTTCGGCGCGGCAGTTCTCCGATGGCCAGCTCGGTACGCGCATCGCCACGATCCTGCGCGAAACCGGGCTGCCACCGGCGTGTCTGGAGCTGGAGCTGACCGAAAGTATCCTGATGCGCGAAGTCAGCGAAGCAATGCAGATTCTGGCCGGGCTGAAAAACCTGGGCCTGAGCATTGCGGTCGACGACTTCGGCACCGGTTATTCGTCGCTGAACTACCTCAAGCAATTTCCGATCGACGTGCTGAAGATCGACCGTACCTTCGTCGACGGCCTGCCGTCCGGCGAGCAGGACGCGCAGATCGCTCGCGCAATCATCGCCATGGCCCACAGCCTCAATCTGGCGGTAATCGCCGAAGGCGTGGAAACCCATGAGCAACTGGACTTCCTGCGCGAGCACGGCTGCGATGAGGTTCAGGGCTATCTGTTCGGACGGCCAATGCCGGCGAGCCGGTTTGAAGCGCAGTTCAGTAACGACGCCCTCTTCATGTTCGACTGAACATCGGCGGCGCGCCCTTCGCGAGCAGGCTCGCTCCCACAGGGATTGATGTCGATCACAAAATCGCAGGCCTGCCTCGATTACTGTGGGAGCGAGCCTGCTCGCGAAGAGGCCGGCAAAAGCACCGCACATCTGTCATGAACGCCACTTGTCTGCGACATGATGTCGTTTCATATGCCATCCAAAACCCATTGGGTTAGAATGCCCCCCTTTTCTGCCCCCGATCCTTGAGGACCGCCATGTTCAGCCGTGATTTGACTATTGCCAAGTACGACGCCGATCTCTTTGCCGCCATGGAGCAAGAAGCTCAGCGCCAGGAAGAGCACATTGAGCTGATCGCTTCGGAAAACTACACCAGCCCTGCGGTGATGGAAGCTCAAGGCTCGGTACTGACCAACAAGTACGCCGAAGGCTACCCGGGCAAGCGCTACTACGGTGGTTGCGAGTACGTCGACGTTGTTGAGCAACTGGCCATCGACCGCGCCAAAGAGCTGTTCGGCGCCGATTACGCCAACGTTCAGCCGCACGCCGGTTCCCAAGCCAACGCCGCTGTTTACCTGGCCCTGCTGCAAGGTGGCGACACCATCCTGGGCATGAGCCTGGCCCACGGTGGTCACCTGACCCACGGCGCCAGCGTTTCGTCCTCCGGCAAGCTGTACAACGCCGTGCAGTACGGCATCGACGCCAACGGCCTGATCGACTACGACGAAGTCGAGCGTCTGGCGGTTGAACACAAGCCGAAAATGATCGTGGCCGGTTTCTCTGCCTACTCGCAGATCCTCGACTTCCCACGCTTCCGCGCCATCGCTGACAAGGTCGGTGCCTACCTGTTCGTCGACATGGCGCACGTGGCCGGTCTGGTCGCCGCCGGCGTCTACCCGAACCCGGTGCCATTCGCTGACGTGGTCACCACCACCACGCACAAGACCCTGCGCGGTCCTCGTGGCGGTCTGATCCTGGCGCGCGCCAACGCCGAGATCGAGAAGAAGCTGAACTCCGCGGTATTCCCGGGCGCCCAGGGCGGCCCGCTGGAGCACGTGATCGCCGCTAAAGCGATCTGCTTCAAGGAAGCGCTGCAGCCTGAGTTCAAGGCTTACCAGGAACAAGTGGTGAAGAACGCCCAGGCCATGGCCGAAGTGTTCATCGAGCGCGGTTTCGACGTGGTGTCCGGCGGTACCAAGAACCACCTGTTCCTGCTGTCGCTGATCAAGCAGGACATCTCCGGTAAAGACGCCGACGCCGCGCTGGGCAAAGCGTTCATTACCGTGAACAAGAACTCCGTGCCTAACGATCCTCGCTCGCCGTTCGTGACCTCCGGTCTGCGTTTCGGTACCCCGGCTGTGACCACTCGCGGCTTCAAAGAGGCTGAGTGCAAAGAGCTGGCCGGCTGGATCTGCGACATCCTGGCTGACCTGAACAACGAAGCGGTGATCGACGCCGTTCGCGAGAAAGTCAAAGCCATCTGCAAGAAACTGCCGGTGTACGGCGCGTAATCGCGACGTTAAATCCGCAGCATGAAAAACCGGCCAAGTGATTGGCCGGTTTTTTTGTGCCCACATTTTTCAAACGCCTGAACCGCTCAAGAATGGGACTCACCGCACAGCTGGTCAGACCGGTCATGCCAATTCGTCAATTTTCACTTGCGATCCGCAAAAATCCGCGCCTAGACTGCACCCGCACTGGACATACCGGTAAGACCACAATAATTAAGTTCTGAATCTGATGCGCCCAAAGGCGCACGGCAGCCAGGACACCGACCAGGATTCCTCCCATGCTCAGATGGTGCTCGCGTTCAATCTTCCTCCAAGTGGTTCTCGGACTGGTGCTCGGCATCGTCTGCGGGCTGACCCTTCCCGAATATTCCGCTCAGCTCAAACCCTTGGGTGACGGCTTCATCAAACTGATCAAGATGCTCATCGGCCTGATCGTGTTCTGCGTGGTGGTCAGCGGCATCAGCGGCGCAGGGGATCTGAAGAAGGTCGGGCGCATCGGCCTCAAGTCGGTGATCTACTTTGAAGTGCTGACCACCATCGCGCTGGTGATCGGTCTGGTATTCGCCTTCAGCACCGGCATCGGCAGTGGCGCGAATATCCATCTGGAGCAGTTGTCCGCCGCCGACATGGGCGACATCGCCGAACGCGGCCAGCATATGCACACCACCACGCAGTTCCTGCTGGACCTGATTCCGACCTCGGTGCTCGGCGCCTTCGCCGACAACAACATTCTGCAGGTACTGCTGTTCTCGGTGCTGTTCGGCAGCGCGCTGAATCTGGTGGGCGAAGCGGCTTCCGGGATCTCACGGCTGATCAACGAACTGAGCCATGTGATTTTCCGGATCATGGGCATGATCGTGCGTCTGGCGCCGATCGGGGTGTTCGGCGCCATCGCCTTCACCACCAGCAAGTACGGCCTCGATTCGCTGCAACACCTGGGCAGTCTGGTGGGCTTGTTTTACCTGACCTGCATGGCGTTCGTCAGTGTGATCCTCGGCGTGGTAATGCGCGCCTCGGGCTTGCGCCTGTGGCCCCTGCTCAAGTACCTGCGCGAAGAATTGCTGATCGTCATGGGCACCGCTTCTTCCGACGCCGTGCTGCCACAGATCATGCGCAAACTTGAACACCTGGGGATTGGCAGCTCGACGGTCGGGCTGGTGATTCCCACCGGCTATTCGTTCAACCTCGACGGTTTCTCGATCTACCTGACCCTGGCCATCGTGTTCATCGCCAACGCCACCGGCACGCCACTGGCGATGACCGATCTGCTGACGATTCTGCTGGTGTCGCTGATCACTTCCAAGGGCGCCCACGGCATTCCCGGCTCGGCGCTGGTGATTCTGGCGGCGACGCTGACGGCGATCCCGGCGATCCCGGTCGTGGGTCTGGTGCTGGTACTGGCGGTGGACTGGTTCATGGGCATCGGCCGGGCACTGACCAACCTGATCGGCAACTGCGTCGCCACCGTGGCCATCGCCCGTTGGGAAAAGGACATCGATGTGCAACGCGCAAACAAAGTACTCAGCGGTCAGCAGGGCTACACCTTTCAACCGCGTAAAACCGGAACTCCGGCGCACCAGCAAGAGTTCTGATTTTCAACCCCGCAGGAGCTGCCGCAGGCTGCGATCTTTTGATCTTGTTTGCGGCATCCCCTATGGGCTTACGGAGCTAGACAAGTGATCACCACATCAACCGTCGTCAACTCAGTCGTAGAAAAACTGCGCGCCGCCCTCGCCCGCGGTCAGTGGCGCTCCGGCGACATGCTGCCGGGTCAGCGCGAACTGGCCGAACAACTGGGCATCAGCCGCCCAAGCCTGCGCGAAGCGGTGATCGTCCTGGAAACCCTTGGCCTGGTGCGTTCGATGCCGGGCAAAGGCGTGGTGGTGCTCGACGCCCAACTCAGCGACAGCCAGAGCCACGACAGCCCGGTGGCCGGCGCCAGCCTCGAAGACGTGCTGCAACTGCGCTACACCCTAGAGCCGTTCATCGTCGGTCTGGTCGCGCAGTCGATCAGCAGCAAGGAAGTCGGCCAGTTGCGCCTGACCCTGATGGACATGCGCGAAGCCCTTGAAGCGGGCGACAGCGAAGCCGGGGTCAGCGCCTACATCGCCTTCCACGAAGAGCTGTTCACTCTGACTTCGAACCCGATCTTCCAGAGTGTGGTGCAGCAAACAAGCAATGCCCTCAAGCAAAGTGCCGACGTACTGCGCAATTCGCCTGAGCATCTGGCCGAACGCCTGGAAGAAAACGAAGCGGTGGTGCGCGCAATCCGCAGCAAGAACAGCGCTCAGGCCAGCGCCGAAATGCGTCGGCACATTCTGCGCGAAGGCCAACGGATGGGCGTTGAATTGAACATTCCGGATGACAACCTCAGCCACTGATTGATTCACACTGGAGACCGGCCATGAACAGTCTTGCCACGTCGCCGCACACTCGTCAGATGTCGGCCCCCCTGCCCTTCTCTCGCCTGCAGGCGTCGGCAGACGATCTGTACCCGCGGCTGTTCGACGCGATTCTGGACCGGCGAATCGACCCGGCCAGCCGCTTCACCGAAGACAGTCTCAAGCAGATGTTTGGCGTCAGCCGCGCCGATGTGCGCCGGGTGCTGACGCAGTTGTCCCATGAGCAGGTGATTGTGCTGCGCGCCAACCATCGGCCACGGGTCGCCACACCGGATGCCGAGCAGACCCGGCAAACCCTGCACGCCCGGCGCCTGACCGAAGCGACGCTGGCGCGTCTGGCTTGTCAGAATGCCTCAGCGGAGGGTTTGAAACGCTTGCGCACGCTGGTCGAACGCGAACGTCTGGCCGTGACACAGGAACGGCGTGCGGCGGCGATTCGTTTGTCCGGCGAGTTTCATCTGCAGTTGGCCCAGATGGCGGGGAATGCACCGTTGGCACATTTCCTTGGCAGCCTGGTGCCGTTGACGTCGCTGGCGATTGCGCGGTGTGATGGATCGACGCCCGGTTGCTGCGCGTGGCAGGAGCATCTGGCGATTGTCGAGGCGGTCGCGTCTGGGGATATGTCCATGGCTGAGCGACTGATGAATCAACACCTGGATCATCTTGAGCAGACCTTGCTGGGTACAGCCCTTGAGCATTGTGTTGCAGGTTAGACTGCTATCGCGAGCAGGCTCACTCCTACATTTCCCTGTAGGAGTGAGCCTGCTCGCGATGGCGTTATTACAGGCACCACAAACCCATCAGGCAGAAGCTACCCTGGCAAACCCAGCCCGAATCTTCTCTTCCGGCAAATCATCGGCAATAAACACAATCACACTTTCCCGCGCCTCACCCTCGGCCCACTCGGTGTCCCAGTCGAACCCGTAAAGTTTCAGCACGCCCTGAAACACCAAGCGCCGATCTTCACCCGCAATGTTCAGAACACCTTTGTAACGCAGCAATTGCTTGCCGTGCTCTTCCAGCAGCTCGTTCATGAACTCACTGAGCTGATCGATATCCAGCGGCTGGTCTGTGCGCAGCACCAGACTGGAGATGCGGTCGATGGACGGCGCCTTGCTCACCGGACGCAGGCTCACCCCGCCACCGAGGTCGGCATTGAGATTGAAGCCACGCACGTCGAGCAGTTCGGCCAGATCGATGTTGCCATGCTCGACCACGCGGATCGGCGCACGACGATTGATCCGCGTCAGGCGTTCGCTCAGCGCGGTGAACGTGGCCTCATCCACCAGATCGGTCTTGCTCACCAGCAAGCGGTCGGCGAAACCGATCTGCGCCTGGGCGATGGTCTGGGTCAGGTGCTGGTCGGCGTGAGCCGCATCCACCAGGGTGATGATGCCGTCGAGCAGATAGCGCTCGCGCAGTTCTTCGTCGATAAAAAAGGTCTGCGCCACCGGGGCCGGATCGGCCAGACCGGTGCACTCGATCACCAGACGGTCGAAGGCGATTTCACCGCTGTCCAGGCGTTCGAGCAGCAGGTACAGGGCCTTGGTCAGATCGGTGTGGATGGTGCAGCAGACGCAGCCGTTGGCCAGGGTCATGACTTGCACCGGTTCGTCGCCGAGCAACTGGGTGTCGATGCCGGCGTCGCTGAATTCGTTCTCGATCACGGCGATCTTCAGGCCGTGCTCGGCTTTAAGCAGATGGCGCAGCAAGGTGGTCTTGCCGGCACCGAGGAAACCGCTGAGTACCGTTACAGGTATGGGAGAAGACAAAACACGATCTCCTGAAACAAACACAAAACAAATGTGGGAGCGAGCCTGCTCGCGAAAGCGGTGTGTCAGTCAAATCATTCATCAACTGACACTCCGTATTCGCGAGCAGGCTCGCTCCCACAGGAGGATTACCTCAACTGCAGGCTGTCAGCTCAACAGCACTTCGGCCCACCCTTGCCACCGTAACGCGCTTCCTGACGTTCGCGGAAGAACATCTCGTAGCTCATCACCGGTTTGTCCGGGTGTTTGGTTTGCATATGCTCGACGTAGGTGTCGTAGTCGGGCATGCCGACCATCAGGCGTGCGGCCTGACCGAGGTATTTACCGAGGCGACTCAGGTCATTGAACATGGTGCAATCCTCTGGTTACGCGTCCGGCAGGGCCTGGAATGGCGATTCTTTATCCGTTCGCTCTTTTTTGCCCCAGGCAGCGATGCCGACCTTGAGCGCATAGAACAGGATGCTGAAGACCACGAACAGGAACAGCGCAGTGAGCGTTGCGTTGGTGTAGGCGTTGAAGATCACGTGCTGCATCTGCTCGATACTCTTGGCCGGGGCAATGACTTGCCCGGCGGCCAGGGCATCGCTGTACTTCTTGGCCAGCGACAGGAAGCCGATCGCCGGGTTGGCGTCGAACAGCTTGATGAAGCCTGCAGTGGTGGTGCAGATCAGCAGCCAGGCGGCTGGCAGCAGGGTGACCCAGATGTAGCGCTGGCGCTTCATCTTGATCAGGACCACGGTGCCGAGCATCAGCGCGATACCGGCCAGCATCTGGTTGGAGATACCGAACAGCGGCCACAGGGTGTTGATGCCGCCCAGCGGATCGATCACGCCCTGATACAGCAACCAGCCCCACATCGCCACACAACCGGCGGTGGCGATCAGGTTGGCAGTCCACGATTCGGTGCGCTTGAGCGCCGGAACGAAGGAGCCGAGCAGGTCCTGCAGCATGAAGCGCCCGGCACGGGTGCCGGCGTCTACAGCGGTCAGGATGAACAGCGCTTCGAACAGAATCGCGAAGTGGTACCAGAACGCCATGGTGTTTTCACCCGGCAGGACACTGTGCAGGATCTGCGCGATACCGACCGCCAGGGTCGGCGCGCCGCCGGCACGGGCGAGGATGGTGGTTTCGCCGATGTCGTGAGCCACGGCTTGCAGCGCCTCCGGCGTGATCGCGAAGCCCCAGCTGCTGACCATCTGCGCCACCGATGCGACGTCACCGCCGACCACGGCGGCCGGGCTGTTCATGGCGAAGTACACGCCCGGCTCGATCACCGAAGCGGCAACCATGGCCATGATCGCCACAAACGATTCCATCAGCATGCCGCCGTAACCGATGTAACGCGCGTTGGTTTCGTTATCCAGCAACTTCGGCGTGGTGCCCGAAGAGATCAGTGCGTGGAACCCGGACACCGCACCGCAAGCGATGGTGATGAACAGGAACGGGAACAGACCGCCCTTCCACACCGGGCCGGTGCCGTCGACGAACTGGGTCAGCGCCGGCATTTTCAGCTCGGGCATGGTCACCAGAATGCCGATCGCCAGGGCGATGATGGTGCCGATCTTGAGGAACGTCGACAGGTAGTCGCGTGGCGCGAGGATCAGCCACACCGGCAACACGGCGGCGACGAAGCCATAACCGATCAGCATCCAGGTGATTTGCACGCCGGTGAAGCTGAAGGCCTTGGCCCACACCGGATCAGCGGCAATCTGCCCGCCGAGCCAGATCGAACCGAGCAGCAGCAACACACCGATGACCGAGATCTCGCCGATGCGGCCCGGGCGGATGTAGCGCATGTAGATGCCCATGAACATCGCGATCGGGATGGTCGCCATCACGGTGAAGATGCCCCATGGGCTCTCTGCCAGTGCCTTGACCACGATCAGCGCCAGCACCGCGAGGATGATGATCATGATCAGGAAGCAGCCGAACAGGGCGATGGTGCCGGGGATGCGGCCCATTTCTTCACGCACCATGTCGCCCAGGGAACGGCCGTTGCGCCGGGTCGACATGAACAGAACCATGAAGTCCTGCACCGCGCCCGCCAGCACCACCCCGGCAATCAGCCACAGCGTGCCGGGCAGATAACCCATCTGCGCCGCCAGTACCGGGCCGACCAGAGGTCCTGCGCCGGCGATGGCCGCGAAGTGGTGACCGAAAAGAATGTGTTTGTTGGTTGGAACGTAGTCCAGACCGTCGTTGTTGAGCACGGCGGGGGTGGCCCGACGCGGATCGAGTTGCATCACATTGTTGGCGATGAACAGGCTGTAGTAACGGTACGCGACCAGATAAATAGCCACTGCCGCGACCACGATCCACAAGGCGTTGATCGCCTCTCCTCGGCGCAATGCCACTACGCCCAGGGCGCACGCTCCTACGATTGCCAGCACTAGCCAGGGTAAGTGGCGTAGCAGGCTATTATTATTTTTCATTTTATTATTCCAGCCAGGGTGGACAAGAAAGACAGCCACCCCGAGTTTAGCGCTTACGGCGCCAAAGGCCATACCCCGACGTTGGTCTAGACGGCTCGTTGATTGGCAGCCACCCGCGAGTCGGGTCTATAGTCAGCGAACTCTCCCGAGGATTGCGCCATGAGCGAACACCCAGCCAATCGCCGTCGCTTCAAACGTATTGCGTTCGATGCCAGAACCGAGTTGCGCCAAGGTGAATATATCTGGCCGGTGAAACTGATCGACCTGTCGCTCAAAGGGCTGCTGATCGAACGGCCGGAGCCGTGGCTTGGGGATAGGGAGCAGGATTTCTTCGTCAACATTCATCTGAGCGATGATGTCGATATCGAGATGGATGTACACCTGGCTCACGAAGATCACGGACAACTAGGCTTCGTCTGCCGGCATATCAGTCTGGAGTCGATCCAGCGCTTGCGACGGTTGATCGAGCTCAACCTGGCTGACGAAGCCGAGCTTGAGCGCGAACTCGGCGCCCTGATCGAAATCTAGCCATCAATACAAATCCCCTGTGGGAGCGGGCTTGCCCGCGAAGAAGCCGTGTCAATCAACATTGATTTCGACTGACACACCGCTTTCGCGGGCAAGCCCGCTCCCACAGGACTATTCGAACAATGCGTCGAGCGCCTGTTCCAACCGGGTCACGGCAATGATCTGCAACCCCGGCGGCGCCTCTTTCGGTGCATTGCCCTTGGGCACGATCGCCCGTTTGAAGCCATGCTTGGCCGCTTCCTTCAAGCGCTCCTGGCCGCTCGGCACCGGACGCACCTCGCCGGACAAACCGACTTCGCCAAACACCAGCAGATCATGCGGCAACGGCCGGTTGCGCAGGCTCGACATCACCGCCGCCATCAACGCCAGGTCGGACGCGGTCTCCAGCACCTTCACCCCGCCGACCACGTTGAGGAACACGTCCTGATCATGGGTCGGAATGCCGCCATGGCGATGCAATACCGCCAACAACATCGCCAATCGGTTCTGATCAAGGCCCAACGTCACGCGCCGTGGATTGGCCAGATGGCTGTCATCGACCAACGCCTGCACTTCCACCAGCATCGGCCGGGTGCCTTCCCAGGTGGCCATCACCACACTGCCCGGGACTTCTTCCTGGGCACGGGTGAGAAAAATCGCCGAAGGGTTGGAGACTTCTTTCAGGCCCTTGTCGGTCATGCCGAACACGCCCAGTTCATTGACCGCACCGAAACGGTTTTTCACCGCCCGCAACAAACGCAAACGGCCATCGGATTCGCCTTCGAAATACAGCACGGTGTCGACCATGTGTTCGAGAACCCTTGGGCCTGCCAATGCGCCTTCCTTGGTGACGTGACCGACGAGGAAGATCGCGGTGCCACTCTGCTTGGCATAACGCACCAGCAGCGCCGCACTCTCACGTACCTGCGAGACGCCACCCGGCGCTGATTGCAACTGTTCGGTGAAAATGGTCTGGATCGAGTCGATCACCATCACCTTGGGTTTTTCCTGACGGGCGGTGGCGATGATGGTTTCGATGCAGGTTTCGGTCATCACCCGCAGTTGATCCTGTGGCAGCCCCAGACGCCGGGCGCGCATTGCCACTTGCTGCTGGGATTCTTCGCCGGTGACGTACAGCGCCGGCATGCTCTTGGCGAGGTTGCACAGGGTCTGTAACAGAATCGTCGACTTGCCGATGCCCGGATCACCACCTATCAGCACCACCGAGCCATCGACCAGACCGCCACCCAAAACCCGATCCAGCTCACCGGACGCGGTGGAGAAGCGCGGGATCTCCTCGATGCTGACTTCGGCCAGGGTCTTGATCTGCGCTTGCTGCCCGGCCCAGCCGGTACGCCCGGTGGGCGCCGTGGCCCCGCCGCTTTCGATCATGGTTTCGGTCAGGGTGTTCCAGGCGCCGCACTCGCCGCACTGGCCCGCCCACTTGGGAAAGGTTGCGCCGCACTCGGTGCAGCCGTACATGCGCTTGGCCTTGGCCATCTGGATCCCCCGGCAAAAACCGCGATGATAACGCAGCCACCGCTCAGCGCGGCGCGGCGGTACGGATTTCGCCGTTGGCCAGACGCGCGGCGCTGTTGCCCAGCGGGTCTTCGGCATTAAGATCGGCGCCCTTGGCCTTGAGCGCGTCGAGCAGTTCGATGCGCTTGAACAACCCGGCGTACATCGCCGCAGTCTGGCCTGCGCCGTTGCGCTGATCGGGGCTGCAATCGGTGGCCATCAGCCTTCGAGCAATCTGCATCTCGCCTTTGAAAATCGCGCCCATCAGCGCTGTGTTGCCACGTTGGTCCTGCGCGCAGGCATCAGCGCCCGCCGCCAGTAACCGGTCAACTGCCGCACCCTGGCCGTGATACGCCGCCAGAATCAAAGCGGTGTAGCCCTTGCTGTCGCGGGTATCGAGGGAATAACCGGACTCGATAAAGGTCTCGAGCATCGGCACATCACCACGCCGGGCGGCATCGAAATAGTAATCCTGCAACTGCGCCTTGATCGCCTCGGGGTTCTGTTCGGCCAGCGCTGTAAATGACAGGCAACCGAGCAACAGTAAAAGAAAGGCACGCATAAACGCTCTCCTTGGGCAGAACGGGGCCTGAATCAGGCCCCGCGTTGCATGACGTCGAGATCAGTCGACCAGTTTCGCTGCCAGCGCCTTGACCCGGCTCAGGTCACCCTTGGCCACTTTGGTCACACCGGTGCCGTATTCCGGATCTGCCTTATAAAGAAAGGACAGGATGATGTGCTTGCTCTCGTCATCGGTGGTCGCCAGCGAACCGCCGAAGCTGGCGATCAGGTCCTGACGCTCCTGCTGGCTGAACGAGCGATACAGATCCCCGGCCTGTTTGAAGTTCTGCTCACGCTGAATCTTCGCCTGCTGGGTGCTGCCCGACAGTGCCAGCTGGCTGTAACGCGCGCTCTGCGGCTCTTCACGCGGTTGCAGGCGGCTTGGCTGATAGTTCACGCCAGACGCCGTGGCACCGAAGTTCATCGCACCGTCCTGATTGCCATTGTTGACCGCAACTTTTGGCGCATTGATCGGAAGTTGCAGGCCGTTTGCACCCAGGCGATACATCTGCGTATCGGCATAAGAAAACACTCGACCTTGCAACAGACGATCTTCTGAAGGTTCGATACCCGGCACAACATTGGCCGGGGCCATGGCAACTTGTTCGGTTTCCTGGAACACATTGGCCGGATTACGGTTCAACACCATTTGTCCAACTTTTCGCTCAGGAACATTCGGCCAGATCTTGGTAGCGTCCAATGGATCGAAATCAAACTTGGACAAATCTTGCGGATTCAGCACTTGGATGTACAAGTCCCATTTCGGGAAATCACCCTTATTGATATGACTGACCAGATCATTAGTCATATGACTGTAATCTTTGCCCTGAACTTTCTCGACTTGTTCAGGTGTCAGGTTTTTGATGCCCTGCAAACTTTTCCAGTGGAACTTCACATAGTGCACTTCGCCTTTGGCGTTAACCAACTTGTAGGCATGCACGCCATTACCGTCCATTTCCCGATAACTGGCTGGAGTACCCGAATTGGAATACAGCTCGGTCAGCGTGCGAGTGGCTTCCGGCACGTGGGAGAAGAAGTCGAAACGACGCGAGTCATCGTCAAGGTTGGTGCGTGGATCGGGTTTGAACGCATGGACCATGTCCGGAAACTTGATCGCGTCGCGAATGAAGAAGGTCGGGAAGTTGTTGCCGACCAGGTCCCAGTTGCCATCAGCGGTGTAGAACTTGGTGGCAAAGCCCCGTGGATCGCGCAGGGTTTCCGGGGAGTGGTTACCGTGAACCACTGCGGAGAAGCGCACGAACACTGGCGTCACCTGCCCGGCAGCGAATACCTTGGCCTTGCTCAGGTCGCTGAGGTCGTTGGTCACGGTGAACGTGCCATGGGCACCGGTACCGCGGGCATGCACCACGCGTTCGGGAATGCGTTCACGGTCGAAACGCTGGAGTTTCTGGATCAGTTGCACGTCTTGCAGCAGCACCGGGCCGTTGGCGCCGGCGGTTTGCGAGTTCTGATTGTCGCCCACCGCTGCACCATTATCCCGGGTCAGGGGCGCGGCGTGCACGGAGAAGGTCAACAGGCTGGCGGTGAGTACGCCGAGCGTACGGCGATGGGGAAAAGCCCCCAGTCCAAGGGTGGAATTCATATCAGGTTCCTCTGGTTCTTTTGGGCGCATCCAGGTGCGCCAACCAGAGGCTAGAGGGCTAAGTCCGCGAACATAAATAGAAAGTTCGTAACCCGACGATTGAAAATTTTGGCTTCCCGATCAGCGTGTTACGGCGTATTTCGCGCGCGATTAGTGGCACTTTGCAAACTAATTGCAGATTTATCGGTCGATAAAAACGGGCATTGTAAGAAGGTGTTTCGCGCAGGACGCGTTTGCTGATTTACACTGCGTACACCAACCTCATCTGTAACAAGGAAATAACCTATGGGCGTGCTTAGTGAGTTCAAGGCCTTCGCGGTCAAAGGCAATGTGGTCGACATGGCCGTCGGTATCATCATCGGTGCCGCCTTTGGCAAAATTGTTTCGTCGTTTGTCGGCGACGTGATCATGCCGCCAATCGGCCTGTTGATCGGAGGGGTGGACTTCAGTGATCTGGCCATCACGCTTAAAGCCGCCGAGGGCAACGCCCCTGCCGTGGTCATGGCTTACGGTAAATTCATCCAGAGCATTCTGGACTTCGTGATCGTCGCCTTCGCGATCTTCATGGGTGTCAAAGCCATCAACCGCCTTAAACGCGAAGAAGCCGTAGCCCCTTCCCTGCCACCAGTTCCGACCAAGGAAGAAGAGTTGCTCGGTGAGATCCGCGATCTGCTCAAGGCCCAGAACAACCGGCCTTGACTGCTTGATGAATAAAGAACGGCGCCTGATGGCGCCGTTTTTTTACCAGTAGTTTTCCACCGCCACCTGTCCCGGCCGCCGCGTCAGGCTCAGGCTCATGTGGCGTTTCTTCAGCAGTGCCCGGGTGTCGTCGATCATCTGCGGATTGCCGCACAGCATGACGCGCGAGTGGTCGGGGGCCAGTTCAACGCCGGCTTCACGCTCCAGCTCGCCACTTTCAATCAGGCTGGTAATACGCCCATGCAAGGCACCAGGAACCTTTTCTCGGGTAACGGTGGGAATGAACTGCAGTTTATGGGCGTGTTCTGCCAGGTACTCACGCTCGGACAGTTCTGCAATCAACGACTGATAAGCCAGCTCTCGCGCTTCGCGCACGCTGTACACCAGAATGATCCGCTCGAATCGCTCCCACACTTCGAAGTCCTGCAGAATCGACAGAAACGGCGCAACGCCGGTTCCGGTGGATAACAGCCACAAATCCCGACCGTCGACAAACCGATCCAGCGTCAGGTAACCAAAGGCCTGGCGTTCCACCAGCAGGGTATCGCCGACCTGCAAGCGGCTCAGTTCACTGGTGAATTCGCCACCTGGCACCACGATGGAGAAGAACTCGAGAAACTCGTCGAAGGGTGAAGAGACCATCGAGTAAGCACGCCAGACCGTGCTGCCATCAGCCTTTGTCACCCCCAGGCGAGCGAATTGTCCCGCGCGAAATCTGAAGCCCGTATCGCGCGTGGTGCGCAGGGTAAACAGACTGGGGGTCAAAGGCTGCACGTCGAGCAAGGTCTGGGCAGTAAATTTATCTGCGCTGACAGTCATGGGGGCACTCCACGGAAAAGACCCTGACAGTCTCGCGCAAACTCAGAGCATAAACACCACTGCTTTTGTAGTGGTTTACCGTTCAGACCGCCCGAAAAAATGAGAATTAAACCCAAATGCCGTTAATACAGCAGTATTCAAAGTCCGATTGAATGACAGGTTAAATCCAACGCGTTATTGATGACTAATAACCTTTCCAGCAACTAACCGCCCCCTCCAAGAGCAAAAAAATTCAACGCCATTTGTAAGACTTGTCCTACACTCGGTTGCGTGCAGGATCCGATTGGATCCATAAAAAGCACCCGACGAACGACTCATGGAGAGTGAGTGATGGAAATGTGGAAGGAGTCGCAATTAAAGCAACTGACTTTCGCAAGAGAAATAGAGACCGCTTATCCGATCTTGCTGCGATTCGCTCAAAATATTGGCTTCAATTTTTGTGCCATCTCATTGACATCAAACAATCGGAACGCTGACTTAAAGACCTTGCAAATCAATAACTATCCGAAAGAGTGGAACCAACTTTATGAAAGACAAAACTACAGAAAAATCGACCCGGTAGTAGCACACTGCAGTCATTCAATGCTGCCGATTGTCTGGACCGAGGACGTGTTTTCGCAAACCTTGTCGCTGTGGGACGCGCAACAGAGGCATGGGTTGCGACACGGTTGGTCCCAGTCGTTCCACCACGAAGACAGCGGGCTGTGCAGCACCCTGAGCCTTGCCAGGAAAAACGGTCCATTAAGTCCGCTCGAGTTATACGAGCATTTTGGCTATATGTTTTACGCAACCAGCCACCTGAGTGACCTGTTCGCCAAAACCTTGCCCAAACCGGCCAAAAAGCCCGTCCCCCCACGCCTTTCACCGCGAGAACTGGAAGTGCTCAAGCTCTCGGCGCTCGGCAAGACGGCCTATGAGATTGCCAGGATCCTCTGCCTGAGCGAGCGGACGGTGAATTACCACGTGCAAAACGTGATTCTCAAACTGAACGTCTGCAACAAGATTTCTGCGGTCATTGCCGCCAAGAGTTGCGGCCTTCTCGACATGCCCGCCCACTAAAAGCTGCGAGTATTTCAACGGAAAAAAACGTACCATTTGCAACCTTCCTGAGTGATGACGTGCGCCGCACGCCGCAGTCCACTCGGATGGTTCCGCCGCGCGACGCCCTGGGCTGCGGGCCACCCGTTGAATAACCAGAGTTCTCGCCCGATGCCCTTGCTCGAAACACCCTTTGCCCAACTCGACCTGATCCGCCAGCCCGAGCAGCAGAATGAACCTCTGCAAGCGTTCGATGCGGCTGACGAATACCTGCTCAATCATCTGGCCGCGCAACAACCGGCGGCAGACACCCGGGTGTTGGTACTCAATGACAGCTTCGGAGCGCTGGCGGCGAGTCTGGCAGGCAAGGTTCAGGTCAGCAGCAGTGGCGACTCGTTTCTCGCATTCCAGGGCCTGGAAAAGAACTTGGTACGCAACGGCCTGGCATTTGATGCCGTGCGCGGGATTGCGGCCAGTGAGCCGTTGATCGGGCCGTTCGACCGGGTGCTGATCCGCGTGCCCAAGACGCTGGCATTGCTGGAAGAGCAACTGATCCGCCTGCAAGGGCTACTGGCACCCGGCGCCGAAGTGGTGGCAGCGGCCATGATCAAGCATTTGCCGCGCGCAGCCGGTGATCTGCTGGAGCGTTACATTGGCCCGGTACAGGCTTCACTGGCGGTGAAGAAAGCTCGCCTGTTGATCGCAACGCCTGAAGCCAAAGCCCCGGCGACCTCGCCCTACCCTTCGCGTTATCAACTGGACGAGCCGGCCATCGAATTGCTCAACCACGCCAACGTGTTCTGCCGTGAAGGTCTGGACATCGGCACCCGGGCCTTCCTCCCGCACCTGCCAAAAAACCTCGGCAGCGCCCGGGTCGCCGACCTTGGTTGCGGTAACGGCGTCCTGGCCATCGCCAGCGCCCTGCACAACCCCGACGCGCACTACACGCTGGTCGACGAATCGTTCATGGCCGTGCAATCGGCCGCCGAGAACTGGCGCGCCGCGCTGGGCGAGCGCGAAGTGCTCGTGCGCGCTGGCGATGGTCTGGCCGGACAGGCGCCGCAATCGCTGGATGTGGTGCTGTGCAATCCGCCGTTCCATCAACAACAGGTGGTGGGTGACTTCCTCGCCTGGCGCATGTTCCAGCAAGCCCGCGAGGCGCTGGTGGTGGGCGGTGCGTTGTACATCGTCGGCAACCGGCACCTGGGTTATCACAGCAAACTGGCGCGGCTGTTCCGTGGCGTCGAGCAAGTGGCAGCCACACCGAAATTCGTGATTCTCAAAGCCCGCAAGTAAAGCGTCAGGCAAAAAAAACCCTCCGCAATGCGGAGGGTCATAAAACCGTGCCCAAGGGCAGCGGGACGGGATGTTTCAGTGTGTGGTCAGGCCGGCCGCGTTCATGAACAGGCGCATCAGGCTGGCGGCAATGAACAGCGCGCCGACGCTACCGATCCAGATCAGGGCCAACCAGCCGAGCCGCTGCCACAGCGGCTTTTTTTCGGCTTCTTCAATCTCGTGCAGGGAATGTTTGCCGTTCATTGCATCGTTCCTCTTGGGCGATGGCGTCGCTGAGGACGCCACCGCGAGACGGCTTGCTCTCACAAGGTGAGCAGAGCGAGAGATCAGTGGTAACCGTCTTCATGGGTGACCTTGCCGCGGAACACGTAGTAGCTCCAGAAGGTGTAACCCAGGATGAACGGGATGATGAACAGCGTGCCGACCAGCATGAAGCCCTGGCTCTGCGGCGGTGCGGCGGCGTCCCAGATCGAGATCGACGGCGGCACGATGTTCGGCCACAGGCTGATGCCCAGACCGCTATAGCCGAGGAAAATCAGCACCAGGGTCAGCAAAAACGGCATGTAGTTGGCATTGCGCGCCACCGCGCGGATCAGCCCGTACAGCGTCACCAGCACCAGAATCGGCACCGGCATGAACCAGAACAGGTTCGGCATGCTGAACCAGCGTGTCGCGATCTCGGGGTGAGCCAGCGGCGTCCACAGACTGACGATGCCGATCACCGCCAACAGCACGAATGCCAGCGGCCGCGCGAGGTTGTGCATCTGCTCCTGCAACTTGCCTTCGGTCTTCATGATCAACCAGGTGCAACCGAGCAAGGCATAGGCCACCACCAGCGCGGCGCCGCAGAACAGGGTGAACGGTGTCAGCCAGTCCAGTGAACCACCGGCGTATTGCCGATTGACCACCGGCAAACCGTCGATGAAAGCCCCGAGTGCCACGCCCTGGAAGAACGTCGCCGCCACCGAGCCGCCGATGAACGCCTTGTCCCACAGGTGACGCTTGTCGTCCTTGGCCTTGAAGCGGAACTCGAACGCCACGCCGCGGAAAATCAGGCCGATCAGCATGAAGATCAACGGCAGGTACAGCGCCGACAGCACCACCGAATAGGCCAGCGGGAACGCGCCGAACAACGCCGCGCCGCCCAGTACCAGCCAGGTTTCATTGCCGTCCCAAACCGGGGCGACGGTGTTCATCATCACGTCACGGTCGGTCTTGCCCGGGATGAACGGGAAGAGAATCCCGATCCCCAGGTCGAAGCCGTCCATGACCACGTACATCATGATGCCGAAGATGATGATCACGGCCCAGATCAGCGGAAGATCAATACCCATGAGTCAAATCTCCTTTTCCAGGCTGCGCTGCGAGTCGGCGTCGGTACCTTCATCATCGGCTGCGGACAACGGCCGAGCCGGAGTGCGTTTCTGGCCAGGACCACCTTCGTTGGTTTCCTTGCCTTCGTCGGTTTTCGGCCCTTTGCGCACCAGGCGCATCATGTAGCCAAGCCCCGCACCGAACAGCGCGAAATACACCACGACGAACATGATCAGGGTGATGCTCATCTGCATGAAACTGTGATTGGACGAGGCATCCGCCGTGCGCATCAGCCCGTAGACCACCCACGGCTGCCGACCGATTTCAGTGGTGAACCAGCCAGCGAGGATCGCGATCAGGCCGGACGGCCCCATCCACAGCGCCAGATACAGGAACGGCCGCGAGGTGTAGAGCGAATCGCGCTTGCGCAGCCACAGGCTCCACAGACCGGTGAAGATCATCAGGAAGCCGAGACCGACCATGACCCGGAACGACCAGAACACAATGGTCGAGTTCGGCCGGTCTTCAGGCGGGAACTCCTTGAGTGCCGGCACTTGCTTGTCCAGCGAGTGGGTCAGGATCAGGCTGCCGAGGTACGGGATCTCTACGGCGAATTTGGTTTTCTCTTCTTTCATGTCCGGCCAGCCGAACAGGATCAACGGGGTCGCTTCGTTGCCTTTGTTTTCCCAGTGGCCTTCGATCGCGGCGATTTTCGCCGGCTGATGCTCAAGGGTGTTCAGCCCGTGGAAGTCACCGATAACCGCCTGGATTGGCGCGACGATCAGCGCCATCCACATTGCCATCGACAGCATGGTGCGGATCGCCGGGTTGTCCTTGCCGCGAAGCAGGTGCCAGGCCGCCGACGAGCCAACGAAGAACGCCGTGGCCACGAACGCGGCGGTCGCCATGTGCATCAGGCGATACGGGAACGATGGGTTGAACACGATGGCCAGCCAGTCGGTCGGGATCACCTGGCCGTTGACGATCTCGAAGCCTTGCGGCGTCTGCATCCAGCTGTTGGAAGCGAGAATCCAGAATGTCGAGATCAGCGTGCCGATCGCCACCATCACCGTGGAGAAGAAGTGCAGTTTGCGTCCGACCTTGTTCCAGCCGAACAGCATCACCCCGAGGAAACCGGCCTCAAGGAAGAATGCCGTGAGCACCTCGTAGGTCAGCAACGGTCCGGTGACGGAACCGGCAAAGTCCGAGAAACGGCTCCAGTTGGTGCCGAACTGGTAAGCCATGACCAGACCGGAGACCACACCCATGCCGAAGTTGACGGCAAAGATTTTCGACCAGAAGTGGTAGAGATCCCGGTAAGTGTCGTTATGGGTTTTCAACCACAACCCTTCAAGCACCGCCAGGTAGCTCGCCAGACCAATGGTGATGGCCGGGAACAGGATGTGGAACGAGATGGTGAACGCGAACTGAATTCGGGCGAGATCGAGTGCCTCTAAACCGAACATAAGTCTTCCTCTGTCAGGTAATACCGGCATTGGGGCTTGTGGCCCCTGCCTACTGCCCCCACGGATATGGAGTGCGGCGAATTCTGATTCGTTCTTTTTTAACAGCCATCGCAACGCAGGGAGTCTGGCCAACGGGCCACCAGAGCATGGCCCGGGAGGGTCTTGATCTGGATCAAGCAACGTTAAAAGAGTAGTCCCATTTCCGACGAAGAACGGCGTGGTCGTTTGCCGCGTGACAAGTTGCCTCATTGCCTGGGCAACGTTCTGAAATACATCCCCAGAGCGGCACGACCTGTAGTGAGGGGATTCATCCCCGATGGGCGGCGAAGCAGCCCCACAGACATCCTGCCTTTTGGTGCATCGTCAATTTTTTACGACTGCTGCGCAGCCGATCGGGGATAAATCTCCTCACCACATTGAGATGAGGTATGCCAGGGAGCGATAGATGTCTGGCTAACTAAATTTTTTGTCATAGCAACTTCCTGTTACAGACTGGTGATAACCTCGACGTTCCCCTTCGAGCCAGACCTGCCTTCAGATGCCCAGCCAAGAGCCCCTGCTGTTACGTCACCATCGTCCTTTTCTTGCGTTCTGGTTCGCCCGGATCTTTACCGCCAGTGGCTTTCAGATGCTTACCGTGGCGATCGGCTGGAATCTGTATCAACTCACCGGCAACGTGCTCGACCTGGGGCTGGTCGGGCTGGTGGAATTCGCACCACGGGTGCTGTTCATGCTGCACACCGGGCATGTCGCCGACCGCTATGACCGACGCCGGGTCGCGGCGATCTGTCAGTCGTTGCAGGCGTTGATTGCCCTGGCACTGGCCATCGGCAGTGCGACCGACCACGTCACCCGGGAAATGATCTTTATCCTCGCCTTCCTGCTCGGTGCGGCGCGCTCCTTCGAGATGCCGACGACCCAGGCGCTGCTGCCAAGTATCGTGCCCAGCGCCCTGTTTCCACGGGCGGTCGCCGCAGCGCAGTCGGCTCAACAGTCAGCCACCATTGTCGCTCCTGCCCTCGGTGGCTTGCTTTACGCGTTTGGCAGTGTCTGGGTCTACGGCCCGACGGTGTTGCTCTATGTCATCGCCTGCACCTTGATGCTCAACCTGCCCGCACGACAGACGCCGCTGAACAAAGGCAAAGCCACACTGGATTCGTTGTTGGCAGGCATCCGCTTCATTCGCAGCCGCCCGGACATCCTCGGGGCGATCTCGCTGGATCTGTTCGCGGTGTTGCTCGGTGGCGCCACCGCGTTGCTGCCGGTGTTCGCCAAGGACATCCTGCTCACCGGGCCTTGGGGCCTGGGGCTGCTGCGTTCGGCGCCGGCGGTTGGCGCGTTGGGGATGTCACTGTTCCTCGCCCGGTTCTCCGTCGAACGCAACGTTGGCCGGGTGATGTTCACCGCCGTTGGCGTGTTCGGCGTCGCAACCATCGCCTTCGGTCTGTCGACCTCGTTCTGGTTCTCGCTGGCGGTGCTGGTGGTGCTCGGCGCGGCGGACATGATCAGCATGGTGATCCGCGCCTCCTTTGTGCAACTGGAAACCCCGGACGAAATGCGCGGCCGGGTCAGCGCGGTGAACGGCCTGTTCATCGGCGCCTCGAACCAGTTGGGCGAATTCGAATCCGGCCTCACCGCGCACTGGTTCGGCACCGTCCCGGCGGTGGTGATGGGCGGGATCGGCACGCTGGTGGTCACCGGAACGTGGATCAAACTGTTCCCGACCCTGGCCAACCGCGACCGGATGCATGTGCCGGTGGAAGAGGCGAAGGTCTGACTCTCGTCACACCAGCATCTCCCCCGCCACTTTCGCCCGTAACGCCTTGCCACCAAGCTGCTCCACCAGCGTCAGGGCAAACGCCAGTGCGCCACCGGAGCCTTGGGCGGTGATGCAATTGCCGTCGACCACCACCGGTTGATCAACAAACGTACAGCCCGACAATTGATGACTGGCACTCGGCAGGCAGGTCATGCGCCGTTGGCGTAATACGCCTGAGGCTTGCAGGGCAATGGCCGGGGCTTCGCCGATGGCGGCGAACAGGCGGCCGGCGCTGGCCTGGTCCTTGAGCAATTGCTGCAGCGGCTGATGCGCCGCGAGATGTTGGGCGCCGACGGCACCACCGGGCAGGACGATCAGGTCGAAGGTCTGCGCCAATACATCAACCAGCATGCCGTCCGCTGTCAGGCGCGTACCGCGCGCGCAGGTCAGCATGCGCCGGCCTTCGATGCTGGCCGCCACGACTTCGACGCCGGCGCGGCGCAGCACGTCGATCAGGGTCACGCTTTGCAGATCATCAATGCCCTCGGCGAGGGTAATCAGGGCTCTAAAGGTCATGGGCGCTATCCGCTGGGTGATCTTTCAAGCGTAGTCAGCTTTGCCTTGCCCTGTTCGATGACAGCCGTTACTTGATGTAAAGCTGGGCCGACAGGGTGTTGCGTGGCGCGTTGATCGAGGTGTTACTGAAGGTGAAGGTGCCTTCCTGCTTGCCCGCCAGATCAAAGGTATACAGTGAGCCGACGGTGTTGCTGCCAGGCTTGCACTCAGTCAGGTTGCCGTTATCAAAGGCGCACACCGGCGCCCGGGTGCCGTTGACTTCAAAACCATCGAGCGTGGCATGCGGCTGGTTCTGGCCATAGCCGATTTCCAGCACGAACACCTTGATGCTCGGGCCGCTGTGATCGCATTGGGTTTGCGGCTGGTTATCGCCGATGTCTTCCAGACCACAGGCCGGCGATTGAACCTTGATCACCTTCACTTCAGTCAACGGTGGCGCCGAAGCTGCCAGCGCCGCCGTCGACCCGGCCATCAGCCCGGCCACTACCCCGAAAGCCTTTATCCAGCGCTTGCCCATGTGATCACGTTTCCCCGAAAAATTCAGCGCGCAGTATGGCGCAGTTGGCCTTGTGGCAAAACTTCGACGACGTTCGGCACCAACAACCGCCATATTCCTCACGCTGCTGGTATGATGCGCGGCTTTTTCCGGCCCACCACAAAATCCCAGGCGCTTGCGACGGTCTGTGCTTTGCTGTTGAGGTCGATACATTCACGGCGCCGCGCGCGCCACGGGGAGCAGACATGCTGGAAAGGCTGTTTCAACTCAAGGCACACAACACCAACGTGCGTACCGAGATTCTGGCGGGCGTCACGACCTTCCTGGCCATGGCCTACATTCTGTTCGTCAACCCGAGCATCCTCGGCGAGACCGGCATGGACAAGGGCGCGGTGTTCGTCGCCACCTGTCTGGCAGCCGCCATCGGCTCGACCATCATGGGCCTGATCGCCAACTACCCGATCGCCCTCGCCCCGGGCATGGGCCTGAACGCCTTCTTCACTTACACCGTGGTCCTGCACATGGGCCACACCTGGCAAGTGGCGCTGGGCGCGGTGTTCATCTCGGCAGTGTGCTTCTTCCTGCTGTCGATCTTCCGCATCCGCGAATGGATCATCAACAGCATCCCGCTGCCGCTGCGCTCGGCGATTGCCGCCGGTATCGGCCTGTTCCTGGCGCTGATCGCCCTGCACAACGCGGGCATCGTGGTCAGCAACCCGGCGACCATGGTCGGCCTCGGTGACCTGAAAGCCCCCGCGCCGATCCTCGCCACCCTCGGCTTCGCCCTGATCGTCGCCCTCGAAGCGCTGAAAGTGCGCGGCGCAGTGCTGATCGGCATTCTGGCAGTGACCATCATTTCCATCGCCATGGGCTTCACCCCGTTCGGCGGCGTGACCTCGATGCCACCTTCGCTGGCCCCGACCTTCATGCAACTGGACATCAAGGGCGCGCTGGACATCGGTCTGGTCAGCGTGATCTTCGCCTTCCTGTTCGTCGACCTGTTCGACAACTCCGGCACCCTGATCGGCGTCGCCAAACGCGCCGGACTGATGGGCAAGGACGGCCACATGCCGAAAATGGGCCGGGCACTGATCGCCGACAGCACCGCGGCGATGGCCGGCTCGCTGCTGGGTACTTCGACCACCACCAGCTACATCGAATCCGCGGCCGGCGTGAGTGCTGGTGGCCGTACCGGGCTGACGGCGATCGTCGTGGCGATCCTGTTTCTGCTGGCGCTGTTCTTCTCGCCACTGGCGGCCAGCGTTCCGGCGTTCGCCACCGCTCCGGCGCTGCTGTTCGTCGCCGTGCTGATGACTTCCGGTCTGGCGGAAATAGACTGGGAAGACATCACCGTCGCCGCACCGGTCGTGGTCACCGCGCTGGCCATGCCGTTCACCTACTCGATCGCCAACGGCATCGCCTTCGGTTTCATCTCCTGGACCGTGATCAAGCTGCTGTCGGGCCGCGCCCGTGAGCTGAACCCGGCGCTGGTGATTCTGTCGATTCTGTTTGTGATCAAGTTGGGTTGGTTCAACGCATGACTTTCGATTCCCAGGCCTACGCCACTCAGCTCGAAGACAAGGTCACGCGTTTGCGTGACCTGCTGGCCCCGTTCGATGCACCAGAGCCGACCGTGTTCGACTCGCCGCTGCAGAACTTCCGCCTGCGCGCGGAATTTCGCCTGTGGCGCGAGGCCGGTGAGCGGCACTACGCGATGTTTTCCCAGGACGACAAACGCACGCCGATCCTGATCGAAGAGTTCCCGATTGCCAGCCTGCGCATCAACCAGTTGATGCCGCAGCTCAAGGCGGCATGGCAGGCCAGTTCGGCGCTGAGCCACAAGCTGTTCCAGGTGGAGTTCCTGACCACGTTGGCCGGCGATGCGATGATCACCCTGTGCTATCACCGTCCGCTGGACGAGCACTGGCATGCGGCCGCGTCGAAGTTGGCGGCTGATCTCAACGTCAGCGTCATCGGGCGTTCCAAGGGCAAGCGCGAAGTCATCGGCCACGATTACGTGGTGGAGCAACTTGAGGTCGGCGGCCGCACGTTCAGCTATCGCCAGCCGGAAGGCGCGTTCACCCAGCCCAACGGCACGGTGAACCAGAAGATGCTCAACTGGGCGTACGAAGCACTGGGTGATCGTCCTGACGATCTGCTGGAGCTGTACTGCGGCAACGGCAACTTCACCCTGCCGCTCGCCACCCGCGTGCGCAAAGTACTGGCCACCGAAATCAGCAAGACCTCGGTCAACGCCGCACTGAGCAACCTCAGCGAAAACGCTGTGGATAACGTCACGCTGGTGCGCCTGTCCGCCGAAGAGCTGACCGAAGCGCTTAACGAAGTGCGCCCGTTCCGTCGCCTGCAAGGCATCGACCTGAAGAGCTACGAGTTCGGCAGCGTGTTCGTCGACCCGCCGCGCGCCGGCATGGACCCGGACACCTGCGAGCTGACCCGGCGCTTCGACAACATCCTGTACATCTCCTGCAACCCGGAAACCCTCGCGGCCAACATCGCCCAACTGCACAACACGCACCGCATCACCCGCTGCGCGATGTTCGACCAGTTCCCGTGGACGCATCACATGGAGTCCGGGGTGTTGCTGACCCGGCGTTGATGGCGAATGCCGAATACAAAAAAAGCCGTCGTGATTGACGGCTTTTTTGTGGGTGCAGTTTCTTGATCTGTGCGATCACCGAACATAAAACGTCGGACGCAACGCCGTTCAATTGACCATGGTAACCATCTGGTACATTTTACCTCCACAGGCTGAAACCTTCGGCCCAAGCCAAAAACAATAAGTGGAGTTTGCCCCCATGCCCCCTATCGTTCTGGTGCTCAACGGCCCGAACCTGAACTTGCTCGGCACTCGTGAACCGGCAACCTACGGTCACGAAACCCTGGCTGATATTTCTGCTCTGTGCGGCCGCGCTGCCGAAGAATTCGGCCTGGCCGTGGAGTTTCGCCAGACCAATCACGAAGGCGAATTGCTCGACTGGATTCATGCGGCACGCGGCCGCTGCGCCGGGATCGTGATCAACCCGGCGGCGTGGACGCACACCTCGGTGGCAATCCGCGACGCGCTGGTGGCCAGTGAGTTGCCGGTGATCGAAGTGCACCTGTCCAACGTGCATGCGCGTGAGCCGTTCCGCCACCACTCGTTCGTCTCGGCCATCGCCACGGCGGTGATGTGCGGCTTCGGCAGCCATGGCTATCGCCTGGCCCTGGAGCATTTCAGTCAGCGACTGAAGGGGCGCGCAGCATGACCCGTAAACCGGTAATACTGGCTGGCCTGATCGGTGCGGGTATTCAAGCCTCGCGGACGCCAGCACTGCATGAACATGAGGGCGACGCCCAAGGCTTGCGCTACCTGTATCGGCTGATCGACCTCGATCAGTTGCAACTCGACAGCAACGCCCTGCCCGACTTGCTGCAGGCCGCCGAGCGGATGAACTACACCGGTCTGAACATCACTTTCCCGTGCAAGCAGGCGATCATCTCGCTGCTCGACGAACTGTCCCCGGAAGCCCGGGGCATTGGCGCGGTCAACACCGTGGTGCTCAAGGACGGCAAACGCATCGGCCACAACACTGATTGCCTGGGTTTTGCCGAAGGTTTTCGCCGAGGCCTGAAGGACGCTGCGCGTGAACGTGTCGTCCAGATGGGCGCCGGCGGTGCGGGAGCGGCGGTGGCCCACGCGTTGTTGAGCGAAGGCGTACAGCAGCTGAGTATTTTCGATGTCGACCGCGAGCGCGCCGAGAGTCTGGCGAACAACCTCAACCACCATTTCGGCGTCGGTCGCGCCGTCGCCGGACGTGATCTGCCGGGCACGCTGAATCAGGCCGATGGTCTGGTGAACACCACGCCGATGGGCATGGCCAAACTGCCGGGCATGCCGGTGCCGGTGGAGTTGCTGCGCAAGGAATTGTGGGTCGCGGAGATCGTTTACTTCCCGCTGGAAACCGAACTGCTGCGCAACGCCCGCGTGCTGGGTTGCCGCACGCTGGACGGCGGCAACATGGCGGTGTTTCAAGCGGTGAAGGCGTTTGAATTGTTCAGCGGCGTGGTGCCGGACGCACAGCGGATGCTGGCGCATTTTCAAAGCATGAATGGCTGAAGCTCAAAAGGAACCTGTGGGAGCGGGCTTGCTCGCGAAAGCGGTGTGTCAGGCGCCAGATGTATAGGCTGACATGCCGCCTTCGCGAGCAAGCCCGCTCCCACAATGGGTAGGTGTCACGGCTGCAAGTAGCGCAACACCGACTCGCAGATCATCTCGCGATGACGCTGCTTGATGCTTTCGTCCGGCAGGTCGATCTGAAAGATCTCACCGAACGTATGGCGGTTCGAGACGCGATAGAAGCAGAACGAGCTGATCAACAGGTGCACATCCAGCGCGTCCAGCCCGGCGCGGAAGACACCCTCCTCGGCACCGCGACGCAAAATCTCGCCCAGTGAATCGAGGATCGTATTGTTCATCGCCTTGATCGTGTCCGAACGCTTCACGAACTCGGCGTTGTGAATATTTTCGATACAGACGATGCGCACGAAATCGACGTTGCGGTCGTGGTGATCAAAGGTGAACTCCACCAGTCGGCGGATCGCCACCACCGGCGGCAACTCGGCCAGGTGCAGGCGGTTTTCGGTGCTGCGGATGTCGCCGTAAAGCTTCTCCAGCACCTCGACGTACAACTGCTCCTTACTGCCGAAGTAGTAATAGATCATGCGTTTGGAGGTGTGGATACGCTCGGCGATCGCGTCGACGCGGGCGCCGGACAAGCCCTGCTGGACGAACTCGACGATCGCCTCCTGCAGGATGTTCTCGCGGGTTTTTTCCGGGTTGTTCTTGCGACTCTTGCGCGGCTCGATACCGGATTCGACGGGAGCAGCGGGGAGTTCTGAAGTCATTGTCATTGCGGGCTCACGGCCATCACTGCACAGGTTGGCGATTATGGGCCGCGCTGCACAGTGAAGGAAGCCACGCGGCTCGTGTTTAATCCCGCGTTTACGAAATTCCTACAACTTCGCCTGACGCACGGCGCCGCTGCGTGATTTGGCCATCGCCGCCAGACGGACCGCAACGTTCGCCGCACCATAACCGGCATAGCCGTTTTTACGCTGGATGATCTCGAAGAAGAAGCGCCCCTCGAACGGCTCGGTGTACACGTGGAACAACTCGCCGCCCTGCGCGTCGCGGTCGTAGAGCACGTTGTAGTACGCCAGCTCGCTGAGGAACTCGTCGTCGAAATCGAAGCGCGCGGCGAGGTCGTCGTAATAGTTGAGCGGGATATCCAGCAACGGCACACCAGCTTCTTTGGCGCGGCTGACTTCGGCGAAGATGTCATCACAATCGAAGGCGATGTGATGCACACCGGAGCCGCGATAACTCGACAGCGCGTGGGAGATCGCGGTGTTGCGATTCTCGGAGATGTTCAGCGGTAGACGGATCGAGCTGTCGCGGCTGCGCAACGCCCGGCTTTTCACCAGACCGTACGGATCGGGCAGCACCACTTCATCGTCGGCCTCGAAATCCAGCAGGCTCTTGTAAAACAGCACCCAACTGTCGAGGCTGTCGGCCGGCAGCGCCATGGCCATGTGATCAATGCGCTTGAGGCCGCCACGGGCCTGTGCGTTCGGCAGCAGATTGAAGTCAGTGCCATAAACGTCCGCCGCCTCATCCACCAGATAAATCAGGCTGCCGTCCGGCGCACGCACTGCGGCCAGTTCCAGTTCGTTGGGGCCGACCAGTCCGCGATAGGGCTGGCCCTTGTAGGCAACGGCACGGGCCAAGGCGCTGGCGCTGTCCTTGACCCGCACAGCGGTGGCACACAGCGACGGGCCGTGGGCCTCGAAAAAACTGTGGCCGAACGAATACGGTTCGGCGTTGAGGATCAGGTTGATATCGCCTTGGCGCAACAGGCTCACGCTCTTGGAGCGGTGCTGCCCGGCCTTGACGAAGCCCAGGCGCTCCAGCCAGTTGCTCAGTTTGGCGCCGAGGCTTTCGTCGACGGCGAACTCAAGAAACTCGATGCCGTTGTACTCGCTGGCCGGCGGCGTTTCGAAGAGGATGTCGCGGTTGGCCACCGGCGTTGTTTGCTGTTCCAGGCGCTGACGGGTTTTCTCTTCCAGATACAGCAGCGAACGCAGACCATCGGCGGCATTCGCCCGTGGTGGTGCGGCGCGGAAGCCATCGTTGAAAATTTCCAGCGACAACGGCCCGGTGTAACCGCTCTGGATGATTGGCGCGAGGAACCCCGGCAGATCGAATTCGCCCTGCCCCGGGAAACAGCGGAAATGCCGGCTCCACTCCAGGACGTCCATGGCGAGGATCGGCGCATCGGCCATTTGCACGAAGAAGATCTTGTCGCCTGGAATGTCGGCAATCGCGCTTGGATCGCCTTTCAACGACAAGGTGTGAAAGCTGTCGAGCAGCACGCCGAGCGCCGGGTGATCGGCCTGGCGCACGATGTCCCAGACCTGTTGATAAGTATTGACGTGACGGCCCCAGGCCAGCGCTTCATAGCCGATGCGCAGCCCGCGAGCGCCAGCACGTTCGGCCAGCAGCCGCAGGTCATCGACCAGAATCTGCCGGTCGCCGACGCTGTCCGCCGAGGCGTTGCTGCAGACCAGCACCAGATCGGTGCCCAGTTCCTGCATCAGGTCGAATTTGCGCTCGGCCCGCTCCAGATTGCGCGCCAGACGATCACGGCGGCAGCCTTCAAAATCGCGGAACGGCTGGAATAGCGTGATGGCGATCCCCAGGTCAGCACACATCTGCCTGATTTCCCGCGGGCTGCCGTCGTAATACAGAAGATCGTTTTCGAAGATCTCGACGCCGTCGAACCCGGCGGCGGCAATGGCTTCGAGCTTTTCCGGCAGGGTGCCGCTCAGGGAAACGGTGGCAATGGAACGCTGCATGTTTCTACTCCCGATGGGGATCGTCTTGTCACGCGTCCCTGTAGGAGCTGCCGAAGGCTGCGATCCTTTGATCTTCACAAACAAAGATCGCAGCCTTCGGCATCTCCTACAGAGGTACGTTTTTTATCGTGAGGAAATTATTGGCTGCATCGTCTTCAGCAGCAATTTAAAGTGTACCAGCCGGTTAGTTTTGCGTGCGATTATCGAACACTATGGCGTTTCGGCGAATTGACGATTTTTCGTCCACTGCCCACCATCGACGTCACATTGAGTCCGGAAATGAACCTTCGGTCGCAGTGCGTGCAAACAACACCACATAACAAATTCAAAAACGGGTGGAACAATGATTCCTTCACAGACTTCCCGCATGGCTCCGGCCATGAGCACTGCCACGGGTGGCATCGGCGACAAGATCCGCGGCGCCATGGCTGTCGGCAAGACCCGTTGGGGCATGCTGGCGCTGGTGTTTTTCGCCACGACCCTGAACTACATCGACCGCGCCGCCCTCGGCGTCATGCAGCCGATCCTCGCCAAGGAAATGAGCTGGACGGCGATGGATTACGCCAACATCAACTTCTGGTTCCAGGTCGGCTACGCGATCGGCTTCGTCCTGCAGGGACGCTTGATCGACCGCGTCGGCGTCAAGCGCGTGTTCTTCTGCGCGGTGCTGCTCTGGAGCCTGGCCACTGGCGCCCACGGCCTGGCGACGTCGGCCGTCGGCTTCATGGTCTGCCGGTTCATCCTCGGCCTGACCGAAGCGGCCAACTACCCGGCCTGCGTGAAAACCACACGCCTGTGGTTCCCCGCCGGTGAACGCGCAGTGGCCACCGGCATCTTCAACGCCGGGACCAACGTCGGCGCCATGTTCACGCCAATGCTGCTGCCGCTGATTCTTCACGTGTGGGGCTGGCAGGCGGCGTTCCTGTGCATGGCGGCACTCGGTGGGATCTGGCTGCTGTTCTGGGGCCTGAAATACTTCAACCCGGAAGACCATCCACGGGTGAAAAAATCCGAACTCGACTACATCCAGCAGGAAGTCGAACCGGAACAGGCCCGCGTACCGTTTTCACGCATCCTGCGCATGCGCGGCACCTGGGCGTTCGCCCTCGCCTATTCGCTGACCGCGCCGGTGTTCTGGTTCTACCTGTATTGGCTGCCGCCGTTTCTCAATCAGCAATACAACCTGGGCATCAACGTCACCCAGATGGGTATTCCGCTGATCATCATCTACGTGACGGCCGACTTCGGCAGTGTCGGCGGCGGCATTCTGTCTTCGTTCCTGATCGGTCGCGGCATGAACCCGATCAAGGCGCGGCTGCTGTCGATGTTCCTGTTCGCCTGCTGCATCATCGGCGTGGTCATGGCGGCCGGCTTGAGCAACCTGTGGGTCGCCGTCGCGGCAATCTCCCTGGCGATCGGTGCGCATCAGGCCTGGACCGCGAATATCTGGAGCCTGGTGATGGACTACACGCCCAAGCACATGATGAGCACGGTGTTCGGCTTCGGCGGCATGTGCGCCGCGATCGGCGGGATGTTCATGACCCAGATCGTCGGCCACATCCTGACCGTCACCAATAACAACTACACGGTGCTGTTCACCCTGATCCCGGCGATGTACTTCATTGCCCTGACCTGGATGTACTTCATGGCCCCGCGCAAGATTCCAGACGTCACCGAGTAACCTGCCTGCCCCCCCTCCCCCCTGTGGGAGCGGGCTTGCTCGCGAAAGCGGACTGACATTCAACATTGATGTTGACTGATCCACCGCCTTCGCGAGCAAGCCCGCTCCCACAGGGTTATGTATCTCTCTCACCTGCGGCTCTGCTGCCACGCCGCCGCCAAGCCGCTGCAACAGATCACCGCAATGCCGATCACCGTCAACAGACTCGGCGTGTGATTGAACACCACCCACCCCAATAGCCCGGCAAACACGATCTGGCAGTAGCCGAACGGCGCCAGCAACGCTGGTGCTGCGTGGCGGAACGCCTGGGTCAGAAACAGGTGCGCGGTCATCCCGCAGCTGCCCAGCGCCAGCATCAACACAGCGTGTGACCAGGTCGGCACTTGCCAGAAGAACGGCACCAGCGCACTCATCACCAGCGTGTTGCACAGACCGGCGAAAAAGTTGCTGGTGGTCGGACTGTCGACCTCACTGAGCTTGCGCGTCAGCAGTTGATAGAAGCAGAAAAACAACGCCGAGCAGAACGGCAGCAGCACCGCCGGGGTGAACAATTCACCGCCCGGGTGAACGATGATCAGCACGCCGATGAATCCACAGATCACCGCAATCCACTGCCCGCGCGTCACCCGTTCCTTGAGCAACGGCACCGACAGCGCCGTCACCAGCACCGGCGCGAGAAAGTTGACCGCCGTGGCCTCGGCCAGCGGGATGTACAACAGCGCCGTGGTGAAAAACAGACTGGTGCCGAGCAGGCACAGCGCCCGCGCCAACTGCCATAACGGCCGTTTGGTGCGCAGCACGCGCAACCCCGACTGTGGCAGGAAAATCCCCGCCATCAGCAAGGTGTGCACCAGATACCGCGCCCACACCACCATGATGATCGGGTAGAAGCCCGAAAGGTATTTCGACAGCGCGTCGTGGCTGGAAAACAGGAAAGTCGCCACGACAATCAGCAAGATCCCCTTGAAGGGTTGGTTGACACCAGAGAGCGGGGTGCTGACGGTCATTGGATATCTCTGAAGGAAAAATAAACAGTGGCGAGGACGCTGGCGCCCCGCCACAAAAACTGACTTACAACTGCGCCAACAATTCCCGCGTCCTGTCGAGCGCCATCTGCGCTCGTTGCAATCCGCTTACGCCCTGCTCCAGCAGTTTTACCGTGGGGATCTCCAGGCTCAGTGGAATATTAGCTGGCAGACTGCGCAACAAACCGTGCAGGTCACAATCGCCCTCGCCGGGAAACCGCCGCTCATTGCGCGCCTGACGCAAGATCTCGGCCATGTCCGCCGGTCGCGGTCCCGCCACATCACACAATTGCGCATAACGCAGGCGCGCAGGCGCGACGTGGGCCAGATCCTCCAGCCGTGAACCGGAGCGATCGAAATGAAAGGCATCGACCAGCACCGCGGCGTTTTCCCGGTCGGCATTGGCAACGATGCGCAACGCCTGCTCGAGGTTGCGCGCATCGGTCCAGGGCATGAACTCCAGATGCGGATGCAAACCGTAAGGCGCCGCCAGATCACACAACGCCGCAAAGTTGTCGGTCAGCCGATGCTCGTCAGGATCATTGCCGGCGACCAGTAATTCACTGGCGCCGAACTCCGCGCCGACGGCCAGCAGCCTCTCGAAATCGGCGACCACGGTTTGCGGTTTCAGACGCAGGATTTCCACATCGAGCACAGCGATGCCAGTGTCGCGCAAACGCGCCAACGTCTGACGCCGTAAGCCGCCATCGGCCACCAATGGAAAGTGATATTCCTCAGGCGTCGCCGGCTCCAGGCGCAGGCCGACATGGCTGTAACCGGCACGCGCCGCCACCTCGACCATTTGCGGCGGTGACAACTCGAGTACGGTGAGACTGGCCAGAGAAAGAATTCGCTCTTTCATGCTCAAGCCTCGACCGCTGCTGGGGAACAGGCACGACCGCTGGCTGCTGCCGCGCGAATCGCCTCGACCAGCGCCAATGTTCGCGCGGCATCGGCGGCACTGACCAAGGGTTCGACTTCACGCCGCGCGACCTGCACAAAATGCTGCAGCTGCAACCGCAACGCGTCCCCGGCCTCACACTGTTCTTGCTGCGCGATCAGCGGTTCGTGCCAGCCGGCATCGACTTGATCGGCAGCGTAATGCCAGCGCTTGAGTTGCGGAATGCTCAGCGCCCCGGCGGTTCCCGCCAACAGATAACACGGCTGATCGTCCTGACGCGGATAGACCGGGTTCTCCCCGGAGTTCAGCTCCCAGCTCCACGGCGCGGCAACCGCATCGGAACCGCTCAGCGTGCCCAGTGCACCGTCGGCAAATTGCAGTAACACAGCGACGCTGTCTTCGTTGGCAAACCCACGCACCGCGTTGTCGGCGACGGCCTGCACCGACTGCACTTCACCGCACAGGTGACGCAGCAGATCGAGGTCGTGAATCAGATTGGTCAGCAACAGGCCCGCCCCCGGTTCACGGCGCCACGGAACCTCGAAATATCGGTCGGGTTTGCGTAACTGGAACAGCGCGGTAACCGTGGTCAGCCGCCCAAGCGCGCCGCTGCGCAGCAATTGGTGGGCACGCACGATCAGCGGATTGTGCCGCCGATGATGGCCGACCAGCACCGGCACGCCACTACGTTTGACTGCCGCCACCAACTCACGCACCTCATCCAGGTGCACGCCGAGCGGCTTCTCCAGCAATACGGGAACCCCGGCGACGAGGCAATCCAGCGCCGTGCTGACATGCTGATTATTCGGATTGGCCACGATCACCGCGTCCGGCCGTACCTGCTCCAGCATCTGCCGGTGATCGGCGAAATACGCCACGCCCCACTGCGCCGCCAGCGCGGGAGCCTGCGGGCCGGGATCGGCCACTGCGCACAACCGGGCTTCTTCGAGGGTTTGCAGGTGCTGGTAATGCTGCTGGCCCATGTTGCCAGCGCCGATCAGGGCGATACGAAGGGGCGAAGTCAAGGTGCGATCCTCTTGTGATTGTTGTTGGAAATGTCACTCCAGCAACAATTTAGAACCACGTTCCACAATCCAACACCCAGTGGTGGGAAAACCGTGCGGACACCGCACAACTTTGTACTTGACGCTCAACCTGTAGGAGCTGCCGCAGGCTGCGATCTTTTGACTTTGATTTTCAAGATCAAAAGATCGCAGCCTTCGGCAGCTCCTACATAGGATCGGTCAGACGAACAATTCGGACGCCAGACTCGCCGCCGACAATTCCTCGGCGAACGTCACCAGCAAAGGCGCCAATTCGTGCAGCCGCGCGCCGGGCATCCGTGCGCTTGGCCCGGCAATGCTCAGTACACCGATTACCCGCCCGTCAACGGGATGCTTGACCACCGCGGCAATCGCCGAGGTGCCCACCGCCGAACTTTCCTCGACACAGGCATAACCCTGCTCCCGCGCCAGCCGCAGGCGCTCCAGCAGTTCGATATTGGAGCGCGGCGCATTCGGCCCGACGCCCACCGGCACTTCCACGCCCTGGCGTTCAACCAGCGACAACGCTTCGGCGTCGCTCATGCAGGCCAGCCAGGCGTGCCCGGAAGCGGTGTAGAACAGCGGCGCATCGCGACCCATGTCCGGGTCATAACGCAGGCCCGTCCGTGCGCCCTGCGCCTTGGCGATCCAGGTCTGGCGCTCGCCATCGATCACCCCCAGGCGCACCAGTTCGCCGGTTTCCTGAGCCAGTCGATCCAGCACCGGTTGCACGATGTCGGCACCGCTGCTCGACAGGTACTGAAACCCCATCGCCACCAGTTTGGTCGACAGGTGATAGCGCAAAGTGTCGGCATTCTGCCGCACGTAGCCCAGGCGAATCAGCTCCGCGAGCATCCGGTGAGTGGCACTTTTCGGGATGTCCAGTTGCTCGGCCAAGGTCTGCATCGGCAGCCCGCGCGGCGCACTGGTGAGGCTTTCCAGCACGCTGAAAACCCGTTCGATCTGACTGCCGGCCATGGGAAAATCCAAGTGAAATTTTGCCGATTCTAGAAGACATCCGAGACAAAGCGAAATCCGGAACTGGCTGTGCGATAACCGCCCACTTTACTGAACCATGCCTTGTTGCAACTGCATATCATTGGTTAATTTCTGGAACCAAATTCCAATAAAACCCAGCTGCGGAGCTTTGCCTGATGCCTGCCGAACTTCCCGAAATCGACTGCGACGTTCTGGTCGTCGGCTCCGGTGCCGCCGGTTTATCCACCGCGGTCACTGCCGCGTGGCACGGACTGAAGGTCATCGTGGTTGAAAAAGATCCGGTGTTCGGTGGTGCTACTGCGTGGTCCGGCGGCTGGGCATGGGTGCCGTGCAATCCGCTGGCTCGGCGCGCCGGCATCGTCGAAGACGTCGAGCAACCGCGCACGTACCTGCGACATGAACTCGGCGAGCATTACGACCCGGCAATGGTCGACGCTTTCCTCACTGCCGGGCCGCACATGGTGGCGTTTTTCGAACAGCACACTGCTCTGCAATTTGCCGACGGCAACGCTATTGCCGACATTCATGGCGATACACCCAGCGCCGGCACGGGCGGTCGCTCGGTGATCGCGGCGCCTTACGACGGACGAAAAGTCGGACGCCTGCTCAGGCGCCTGCGTACAACGATGCGCGAAACGTCCTTCATGGGCATGCCGATCATGGCCGGCGCCGACCTTTCGGCGTTCCTCAATCTCAGCCGATCATTGAAAGCCGCGTGGCACGTAACCCGTCGCTTTACCCAACACTTGCTCGATCTGGCGGTACATGGCCGGGCCATGCAATTGGTCAACGGTGTGGCGCTGGTCGCAAGGCTGGCGAAGTCCGCCGAGGACCTTGGCGTTTTGTTATGGGAGTCGGCACCCGTGACCGAACTGCTGCGCGATGAAGCAGGGGTTTGTGGGGCGCTGGTCAACAGCGCCAAAGGCCCGATCCGCATTCATGCACGCAAAGCCGTGGTGCTGGCCGCCGGCGGTTTTGCCAACGACATCAAGCGGCGCAAGGCCTTGTTTTCGCGCACGCCCACGGGTCATGAACATTGGGCGCTGCCGCCGCTGGCGGTGAACGGCGATGGCCTGCGCCTCGGCGAAAGCGTCGGCGCCACGGTCAACACCGACCTGGCGTCACCCGTGGCCTGGGCGCCGGTCTCGCAAGTGCCGCATGCTGACGGCAGCATCGGCCATTTCCCGCACATCATCGAACGCGGCAAACCGGGAATCATCGGCGTACTGCGCAACGGCCAGCGCTTCGTCAACGAGGCCAACGGTTACTACGACTACGTCAGCGCCATGGTCGCCGCCACGCCTGAAGGCGAAGAAGTCGCCTCGTGGCTGATCTGCAGCCGCGCCTTTCAACGGCGATATGGCCTGGGCATGTCGCGGCCATTTCCCGTTCCGGTGTCAGGGTTTATCCGCAGCGGCTATCTGAAAACCGGCAACACCCTTGAAGAATTGGCCAGTGCCTGCGGCATCGATCCCGGCGGATTACGCCGCACGGTGGATCACTACAACCTGCAGGCTCGCCTTGGCGAAGACCCGTTGTTCGGGCGCGGTTCCACGTCCTACAACCGCAAGCAGGGCGATCCGGCGAACCTTCCCAACCCTTGCGTTGCCCCAATAGAGGCCGGCCCGTTCTATGCCGTGAAAGTCCAACCGGGCTGCTTCGGTACCTTTGCCGGGCTCAAGGTCAACCCGCATGCGCAAGTGCTCGATGCCCATGCCCAGCCCATCGCCGGGCTCTATGCCGCCGGCGGTGACATGGCCAGCATCATGGGCGGGCACTATCCGGCGGGCGGAATCAACCTCGGCCCGGCGCTGACTTTCGGCTACATCGCCGCCCGGCATATCGCCGGCATCACTGCTTTCGAACAGGAGATCGACCATGCAGCACATCGTTAACGCCCAGGGTTTGAACATGCCGAAACTCGGCCTCGGCACCTGGCCGATGCTCGGCGACGAATGCACCCGTGCCGTCGAGCAGGCACTGGAACTCGGCTACCGGCACATCGACACGGCAGCGGCCTACAACAACGAAGACGCGGTCGGACAAGCATTGGCGAACACACCGACACCCCGCGAGCAGATTCATGTCACCACCAAGGTCTGGTGGGACCAGTTGCAACCCGACGCCATGCGCCACTCGATGGAACGAAGCCTCAAGGCTTTGCGCAGCGAGTACGTCGACCTGTTCATGATCCACTGGCCGAGTACCGATTGGGATCTGCCGCGCACTCTCGACACGTTGGCCTCGTTCCAGGAACAGGGTCTGGCGCGCAACATCGGTGTGGCGAATTTTCCGCTGCCGCTGCTGCGCACAGTCGTCGAGGAATATGGAATTGCGCTGTCAGCCATTCAGGTCGAGTACCACGTCCTCCTCGGCCAGAACGCCCTGCTCGACTACGCGCGCCAACACGACCTGGCGCTGACCGCCTACACACCGCTGGCGCGCAACAAGGTCTCGGACATTGCGCAGATTCAGCAGATCGCGAAAAAACACGGTGTGCTGCCGACTCAGGTGGCGTTGAAATGGCTGCTGGAACAGCCCAACGTCGCGGCGATTCCCAAGGCCAGCAGCCGGGCCAATCAACTGGCGAACCTGGCTTCGCTGCAGGTTGAACTGGACGCTGAAGACCACGCACTGATCGCCGCACTGCCGAAAAACCAGCGTCAGGTCAGCCCGGATTTCGCCCCGGTGTGGGATGCCTTTGATCGCTGACACACAGTGCGAAAGGAGAAATCCGTCAACGGATTGAATTAGTCGCCCACACGTTCGTCAATAACAGGCCCGCCCTCGTCACCCGAGGCCGGGCCTGTTTGCGTGTACGCCAATAGACGGACGACCGGACTGGCGCCACACTCCCACACCAGCAACACTCATCACCACGAACAGAAAAGAGGATTCCCACATGCTATGGAAAAAAGGCCGACGCAGTGACAACGTCGTCGATGCCCGTGGCGATGATAGCGGCGGCGGTGGTGGCATGCGGTTCGGTGGCGGCAAAGGCCTGAGCCTGGGGGCGATCCTGCTGATCGTCGGCATCGGCTGGATCACCGGACAGGATCCGTTGCAGATCCTCGGCCAGCTCACCGGGCAAATGACCGAACAATCGGCACCGGCTTCGACGCAAACCCGTCAGGCGCCACCAGCCAATGACCAGCAGGCCGAATTCGTGCGTTCGATCCTCGGCGATACCGAAGACACCTGGGGTGCGATTTTCCAGCAGGCCGGGCGCCAATATAAGGATCCGACCCTAGTGCTGTTCAGCAACCGGGTGAACTCCGCCTGCGGCCTGGCGACTTCTGCCACCGGCCCGTTCTATTGCCCGGCAGATCAGAAAGTCTATCTGGACATGGCCTTCTTTCAGGAAATGGCCCAGCGCTTCAAGGCCGCCGGCGACTTCGCCCAGGCCTACGTGATCGCGCATGAAGTCGGCCACCATGTGCAGACGCTGCTCGGCGTCTCGGCGAAGATTCAGACGGCTCGTCAGCAAGGTCGGCAGATGGAAGGCGACGGCGGTTTGCTGGTGCGTCAGGAACTGCAGGCCGACTGCCTCGCCGGCGTCTGGGCCTACAACGCGCAGAAGCGTTTGAATTGGCTGGAACCGGGCGATATCGAAGAAGCCTTGAACGCGGCCAACGCCATCGGTGATGATCGCCTGCAACAACAGGGTCAGGGCCGTGTGGTGCCGGACTCGTTTACCCATGGCACGTCGGCGCAAAGGGTGCGCTGGTTCAAAACCGGATTCGCTCAAGGCCAGGTCGGCCAGTGCGATACCTTCGCGGCGAAAAACCTGTAAATGCGCAAATGGCTTCTGGCTTTACTGATCATCGGCGGCAGCGCGCACGCGGCGGGCGTCGATGCCATCAGCTCCGGGCGTCTGCAATTCAAGGCCGGCGAAATGGCCGTGGGCATCGGCCCGGCGCCGGAAAAGATCGAACGGGTGCTGATCGTCATTCACGGTCGTCTGCGCAACGCCGAGACCTATCGCAAGAGTGCCGAGCGCGCCACCGAACTGGCCGGGCAAACCGCGCACACGCTGGTGATCGCGCCGCAGTTTCTCAATGAAAGCGACGTCGCCCTGTACTCCCTGCCCAACACCTTGCTGCGCTGGAACGGCAACGAATGGATGGGCGGCGGGTTATCCACAGGGCCGAATCCGCTGAGTTCCTACGCCGCGCTGGATGAAATCGTCGCCCGTGTCAGCGACCGCAAGCAGTTTCCGGACGTGCAGCAGATCGTGATTTTCGGCCATTCCGGTGGCGGTCAAGTGGTGCAGCGTTATGCCCTGCTGGCCAAGGAGCAACCGGCACTGAAGGCCAACGGCATTCGCCTGCGGTACGTGGTGGCCAATCCGTCGTCGTACGCTTATTTCAACGAACAACGGCCGGTAGCGTTCGATCATGCACAGTGTCCGGGATTCAATCGCTGGAAGTACGGGCTGGCAGACATGCCAGTGTACGCCGGTGGGCAAACGCCGTTGCAGCTTGAGAGCAGTTACATCAAACGCGAAGTGATTTATCTGCTGGGGCAGCAGGACATAGACCCGCAACATCCGGCGCTGGACAAGAGTTGCGCCGCCGAGGCGCAGGGCGCGTATCGGCTGGAACGCGGCAAGCTGTTTTTCGGCTACCTGCTGCGCCGGCATCCGGAAGGGGTCAATCAGCGGCTGGTTGAAGTGCCCGGGGTCGGGCATAACGGCGATGGGATGTTGACGTCGCCGGAGGGGCTGAAAGCGCTGTTTGATTAATGCCTTGTGGTGACTGTTGAGGCGCCATCGCGAGCAGGCTCACTCCTACAGGGGAAACGCATTCCAATTGTAGGAGTGAGCCTGCTCGCGATGAGGCCAGATCAGACAATAAAGATCTCAGGCCAAAAGCATCCGCCGCAACTCGACACAATCCTGCGCATGCCAGTCCGTCAGCTCCGGCCACGGATTGTCCGGCAGATTCACCAGCACCGTCCGTGCCCCGGCCGCCCGACCGCAATCCAGATCAAAGCGGTAATCCCCGACCATCACCATTTCGCTGGCCGGCACGCTCCAGGCTTCGGCCAGTTTCAGCAACCCGCCGGGATGCGGCTTCGGTGGCGCTTCATCGCGGCCCAGCACATCTTCCACGGCGAAGCAGTCGGCCAGGCCGATGGCGTCGAGCGTCACATGCGCCAGCTCCCGTGCGTTGCGCGTCAGGATGCCTAGCCGATAGCCGCGCCCGTGCAGGTCGCGCACCAGCTCCACCGCACCGACCGCCGGTTTCGAGCCCAGCGCCAGATCGCGCTCATGCTCCAGCAACCACGCGTGTTTCGCTGCGGCCTCCTCGGCCGGCAGCGCTGCAAGGTGGGTGAGAATGTCGTCCTCGGGCGGAATCGCCAGCGCCACGCGAATCGCCGCAAAGTCATGCACGGCGATGGTCAGGGTGCCGTCCATGTCGAACACCCAGTGCTTCACATCGCTCAGGCTCATGCCCAGTCCTTGCGGTGACGAATCAGGCCTTCCTGGGTCACCGATGCCACCAGTTGCCCGGCGCGGTTGTACACGCTGCCACGGGAGAATCCCCGGGAATTGCCGGCCCACGGGCTGTCCATCGCGTAGAGCAACCAGTCATCGGCGCGCAGATCGTTGTGGAACCACAATGCATGATCGAGGCTGGCGACCTGCATGTCTTTCTGCCAGACCGACTTGCCGTGCGGCAGCATCGAAGTGGTCAGCAGGCCGAAGTCCGAGGCGTAGGCCAGCAGGTATTTGTGCAGCGCCGGAATATCCGCCAGCGCACCGTCGGCACGGAACCACACATACTTCACCGGATCGGCCGGCTGCGGGTTGTACGGATCCTTTTCGGTGACCGGGCGCACTTCGATCGGTTTCGGGCACAGCAGTTTTTCGCGCATGTGTTCGGGGATCAGGTGCGCGCGTTGCTGGGTCAGTTCCAGCTCCGACGGCAGGTTTTCCGGGCCGACCACCACCGGCATCTGGCTCTGATGCTCGAAGCCTGCCTCGTCGTACTGGAACGACGCGCTGCAGGTGAAGATCGGGTGGCCCTTCTGGATCGCAGTGACCCGTCGGGTGCTGAAGCTGCCGCCGTCACGCACGCGATCCACCGAGTACACCACCGGCAACTTGGCGTCGCCCGGGCGCAAAAAATAGCCGTGCATCGAATGCACATGACGCGCCTCTTCAACCGTCTGACTGGCCGCCGACAGCGACTGACCGAGCACCTGGCCACCGAACAACTGACGGAAACCCAAGTCCTGGCTGCGGCCACGGAACAGGTTTTCCTCGATCGGCTCCAGGGTCAGCAGGTCGACCAGATCTTCCAACACTTGGCTCATTCAGACTCTCCTCACACAACGCTATGCCGCGCAGTCTTGGCTGCGGCGGCCCATTCAGGTTCTGGCGCGAGCCATTGTCGCGCCATTGTAAACGTCCGTGTCGGCTTAGCCATGCAAGGTCTGCAGCCATTGCTCCCGGGTGATGCGGTACAACAGATGCCGACGCAACGGGTGATCGACGGCAAGTTTGGGGTGATCGAAATCATCGGCCGGATCGTGATGCATGCCAATCGCCTGCATGACTTTCTCCGAGGGCAGATTGCTCTGGGCGGTGAAAGACACGATTTCCTTCAGCGATAACCGGTCAAAGCCGCAACGCAGAGCGGTCCAGGCCGCTTCACTGGCATAGCCCAGGCCCCAATGCTCGCGGGCCAGACGCCAGCCGATTTCCACCGCCGGGGTGAACGGGGCATCGAAACCGACCACACCCAGGCCAGTGAAACCGATGAACTCACCGCTGTCCTTGCGCTCCAGCGCCCATAATCCGAAACCGTGTTCGGCAAAATGTCCGCGCACCCGCCCAATGAGCGATGCACTTTCCAGGCGGCTCAAGGGCTGCGGAAAGTAACGCATGACCTGCGGATCGGCACACATCGCCGCAAATGCCGGCAAATCTTCGTCCTGCCATTGGCGCAGCAGCAATCGTGCACTTTCCAGTTGCAGTATCGGCTCCATCGTGCCCCTCCGTTTCCATGCCGCAAGTCTACATCGCTGGTAGGATCCTTCACTCTTTCCATCGTTCCTACATGAAGTCGCCATGCCACTGCCGCTGATCTATCACGAAGACTACAGCCCCGAGTTTCCGGCGGATCACCGCTTTCCAATGGACAAGTTCCGCTTGCTGCGCGATCACCTGGTCGACAGCGGCCTGACCCGCGACGCCGACCTGCTGCGTCCCGAGATCTGCCCCAACGACATCCTCGCCCTGGCCCATGACCGTCGCTATATCGAACGCTACATGAGCGGCGAGTTGTCCCGCGAAGACCAGCGGCGCCTCGGCCTGCCGTGGAACGAAGCCTTGGCGCGGCGCACGGTACGGGCGGTCGGCGGCTCGATTCTGGCGGCAGAAAAAGCCCTGGAGCATGGTCTGGCCTGTCACCTCGCCGGCGGCACCCATCACGCCCACTACGACTACCCGGCCGGGTTCTGCATTTTCAACGACCTGGCGATCATCAGCCATTACCTGTTGCAAAGCGGCCGGGTGAACCGGGTGCTGATCTTCGATTGCGACGTGCATCAGGGCGATGGCACCGCGCGGATCCTGCATGACACCCCGGAGGCGATCACCGTTTCCCTGCATTGCGAAAAGAATTTTCCTGCACGCAAGGCCGAAAGCGACTGGGACATTCCGCTGCCCAAAGGCATGGGCGATGGCGACTATCTGCAGGTGGTGGATGACACCCTCAACTACCTGCTGCCGCTGTATCAACCGGACCTGGTGCTGTACGACGCCGGGGTCGATGTGCACAAGGACGACGCCCTCGGTTATCTGCAGCTGACAGACGAAGGCGTCGCCGCCCGCGATGAAAGCGTGATGCGCCATTGCCTGGGCCGCGACATCCCGGTAGTCGGCGTGATCGGCGGCGGCTACAGCAAGGATCGCCACGCCCTCGCCCGCCGCCACGGCATCCTGCATCACAGCGCGCAACGGGTCTGGACGTCACACGGTTGTCACTAAGCTGTGCTGCGTTACCCACAATGGCTGTGGAACGGCCTGTGGATAACCTGAGCGAAAGGGACTACAGGCCATATCGAACATGGCCTGCAGCACGATGGTTATTTTTTAACCACATACTGAATTCACCTCGATCTCTTTGTAGGAGTGAGCCTGCTCGCGATGGCGGACCAACATTCAGCACTTATGTCGCCTGATAAACCGCCATCGCGAGCAGGCTCACTCCTACAAAGGTCTGCGCTGTTAGAATGCGCGCCTTATCCCGCCATACCGCAGCGCACGCCATGACCCAGACCTCCGCCCCCTTCCCCGCTCACGTCGCCATCATTGGCGGTGGCCCCGCCGGCCTGATGGCCGCCGAAGTGCTGAGCCAGGCCGGCGTGCGCGTCGATCTGTACGACGGCATGCCCTCGGTGGGGCGCAAGTTCCTGCTGGCCGGGGTTGGCGGCATGAACATCACCCACTCCGAGCCTTACCCGGCGTTCCTCGCGCGCTACGCCGAACGCGCGCCGCAGATCGCGCCCTTGCTGCGCGGCTTCGACGCCGACGCGTTGTGCCGCTGGATTCATGATCTGGGCATCGAGACCTTTATCGGCAGCTCCGGCCGGGTATTCCCCACCGACATGAAAGCCGCTCCCCTGCTGCGCGCCTGGCTCAAGCGCCTGCGCGACAGTGGCGTGGTTATCCACACCCGTCATCGCTGGCTCGGCTGGGATGAACACGGCGCACTGCGCATCAGCAGCCCCGACGGCGAAATCACCGTCAAACCCGATGCCACCCTGCTCGCCCTCGGCGGCGGCAGTTGGTCGCGCCTGGGTTCGGATGGCGCGTGGATGCTGCCCCTGGAGCAAAAAGGCGTAGGACTGGCGCCCTTGCAGCCGAGCAATTGCGGATTCGAGGTGCAGGCCTGGAGCGAATTGCTTGTCAGCAAATTCGCCGGCGCACCGCTGAAAAATGTCGCCATCGGTTTGAACGACGACGTGCCACGCTTGGGCGAATGCGTGATCACTGCGACCGGGGTTGAAGGCAGCCTGATCTACGCGCTGTCGGCACCGATTCGCGAGGCAATCAACGCGCATGGCTCAGCCACGGTGCACATCGATCTGTTGCCCGGCCGACCTGTGGATAAATTGCAGGCAGCGTTGAGCAAACCGCGCGGCTCGCGTTCGATGGCCAAGCATCTGCACAGTCAGGTCGGGATCGACGGAGTGAAAGCAGCGTTGTTGCGTGAATTGACTGACTCGGCAACCTTCGCTGATCCGGCGTTGCTGGCGCGGGCGATCAAGGCGTTGCCGCTGCCCCTGGTGAAAACCCGCCCGCTGGACGAAGCCATCAGCAGCGCCGGTGGCGTGACGTTTGAGGCGATGGATGAGCGCTTGATGCTCAAGGCGTTGCCGGGGGTGTTTTGTGCAGGCGAGATGCTGGATTGGGAGGCGCCAACGGGCGGATATCTGCTGACGGCGTGTTTTGCCAGCGGGCGGGCGGCGGGATTGGCAATGTTGGAGTGGTTGCAGAGTAAGGGCTGAAGACCGCGGCGCGCCCTTCGCGAGCAAGCCCGCTCCCACAGGAGATCTGCATTTCACTGAAGACCAATGTGGGAGCGGGCTTGCTCGCGAAGGCGCCTTTACAGACAGCGCATCAAATTAAGGCTTGCGCTTGCGTGGCCCGGTATTAAATACCGGCACTTTACGCACAGGCTTGATCGACGGCTCCGGCGCCTGGGTGTCACCACTGTCGACCCACTTGCCCAGATTGCGCTTGCCGCCACCGCCGCCGGACGTTTTCGGCTTTTTCGGTTTCTTCGGCTTCTTGATCACCTGACCGCTGGCGTCGGTATCCGGCACGCGGTGCTCGGGTTCGAAGTCAGGCTCGTTCTGGCGCTTCAAGGTCTGACGCGTGAGCATCTCGATTGCCGAGAGCATGTTCACCTCATCGGCGCACACCAGCGAGATCGCCTCACCGGTCGCACCGGCACGGCCAGTACGACCAATACGGTGGATGTAATCCTCGGCGACGATCGGCAGGTCGAAGTTGACCACCAGCGGCAGGTCTTCGATGTCCAGACCACGGGCCGCGACATCGGTCGCCACCAGAATCTGCACTTCACTGAGTTTGAAACGATCCAGCGCACGCTGACGGGTCGCCTGCGGCTTGTCGCCGTGGATACCGTCGGCGTTCACACCGAGGCCCTGGAGTTTTTCCACCAGCGCGTCCACTCCATTGCGGGTTTTGGCAAACACCAGCACCTGCTTCCACTTGTTCTTGCGCATCAGGTGCACGAACAGTTCCGGCTTGCGCTTCTTGTCCACCGTCACCACCCACTGCTTGACGGTGTTGGCCGCGACGTTGCGCGGGCTGACTTCAATACTCAGCGGATCGTTGAGCATCTGCCCGGCCAGCAGTCGGATGTCATCGGAGAAGGTCGCGGAGAACAACAACGTCTGGCGCTTCTTCGGCAACGCACGGTAGATGTTCGCCAGCTCTTCGGAGAAGCCGAGGTCGAGCATGCGGTCGGCTTCGTCGAGCACCAGGGTTTGCAACTGATTGAATTTCAGCGCGTTCTGACGGAACAGGTCGAGCAGACGGCCCGGTGTCGCCACCAGCAGATCGACGCCGCCGCGCAGCTTCATCATTTGCGGGTTGATGCTGACGCCGCCGTACACCGCGTAAGTGCGCAACGGCAGGTTTTCAGCGTACTGGCGCACGGATTCGTGCACCTGCTCGGCGAGTTCGCGGGTCGGCACCAGAATCAGCGCGCGAACCGAGTTGGCGGTGACTTTCGGCCCTTCCATGGCCAGCAACTGCAGCAGCGGCAAGGCGAAACCGGCGGTCTTGCCGGTACCGGTCTGGGCCGCAGCCATCAGGTCGCGACCGGCCAGCACGGCCGGAATGGCTTGCGCCTGAACCGGCGTTGGAGTCTGGTAGCCGAGCGTCTCAAGGGAGCGCAGCAAGGGTTCGATCAGGCCAAGGGTGGCGAAAGTCATGGGAGTACCGTAGGAAAATTCAGCGCAATTGTGCGACACGAGTGTGCAATGGCGCGCAGTTTACCCTAATTCACACGCTGTTCTGCTGGAACGGCGGTCTTCGGCGGCTCCACGACGAGCGGCTGCGCCGGCCGCCGCCACTGCGGCAGACCGATCAGCACCACGGCACTGATGATCACCAGCATCGCCAGCGCTTCTTCCATGCCGATGGTCTCGCCGACAAACACGATCCCCAGCAACACCGCCACCGCCGGGTTGACGTAGGCATAACTGGTGGCCGCCGCCGGACGCACGTGTTTGAGCAGGTACATGTAGGAATTGAAAGCGATGATCGAGCCGAAGAAGATCAGATAACCCAGGGCCAGCCAGCCCTCCATCGGTGGCAAGGCTTGCAGGTGCTCGCCGCTCACTGCGCTGCCGATCAACAGCACCACGCCGCCCACCAGCATCTCCACGGCACTGGCCATCGCCCCTTGCGGCAGCGGCAGGTGCTTGCTCCACACCGAACCGAACGCCCAGGTCGCCGCCGCAAAAATCAACAGCGCCGCGCCCATCGGACTCGATTGCAGGTTGGAACCCATGTTGAGCATGGCGATGCCGACAATCCCCAACGCCACCCCGGCCCACTCCAGGCGAGTATTGCGCGCGCCCCAGAAATACCCGAAGAGCAACGTGAACAGCGGCACCGTCGCCACCGCCAGTGCCGCCACGCCGGAAGCCACGCCAGTATGCTCGGCGACACTGACCGCGCCGTTACCGAAACTGAGCAGCAGAATCCCGATGATCCCCGCCGCTTTCCATTGCGCCCAGGTCGGCGCCGGTGCCCCGCGCCAGCGCAGGAAGGCGTACATCAGGCTGCCGGCAATCACGAAGCGCACCCCGCCGAGCATCAGTGGCGGCCAGTATTCGACGCCGAGGCGGATCACCAGATAGGTTGATCCCCAAATCACGTACAGCGCGAAAAACGCGGCGATCAACGGCAAGGAAAAACGGCGCAAGGCAGGCATGGGCAGCTCGACAGTCAGAGGCAGGGTGTGAATTATTCTAGAAAGGCCCGCGAGCAAAAATAAGCTACAAAACCTGTTTATCGCGCCGGTACACTTTTGAAACAACGGAGATCGACGGGATAAACCGCGATTTCGAAAGTCTGGCAATTTCAGGAGTCCGGCCTTGGACAAATACGACCGCATGCTGCTCAGCGCCCTGTTGGAAAACGGTCGCGCGTCCTATGCCGATCTGGCGCGCAAAGTGAACCTGTCCGCCCCGGCAGTGGCCGAGCGCGTGGCCAAGCTTGAAGCCGCCGGAGTGATCACCGGGTATCAGGCGAACATCGACCTGTCGAAAATCGGTTTGCCGATCCAGTGCATGATCGAATTGCGCCTGCACCAGAACGGCAGCCAGAAGGTCTACGACGAACTGGTGAAAATCCCGCAGCTGACCGAGTGCTTTCGGGTGACGGGCGATCCGTGCGTGATGATGAAGGGTGCAGTGGCGTCGATGACGGAGCTGGAAGAATTGATCAATCGCGTGGCGAAGTTCGGCTTCAGCAAGACCTCGATTGTGCTGTCGAGCGCGATCGAGAAGCGCGTGCCGCTCAGCCACATCGAAGGCAACGGTAAGTAATCAGGAACTCAGAAGATCCAAATGTGGGAGCGGGCTTGCTCGCGAAGAGGGAGTGTCAGACAACCTTTTGCCGAATGACACACCGCTTTCGCGAGCAAGCCCGCTCCCACAGGGGATTTTGGGTGACTTCGAGATCAGCAATAGCGCTGCAGGTGTTCGCTGACTTTGGCCGCCGGGACTTTCTGCAGTTTGCACAGCAGGTCATGGTTCAGCTCACGCACCCCATGCTTGTGCCGCAATTCTTCCGCCAGATGCGCCATCAGGTTGGCCGCCATCTCGGCATCCGCCATCGCCCTGTGCGCCTGGCCGGTGTGTGGCAGGCGGGCGAACGTGGTGAGGGTGCCGAGCTTGTGGTTCGGCGCCGCCGGCATCAGGCGTCGGGCAAGCAGCAACGAACAGGCGAAGTTCTGCAATCGAGTGCGTTTGATCCGCCCAAGCTCGAAGTCCCAGAACTTCTGGTCGAACGAGGCGTTGTGCGCCACCAGCGGGGTGCAGCCGACGAATTCGTTGACCTCTTCCATGACCCGCTCGGCCGAGGGTGCACTGCGCAACATGGCGTTGCTGATGCCGGTCAGTTGTTCGATGAACGCAGGAACGCGCACGCCGGCGTTCATCAGGCTCTGGTAACGCTCGACGATACGGCCGTTTTCCAGCATGACCACGGCGATTTCCGTGGCGCGGCAGCTGCTGTTCGGCGACAGGCCGGTGGTTTCAAAGTCGATGACTGCAATGCGTTCCAAACCGGGTTCAACTCCGTACAAATCAATTCTTGAGCAACGCTCAGTTTTTCAACAGCAGTGCGCCTTCAATCGGCACATAACGGCTGGCGGCGCGGATCAGCGAGTTGGCGGTCAGGCCCGGCACGCCATAGGCCACTGCCTGTACGCCGTGCTTGCTGATGATGCGTTCGAGCAGCATGTCGAAGTCGCCGTCACCGGAGGCCAGGACGATTTCGTCGACGTGGTCGGCGGCGTCCATAATGTCGAGGGTGATGCCCACGTCCCAGTCGCCCTTGGCCGAGCCGTCGCTGCGCTGGATATAGGGTTTGAGCTTCACGGTGAAACCGAGGTTGCGCAGGATCTGCTGGAACTGCTGCTGCTTGCTGTCGCCACGGTCGATTGCGTAGGCATAGGCCTCGACGATCTGCCCTTGCTTGCTAATGTCAGCCCACAGCGCGGCGTAGTTGAAGTGACAACCATAGGCCTGACGCACGGTGTAGTAGAGGTTCTGCACATCGGCGAACACTGCGATTTTTTTCACCGGGATTCCTGTGAGCGCATAGCGCACGAAGCGGGATCAGGCGCCGGGCCCGAAAAAGGCGCTCAGTATGCCAGCCCACAGGAAGGTGGCGCGAATAATCGACCCACCACTCCGGACGGATGGTGGATTGTGGTGAGGGGATTTATCCCCGATGGGCAGCGCAGCGGCCCCGAAAATGGGACTGCTGCGCACTCCATCGGGGATAAATCCCCTCACCACAGATTTGATACTGACGGCTGATCAGTCAGACAAACGAATCGTCGTCATCGAAGAATGACGAGTTGTCATCGCTGTAGTCGGTGTCAGTGAATCCGCCCTGGTCATTGCCAGAGAAACCGTTATCGGCCACACGCTGGTCATTGCCCCAGTCGTTACCGCTCTGGTCGGCCACTTGCGCCGGCTCTTCCTTGATCACTTCAACGATTTCTTCGGGCTGCTGGTTGTGATGGAACAGGCTGCTGATGCCCTGCGCCAGCATCACGCCACCGGCCACGCCAGCGGCAGTCTTCAGGGCGCCGCCGAGGAAGCTGCTGCCCGCAGCCGGAGCTGCTTGCTGCGCGTAGTTGGGCGGTGGTGCGGCATAGTTCTGTTGTGGCGCTGGCGCAGCGTAGTTCTGCTGCGGTGCCGGCTCACGCCAGCCGCCGGTAGAAGCCGGAGCGCTCTGGGTCGGCGCTGGACGCGAGCTGCCGCCGCCGAAGATGCTCGACAGGAAACCACCGCCGCCGCTTGGCGCCGGGGCCGCAGTCTGGGACTTGGCCGCTTGCAGTTCAGCCTGCAACTGCTGGACTTGTCGGGTCAGCTGCTTGTTCTGTTCGTCGAGGCTCTTGATCGCCGCCTCTTGCACCAGAATCGCCTGGGTCATGAAATAACCTGCCGCCGGCTGGCGGGTCAGGTGTTCCTTGATCCGCGCCTCGGCCTGGGCGTCGCGCGGGGCTGCCTCCGTTTCGGCCTGTTGCAGCCGGGAAAACAGTCCATCGATCAGGGTTTGCTCTTCGCTGTTCATGGCGACCTCGTAGATTGCCGGGGATAACGTTGCCCGTGCCCACTGCGGACATGGCGCACCTCTGTAATGGAGGCAGTGACAGGATGTTTCAACGACCTTTACCGAATGTTTACGTTTGTGTCGGCCCGCGCGTCATCGGTTAAAGTGAGCCACTGTTTTCGACCTGCGATACCGACTGATGAATGCCTTCGATGTACTGCGCGACTCTCTGTATTTTTTCAAACGCCACCTGGTCAGCATCGTGCAGTTATGCCTGCCGTTGGTGATCTTCGAGGCCGTGCTGCAGCAAGTGGTGGATCGCGCCACTGACCCCGACAGTTTCTCCGCCGCCAGCGTGGTCGTCGGTTTGCTGGTGTATCCGCTGTACACCGCCGCGCTGATCCTGTTCCTCGACGCCCGCACCCGTGGCGACGCTCCGCGCAACCTCGACCTGCTGGCAATGTCTGCGCGCCTGTGGCCGCGCCTCGCCCTGCTCACGGCGCTCAATACCTTGCTGATTCTGCTGGGGTTGTCGCTGTACTTCCTGCCGGGTCTGATGCTGATGGTCATGCTCGCATTCGCTGAATACCTGCTGGTGCTGCGCGGGATGGGGCCGTTGCAGGCGATGAAGGAAAGCCTGCGCCTGACCCGTGGGCATTTCTGGCGGATCCTGCTGTGCATTCTGTGTGTAATGGGGCCGCTGTGGCTGCTCAAGGGTGCAACGCTGGCGGTGTACCCCGACCCGCAGAATCCGCTGATCGCGGTACTGATCGACAGTGCGCACAGTTTCCTGCAACTGTTCACCAGTGTGGTGCTGTTCCGCCTGTTCATGCTGATCAGCGAATTGCCTGACAAACGTAACGGAGCGGTCTGACCTCGCGGCCCTTGGGCCAAGCGTCCGCGGTCGGGTATGCTCGGGATCACTTTTGTAACGCGATAAGCCGAGCCATGCCCCGTCTGCTGCGCTACACCCTGTTGCTGATTGTGCCCGCCATCGCCGTGATCGGCGGGCTGATCTACAGCCTGACCTGGCGCCCCGATGCGCGAGAAACCTTGCCCGTCACCTGCAGCGGTACGCCGCCGACCCTGGTGCCGGGGCAAGCGCTGAAAGTCATGACCTGGAACGTGCAGTACCTGGCGGGCAAGCGCTACGTGTTCTGGAACGATCTTGCCCAAGGCTCTGATGAAGCGCCATCCCGGGAAGACATGGCCTTCAGTCTCGACGAAGTGGCGCGGGTGATCCGCGACGAGCAACCCGACGTGGTGCTGCTGCAGGAGCTGGATGACGGCGCCAAGGCCAGTGATTACCAGAATCAGCTCAAGCTGCTGCAGGAACGGGTCACCGATCTCTACCCGTGCAGCGCCCATGCTTTCGACTGGAAAGCCGAGTTCGTCCCCGACCCGCATATCTTCGGCAGCGTTGGCCGGCAACTGGTGACCCTGAGCCGTTACCGCATCGAACACGCCGAACGCCTGCAATTGCCGGTGCCCCCGGCGAATTTCATCTCCCGCCAGTTCCAACCCAAAGACGCCCTGCTCGCCACCAAGCTGCCGCTGAGCGACGGCGGACAACTGACGGTATTCAACACCCATCTGGATCGCGCCCGCCAACCGGACGAGACCTTGCAGGCGCAAGTGACAGCGGTGGCCAAAGTGCTCGACAAGTACGAAAGCCAGGGCCTGCCATGGCTGATCGGCGGCGACTTCAATCTGTTGCCGCTGGGCCAGTATCAGCGTCTGCCCGCCGAGCAGCGCACGCCCTACGCGATCGACAGCGCCCTGCATCTGTTGTGGGACAAGTACCCGATGATCCCGACCAACAACGAAGCCAGCGGCATCGACCGCGCCCACTGGCTGACCCACTACCCCAACGACCCCGGACTGAATGGCCCGGATCGCACCGTCGACTATCTGTTCTACAGCCCGAAAATCAAACGGGTCGAAGCAAGGGTGCGCCAGGACGATACGTTGCGCATTTCCGATCACTTGCCGGTGATTGCGCGGTTCCTGCTGCCCGCAGCCCCGTAGCCAGTTAACACGATATCCCCCTGTGGGAGCGGGCTTGCTCGCGAAAGCGTTGTGTCAGTTGATGCATCCGTGCCTGGCGCACCGCCTTCGCGAGCAAGCCCGCTCCCACAGTAGATTGATGTCGTACCGTGATTGGTTGGCAGGCTGCGATGTTTTGCTCTTCAGGTGCCGCGCGGCTTGGCCCGCGCGGTCGCCTCGGCCACCAATGGATCATCCGGCCAATAATGTTTCGGATAGCGCCCCTTCAGATCCTTCTTCACCTCGGCATAGGTGCTGCGCCAGAAGTTGGCCAGATCCTGCGTCACCTGCACCGGCCGGCGCGCCGGGGACAACAGATGCAGCTTGACCACTTGCCGGCCGCCGGCAATTCGTGGCGTCTCGGCGAGGCCGAACAGCTCCTGCAAACGCACCGCGAGAATCGGCGGAAACTCGCTGTAATCCAGACGAATCGATGACCCCGACGGCACGCTGATGTGATGCGGCGCCAGCTCATCAAGCCTCTGCGGCAACGGCCACGGCAGCAGATTGCGCACGATGCTCGACAGGTCCAGATTGGCGAAATGGCTGAGCCGCGAGACCTTGCCCAAGTAAGGCATTAACCAATGCTCGAGAGTGTTCAGCAACGTTGCATCGCTGACATCCGGCCATTGGCTTTCGGCCTGAGCGTTCAGATCCAGTTGCCGCAGCAACGCGACCCGCGCCTGCCACTGGCGCAACTCCGGCGTCCATGGCAACAACTCCAGCCCCTTGCGCCGCACCAGATTGACCAGCGCCTGACTGCGCGCCGCTTCGTCGAGACCGGTCAACGGTTCGCGGCTGAGGATCAGTTCGCCAACCTTGCGCTGACGCTCGGCGCGCAGCACGCCTTCGCGCTCGTCCCAGTCCAGTTGATCGACGGCGTGCACTTGCTCGGCGAGCACCGAATCGAACAGCGCCGGATCAAAATCCGCCGCCAGGTAAATCCGTTCCTCACGCTGGCCCTGACGACTGCCGAGATCGGCGATAACGATCCACTGCTCCTTCATCAGGCTGTCGGCTTCGGCGAACAGCGCAGCGCGACCATTGGCCAGACGATATTCGGCGCCACCGGCACGCCGCTGCTGGGCAACCCGATCCGGGTAAGCCAGCGCCAGCAGCGCACCGAGCCAGCGCGGGTGATCGGGATCGCTGACCGGCGCGCTGGCCTTGCCGCGCAGGTAACCGCGATATTGCCGCGCCAGTTGCCGCGCACGCTGCACGCCGCCCTGAGCACCGCGTGCCGCGCGTTCTTCGCCGGAGAGCAGCACCAGGCGGCTGTGCAGATCGGCCCCGGCGCCGCGCGAAATATCGCGCTCGCCGAGCAGTGCCGCGACGTCACACGCCATGTTCGCCAGCCCCAGCGCCTGACCACGCAGCAACAGATGGGCGATGCGCGGATGCGCAGGCAACTCGGCCATGGCCTGACCGTGCGCGGTCAGCGCCTCGCCTTCAAGTGCGCCCAGACGCTGCAACAAGTCCTGCGCCTGTGCATAAGCCGCTGCCGGCGGCACATCGAGCCAGACCAGTTCGCCCGGCGCCACGCCCCAGCGTCCGAGTTGCAGCGCCAGACTCGCCAGATCCGCCGACAGAATTTCGGCACTGCCGTAAGCGGCGAGTTGCTCGTGCTGATCCTGCGACCACAAGCGGTAACACACACCCGGTTCCAGACGTCCGGCCCGGCCCGCACGCTGGGTGGCGCTGGCCCTGGAAATACGCTGCGTATCGAGACGGGTCATGCCGCTGCCGGGGTCGAAACGCGGCACCCGCGCCAGCCCGGCGTCGATTACCACGCGCACGCCGTTGATGGTCAGGCTGGTCTCGGCGATGTTGGTCGCCAGCACCACTTTGCGCTGGCCGGCCGGCGCCGGGTCGATGGCAGCGCGCTGGGCGTTGAGGTCCAGTTCACCGTGTAACGGGCAGAGCAATACGTCTTTACGCTCGCCGATGGCATCGCTCAGTTGCTGATGCACCCGACGGATTTCCGCCTGCCCCGGCAAGAACACCAGCAGGCTGCCAGTTTCATCGTGCAGAGCTTCGAGGACGGTCTGGGTCACGCGCTGGTCGATGTATTCGCCGGGCTGGAACGGCCGGCCCCAGCGCATCGTCACCGGGTACATGCGCCCTTCGCTGCGCAGGATCGGCGCGTCATCCAGCAACCCGGCCAGACGCTCGCCTTCCAGCGTGGCGGACATCAGCAGAATCTTCAGCGGCTGTTCAGCGCGGAACAGTTCACGACCGTTCAAACTCAGGGCCAAGGCCAGATCGGCATCAAGACTGCGTTCGTGAAATTCGTCGAAGATCAGCAGACCGACGCCTTCCAGCGCCGGATCATCCTGCAGACGCCGGGTGAGAATCCCCTCGGTGACCACTTCGATACGGGTATCGGGGCCGACCTTGCTGTCGAGGCGGATGCGATAACCGACGGTTTCACCGACCTTCTCACCCAGTTCGCTGGCCAACCGTTCGGCAGCGGCTCGCGCGGCGAGACGCCGTGGTTCGAGCATCAGAATGGTCTGCCCGGCCAGCCACGCTTCATCGAGCAAGGCTAAAGGCACGCGGGTGGTTTTACCGGCGCCGGGCGGTGCTTCGAGCACGGCTTCGTGGCGTGTCGCCAAGGCTTCACGCAGGGCGGGTAAAACTTCATCGATCGGCAAAGAAATCATGCTGGCTCCCCAGGGCGTGCCCACAGTAAATTGCGAGTCGCGTTAAAGCTGTGAGCGTGCCAGGCAAGGCGCGGGACGCAGGTAAGGGTCGTTTCCTTGCCAAGTTCCGCAACGCAGCATGGCGCGTTCACAGCTTTAGCCCGGAGGGCCGAACCCCGCCAGGATTCATCAACCTTCACGCGGTGTCGATCTGGAGAAAACAACTTCAATCCTCAACATATTTCGGTAGGGGTGAGACGAGGCCGCAATTTACTGTGGGCGCGCCCTGCCGAGGGCGAGTATAACGGCGAACTGCCGGGCGTTCGTCAGGGTCTTAACTTCACAAGACGAAGCTTCGTTAATAGATGACTCAGGAGATTTTCCATGCGCTTACCTTCTCGCCTGATCGGCGGTGTTCTGGTTGCCACCCTGCTCACTCAACTCACGGCCTGCGGTTCGATTTTCTATCCGGACCGTCGCGGTCAGATCGACGGCAAGATCGATCCGGCGATTGCCGTGCTCGACGCCGTGGGCCTGCTGTTCTACGTGATTCCAGGGCTGATAGCGTTCGCGGTCGACTTCACCACCGGTGCGATCTATTTCGAACCGGGCCACACCGCTCAGGTCGATCCGGCCAAACTCAAACAAGCCATCGGCCCGGACGGTCAGGTCGATAACCTCAAGTTGCAGGCTATTCTCGAAACAGAACTGGGCCGCAATCTGCCGCTGGACGATCCACGCCTGATCCAGCACAAGGGCAGCACGCAACAACTGGCGATGTTTGGCCTGCAACCCGCCGCATAAGGAAATCACATGACCACCAGCCCCGAACACGCCCGCCTGCTGCGGCTGGCAACCCGCGCTTCGGTGGCGGTGGCCTGCACGCTGATCATCGCCAAAGCCATCGCCTGGTGGCTGAGCGGCTCGGTGAGCATGCTCGCCGGCCTCACCGACTCGGCGCTGGATGGCGTCACTTCGCTGCTCAATCTGCTGGCGGTGCATTACGCGCTGCGTCCGGCCGATGACGATCACCGTTACGGCCACGGCAAGGCCGAATCGCTGGCGGGCATGGCGCAAGCGCTGTTCATCGGCGGCAGTGCGGTGCTGATTGCGTTCCAGGCGTATGAACGCATCAAGCAACCGGAGCCGTTGGGCGCGCCGTGGCTGAGCATCGGCGTGATCGTGTTCTCGCTGCTGCTGACCGCGGCGTTGCTGACGCTGCAACATAGGGTGATCAAGCAGACCGGCTCCAACGCCGTGCGCGCCGACTCGCTGCATTACCGCTCGGACATGCTGCTCAACGGCAGCATTCTGATCGCGCTGATTCTCGCCGGCATGGGCTTTCATCAGTTGGACGCATGGTTCGGTCTGGGGATCGCCGGGTACATCTTGTGGAGCGCGATCCAGATCGCCCGGGAAAGTTTTTCGGTGCTGATGGATGAAGAGCTGCCGGCGGACGTCAGTCAGCACATGCTCGAACTGGCCTGCGGCGTACCCGGCGTATTGGGCGCGCATGATTTGCGCACGCGGATTTCAGGCAACCACTGGTTCGTGCAGTTGCATCTGGAGTTGCCAGGGGAGCTGACCTTGTCAGTGGCTCACGGCATCAGCGATCAGGCGGCGGATGCGATTCACGCCGCCTACCCGCGAGCCGAAGTGCTGGTGCACGCCGACCCACAGGAAGTGGTCAAGACCGAACGGGCGCAAACCCGGATTCAGTAAGACACCTGATAACCGCGACTGCTCAGGCAATTGCCCTGCGCCTGACGGTAAGCCTGCACCACCTCAGGCGCCGGTTGATAGGTCGCGGTACGCGGGTCGAAACCGCTCTGCTGCACAGCGTATTGGTAGCACTGATAACCGTCCTGCTGCACCTGTTCCGGCGACTGCCCGTTGGCCGGATAGGCCTCGACGTCATAGCCCTGGGATTGCGGCTGCGGTTGCGGCGGTTGCTGCACCGGGGGTTCGACTACGACGTAATCCTGAGTGGCTTCCTGATACGCATAGTAGGAACCGGCAGCGAGGAACAGCAGCGCACCGCCGATCCACACTTCACGGGCATAGTCCGGCAGATACTGGGTGCGAATCCCTCGTGGCGGCTGCACGACGATGTAGCGCGGGCCTTGCGGGCGATACCAGTAGCCGCCGGAATAGAAGTAATCCTGACCGCGATACGGCACTCGGTATTCGCGATCCGGGAAGCGGTCGATCACATGCCCCGGGCGGTATTGCGGGCCTGGCCCCCAACCGTTGCCATGTCCGTCCGGGCGACCCGGCCAGCGATTGTCATTGGGCCGGTTGCCGGTTTGCCATTGCTGGTTGTGGTAACCATTCTGCGGCCGCTCGTCGCGGTAGTAACCCTGGCGCGGTTCCTGAGTCTGGCGCACGGTGTCGGGCCGTGGCTGGATCGGCAGGTTGTTCGACGGGGGCGCCTGATGCACCGGAGCGGGTTGATTGGGCGCGCGGTTCTGGTTCTGCCACTGGCCATTGTTGTGCTGCTGGCCGTTGTGCTCGAACTGACGGCTGTTGTCGCCCCGAATGATTTCATTGTTCTGCGGCCGCGGCTGATTTTGCGGCGGCGGATTGTTCTGCCCGTGGGGCTGATGATCGCCCCCATGGCCCTGGTTATTTCCCTGATGCTCAGGGCCGCGTCCACCATTAGGGCTGCGGCTCTCCGGATCGTCGGCGAGCGCTTGCGCACTGACGCTCACACACAGCAAACCAACACCGGCCAGACGCCAGATGCGCGACTTCATGCTCTTCCTCACTGCGGGTATTAAGAGGGCTTGTAGCTAAGACCGGGAATACGCACACCGGGTTCTGCGACAGGTTATCAGTCACGAGACTTATTTATTGAGGAAGGCTGTGCATCGAGGCACAAAAAATCGCAGGCAAGAAAAAGGGAGACCCGTCGGCCTCCCTTTAGAGAACTTCGTCCTGGCTCGACGCTTTTGACGTCGGCTCACCTCACGCCGTCTTCTGGACAGTGTGCAGCTCGGGGGCCGGCCCAGCCCCGGTGGGGGTGGCGGCCGCGGCGGGCCTGATTGGGCGGGCCGCAGTGGACTGTGTTACCGAGCAGTGATTCTGGTGATAAGAATAGGCCGGGAGGCGCGACAGAGGATTGCGAAGATTGCTCAAATAAACACTGCTTGCGCAATTTTTAACCCTGGATAGATAATCCGCCGCAATAGTTACAACCAAGGACTGTTTCATGAGCAAACTCGACCGTTACGACCTGAGTATTTTGGCGGAATTGCAGCGCGACGCCCGCATCTCCAACCAGGAACTGGCCGAGCGCATCGGTCTGTCGCCCTCGCCCTGCTCGCGCCGGGTCAAGCAACTGGAGGACGACGGCTACATCTCGCGCCAGGTCGCCCTGCTCGATCGCAAGATGCTCGGCCTGAGCCTGACGGCCTACGTGCTGATCGGCATGGACCGGCACACACCGGAGCGTTTCGAGAATTTCGAAGCGGCGATCCGCACCTTGCCGCAGGTGCTGGAATGCAGCCTGGTGACCGGCGTGGATGCCGACTATCAGTTGAAAGTGGTGGTGCCGGACATGGATCACTATCAGAAGCTGTTGCTGGGGCACCTGACCCGGATTGAAGGCGTGACCAGCGTGCGTTCGAGTTTTGTACTGAATCAGGTGCTCAACAGCACCGAACTGCCGCTGACGCATCTGCGCAACTGACATCGCCTTCGCGAGCAAGCCCGCTCCCACAGTTGAGATTCGTCAAGCACACTATCTGTGTTCAACCGAGATCCCCTGTGGGAGCGGGCTTGCTCGCGAAGAGGCCGGTACAGGCACCCCATAACCGCGGCACACCGACACAGGTCAATGCGGCCCTGCCACCCTCGGCGTATAATCGCCCAGCCCTTTCAGCCCTGTGCGCGCCGGAGATGCCCGATGGATCCTGCAGTATTCGAAGAGTGGATGATGACTGGCCTGGTCAGCATCCTGATCATTTTCATGGGTTTCATCGTCTGGGATCTGGCGAAGAAGTCCAAGGCCGGGCGTTTCGGCTCGTTCATTCTGTTCTTCGTCCTGGGCCTGGGCGTGGCCGCGTTCATCATCAAGAGTGTGGTGATCGGCCTGATCGAATCCGGCGCTCTATAACCGCGCCGGCACTTCTTTCCATTGGCCCTGATCGAGCCCTTCAAGCGTCCAGTCGCCAATCCGTACCCGCACCAGCCGTAACGTCGGCAGCCCCACCGCTGCGGTCATACGTCGTACCTGACGGTTGCGCCCTTCACGAATTACCAACTCCAGCCAACTGGTCGGCACGCTTTTGCGAAAGCGTACCGGCGGATTGCGTGGCCACAGTTCAGGTTCCTCCAGTTGCCGCGCCTCGGCAGGCAAAGTCTTGCCGTCATTCAACTCGACACCTTCGCGCAGACGCTGCAACTGCTCGCCTGTCGGCACGCCTTCGACCTGCACCCAGTAAGTCTTCGCCAGTTTGTGTTTCGGATCAGCGATGCGCGCCTGCAACTGGCCGTCATTAGTCAGCAACAACAAGCCTTCGCTGTCGCGATCAAGGCGTCCGGCCGGATAGATACCGGGCACGTCAATGTAATCCTTGAGCGTCGCCCGCCCGCCTTCGTCGCTGAACTGCGTCAGCACATCGAACGGTTTGTTGAACAGGATCAACTTCGGCTCGGCCGGCGGCGCTTTGGCGACACGACGTGGAGCCGAGGAGGATGGCTTCGGACCGGGACGGCGGAAAGGTGGACGCGGGGGACAGGACATAAGAGAACAAACATCTAACGGTCAGGGCTGCTAATGCTAGTAGCCCGACCGTTAAATGACCATCAACAAATCAGCGGAACGGCGGCTCGTCGAAGCTGCGCAGTTTGCGCGAGTGCAGCGAGTTGAGTTCGGTGCGCAGCAGATCCACCGCCGCGATGCCGATCTTCAAGTGTTGGCTGACCGCGCGCTCGTAGAACGCGTTGGCCGAACCCGGCAGCTTGATTTCACTGTGCAGCGGTTTGTCCGAAACGCACAGCAACGTGCCGTAAGGTACCCGCAAGCGATAACCCTGGGCGGCGATGGTGCCGCTTTCCATGTCCACCGCCACGGCGCGGGACAGGTTGATCAGCGGACGTTCCTGCGCCCAGCGCAGTTCCCAGTTACGGTCGTCGTAAGTCAGCACGGTGCCGGTGCGCAGACGTTTTTTCAGCTCTTCGCCCTTCTCGCCGGTGATATTGGCGGCTGCTTGCTGCAGCGCCAGTTGCACTTCCGCCAGTGCCGGGATCGGAATGTTCGGCGGCACCACGCGGTCGAGAATCCCGTCACGACGCATGTAGGCGTGGGCCAGCACGTAATCGCCGATGGTCTGCGACTGACGCAGGCCGCCGCAGTGACCGATCATCAGCCAGCAATGCGGGCGCAGCACCGCCAGGTGGTCGGTGATGTTCTTCGCGTTGGACGGGCCGACGCCGATGTTGACCAGGGTCACACCGTGGCCGTCATTGGCGATCAGGTGATAGGCCGGCATCTGGTAGCGGTGCCAGACCACGCCGGCGGCAATCGCCGACGCTTCGCCGTGATCCATGCCTTTCTCGATGATCACGTTGCCCGGCAAAACCATGCGCACGAAACGCGGGTCGTTGCGCAGTTGTTCCAGGCCATGAACGATGAACTGGTCGACGTAGCGGTGATAGTTGGTCAGCAGAATCCACGGCTGCACATGCCGCCAGTCGCTGCCGGTGTAGTGCACCAGGCGACGCAGGGAGAAGTCGACGCGCGCGGCGTCAAACAGCGCCAGTGGCAGCGGATCGGTGTTTTCCCAGTCGTAGAGACCGTCGGCGATGCCATCGGTGGCGGCGGACAGGTCGGTACTCGGGAACACTCGCGCCAGCACCGCAGCGGTGACGCCGGAGCCGGCCAGCTCATCGCCCTGCTCGACCACGTACGGGTATGGAATATTCTGCTGACTGACGCCGACTTCCACGGTCACGGTGAAGTCGTGCATCAACGGCACCAGTTGTTCCAGCAGGTATTTGCGGAACGCCTTGGGATGGGTGACGGTGACGCTGTAGGTGCCCGGCAGTTGCACCTTGGCGTAGGCGCGGGTGGTCTGCGGGACTTCGCCCTGACACAGGTAGGTCAGACGCAGTTCGGGATAACGAAACAGGGCACGCTGTTCGGCGTCAGGCTCGACGCGATCCTTGAGGTAACGCTTGAGCGCCGAGTTGAGCGCAGTGGTGGCCCGCTCATGCAGCTCGGCCAGACGATCCACGGCTTGTTCGGCGGTTTGAACGACAATAAACGCTTCGGTCACGATCAGCTTCCTGTGTTCTGACTTGCAGAGCTTCATCTTGCCTGCATCGTGGTCTCACGGGAACAGTGGCGTTGTGGGTGTACCCAAATCTTCCCATCTATGGAGATACCCTGTGGGAGCGAGCCTGCTCGCGAATGCGGTGGGTCATTCACAAAGATGTCGACTGATACACCGCTTTCGCGAGCAGGCTCGCTCCCACATGGGGGATGCGTGGTGGGTCAGAAACCTTGCGGGGTTGAGCGAGCGACGATAGCTTCGACGTCCAGCCCACGCGGCAATGCACCGTAGACCCGGCCGCCACCGCTCAGGCGGCTGGCAATGAACGCGTCGCTGACCGCCGAGTTACCGGCCTCCAGCAATAGCTTGGCCTGCAAACCGAGCGCGATGTCTTCGGTGAGTTGCCGCGCCCGATACTGAATGTCGCTGGTGTCCTTGAACTGCGCCTGCAACTGCTGGATATGCGCGGCCAGGCGCTTGTCGCCGTGCCCATCGCCCAATTCGCTGAACAACACGTCGAGCACACCCGGTTCTTTCGACAGCGCACGCAGCACGTCCAGGCACTGCACATTGCCCGAGCCTTCCCACGTCGAGTTGACCGGCGCTTCGCGATACAGCCGTGGCAGGATGCTCTCCTCGACATACCCGGCACCGCCCATGCACTCGGCGGCTTCGTTGATCATTCCGGGGGCACGTTTGCAGATCCAGTATTTGCCCACCGCCGTCACCAGCCGGGCGAATTGCGCTTCATGGCGATCATCCAGATGATCCAGCGCCTTGCCCATGCGCAGGCTCAGGGCCAGCGCGGCCTCGCTTTCCAGCGCCAGATCGGCCAGCACGTTCTGCATCAACGGTTGCTCGCTGAGCAGTTTGCCGCCGACCTTGCGGTGCGCGCAGTGGTGGCTGGCCTGGGTCAGCGCCTGACGCATCAATGAACTGGAGCCGACCATGCAATCGAAACGGGTCATCGCCACCATCTCGATGATGGTTGGCACGCCGCGCCCTTCTTCGCCAACCATCCACGCCAAAGCGCCACGGAATTCCACTTCACTGGAGGCGTTGGACTGGTTGCCGAGTTTGTTTTTCAGGCGCTGGATGTAGAACTGATTGCGCGTGTCGTCGGGGCGATGGCGCGGCAGCAGGAAGCAGGTCAGGCCCTTGTCGGTCTGCGCCAGCGTCAGGAACGCATCGCACATCGGCGCCGAGCAGAACCACTTGTGCCCGACCAGTTCATAGGCCTGCCCCGGGCCACTGGCACCGACCGGATAGGCCTTGGTAGTGTTGGCGCGCACGTCGGTGCCGCCCTGTTTCTCGGTCATCGCCATGCCAATGGTCACGCCGGCCTTGTGCGCCATGCCGACGTTACGCGGGTCATATTCGGTGGCAAGGATCTTCGGCAGCCACTGTTCGGCCAGATCCGGCTGCAAGCGCATGGCCGGGACACTGGCGAAAGTCATGGTCAACGGGCAACCGCTGCCGGCCTCGGCCTGGCTGTGCAGATAGCTCATCGAGGCGCGGGCGACATGCGCGCCATCCTGCGGATGGGTCCAGGGTGATGAGGTCAGGCCATGTTCGATCGCGGTGCGCATCAGCTCGTGATAAGCGGGATGGAATTCCACCAGATCGATGCGATGGCCGTAGCGGTCATGGCTGACGAATACCGGTTTGTTCTGATTGGCGAGGAACCCGGCTGCCATCAGCGGTCCGCCGGCCAGCGCACCGTAGGCATCGATCCGCGACTCGGCCCACCCGGCGCCGAAACGGCGTGACCACTCCTGCAGCGGCAGGTCGATGCGGTACAGGTTGGCGCCATCCAGCGACGGTGGCTGGTTGGTGACTTCGTGGGTTTCGGCGAACTGATGCAGGTTCATGACGGGGCTCCTTTGGTCAGCCAAGGAATCCAGTTAAGCACCGGCTCGTGGCTGATCAAAGTGTCATAAGCGCCGAACTGTCGGCGCTTTCACCCTATTACGCGCTGAGCACCCGACGCTCCAGCGCCGTCTGCAGGTCTTCGAATTTCACCGGTTTGTTCAGGTAATCGATGCGCGTACCCGGCGCGCAGTGTTCGCGATCCGTGCCCAGTGCCAGCATGAACACCGGCAGATTGGCGCAGCCGGGCAACGCATGAATCTGGCAGCACAACGACGCGCCTTCATGATTGGGCAACTGGCAATCAATCAGCACCGCGTCGAAGGTTTCCCGTTGCAGGCAATCAAGTGCCGCCGCGCCGTTGTCCGCCGTGCGCACGCGGAAACCGAGCTTGAGCAGCATGCCGCGCATCACCAGTTGATTGACGCTGTTGTCGTCCACCAGCAACACCGTGCAGTCCTGCGGTGCCCGGCTGCGCTCATGCAGCGCGTCCGGGGTTGGCGCCGCTTCAACCTGCGGCAGCTCGAACTCGACATCCAGTTGAAAACGGCTGCCGCTGCCTGGTTGGGAGCGGTGAGTCAGCTTGCCGCCGAGCAGTTCCACCAGTTGCCGACAGATCGCCAGCCCCACGCCCAGCCCGCCGTATTCGCGGGTCATCGAGCCATCAAGCTGGAAGAAGCGCTGATACATCGTCGCCTCGCCCAGATCGGTGAAACCGATGCCGGTATCGATGACCGCAAACGACAGCGCCAGGCGGTTGTCCGTCGCCGGTTTGCCAGTGACCCGCAGCGCCAGACCGCCGACCCGGGTGAACTTGATCGCGTTGTCCAGCAGGCACTCCAGGCACTGCGCCAGTTTTGCGCTGTCGCCGTGCAAGCGATCCGGCAGGGTCGGCAGCACCTCGACCTTGAAGTCCAGCGACTTGCTCGCCGCGTTGCCGTCGAACTGCACGCGCAAGGCCTCGACCACCGCGCGCAGACTGAAGCTGCCCGGCGTCGCCTTGAGCTTGCCGGCCTGCAATTCGGTGAGGGTGAGGATGCCGTTGACCATGCGCATCATGTCCCGGGCAGAGCCAGCGGCGGTTTGCTGGTATTGTTCCAGTTCAGGCTCCAGCTCGACGGTCTGCATCAGTTCCAGCGAACCGATCACCCCGTTCATCGGCGTGCGCAATTCGTGGGTCAGGGTCGCGAGGAATTCATCCTTGAGCTTGTTGCTGTGGGCCAGTTGCTGGTTGAGCACTTCGAGTTTCTGCCCGGCATCGAACAGGGTTTGCGCCTGTTGCTCGCGCATCGCGTTGATGCGATCAGCCAGCGCCAGCGACAGCAGCGCGACTTCGATGGCCGAACCGATCTGGCTGGCGTACATGGTCAGGAACACGTTCGGCAGCAGGCCCAGCACCATCAGCGTATTGACGATGCCGCCGAGCAGGAATGCCGACCAGGCAATGATGAAATAACGCGCCACCCGCAAGCCACGCCACCAGGCGAGAATCCCCGCGGCGAAGATCACCACGGTGAACACCAGCGCCAACAGGGTCGCCAGGCGCAGCGACAATGCGTAACTGGTCATCAGCGACAGCCCGACCACCAGCGCGCCGAACGCGATCAGGGCGATCAGCAGATAGTCGAGCCAGCGGCTGTGGGTTCTGGTCTGCAGGAAACTGCGGGCGAACTGGCTGCCGAACAACCCGGCGCAACCGATGAAAAACGGTGTGGCGGCGTTGGCCCACCACGGATTGTCCGGCCAGAAATACTCGACCGCCGCGCCGTTTACCGACAGTTGATAAAGGCCGAACGAGGCGATGTAGAAGATGTAATAGAGGTAGCTGGTGTCGCGCACGCTCAGGTAGATGAACAGGTTGTAGACCAGCATCCCCAGCAGCACGCCATAGATGATCCCCAGCACATACAGGCGCACCGGCTGGTCTTCGAGGTACGCGGTGCTCGACCATAACGTCACTGGTGCCTGGATCGAGCCTTCACTGGCCAGGCGCAGGTACACGGTTTTTTGCTGGTCAGGGGCGAAGGTCAGGTCGAACAGGTAATTGTTCTGCCGGATCTCGCGACTGGCGAACGGCAAGGCGTCGCCGGTCTGCCGGATCAGGCGGTAGTCGCCATTGGCATCGGCCATATAAAGGTCGAGGTGATCGAGCGGCGGATACGCCAGCTCCAGCAGCCAGGTGCGTTGCGCGGCCGGATTGTTTGGACGGTAATGCAGGTCGATCTTCAGCCAGAACGCCGAGCGCGAGTAACCGGCATTGAGCGTGGCTTTGTCGTGGGGTTTGAAATTGCCCGCCGCCGCTTGAGCGCGGACGTCGGCGATGTTCGCCTGACCGCTCGGGTCTTCGAACACTTGCAAGGAGCGGCCCAGGGGAAGGCTCTGGGTATTTTCGTCGAACTCGACGGCGCTTGCGAGGAGGGGCAAGCAGAACAGCAACATCAGCAAATAGCGCATTGAAGCCCCAGCGTGGCTCGTCCGGTTGTGTCAGGAAGCCCCCCATTCCCTTTGAGTAGACGTAAAACCGGTATTACCTGTTATTGGTTTGGATCCAGACTAGCATAGCCGTTGATGGCCATTGAGCACCATCGAAATTTTTCCTACAAAGGCTCTAGAACGGGCGTTTCAGAGCAAAGCAGCGAGCTAGAGCTGTTGAGTTGGTCAACTCAGTAAAGCAGCAGACATTGTGAATGCTTTTGTGATGACAAGCTCGATCGGGACTGAACCCCAAATTCAGCTTTGGTGGTAAGCTCGCGCACCATGAATATCTACAGCTCCCGCCCCGTTGTCCTCTGTCTCTCCGGCCACGACCCCAGTGGTGGCGCCGGCTTGCAGGCAGATATCGAAGCCTTGCTCGCGCAGGGTTGCCATGCGGCTCCGGCCGTCACCGCCCTGACCGTGCAAGACACCGTCAACGTCACTGATTTCCGCGTCCTCGACCGTGAGTGGGTGCTGGCGCAAGCCAATGCCGTGCTCAACGACTCCGAAGTCGCAGCGGTCAAACTGGGCATGCTCGGTTCGCTGGAAATGGTCGACACCGTGGTCGAACTGCTCTCTGCGCACCCGCACTTGCCAGTGGTTTGCGACCCGGTGCTGCGTGCCGGCGGCGGCGGACGCCTGGGCAAGGACGAAGTCGGTTATGCGATGCGCGAGCGTCTGCTGCCGCTGTCGATCATTGCCACCCCCAACCTGCCCGAAGCGCGGATTCTCGCCGAACTGCCCGAAGGCACCGCGGATGAGTGCGCGGAAAAACTCCTGCCGTTCGTCAAAAACCTGCTGATCACCGGCGGCCATGGCGACGAAACTGAAATCCACAATCGCCTGTACAGCCGTGACGGCCTGCGTGAAACCTTCTATTGCCAGCGTTTGCCGGGTAGTTATCACGGCTCCGGCTGCACATTGGCCAGCGCCCTCGCCGGTCGGCTGGCCCAAGGTGAAAACCTCGCCAGCGCGGTGCGCACGGCACTGGATTACACCTGGCGCACCCTGCGCGATGCCGAACAACTGGGCAAAGGCCAGTTCGTGCCGCGTCGCCTGCCGCTGGATTTTTGCTCGTAACGTCGTGAGGTCTGCCTGATGAAACTACGTGGCCTGTACGCCATCACCGACAGCCAATTGCTGGCGGGCAAGTTTCTGTCCTACGTGGAGGCGGCGCTGGAAGGCGGCGTCACCCTGCTGCAATACCGCGACAAAAGCAGCGACGAGGCCCGCCGTCTGCGCGAGGCCGAAGCGCTGCGTAACCTGTGCGAACGCTACAAGACGCAGTTGATCATCAACGATGACGCCGAGCTGGCCGCGCGCCTCAACGTCGGCGTGCACCTGGGGCAGACTGACGGCCCGTTGTCTCCGACCCGCGCGCTGCTTGGTTCAAAAGCCATCATCGGTTCGACCTGCCACGCGCAACTCGAACTGGCCGAGCAAGCCGCCAAAGAAGGCGCGAGCTATGTCGCCTTCGGTCGCTTCTTCAATTCCAACACCAAACCCGGCGCGCCAAGCTGCAGCCTCGATCTGCTCGACGAGGCCAAACGCAAGCTGCATCTGCCGGTCTGCGCGATTGGTGGCATCACCCTCGACAACGCCGCACCGCTGGTGGCCCACGGGGTCGACCTGCTGGCGGTGGTCCACGGTTTGTTCGGTGCCGAAAGCACCGCCGAAGTGACCCGCCGCGCCCGCGCCTTCAACGAACTTCTGAAAATCTGATTTGAGAGCCCGATCATGTCTCGTTCCGAAACCCTGTTTGCCAATGCCCAGAAACACATTCCCGGTGGCGTGAACTCGCCGGTTCGCGCGTTCAAGAGTGTGGGCGGCACACCGCTGTTCTTCAAGCATGCCGAAGGCGCCTACGTCACTGACGAAGACGACAAGCGTTATGTGGATTACGTCGGTTCGTGGGGGCCGATGATCCTCGGCCACAGCCACCCGGACGTGCTCGATGCAGTGCGCAATCAACTGCAACACGGCCTGTCCTACGGCGCGCCGACCGCGATGGAAACCGAGATGGCCGACCTGGTCTGCTCGCTGGTACCGTCGATGGACATGGTGCGCATGGTCAGCTCCGGCACCGAAGCGACCATGAGCGCGATTCGTCTGGCCCGTGGTTACACCGGTCGTGACAGCATCATCAAGTTCGAAGGTTGCTACCACGGTCACTCCGACAGCCTGCTGGTCAAGGCCGGTTCCGGCGCGCTGACCCAGGGCGTGCCAAGCTCCGCCGGTGTGCCGGCCGCGTTCGCCAAACACACCCTGACCCTGCCGTTCAACGACATCGACGCCGTGGAAAAGATGCTCGCCGAAGTCGGTCAGGACGTCGCCTGCATCATCGTCGAGCCAGTCGCTGGCAACATGAACTGCGTGCCGCCGGCACCGGGTTTCCTCGAAGGCCTGCGTGCGCTGTGCGACAAGCATGGCGTGGTGCTGATTTTCGACGAAGTGATGACCGGTTTCCGCGTTGCCCTCGGCGGCGCCCAGGCGCACTACGACGTGACCCCGGATCTGACCACCTTCGGCAAGATCATCGGCGGCGGCATGCCGGTCGGCTGCTTCGGCGGCAAGCGTGAAATCATGGAGCGCATCGCGCCGCTGGGCCCGGTGTATCAGGCCGGCACCCTGTCGGGTAACCCACTGGCGATGGCCGCCGGTCTGACCACCCTGCGCCTGATCAGCCGTCCGGGGTTCCACGCCGAACTGACCGACTACACCACGCGCCTGCTCGACGGCCTGCAACAACGCGCCGATGCCGCGGGCATTCCGTTCGTGACCACGCAAGCGGGTGGCATGTTCGGCCTGTATTTCAGCGGCGCCGACGACATCGTCACCTTTGAAGACGTGATGGCCAGCGACGCAGCACTGTTCGGTCGCTTCTTCCATCTGATGCTGGAAGGTGGCGTGTACCTGGCGCCGAGTGCATTCGAAGCCGGTTTCACCTCGATCGCCCACGGCGAAGCCGAGCTGAAAATCACCCTGGACGCTGCAGAACGCGCCTTCGCTGCATTGAAGTAATCGCCGTACCGCTGACGTTGGCCATGGCCAGCGTCAGCTTTCACCTACACTCACGCCGTTTTTCCCACGCCTCTGCTAAAAATCCATCAGAAAGTGGCCGATATATTCCCCGCGCAGCAGAAAAACGAGTAAAGACTTTGTAAGGTTGGCCCTGCTTATTTCATAATGCGCGCTTATTGGATCCCTCGATGGGTCCGCGTGCCCTTCAGAGGTAAGTCGATTCCCATGAACCGCACCGGCCGCACCCTTGCCTTGGGCTGCCTGTTGCTCCTTCAGCCCCTGCTCGCGCATGCACAAGCAGGCGGCAACTCGTTGTTGATCCCGGCGATGGGTCGTTGCACCCTCAACACTCAGCCGCAAGACGTCACGCAGGCACTGGCCGCCTGCCAGAAAGCGGCCGACGAAGGGGATGCGCAAGCGCAATACGAGTTGGGTGAGTTCTACTACGACGGCAAGAATGCGCCACGCGATCTCAATCAAGCCCTGAGCTATTTCGAAAAGGCCTCGCTGCAAGGCCACGCTCAGGCGCAGTTCAAGCTTGGCACCATGTTCTTCCACGGCGAAGGCGTGCAGGCCAACAACATTCAGGCGTACATCGTGCTGAAGATGGCCGCGGTCAACGGCGCCGAAGATGCGCTGGACACCGCCGACGAAGTCTCCGAAAAAATGTCCCGCGAAGACCTCGAAACCGCGACCCAGGTGCTCGGGCAAATTTTCCGTAAATACCTGATGGAACTGCAGAGCGCCGACGGGCGTACGCCGTTCTCGCCACTTCCCTGATTTCTGCTTTGCTCTGACTATCCCCATTCGCGAGCAGGCTCGCTCCCACATTTGATCTCCAGCGCTGCGAAGATCTTTTGTGGGAGCGAGCCTGCTCGCGAAGGGGGGCGACGCGGTTCTGAGCCCTACTTCTCAGGCATCGGCATCGGAAACGGCATCACATTGCCGACCGCGCCACGGGCTTCGCTGATTTTCGGGGTGCCCAGACGTTCCACCTCGTCGATGCGCACGATCGAATGCATCGGCACAAAGCTGCGCACCACGCCTTCGAACTGCGCCTTGAGCTTCTCTTCGCTCGGATCGACCACCACTTGCGTGCGCTCGCCAAAGACGAACTCTTCCACTTCCAGAAAACCCCACAGATCACTTTGATAGATCTGCTTGGCGTACATTTCGAACACCTGGCCCTGGTTGAGGAAAATCACCTTATAGATTGGAGCTTCGCGTTTGGTCATGGCGGGGGATAACATCGGGGATAAAAATGAGGGCGCAAACTATAGCATAGCCACCGGACGCACAGCGGTAGGAACCTGAGGGCTTGTTCCCTATAATGCGCGGTTCTTTGAATCACGTGACGACCAAAATCCATGGCCAAGAAGCTTTACATCGAAACCCACGGTTGCCAGATGAACGAGTACGACAGCTCGCGCATGGTCGATCTGCTGGGCGAACATCAGGCCCTGGAAGTCACCGCCCGCGCCGAAGACGCCGACGTGATTCTGCTCAACACCTGCTCGATCCGCGAACGTGCACAGGACCGGGTGTACTCGCAGCTCGGCCGCTGGCGCGAACTGAAACTGGCCAACCCGGACATGGTGATCGCCGTCGGTGGTTGCGTGGCCAGCCAGGAAGGTGCGGCGATCCGTGATCGCGCCCCGTATGTCGACGTGGTCTTCGGCCCGCAGACCCTGCACCGTCTGCCGGAAATGATCGACGCCGCACGCAGCAGCAAGTTGCCGCAAGTCGACGTCTCGTTCCCGGAAATCGAAAAATTCGACCACCTGCCCGAGCCGCGCATCGACGGCCCGAGCGCCTACGTGTCGGTGATGGAAGGTTGCAGCAAGTACTGCACGTTCTGCGTGGTGCCTTACACCCGTGGCGAAGAAGTCAGCCGGCCGTTCGATGACGTGATTGCCGAGATCATTCATCTCGCCGAGAACGGCGTGCGTGAAGTGACCTTGCTCGGACAGAACGTCAACGGTTATCGCGGTACGACTCATGACGGTCGCCTGGCCGATCTGGCCGAGCTGATCCGCGTGGTCGCCGCTGTCGACGGCATCGACCGCATCCGCTACACCACTTCGCACCCGCTGGAGTTCTCCGACAGCCTGATCCAGGCCCACGCCGAAGTGCCGGAGCTGGTCAAACACCTGCACTTGCCGGTGCAGTCGGGTTCCGACCGGATCCTCGCGGCGATGAAGCGCAACCACACCGCGCTGGAGTACAAATCCAAGCTGCGCAAACTGCGCGCTGCGGTACCGGGCATCTGCATCAGTTCGGACTTCATCGTCGGCTTCCCTGGCGAGACCGAAAAAGACTTCGAACAGACCATGAAGCTGATTGCCGACGTCGGCTTCGACTTCTCCTACTCGTTCGTCTATAGCCAGCGCCCGGGCACGCCGGCGGCCGATCTGGCCGATGACACCCCGGAGGAGCTGAAGAAAGAACGCCTGAACGCCTTGCAGCATCGTTTGAATCAGCAAGGGTTCGAGATCAGCCGACAAATGGTCGGTTCGATCCAGCGCATTCTGGTCACCGACTACTCGAAGAAAGATCCGGGCGAGCTGCAAGGGCGTACCGAGAATAATCGTATCGTCAACTTCCGCTGCGATAATCCGACCCTGATCGGCCAGTTCGCCGATGTGCACATCGATGCGGCGCAACCGCACTCGCTGCGCGGCTCGTTGATCCAGTAACACCGCGCGTCTTCTGTGGCAGGGCTGTTGTGGTGAGGGGATTTATCCCCGATGGTTGGCGCAGCCGACCCAAAGCTGAAGTTGCGGTGAATCTGCCATAACGAGAGCTCTGGTTTTGGGGCCGCTCCGCGGCCCATCGGGGATGAATCCCCTCGCCACAGATAACTCCACCCGCCATAGAAAGGCGCTCCAAACTCGCATCGATATTTAAGAGCTTTCGCACCCACGCCACTGGCGTTATCCTTGATTTCATCTTAATTGCCCCAGGGCGGCTAAATACGACCTTGAACGCACCCATAGAACCACATCGTTTTATCCTCGAGCCCTTTGAGGCTCGCCGCTTCGCCAATCTGTGCGGGCAATTCGACGAGCATCTGCGCTTGATCGAACAGCGCCTGGCCATCGAGATCCGTAATCGCGGAAACCAGTTCGAGCTGATCGGCGACCCCAAGCACACCACGTCTGCGGAAAACCTGCTGCGCCGCCTGTACCGCGAAACCAAGGGTACCGAGCTGTCGCCAGACATGGTGCACCTGTTCCTCCAGGAATCGGCCGTGGTCGAACTGGACAACCACGCCCCCGCCGAAGCCTCCGTCGCCCTGCGCACCAAGAAAGGCATGATTCGCCCACGCGGCTTGAATCAGCTGCGCTACGTGAAGGAAATCCTCGGCAACGACATCAACTTCGGCATCGGTCCGGCCGGTACCGGCAAGACCTATCTGGCTGTGGCTTGCGCCGTCGATGCCCTGGAGCGCGAGCAGATCCGCCGCATCCTGCTGGTGCGTCCGGCGGTTGAAGCCGGTGAAAAACTCGGCTTCCTGCCCGGCGATCTCGCCCAGAAGATCGACCCGTACCTGCGCCCGCTGTACGACGCCCTCTACGAAATGCTCGGCTTCGAATACGTGGCCAAGCTGATCGAGCGCCAGGTGATCGAAGTCGCGCCGCTGGCCTACATGCGCGGTCGGACGCTGAACAACAGCTTCATCATTCTCGACGAAAGCCAGAACACCACCGTCGAGCAGATGAAAATGTTCCTGACCCGGATCGGCTTTGGCTCCACCGCGGTCATCACCGGCGACATCACCCAGGTCGACCTGCCGCGCGGTACCAAGTCCGGGCTGCACCATGTGATCGAAGTGCTCAAGGACGTTCCTGGCATCAGCTTCACCCACTTCCAGCCCAAAGACGTCGTGCGCCATCCGTTGGTGCAGCGGATCGTCGAGGCCTACGAGCGCTTCGAGACCCGTGCCGAAGCCGCCAGGGAAACCTCGCGCGATGCTTGAGCTGGATCTGCAAATCGCTACTGAAGCGAACGCCCCGAGTGAAGCCGACTTCCGCAAATGGTGCGAACTGGCCCTGCGCCAGCGCAGCGCCGACTCGGAAATGACCATTCGTCTGGTTGACGAGGAAGAAGGTCGTGAGCTCAATCACACCTGGCGCCACAAGGATTACGCGACCAACGTCCTGTCGTTCCCGGCCGAAGTCCCGGACGAGTTTCTCGATATCCCGCTGCTTGGCGATCTGGTGATCTGCGTGGCCGTGGTCGAGCGCGAAGCTGCCGAACAAGGCAAGGAACTCCAGGCCCATTGGGCACATCTAGTCATTCACGGCTGCTTGCATCTGCTCGGTTACGACCATATAGATGACGACGAAGCCGAAGAAATGGAAGCACTGGAACGCGAGTTGCTTGCCGAACTGGGCTATCCCGATCCGTACGCGGACGACGAAGCCGAAACATCCCCTATCGTTACAACAAAGGATTCAGAGTAATCGCTATGAGCGAAGATCGATCGAGCAACGGGCAGAAGTCATGGCTGGGTAAACTGACCCAGGCTTTTGCCCACGAGCCGAAGAACCGTCAGGAGCTGCTTGAGCTGCTGCGTGATGCACATCAGAACAAACTGCTGGACAGCGAAGCGCTGGCCATCGTCGAAGGCGCCATTCAAGTGGCTGACCTGCAAGTACGCGACATCATGGTGCCGCGCTCGCAGATGATCAGCATCAAGGCGAACCAGACACCCCGTGAATTCCTCCCGGCCGTGGTCGACTCGGCCCACTCGCGCTATCCGGTCATCGGCGAAAGCCACGACGACGTGATGGGCGTGCTGCTGGCCAAGGATCTGCTGCCGCTGATCCTCAAGGAGAACGGCGACAGCTTCAACATCAAGGACCTGTTGCGCCCGGCCACCTTCGTGCCGGAGTCCAAGCGTCTGAACGTGTTGCTGCGTGAATTCCGCGCCAACCACAACCATATGGCCATCGTCATCGACGAATACGGCGGCGTGGCCGGGTTGGTGACAATTGAAGACGTGCTGGAACAGATCGTCGGCGACATCGAAGACGAGCACGACGTCGAAGAAGACAGCTACATCAAGCCGCTGCCCAGCGGTGACTTCCTGATCAAGGCCCTGACACCGATCGAGAACTTCAACGAGTTCTTCGACAGCGAATTCTCTGACGACGAGTTCGACACCGTCGGCGGTCTGGTGATGAGCGCGTTCGGGCACTTGCCAAAACGCAACGAAATCACTGAAATCGGCGCCTATCGTTTCCGCATCCTGAACGCCGACAGCCGTCGGATTCATTTGCTGCGACTGACCCCTATCGCCCGGTAAGAAATCTAAGGATTGAAATGCGCTGGACAACCCGCCCCGGCTGGCCCGGTAACCTGCTGGCCGTGGCGGCCGGTGCAATCACCACCTTCGCCCTCGCCCCGTTCAACATCTGGCCGCTGGCTTTGCTCGCGGTCGGCCTGTTCTACGCCGGCCTGCGCGAGCTGAAACCGCGTCAGGCACTGGGCCGTGGCTGGTGCTTCGGTTTCGGCCTGTTCGGCGCCGGTACCAGCTGGATTTACTACAGCATCCACCATTTCGGTGGCGCGTCGGTGCTGCTGGCCGGGTTCCTGATGCTGCTGTTTACCGCAGCGATCGCGCTGTTCTTCGCCCTGCCCGCCTGGGTCTGGGCGCGCTGGTTGCGCCGCAACGAGGCACCGTTGGCCGATGCGCTGGCGTTTGCCGCGCTGTGGGTCGGCCAGGAAGCGTTTCGTGGCTGGTTCCTCACCGGTTTTCCGTGGCTCTACTCCGGCTACAGCCAGCTCGACGGCCCATTGGCCGGACTCGCGCCGGTCGGTGGCATGTGGCTGGTGTCGTTCGTGCTGGCGCTGACTGCGGCACTGATCTACAACGCACCGCGCCTGCTGCAATCCGGTCGCAAAGGCTTTATCGCGGCCGGTTTGCTGTTGCTGGTCGGGCCTTGGGTAGCCGGTATTGCGCTCAAGGGCCACGCCTGGACCAGTCCGTCCGGCCCGGCACTGAGCGTCGCCGCGATTCAGGGCAACGTCGAACAAAGCATGAAATGGGATCCGGCGCAGCTTAACGCGCAACTGGCGCTGTACCGCGACCTGAGTTTTCGCTCGAAGCCGGTGGATCTGCTGATCTGGCCGGAAACCGCCGTGCCGGTGCTCAAGGAGTCCGCCGAGGGCTACCTGAACATGATGGGTAACTTCGCCGCCGAGCGTAAATCGGCGCTGATCACCGGGGTGCCGATCCGCGAGACGGTTCGCCATGAAAAACGCTTCTTCAACGGCATCACCGTGGTCGGCGAAGGCGATGGCACATACCTCAAGCAGAAACTGGTGCCGTTCGGTGAGTACGTACCGTTGCAGGATCTGTTGCGCGGGTTGATTGCGTTCTTTGATTTGCCGATGTCCGACTTCGCTCGCGGGCCGGCGGATCAGGCGTTGCTGCAGGCCAAGGGTTATCAGATCGCGCCGTTCATCTGCTACGAAGTGGTGTACCCGGAATTCGCCGCTGGGCTGTCGGCACGCAGCGATCTGCTGCTGACGATCAGCAACGACACCTGGTTCGGCACCTCGATCGGCCCGCTGCAACACCTGCAAATGGCGCAAATGCGCGCACTTGAGGCAGGCCGCTGGATGATCCGCGCTACGAACAATGGCGTGACCGGACTGATCAACCCGTTCGGGCAGATCACCGAGCAGATCCCGCAGTTCGAACAGGGCATTCTGTATGGCGAAGTGGTGCCGATGCACAACCTGACGCCGTACCTGCAATGGCGTTCGTGGCCGCTGATCATCGTCTGTGTGCTGCTGTTTGGCTGGGCGCTGATGGCGAGCCGGATGTCGAAAACCCTTTAAAAAGCTTCGCGAGCAAGCCCGCTCCCACATTTGGAATGCAATTCAAATGTGGGAGCGGGCTTGCTCGCGAATGGACATCAGCAGCACCCAATCAATCAGGGTTGGCATCACCCCGGTAAAACAACGAATACCCCACCTGCCCCACCGCCTCATTCAGCAACTGCCCGCTCTGCCAGATCGACTTGAACTCCGGCAGCCAGCCACCAAAAGGGCGCGCATTATCGGTCCCGAGAAACCCAACGGGCGCCGGCACCACTTCGAATCCTGCCTGCTGGAAACACCACACGGCGCGCGGCATGTGCCAGGCCTGCGTGACCACCACGACGCGCTTGATGCCTTGGGGCAACAAGATGTCGGCGCTGAATTTGGCGTTTTCCCAGGTGGTACGGCTCTCGCCTTCCTGCCAGCGCGTGGTCACGCCAAAATCATCGCGCAACGAATCGGCCATCAGCTTCGCCTCGGTCGGCGGCGTGCCGTAATGCAGGCCACCGCTGGTCAGAATCGGTAGCCCGGAGGCTTTGGCCAATCGCGCCGCATAGCGCTGACGCTCCAGCCCCACGCCGGTTGGCTGGTCCTCGCCCCAGGCCAGATCGCCGCGCTCGCGCCCGGAACCCAGCACCACGATGGCATCGGCGCGCTGCGCCAATATCGACCACGACTCACGGGGCAGCGGCGGCTCACGCTCCAGCGCTTTGGCGCCCCATTGCACCACCACCGGCAGGCTCATCAGCCAGAAACCACCCAGGCCAAGGGCAAAACACAGGCCGGCCAGCCGTGGCCGGGAGCGACGCAGCCACCAGGCGAGCAGCAACAGCAGCAAAAGAATGCCGGGCGGCAAGAGCAGTTGTTTGATGAAGTAACGAAAAGGCATCGGGGCATCTCCAGAGATGCCCGAAGCCTAAGAGTGTTAATGAAACGTTACAACCGATAGGTAGGATCCTGTTGGAAAAGATCCGTTATTTGACCTGCCATGCGTTTACTTGGCCTGCACAGAACGAACCTTGACGGTGTCTCTGCCGGGCGCCTTGTCCTTGAGCCAGATGACCTTGGCCGATTGTGGTGCATCGAGCTGCTTCACTGCCTGTGACAAGCTGCCATGCGACTCACGTTCACTACGATCCAGATAGGCCTTGACCAGTTTGAACTCGGCGGGGCTCAAGCCACGCAATTCCAGTTCCACGGGGCGCTCGTCGCGCAGCCGGCCAGCGGTTTTGGCAGCGTCGAGCGCCATGCCCAGACGATCCATCAACCGTTCGTACAACTCGGGTTTCGTCACGTTTTTTTGCCGTTGCTCCACCATCCCTCACCTCATTGAAGATAAGACTCACTCCCCAATAAGAGCTTAGCTTCGCTGCACAAACCGGCTGAACGCCGCGACCAACGGCCCTCGCCACGGTTTTCCGGGGCCAGACAGCTGTAATCAGGGTTTCCCTAGGCCAAGCGCGGTCATGTATGCTACGGCGCTTCCTGTCATTCCACTTCCAGCCTGTCCGGAGCATCCCCCGGAGGGCGCGTTGAAGAGGATTAGGCCACCCCTATCCAGTACAAAAGTAGCCATGCACGAACAATATCAGCCCCGTGAAATCGAAGCCGCCGCCCAGTCGTTCTGGGACGAGCAAAAGTCCTTTGAAGTCAGTGAACAGCCAGGCAAGGAAACCTACTACTGCCTGTCGATGTTCCCTTACCCCAGCGGCAAGCTACACATGGGGCACGTGCGCAACTACACCATCGGCGACGTGATCTCCCGCTACCAGCGCATGCAAGGCAAGAACGTTCTGCAACCAATGGGTTGGGACGCCTTCGGCATGCCGGCGGAAAACGCCGCGATGAAGAACAACGTGGCACCCGCCAAGTGGACCTACGAAAACATCGCCTACATGAAGTCCCAGCTGCGCAGCCTGGGCCTCGCGGTGGACTGGTCGCGTGAAGTGACCACCTGCAAGCCGGATTACTACCGCTGGGAACAATGGCTGTTCACCCGCCTGTTCGAAAAAGGCGTGATCTACCGCAAGAACGGCACCGTGAACTGGGACCCGGTCGACCAGACCGTGCTGGCCAACGAACAAGTGATCGACGGGCGCGGCTGGCGCTCCGGCGCGCTGATCGAAAAGCGCGAAATCCCGATGTACTACTTCAAGATCACCGCTTACGCGGATGAGCTGCTGGAGAGCCTCGACGAACTGACTGGCTGGCCGGAACAGGTCAAGACCATGCAGCGCAACTGGATCGGCAAATCCCGCGGCATGGAAGTACAGTTCCCGTACAACGTCGACTCGATCGGCGAAGCAGGCACCCTCAAGGTCTTCACCACCCGTCCGGACACCCTGATGGGCGCGACCTACGTTGCCGTGGCAGCCGAGCACCCGCTGGCCACCCAGGCAGCGCAGAACAACCCAGAGCTGCAAGCCTTCATCGCCGAATGCAAGGGCGGCAGCGTGGCTGAAGCCGACGTCGCCACTCAAGAGAAAAAAGGCCTGCCGACCGGCCTGTTCGTCGAGCACCCGCTGACCGGTGAAAAACTTCCGGTCTGGGTCGCCAACTACGTGCTGATGCACTACGGCGACGGCGCCGTGATGGCAGTTCCGGCGCACGACGAGCGCGATTTCGAATTCGCCCACAAGTACAACCTGCCGGTGAAATCGGTGGTGCGCACCAGCTCCGGTGACACCAACCCGGCTCCGTGGCAAGACGCCTACGGCGAGCACGGCACGCTGATCAACTCCGGCGAGTTCGACGGCCTGGACTTCACCGGCGCCTTCGACGCCATGGAAGTCGCCCTGATCAAGAAAAACCTCGGCGCCTCGCGCACCCAGTTCCGCCTGCGCGACTGGGGCATCAGCCGTCAGCGCTACTGGGGCTGCCCGATCCCGATCATCCACTGCGCCACTTGCGGTGACGTGCCGGTGCCGGAAGACCAGTTGCCGGTGGTGCTGCCGGAAGACGTGGTGCCGGACGGCGCCGGTTCGCCGCTGGCGCGCATGCCGGAATTCTACGAGTGCAGTTGCCCGAAATGCGGCCAGCCTGCCAAGCGTGAAACCGACACCATGGACACCTTCGTCGAGTCCTCGTGGTACTACGCCCGTTACGCCTCGCCGCACTTCGAAGGTGGCCTGGTGGAAAAATCCGCGGCCGACCACTGGTTGCCGGTGGATCAGTACATCGGTGGCATCGAACACGCCATTCTTCACCTGCTGTACGCGCGTTTCTTCCACAAGCTGATGCGTGACGAAGGTCTGGTCAGCTCCAACGAGCCGTTCAAGAACCTGCTGACCCAGGGCATGGTGATCGCCGAAACTTACTACCGTCGCGAAGCCAACGGTGCCTACACCTGGTTCAACCCGGCGGACGTGGAACTCGAGCGTGACAGCAAGGCCAAGGTCATCAGCGCCAAACTGAAATCCGACGGCCTGCCGGTGGAAATCGGTGGCACCGAGAAAATGGCCAAGTCGAAGAACAACGGCGTCGACCCACAGTCGATGATCGATCAGTTCGGCGCCGACACCTGCCGCCTGTTCATGATGTTCGCTTCGCCGCCGGACATGAGCGCCGAATGGTCGGACTCCGGCGTTGAAGGCTCGCACCGTTTCCTCAAGCGCGTCTGGCGTCTGGCGCAGGCCCACGTCACCCAAGGCCTGCCGGGCAAGCTGGACATCGCCGGCCTGAACGACGAGCAGAAAGCTGTGCGCCGCGCCATCCACCTGGCCATCAAACAGGCCAGCCATGACGTCGGCCAGAACCACAAATTCAACACCGCCATCGCTCAGGTGATGACGCTGATGAACGTGCTGGAAAAAGCCGCGCAAGGCTCCGAACAGGAACGCGCGCTGATTCACGAAGGTCTGGAAGCCGTGACGTTGCTGCTGGCTCCAATCACGCCGCACATCAGCCATGAGCTGTGGAATCAACTGGGCCACGCTGACCCGGTGATCGATGCCGGCTGGCCTGCGGTCGATGAAAGCGCACTGGTGCAGGACAGCCTGCAACTGGTCATTCAAGTGAACGGCAAGCTGCGTGGCCAGATCGAAATGCCGGCCAGCGCCACCCGCGAAGAAGTTGAAGCGGCGGCCCGCGCCAACGAAAACGTGCTGCGTTTCGTCGACGGTCTGACCATTCGCAAAGTGATCGTTGTACCAGGGAAACTGGTTAACATCGTCGCCAGCTAAATTGGATTGGGCGTCAGGTTCGCCTGACGCACTGTAAAACCTTTCGGGCCGCAGGGTCGGCCCACATGGTTTCAAGGGGAGCAACACAATGATCAAACGCAATCTGCTGGTGATGGGCCTCGCCGTTCTGCTGAGCGCCTGCGGTTTCCAGCTGCGTGGCACCGGCACCAACGAACTGTCGATCAAGGAGCTCGATCTGAGCGCCCGTAACGCGTATGGCGAGACCGTCACCCAACTGCGTCAGGTGCTCGAGTCCAGCGGCGTCAAGGTCTACAGCGGTGCACCGTACAAGCTGTATCTGGCTGACGAACAGGAAAACCAGCGCATCCTCAGCTACGCCGGCGCCGGTCGTACGGGTGAGTACCAAGTGACCACCGTGCTGAACTACGACATCGTAGGCGAACACAATCTGAACCTGCTGAGCGACAAGCTTGAAGTGCAGAAAGTGTTCATCCACGACGGCAACAACCTCGTCGGCTCCGATCAGGAAGCCAACGACGCCCGTCGCGAAACCCGTCGCGAACTGGTTCAGCGCATGATGCTGCGCCTGCAACAGCTGACGCCGGGCCAACTGCAGCAATTGCAGCAAGCGGCCAACGACCGTGCCCGGGCTGAAGCCGACGCGCTGAAGGCGGCACAGAAAGCTGAAGCGGAAACCCCGCGTCAGTCGCCGCTCGAACTGCCGCAGCAGTAAGACGTACGGGGTGCTCAGGCGCCCCGTTCGCCCTCTCTTATGAAGCTCGCTCCCGCTCAACTCGGCAAACACCTGCAAGGCGCGCTCGCGCCCGTCTATATCATCAGCGGCGATGACCCGCTGTTGTGCCAGGAAGCCGCCGACGCCATTCGCAGTGCTGCCCGCCAGCAAGGTTTCGACGAACGCCAGGTGTTCGCCGCCGACGCCAATTTCGATTGGGGGACCTTGTTGCAGGCCGGCGCCAGCATGTCGCTGTTCGCCGAAAAACGCCTACTGGAACTGCGCCTGCCTTCGGGCAAGCCCGGTGACAAGGGCGCTGCCGCGCTGATCGAATACTGCTCGCGCCCCGCTGAAGACACGGTGCTGCTGATCAGCTTGCCCAAGCTCGACGGCAGTGCGCAGAAAACCAAGTGGGGCAAGGCCCTGGTCGAAGGCCAGCAGACCCAGTTCATCCAGATCTGGCCGGTGGATGCCAACCAGTTGCCGAGCTGGATTCGCCAGCGTCTGTCGCAAGCCGGTTTGTCGGCCAGCCAGGACGCGGTCGAACTGATCGCCGCACGCGTCGAGGGCAACCTGCTCGCCGCTGCGCAGGAAATCGAAAAGCTCAAGTTGATGGCCGAAGGTGGGCAGATCACCGTCGAAACCGTGCAGGCCGCAGTGGCCGACAGTGCGCGCTTCGACGTGTTTGGCCTGACCGACGCCGTGCTCAACGGCGAACCGGCCCACGCCTTGCGCATGCTTGAAGGCCTGCGCGGTGAAGGCGTCGAGCCACCGGTGATTCTCTGGGCACTGGCGCGGGAGTTGCGCCTGCTGACCAATATCTCGCTGCAGTACAGCCAAGGCACGCCGCTGGACAAGTGCTTCAGCCAGGCGAAACCGCCAGTCTGGGACAAGCGCAAACCGCTGATGAGCAAAGCCCTGCAACGCTACTCGGCGCAACGCTGGGCGCAGTTGTTGCTCGAAGCCCAGCGCATCGATGCGCAGATCAAGGGTCAGGCCGCCGGTTCGCCGTGGATGAGCCTGAGCCGGTTGGCGCTGTTGATGTCCGGCCAGCGTCTTTCACTGCCCGCCGAGTAAGACGTTCAACCGCATAACGCCCTTTCGCGAGCAAGCCCGCTCCCACAGTCGATCGCATTCACATGATAGAACTCGGTCGACTGTGGGAGCGGGCTTGCTCGCGAAGGCGTCAGAATATTCCTACGCAATAGAGGCTGGACAGACGCGCGGCTTCGGCAGATTATTCGCCCCGCAGCACCCACCTACCGAGAGAACCCTCATGAGCAAAAAGCCATCGAAACATGGCCCGAACAAGGCCAAATCCATCATCGCCCAACCCCTGTTCCGCAGTCGCCAGGAACGACCAGCCAAGGGTAAAGGCAGCTACCGCCGCGAAGCCTTCCAGTCTAATAGCTGGGAGGCTTCTTACTTTCTGGCTGCCTGAAGCACAGCACCCCCTGGTCATGTTAAGGTCTGCACCTGATTCGTATCCCCTGGAACTGTGCATGCCCTTCAGTCTTTCCCGTCGTTGGCCCATTCGCCAACTGATCGCTGCCTCCAGCTTCATTCTGCTTGTCGCCTGCGCGGAAAAACCTACCGCCGCCGATGCGCAACCCCTTCAAGCCGCCCCTGTCGCAACAGCCCCGGCAATCATCCCGCCGGTAGTGCCGTCCGCTGACCCGCTTGATCTTCAGCCAACCCAGACCTTTGCCGAATGGCAGGCGGGTTTCCGCAAGGATGCCTTGGCAGCCGGGATCCGCGCCGATCTGTTCGACCGCGCGTTTGCCAATGTCAGCTTCGATGCCAGTGTGATCAAAGCCGACCGCAGCCAGCCGGAGTTCTCTCGTCCAGTATGGGAATACCTCGATGGCGCCCTGTCGCCGCTGCGAGTGCGCAAGGGGCAGGCGCTGATCAGTCAGTACGCCGACATCCTGCAAAGCATCGAACAGCGTTATGGCGTGGATCGCCAGGCACTGGTGTCGGTATGGGGCATGGAAAGCAACTTCGGTCAGTTCCAGGGCAGCAAATCGGTGATCAACTCGCTGGCGACCCTGGCCTACGAAGGTCGTCGCCCCGCATTTGCTCATGCACAACTGATCGCGGCGCTGCAGATCCTGCAACAGGGCGACATCACGCCAGAAAAGATGCTTGGCTCGTGGGCCGGCGCGATGGGCCAGACCCAGTTCATTCCGACGACCTACAACACCCACGCCGTGGATTTCGACGGTGACGGTCGCCGCGACATCTGGAGCAGCCCGGCCGATGCACTGGCCTCCACCGCGCACTACCTGCAAAGCTCAGGCTGGCAGCGTGGTCAGCCGTGGGGCTTCGAAGTGCAACTGCCGAGCGGATTCAACTACACCCTGGCCGATGGCGCGATGCGCAAGACCGTTGCCGAATGGCGTCAACTGGGCGTGATCCTGCCTAATGGCGGTCAGGCCCCGGCCGGCTCGGAACAGCTGTCTGCCGCCCTGCTGCTGCCGGCCGGCTACCGTGGCCCGGCGTTCCTGATCCTCGATAACTTCCGGGCGATCCTCAAGTACAACAACTCGTCGTCCTATGCACTGGCAGTCAGCCTGTTGTCCGAGCGCTTCAATGGCGCAGGCCTGATCAATGGCACCTGGCCGAAAGACGATCTGCCACTGAGCCGCACCGAGCGTATCGAATTGCAGAACCTGCTGAGCGCGCGTAACTACGATGCGGGAACGGCGGACGGGATTATCGGCGCCAATACCCGCAAGGCGATCCGCAGTGCCCAGCAGTCGTTTGGCTGGCCGGCGGACGGCTATCCGACGCATAAGCTGCTTGAGAGCCTGCGCGCCCAATAGAAACACTGCCGTATGGCGGGTATCGCTTTCGCGAGCAGGCTCGCTCCCACAGTTAACAGTATTCCAATGTGGGAGCGAGCCTGCTCGCGAAGACTGACTGTCAGGCAATAACCGTTTCAGTCTTGATCACCACATCCTGTTCCAACATCAATTCCTTCTTCCCCGCATCCAGTCGAACCAGCGCCCCCATCGGCAGCGTCAGGTTCGGATCACAATGCCCGCTGCGCCACCCCGACAGCACCGGAATCCGTAACGGCTCGAACGTCTGCTTGAGCAAGCGGTTCAAAGCCTCGACATCGACCCCGGCGACATCCCCCACCAGCACACCGCGCAATCTGGCCAGCTTGCCGGCCAGACGCATCTGCGTGAGCAAACGGTCGATGCGATACAGCGGCTCGTTGACGTCCTCGATCAGCAGAATCACGCCCTCGACATCAATCTCATACGGTGTGCCCAGCGTTGCGGCGATCATCGCCAGATTGCCGCCGAGCAAACGCCCGTGCGCAATACCCGGTTCGACGGTGGTCAAGGGATAAGCCACCGGATGGCTCAACACACTCCCCGCCTTCAACTGACCGCGCAGCATGGCGAAGAATGAGGTGACGGTCGGCGGCTCCTTGTCGCCCAGCAGGTCGGCGTTGAGCAGCGGGCCGTGGAAGGTCACGAACCCGGCGTAGCGGCTGATCGCCAGATGCAGTGCGGTGATGTCGCTGTAGCCGACAAATGGCTTGGCGTGACGACTCAGCAGATCGTAATCGATCCGGTCCAGCAGGCGCGGCGTACCGTAGCCACCGCGCAGGCAAATGATCGCGTCGACTTCAGGGTCGGCGAACGCGGCATGCAGGTCGTTGAGGCGTACGTCATCGCTGCCGGCCAGATAGCCGTCCTTCTCGTAGACACCGGGGAACACTTTCAGCGCATACCCGCGGGCGCGCATCCACTGCACAGCCTTTTCCGTGTCCAGCGCACCGGGGCCAGCAGGGGCGATCACGCCGATCAGCCCTTCGGATGGCAGCGCCGGTACGGGTTTATGCGGAAAAAGGCTGTGGGTCGGTCGAACGGTCATCCATGGGTCTCCCTGTGTGAAGTCTTGCAGACACAGTAGTCAGGTCCAGAGACAAACAAAAGAGTGCGCGGCAGGCCCAAACAAAAATACCCGCCGAAGCGGGTATTTTTCGAGGCTATCAGCGCCGGATCAGGAACCGAGCAGTTCAGCCTTGACCAGTTTCGCCTGCTCGTCGGCGTGATACGAGGAACGTACCAGCGGGCCGGAAGCAACGTTCTTGAAGCCCATCTTGTAACCTTCCTCGGCGAACCAGGCGAAGGTGTCCGGGTGCACGAAACGCTGCACCGGCAAGTGGCTGCGCGACGGTTGCAGGTACTGGCCGAGGGTCAGCATGTCGATGTCGTGTTCGCGCATGCGCTTCATGACTTCGATGACTTCTTCGTCAGTCTCGCCCAGCCCCAGCATCAGGCCGGACTTGGTCGGAATGTGCGGCATCATCTGCTTAAAGCGTTGCAGCAGGGTCAGCGACCACTGGTAATCCGAACCCGGACGCGCAGCCTTGTACAGGCGCGGCACGGTTTCCAGGTTGTGGTTGAACACATCCGGCGGCTCGGCAGCGGTGATTTCCAGGGCGATGTCCATGCGGCCACGGTAGTCCGGGACCAGGGTTTCCAACTGCACGTTCGGCGACAGCTTGCGGATCTCGCGGATGCAGTCGGCAAAGTGCTGGGCACCGCCGTCGCGCAGGTCGTCGCGGTCAACCGAGGTGATCACCACGTACTTGAGCTTGAGGTCGGCAATGGCGATCGCCAGGCTCTCCGGCTCGTTGACGTCCAGTGGTTTCGGACGACCGTGGCCAACGTCGCAGAACGGGCAACGACGGGTGCAGATGTCGCCCATGATCATGAAGGTCGCGGTGCCGCCGGAGAAGCACTCGCCCAGGTTCGGGCAGGAGGCTTCTTCGCAGACGCTGTGCAGCTTGTGCTTGCGCAGCAGACTCTTGATCCGGTCGACTTCCGGCGAAACCGGGATGCGCACGCGAATCCAGTCGGGTTTCTTCGGCAGTTCGGTGGTCGGAATGATCTTTACCGGGATGCGTGCAACCTTCTCGGCGCCGCGCAGCTTGACGCCGGCTTCAACCTTGGGACGCGGGGCCGGGCGCTCGGTCACGTCGAGCGTCGGGATCATGGTTTGCACTGCATCAGTAGTCATATCAGTCGATTCCGCCCGTCAGGGTCGTCTGCTCAGCATAGTCGAGGTGTTTGACGAGCTGCGCGCGCAGCCGGGCACTTACCTCGGCAAATTCAATCGATCCTGCGTGATCGCTCAGCTGGGTCATCGCCAGCCCGGCATAGCCGCAGGGATTAATCCGTCGAAACGGCTCCAGGTTCATATCCACGTTCAGGGCCAGGCCATGAAAGGAGCAACCGTGGCGAATCCGCAAACCCAGAGAAGCGATTTTCGCTCCGTCGACGTAGACGCCGGGAGCATCTGGCTTGGCGGCGGCGGTGACGCCGTAGCTGGCCAGCAGTTCGATCAGGCACTGTTCCATGCGCGTGACCAGATCACGTACGCCGAAACCCAGCTTGCGCACATCCAGCAACAGGTAAGCCACCAATTGGCCCGGGCCATGATAAGTCACCTGCCCGCCGCGATCGACCTGTACCACCGGGATATCGCCCGGCAGCAACAGGTGTTCGGCCTTGCCGGCCTGGCCTTGGGTGAACACCGGAGGGTGCTCGACCAGCCAGATTTCGTCGGCGGCATCGCTGCCGCGTTCGTTGGTGAAGCGTTGCATGGCATGCCAGACCGGCTCGTAAGCCATCTGGCCAAGTTCGCGAAAGCCCAGCGTGCCCGGCATCACAACACCATGTGCACGAAACCGGAAGCCCGCAGTTCGCTGTTGATGTTGTACAGCTGATCCTGGTCTGTCGCGACGATGTGCAGCTGGATGGTGGTGTACTTGCCGTTGCTGCTTTGACGCTCGTCGATGCGCTCATCATTGATGGTTGCGTGTTTCTTGACGATGTCGATGATTTTGTCTTTGTTGCCGACGCCCGTATCGCTGATCACCTTAATCGGATAATCAGTCTGCGGAAATTCGATCTTTGGCGCCTTTACTTCGGTATCGGTCATGGCGTAACGGCCTCTAGAGCGCAAGCCGTGGTAACGCACATGGCCCCGCACCGGATCGGGGCGGGGCCATGCAGGTCAACACAAATCAGTTGAACAAGCCGTAGAAGAATAGACGGATGCTATCCCACATGCGGCGGAAGATACCACCCTCCTCGACAGCGTCCAGAGCGATCAGGTCAGCGCTGTGCACTACCTTGTCGTCCAGTTTCACTTCGACTTTACCGATCACGTCGCCCTTGGCGATTGGCGCGGTCAGTTGCGGGTTCATGGTCATGCTGGCAGCGAGCTTTTTCAGCTGGCCTTTTGGCAGGGTCATGGTCAGGTCTTCAGCCAGGCCGGCCTTGACTTGACTGGTGGTGCCTTTCCACACCGGGGCCTGAGCCAGTTCGGTGCCCTTCTGGTAGAAGGTCTGGGTTTCGAAGAAACGGAAACCGTAGGTCAGCAGCTTCTGGGTTTCAGCGGCACGCGCCACTTCGCTGTTGGTGCCGAACACCACGGCGATCAGACGCTGGCCATCACGTACAGCCGAGGACACCATGCAGTAGCCGGCTTCGTCGGTGTGACCGGTTTTCAGACCGTCAACGGTCTTGTCGCGCCACAGCAGCAGGTTGCGGTTAGGCTGCTTGATGCCGTTCCAGAAGAACTCTTTCTGCGAGTAGATCGCGTAGTGAGCCGGGTCTTCATGGATGATCGCACGGGCCAGGATCGCCATGTCGTGAGCCGACGAGTAGTGCTCAGGGTTCGGCAGACCGGTCGGGTTCATGAAGTGCGAGTTGGTCATGCCCAGATCGGCGACCGTCTTGTTCATCAGGTCGGCGAACGCGTCTTCGCTGCCGGCGATGTGCTCGGACAGCGCCACGCTGGCGTCGTTGCCGGACTGGATGATGATGCCATGCAGCAGGTCGCTGACGGTCACTTGCGAGCCGACTTTGATGAACATCCGCGAACCGCCGGTACGCCAGGCGTTTTCGCTGACAGTCACCGGGTCGTTCTCACCGATCTGGCCACGGCGGATTTCCAGCGTAGCGATGTACGCGGTCATCAGTTTGGTCAGGCTGGCTGGCGGCAGACGCTGGTCACCGTTGTTCTCCACCAGCACGTTGCCGCTGCTGGCGTCCATGAGCACGTAGGCTTTTGCAGCCAGTTGAGGTGGCGACGGCATCATCTCGGCCGCGAAGGCGGCTGGCGAGAGGAGCAGCGGGACTAGCAGACACAGGCGTTTGGCAAAGGTGGTGATGTTCATCCGTCTCTCGAAATCGCTAATGGAAACTTGCCCGAAGGCAAAACTATTCAGACAGCCTTCTAACGGGCCATCGCGTGTTCAGTTGCTCACTCCAGTCACCCTTGCCGGGCTTTTGTTCTTCGACGAGCCAACAACCTGGTCCACCCCCCAAAACCGCAAGTGAACCGTCAATCAAGTGCTACGTTTCTTACTCGGTGACCACGCTCGGCGAGCCGAGATTGGCCAGGCGCACACTGTTCTGCACCTGGGCGATCTCACCCGGCGAACCGATCGGCCCCAGGCGTACCCGGTGCAGGGTCTGCTGATTGCGCACGATCGAGCTGATGAACACCGGAGCGCTCACCATCCCGCTGAGCTTCGACCTCAGGAGTTCTGCAGCGTCCGGGTTGGCGAACGCGCCCACCTGCAGATACTGGCCAGACGCTGGTGCAGAAGCGTTTTTTTTTGCGCTGATCTGTACAGGGACAGTGTCAGAGGCATGTTGCTGCGGCGGCGGGGTCCACTGCTCGATGGTACCGGCCGACGCCGTGATCACCGGGGCGCTATTCTGCGCGACTTGCGGCTCGTTGAGCATCAGCGGCGCCGGACGGCCCTTGGCGGCCCACCATTGCTGCGGATCGATGCCCTCGACCTTGACCCGCGCGGTGCCGATTTCGGCATAACCGAGCTTCTTCGCGGCCGCGTAGGACAAGTCGATGATCCGGTCCGAATAGAACGGCCCGCGATCGTTGACCCGCAGGATCACGCTCTTGTTGTTGTCCAGGTTGGTCACCCGAACGTAACTTGGCAGTGGCAGAGTCTTGTGAGCGGCACTCATGCCGTACAGGTCATACACTTCGCCGTTGGCGGTGTTTTGCCCGTGGAACTTGGTGCCGTACCAGGACGCCGTGCCCGAGGCGACGTAGGTCTTGGATTCCTGCAACGGGAAATAGGTCTTGCCCAGCACGGTGTACGGGTTGGCCTTGTACGGGCCGGTGTGCAGGGTCGGCGTGGCGTCCGGGATCCGCGAAACATCGACATCCCACCACGGCGCGCCGTCTTTGTGCGCGCGGTTGATGTCCAGCCCCGGCTGCGCACGTACGGCGGTGGACGAGGTCTTCTGGGTTGGCGTGCGGCTGGTCGAACAGCTGGCGACCAGCACCGCCAACGCAGCGAAAGCCACCAGCTTCAGGGGTTTATTGATAGGCAATGCCCGCATTACTTGACGCCCCGTGCTTTTACCAGCTCTTCAGACAGTTGATGTACGGCCATGGCGTACATCACGCTGCGGTTATAACGCGTGATCGCGTAGAAATTCTTCAGGCCCATCCAGTATTCAGGGCCGTTGTCGCCTTCGAGGCGAAATGCAGTAACCGGCATATCATCGCGCAGCGCATCATGACTTGACCAGCCCAGCGCCCGCAACTCTCCGACCGTTTTCGTCGGCTCGATGCCGGTGGTCAGGCCTTCATCGACCTGCTCGCCGCGCACATCGGCGCGACTGACCACCGGTTCCCCGGCGACCCAGCCATGCCGTTTGAAGTAACTGGCCACGCTGCCGATCGCATCGTCCGGATTGGTCCAGATATTGATGTGACCGTCACCGTCGAAATCCACCGCATAGGCGCGAAAGCTGCTCGGCATGAATTGCGGCAAGCCCATCGCCCCGGCGTACGAGCCTTTGAGGGTCAATGGATCGACCTGTTCTTCACGGGCCAGCAGCAGGAACTCACGCAATTCCTTGCGGAAAAATTCGGCACGGGGAGGATAGTCGAAACCGAGCGTGGACAACGCATCAATCACCCGGTAATTGCCGGTATTACGTCCGAAAAAGGTCTCGACGCCGATGATCGACACGATGACTTGTGCCGGTACGCCGTATTCCTGCTCGGCACGGGCCAGCACGGCCTCGTGCTGGCGCCAGAAGTCCACACCACGGGCGATGCGCGCGTCGGTGATGAACATCGGGCGATATTCTTTCCACTGCTTGACCCGCTCGGCGGGTTTGGAGATGGCGTCGAGAATCGCCTGCTTGCGCTGCGCCTCGCGGAACACCGCCATCAGTTGCTCGCCGGCAAAACCGTAGTCGCGGGTCATTTCACCGACGAATTCGGCCACCTGCGGTGAGCCTTCGTAATCGCCGGCCAGCGCTTCCTGCGCGCTGCCAAGGATGCCGACCAGGCCGACCCACGGCGCGTAACGAGTCGCCCAGCTGCGCATGACTTGCATTGAACTCTTCACCTTATTCAAACCTGTGCGATCCACTTGCGATGCGTATGAATCGACATCAAAACCCCAAACGCTGACAGCAGTGTCACCAGCGAAGTTCCTCCGTAGCTAATGAAGGGCAACGGCACCCCCACCACCGGCAACAGGCCACTGACCATACCGATGTTGACGAAAACATAAACAAAAAACGTCATGGTCAGCGCGCCGGCGAGCAATTTGCCGAACAGCGTCTGCGCCTGGGCGGTAATCACCAGGCCGCGACCGATCAGCAACAGATAGATCAGCAGCAGCGCGCAGATGCCCACCAGACCGAACTCCTCGCCCAGTACGGCGATGATGAAGTCGGTGTGGCTTTCCGGCAAAAAGTCCAGGTGCGACTGGGTGCCCAGCAGCCAGCCCTTGCCGAACACGCCCCCGGAACCGATCGCGGCTTTCGACTGGATGATGTTCCAGCCGGTGCCGAGCGGATCGCTTTCCGGGTCGAGGAACGTGAGGATCCGCTGCTTCTGGTAGTCGTGCATAATGAAGAACCACATGGCGATCGCCACCGGTACGGCGGCGGCCAGCACGCTGAGGATCCAGCGCCAGCGCAGTCCGCCCATGAACAGCACGAACGCGCCGCCGGCCAGAATCAGCAGCGACGTGCCGAGGTCGGGCTGGCGCACGATCAGAATGAACGGCACACCGATCAGCATCAGGCTGATGCCGACGTGCTTGAGTTGCGGTGGCAGCGTGCGTTTGGACAGATACCAGGCAATCGTCGCCGGCATCAGAATCTTCATGAACTCCGAGGGCTGGAAGCGGATCACCCCGGGGATGTTGATCCAGCGAGTTGCGCCCATGGCGTTGTGGCCCATGATGTCCACCACCATCAGCAGCACCACGCCGACCACGTAACCGAGCGGCACCCAACGCGCCATGAACCGTGGTTCGAACTGGGCGATGACAATCATCGACACCAGGCCGATGCCGAACGACGTGGCTTGTTTGCCCAGCAGATCCCAGCTCTTGCCACTGGCCGAATACAGCACGAACAGACTGCCTGCGGCGAGGATCAGCAGCAGGATCAACAGCGGGCCATCGATATGCAGACGTTGCAGCAGCGTCGCCCGGCGACGCATCACATCCTCGCTGGAGAGCATGCGATCAAAATTATTCATCACGGGCCGTAGCCTCCGCACTGATAGGACCGGCGTATTCGGCCTTCAATCGACCCTCCTGGTCCAGAAGCCAGGCGTCCATCACCTGACGCACCACTGGCGCGGCGACCCCGGAGCCGGACTCACCGTTCTCGACCATCACCGAAACCACTATTTTCGGGTTGTCGGCCGGAGCGAATCCAACGAACAAGGCGTGGTCGCGGTGGCGTTCCTGAACCTTGGAACGGTCGTATTTTTCACCTTGTTTGATCGCGACGACCTGAGCGGTACCGGACTTGCCGGCGATGCGGTATTGCGCACCGATTGCTGCCTTGCGCGCAGTACCCCGGGCGCCGTGCATCACCTGCTGCATGCCGTGGTTGACCTTGGTCCAGTCCGACGGATCGCGCAGGACGATGTCCGGCATCGGGTTCTCGTCTACCGGTTTGGCGCCCTCAATGGTCTTGGCCAGGTGCGGCCGGTTCCAGATGCCTTTGTTGGCGACCAGCGCCGTGGCCTGCGCCAGTTGCAACGGTGTGGACTGCATATAACCCTGGCCAATCCCCAGAATCAGGGTTTCGCCCGGGAACCACGCCTGCTTGCGCGTCGCGCGTTTCCACTCGCGGGATGGCATCAGGCCGGGGGATTCTTCGAACATGTCCAGCGAGACCTTCTGGCCGATGCCGAACTTATTCATGTAGGCCGACAACCGATCGATGCCCAGCTTGTGCGCCAGGTCATAGAAGTAGGTGTCGTTGGAACGCATGATCGCCGTGTCGAGATCGACGAAGCCGTCACCGGTGCGGTTCCAGTTGCGGTACTTGTGATCGTAGTTGGGCAGCATGTAGTAACCGGGGTCGAACACCCGGCTCGACGCCGTCACTACGCCAGAATCTAGACCGGCAATCGCCACCGCCGGCTTGATCGTCGAACCCGGCGGGTACAGGCCGCGCAGCACGCGGTTGAACAGCGGCCGGTCGATGGAGTCGCGCAGTTCGGCATAGGCCTTGAAGCTGATGCCGGTGACGAACAGGTTCGGGTCGAAACTCGGCTGGCTGACCATCGCCAGCACTTCGCCAGTCTTCGGATCGAGCGCCACCACCGCGCCGCGACGCCCGCCCAGCGCGGCTTCGGCCGCTTCCTGCAGCTTGATGTCCAGGCTCAGGACGATGTCCTTGCCGGGAATCGGATCGGTACGCTTGAGCACGCGCAATACGCGGCCCCGAGCGTTGGTTTCGACTTCCTCGTACCCCACCTGCCCGTGCAGCTCCGGCTCGTAGAAACGCTCGATGCCGGTCTTGCCGATGTGGTGGGTGCCGCTGTAGTTGACCGGGTCGAGGGTCTTCAGCTCTTTCTCGTTGATGCGCCCCATGTAACCCACCGAGTGCGCAAAATGCGCGCCCTGCGGGTAGTGGCGCACCAGTTGCGCGACCACTTCCACCCCAGGCAGGCGGAACTGGTTCACCGCGATCCGGGCGATCTGCTCTTCGGTCAACTCAAACAGGATCGGCACCGGCTCGAATGGCCGACGCCCCTGACGCATGCGTTTCTCAAAGATCACCCGGTCCTCGGGCGTCAGTTGCAGCACTTCGACGATCACGTCGAGCACTTGCTGCCAGTCGCCGGAACGCTCGCGGGTCATGCTCAGGCTGAAGCTCGGGCGGTTGTCCGCCACCACCACGCCGTTGCGGTCGAAGATCAAGCCGCGGGTCGGTGGAATCGGCTGCACGTGGACGCGGTTGTTTTCCGAGAGTGTCGAGTGGTACTCGTACTGGATCACCTGCAAGTAGTACAGCCGCGCAATCAGCACGCAGATCAACAGCATGACCGCAATGGCCCCGAACACGACGCGGCTGCGCACCAGGCGGGCGTCCTTTTCGTGGTCCTTGATGCGGATCGGCTGAGACATGAGGGCAGGACTACTTGTGGTAAGGGTGACCGGACAGCACGGTCCAGGCACGGTACAGCTGTTCGCCGATCAGGATCCGCACCAGCGGGTGCGGCAAGGTCAGCGGCGACAACGACCAGCGCTGATCGGCGCGGGCACAGACTTCCGGCGCCAGCCCTTCGGGGCCACCGACCATGAAATTGACCGTGCGCGAATCCAGCCGCCAACGGTCGAGTTCGACCGCCAGTTGCTCGGTGCTCCAGGGCTTGCCGTGGACTTCCAGCGTGACGATCCGCTCGTTCGGCCCGACCTTGGCCAGCATGGCTTCGCCTTCCTGGCGGATGAAACGGGCCACGTCGGCGTTCTTGCCACGGGTATTGAGCGGAATTTCCACCAGTTCCAGCGCCAGCTCGGACGGAAGACGCTTGGCATATTCATGCCAGCCTTCTTCCACCCACTTGGGCATGCGTGAACCGACGGCGATCAGTCGCAGTCGCACAGCAATCCCTTACAGCTGGTCTTTGTTGAGCTTGGTGAAATGCTCGTGGGTGTTTTCCGGGCTGTGGTGCTTGGCGTCTGCCGCACGGCTTTGCTCGGCACCGGCCCACAGGCGCTCCAGGTCATAGAACTGACGTGCCGAGGCAGTCATCATGTGCACGATCACCAGGTCCAGGTCGAGCAGCACCCAGTCGCTGTCGCCCTTGCCTTCTTCGCCCAGCGGCTTGGCGCCCTGCTTTTTGACTTCTTCACGGACCTTGTCCAGCATCGCGTTGATCTGGCGATTGGACGTACCGGTGGCGATGATCATGTAGTCGGTGATGCTCTGCTTGTCGCGCACATCGATGATCTGGATGTCTTGTGCCTTGACGTCTTCCAGAGCTGCCACGGCAACCTTGACCAGCTCGTCGCCCTTGAGCGGCTCGTTGGTGTTGGCGACTTCCGGCAGCGGTGCGCTCTTGAACGTGCCTTTGCGCTTAACTTTGCTTACGTCTTTGTCAGTCATATAAAACTCGTTTTGCTCGTATATTCGGCGGCTTGGCGATACGTGGATTCGTATCAGTGAAGCACGCCTTGTTCAGTTCGACGCACGGTACAGACCGTGCGCATCGATGTAGGCCAGGACCGCGTCGGGCACCAGGAAACGTACCGACTTACCGCTGGCCAGCAGTTGACGGATCTGGGTGGCGGAAACCGCGAGCGGTGTCTGCCAGACGAATGCAATCTGTCCGCTCGGCCCTTTCAGGGCCAGCGGGTCGCTCACCGAACGCGCTGCCAGCAGGTTGCGCAAGGCATCCGGCGGTTCGCTGTCGGCGTCCGGGCGCTGTAGCACCAGGATGTGGCAATGCTGGAGCAACTCTTCCCAGCGGTGCCAAGTGGGCAGGCCGCAAAATGCGTCCCAGCCCAAAAGCAGAAAAACCTGGGTCTCGGCGGCCATTTCGGCACGCATCAACTCCAGGGTATCAATGGTGTAAGACGGCTTGTCCCGCTGCAATTCGCGGGCGTCCACCACCAGCGGCGGCACTCCGGCCACCGCGCACTCAACCATTGCCAACCGATCCTGCGCCGACACCTGCGGCGTATCGCGGTGCGGCGGCCGGGCGCTGGGCATCATGCGCAGCTCGTCGAGCAGCAGCGCTTCGGCGACTTCCAGCGCACCACGCAAATGGCCGATGTGCACCGGGTCGAACGTGCCGCCCAGTACGCCGATGCGCCGGGGTCGGAGTTCGCCGTCAGGCAGCGGCGCTGTCAAGTCGAGGTCGGTCAAGTCAGACCGTCGCCTGGCCGCGCAACTGGCCATCACCGACCACGATGTACTTCTCGCAGGTCAGTCCTTCGAGGCCGACCGGGCCGCGGGCGTGCAGCTTATCAGTAGAAATGCCGATCTCGGCACCCAATCCGTATTCGAATCCATCGGCGAAGCAGGTCGGGGTGTTGATCATCACCGACGCCGAGTCGACTTCCGCGACGAAACGCCGGGTGTCGGCGAGGTTTTCACTGACGATCGAGTCGGTGTGATGCGAGCCGTAATGGTTGATGTGTTCGATGGCCTGATCCAGTCCGTCGACCACACGGATCGACAGGATCGGCGCCAGATACTCGGTGCTCCAGTCGTCTTCGCTGGCCGCTATCACGTCGATGATCGCGCGGGTGCGTTCGCAGCCACGCAGCTCGACGCCTTTCTCGCGGAACTGGGCAGCCATCGACGGCAGGAAATCCTTCGCAACACTTTGATCAACCAGCAAGGTCTCCATCGCGCCACAGATGCCATAACGGTAAGTCTTGGCATTGAAGGCGATGCGCTGGGCTTTGGCCAGATCGGCGTGCTCGCTGACAAATACGTGGCAGATACCGTCCAGGTGCTTGATCACCGGCACCCGGGCATCACGGCTGATACGTTCGATCAGGCCACGGCCACCGCGCGGCACGATCACGTCGACATACTCGGGCATGCTGATCATCGCGCCGACGGCGGCACGGTCGGTGGTTTCGACCACTTGCACCACGGCTGCCGGCAATTCGGCCTCGGCCAGACCGCGCTGAATGCACGCGGCAATCGCCCGGTTGGAATGAATCGCCTCGGAGCCACCGCGCAGGATGGTCGCGTTACCGGACTTCAGGCACAGGCTGGCGGCATCGATGGTCACGTTGGGCCGGGATTCGTAGATGATCCCGATCACACCCAGCGGTACGCGCATCTTGCCGACCTGAATCCCGGACGGGCGGAAGCTCATGTCACGGATCGCACCGACCGGATCGGGCAGTGCCGCCACCTGACGCAGGCCGACGATCATGCCGTCGATGCGCGCCGGGGTCAGTTCCAGACGCTCCAGCAAGGCCGGCTCCAGACCGTTGGCGCGACCAGCCGCCAGATCCTGTTCATTGGCTGCGGCCAGCTCGGCGCGAGCAGCGTCCAGCGCATTGGCAGCAGCCTGCAGGGCGCGGTTCTTCTGCGCGGTGCTGGCACGGCCGATGACCCGGGAAGCTTCGCGGGCGGCGCGACCCAATCGGGTCATGTAGTCAAGAACGGACTCAGTCATGGTCTGCTGGGGTCTTGGCAAAGAGGAAAGCGGCAGATTATAGCTGTCGCGTCCCGGGACTAACAGCGGTGACAGGCGGATGGTCGAAATGGACTGCAATTTGCCGACGTTCAGCCGTAATTAAGCCGCGGATTGTTATCATCACGACCTCCTTCGCCTGGATAACCACCGTTTGCCATGTCCAACCTGACCGTTCGCGCCACCGACGAGCGCCTGCCTCTGGGCCTTCCGGACGCTTTTTTCGACCGTGACGCGCAAGTGCTGGCCCGCGATCTGCTTGGCAAAGTCATCCGCCACCGGGTCGGCGATCTGTGGCTCAGCGCCCGGATCATCGAAACCGAAGCCTATTACTGCGAGGAGAAAGGCAGTCATGCATCGCTCGGCTACACGGAAAAGCGTAAGGCTTTGTTTCTGGATGGCGGACACATCTATATGTATTACGCCCGCGGTGGCGATTCGCTGAACTTCAGCGCTCAGGGCCCCGGCAATGCGGTGCTGATCAAGTCCGCCTACCCGTGGGTCGATGAAATCAGCGGGCCGGCGAGTCTGGCGCAGATGCTGCTGAACAATCCCGATGCTCAAGGTCGACCGCGCCCTTCGCAAAAGCTTTGCGCCGGGCAGACGCTGCTGTGCAAGGCGCTGGGGCTGAAGGTGCCGATGTGGGACGCCAAGCGTTTCGATCATGAGCTGATGCTGGTGGAAGACACCGGGCCGGCGCCGACGCAGATCATTCAGACCACTCGCCTGGGCATCCCCCATGGCCGCGACGAACACCTGATGTACCGTTTCGTCGACGCCGCGTATGCCCAGTGGTGCACGCGGAACCCGCTGCGCCGGGGCCAGGTCGAAGGTCGCGATTATTTTTTGCTGTCCTGAAGTGACACAGGTTTTGAACCCTATGCGCCCTTGTGGGAGCGGGCTTGCTCGCGAAGAGGGCGTGTCAGATACGAGCTCGTGGATGACACACCGCATTCGCGAGCAAGCCCGCTCCCACAGGGGTACTGAGTGATTGCTGAAATTTTGTGCAGCCTTCGGGACTTATTGAAGATTTGATGGAGTTGTGTGTATGGGCCCATGGCTCGATAGCGTGACCGGGTGGCTCGCCGCCAATCCGCAGTGGCTGGCCGCTGCGGTATTTATCGTCGCTTGCGTGGAGTGCCTGGCAATTGCCGGGCTGATCGTGCCCGGCACGGTGTTGCTGTTTGCCGTGGCCGTACTCGCCGGCAGCGGCGCACTGTCGTTGAGTGAAACCCTGCTGCTGGGCTTTCTCGGCGGGATACTCGGCGATGTGATCTCGTACTTCCTCGGCCGCCATTTCCATCAGAACATCCGCCGCCTGCCGGGACTGCGCCACCATCCGGAATGGATGGCCGGGGCCGAAACCTACTTCCAGCGTTACGGCATCGCCAGTCTGCTGGTCGGGCGCTTCATCGGCCCGTTGCGGCCGATGTTGCCGATGGTTGCCGGGATGTGCGACATGCCCTTCCCGCGTTTCGCCGCCGTCAGCCTGCTGGCCGCCGCCGGCTGGAGCGTCGCCTACCTGCTGCCGGGTTGGGCCACCGGCGCGGCGATCCGCTTGCCGCTGCCGGAAGGTTTCTGGCTGCAGGCCGGCATCGTTGCCGCCAGTATTGCGGTGATGGTCGGCATGAGCGTCAACAGCAGCTTGCGCCAGCATCGCCGGGCGACGATCTGGATCAGCAGCATGAGCCTGTTGATTCTGATCGGCCTGTTTATTGGCTATCCGTATCTGCACGCCCTCGACCAAGGCGTGATGACTCTGGTGCAGGAACATCGCCAACCGATGCTGGACGAGATCGCGGTGACGTTCACCCTGATCGGTGAATTTCGCAACATGCTGATGTTCAGCGCCCTGCTTACCGGCCTGTTGCTGCTGTGCCGGCAATGGCGCCAGGCAATCTTTGCCGGTGGCGTGCTGCTGTGCACCGCACTGCTCAATACCGTCACCAAACAGTTTTTCGCCCGGGTCCGCCCGGAGGTGCTGACCGATCCGCTGACCAGTTACAGCATGCCCAGCGGCCATGCGTCGGGGGCTTTCGCGCTGTTTCTGGTGCTGGCGGTTCTCGCCGGTCGCGGCCAACCGCCACGCATGCGCCTGACCTGGCTGCTGCTCGGCTGTATTCCAGCGCTGTCGATTGCTCTGTCACGGGTGTACCTGGGTGCGCATTGGCCGACGGATATTCTGGCCGGCGCAATGCTGGCGGCATGCGTGTGTGCGGCGGGTCTGTGGCTGAGCCAGCGCCAGACGCCGCTCAATGCCATGCCGTTCAAGGTCTGGTGGCTGATTCTGCCGGCGCTGCTGTTACTGTTCAGCCTGTTCGTCTTCAGGCATCTGCCGCAAACGATGTTGCGATACGCTTATTGAGAATCAAAAGATCGCAGCCTGCGGCAGCTCCTACATGAGATTTCGTTTCACACCCACACCATCGCGCGAATGTGAAACCAAAACCCTGTAGGAGCTGCCGCAGGCTGCGATCCTTTTCGATCAGGCGAACAGCTCGCCCTGCAACTCATCAAGCAGCGCCTGGATCGCATCCAGTCGCTGCTGCGGATCGTCGAGTTGCAGCAGGTCGATCTTGTCTTCTTCGGCGAACGGCAGCAGATACGCCAGCTGATTGGCCAGCGACTGCTGCCCCAGCGCTTCGGTGCCCATGTTCAACGCCTCGACCATCGGGTGCTCGGCCAAGGCCTTGAGCAGCGCCACCAGATCGGCGTCTTCGTCCTGCAACGGTTGCTCCGGCTCATCGTCCAGCCACTCGACGTCGGCGAGGATCAACTGATCGCGCTGCACCTCTGTGCGCAACACCTGAAAACGCCGCCCGCCCTGCACCCGGATCCCCAGCAGACCGTTGTCCTGTTGCTGGAAATCGGTGATCCGCGCCTCGCAGCCGACCAGGGCAAAGCCCTCTGGCGCAACGCCGACTTCGTGGCCATCGAGGATGCACACCACGCCGAAACCGCCGCCCTGTTTCATGCAGCGGCCGATCATGTCCAGGTAGCGCGCCTCGAAGATCTGCAAGTCGAGGTTGCAGCCGGGGAACAGCACTGTGTTGAGCGGAAAAAGCGGCAGACTCATAGACATTTCCTTACACCACCATCGACACCGCCAACGGCAGGAACACCGCCGTGGCCACGCCCATCAGACTCATCGCCAGCGCCGCGAAGGCGCCGCACTCATCGCTTTCCTGCAGCGCCACCGAAGTGCCGACCGCGTGCGCGGTCATGCCCAGCGCCATGCCGCGCGCCTCGGGGCTGCGCACGCCGAGCCGGGTCAGCAGCGCCGGGCCGAAGATCGCGCCGATCACCCCAGTGATCAGCACGAACACCGCCGCCAGCGCCGCCACGCCACCGATCTGCTCGGCCACCAGCATGGCAATCGGCGAGGTCACCGACTTCGGCGCCATGGTCATCAGAATCATGTGCTCGGCGCCGAACCACCAGCCGAGCAACACGCCCATGCCCGTGGCGACCACGCCGCCTATCACCAGCGTAGTAAAAATCGGCCAGAACAATTGGCGGATGCGCTTTAGGTTGAGATACAGCGGCACCGCCAGCGCCACCGTCGCCGGGCCCAGCAGAATGCTGAGGATTTCGGTGCTCTTGCGGTACTCGGCGTAGGTCAGGCCGCAGCCGACCAGCACGCCGATCACCACCAGCATCGAGACCAGCACCGGTTGCAGAAAGATCCAGCGGGTTTTCTCGAACGCCGCCAGTACCAGTTGATAGGCACCGAGGGTGATGCCGATGCCGAACAGCGGATGATGGATCACCGAAGCCCAGGCGCCTTGCCAATCGAAGAGCATCACGACTCCTCCGAGTGCGGCGCATGGCGCTTGACCAGGCGTTGCATCAGCACCCCGGCGAAGGCCATCGACAGGATCAACGACAACACCAGCGCGCCGACAATGGCCCAGAAGTCAGCGGCAATGTCGCTCGCATAAACCATCACGCCCACCGCCGGCGGCACCAGCAGCAGCGGCAGATAACGCAACAGACTGCCGGCCGCGAGGTTCAGCGGCTCGCCGACTTCACCGCGAATGATCAGGAACACCAGCAACAGCAGCAGACCGATGATCGGCCCCGGCAGCACCGGCAACAGCAAATGGTTGAGTGCCGTGCCGAGCAATTGGAACAGCACCAGCATGGTCAGGCCACGTAACAACATCAGACATCTCCCCCCGCAAGTCCTCGGCATTATAAGCACGGCAGCGCTATGGATCGGCATTCGCCAAAAGCATGGTCGGTTGACCGGAGCAAATCGCCATGTTGATCTACAGTGGTTCGCAGGGCGGTCAAATCCCCCACCTGAAAAACTATAAAACCGATGAACCCAAGGAGAGTCTCAATGCCCTATGTTCCCGTTGCAGAGCTCAAAGATTATGTCGGCAAGGAACTCGGACGTTCCGAATGGCTCACCATCGATCAGGAGCGCATCAACCTGTTCGCCGAAGCCACCGGGGATTATCAGTTCATCCATGTCGATCCGGTCAAAGCCGCGCAAACGCCTTTTGGCAGCACCATTGCCCACGGTTTCCTGTCGTTGTCGCTGATCCCGAAACTGATGGAAGACATCCTCGTGCTGCCGCAAGGCCTGAAGATGGTGGTCAATTACGGCCTGGACAGCGTGCGTTTCATCCAGCCGGTGAAGGTCAATTCAAAAGTGCGCCTGAAAGTCGATCTGGCCGAAGTGACCGAGAAAAAACCCGGTCAATGGCTGCTCAAGGCCACCGCGACGCTTGAGATAGAAGGCTCGGACAAACCGGCCTATATCGCCGAACCGCTGTCGCTCTGCTTCGTTTAAGTCACGGGATGCGAAACAGCGCACGCTGTTTCGCATCAGCGCTGTTTTCCCGGCTGTATAAGGTCACATAGCTGCGGCATACTCGGTCGCCTAATTGCCCGGATCCCGCTATGCGCCCACTCGCTTCTCTTGCACCCCTTGCCCTGACCCTGATGCTCACCGCGTGCGGCGACGGCGAATCGCTGTTGCCCCCGGATGCACGGCTGCCGGACGGCGGACGCTATCGCGGTGAACTGGTCAACGGCTTGCTGCAAGGCCAGGGCCGGGTCGACTACCCCAATGGCAGCTGGTATGCCGGGCAGTTCGACAAGGGCCAATGGCATGGCCAGGGCGAATGGCACGGCAGCAACGGCGAGGTCTATCGTGGCCAGTTCCAGCAGGGCCTGTTCGATGGCCAGGGCAGCCTGACCACCAACGCCAGCAGTTACACCGGCGGTTTCAAGCAGGGCCGACGCGATGGCGAAGGCACCCTTAAAGAAAACGCCATGACCTACCGTGGCGAGTTCAAGGCTGACCAGTATTCAGGGCTGGGTCGTCTGGAAATGGACGACGGCAGCTCCTATCAGGGCCAGTTCGCCCACGGCAAACCCAACGGCGAAGGCCAGCGCGGCGACGCCAGCGGCAATACCTTCAGCGGCCATTTCGTCAACGGCCAGCTCGAAGGTAACGGCACATTCAACAGTGCCGATGGCGACATCTATGTCGGCGGCTTCAAGAACAGCCAGCTGCACGGCAAGGGCCGCTACGAGAACGCCGACGGCGACGTGTGGCTCGGCCAGTTCAAGGAAGGCGCGCTGACCGGCAAGGGCGAATTGATCGGCGCCGACGGCAGCCACTACATCGGCTACTTCAACGACTGGCGCTTCAGCGGCCAGGGCCGTTTGAACCTGTCTGACGGCAGCTTCTACATCGGCGGGTTCGACGGCGACAGCTACGCCGGGCGCGGCACTCTGGTGCTGACTGACGGCACCGTGCTCAGCGGCACGTGGATCAACGGCCAGCGCGTACGTGACGCCGACGGCAAGCTGTTGCCCGACACCCTCGAACTCGGCCTGCTGGCCCAGGGCCGCCTACTCGATAACGCGCTGGCCGCCGTGCCCGCCTCGACGCCGGCAGTCGAGCTGTACACCCTGACCCTCGGTGGCGACGGCAAGCAAAGCGTGTTCCTGCGCGAGTCCGACTACGTCGCCAACATGCTCACGACGCGTTTCGGCGCTTTTGGCCAGATTCGTCTGGTCAACCACCGCGAGCATCTCGCCGACCGGCCGATGGCCACCCGCGAAAACCTGCGCCGCGCCGCGCAGACCCTCGCTGAACGCAGCGGCCCGGAAGACCTGGTGTTCATCTACCTGACCAGCCACGGCACCGCCGAACACGAGCTGGTGCTCGACCAGCCGCGCATGGAGCTGGCCGACCTGCCCGCCGACGAACTCGCCGCCGTGCTTGCTCCACTGAAAAATCGCGACAAGGTGATCGTGATCTCATCGTGCTATTCCGGCGGTTTCATCCCCGCGCTGAAAGATGAGCGCACACTGATCATGACCGCCTCGCGCGCCGACCGCGTGTCGTTCGGTTGCTCGGAAGAAGCCAACTTCACCTACTTCGGCGACGCCCTGTTCGCTCAGGCCCTGAACCAGACCGACGATCTGGAGCAGGCCTTCAAACTGGCCAAGGCCACCGTCGCCGAGCGCGAACTGGCGGATAACTTCGAAGCCTCGGAACCACAGATCTGGGCACCGAAAACCGTGCTGGCGCACTGGCAACTGCTGCGTAAACAGCAGGCAAGAAAAGCGTTGCAGAGTGCTGCATTGAACGACGGAGCAACAAACAGCAACTAAGCTGAACAGTATCAAGGGAGAAACACTATGTACTTGACGCCTCAGCACGTATTGCTTGCCGGAGCCACCGGACTGACCGGTGAACATCTGCTCGACCGTTTGCTCAACGAGCCGACGATCACCCGCGTGCTCGCCCCGTCCCGTCGTCCATTGGCGGAGCATCCGCACCTGGAAAACCCGGTGGGCGACCCACAAGCGTTTCTGCCGCAACTCAGTGGTCGCGTCGATATCGCCTATTGCTGCCTCGGCACCACCATCAAACAGGCGGGTTCCGAAGCCGCGTTCCGCGCGGTGGATCTGGACATGGTGGTGGCCTTCGCCAAACGTGCGCGGGAGATGGGCGCGCGGCACCTGATCGTGATCAGCGCGCTGGGCGCCGATCCGAAATCGTCGATTTTCTACAACCGGGTCAAAGGCGAGATGGAGCAGGCGTTGCGCGCGCAGGACTGGCCGCAACTGACCATCTGCCGGCCATCGCTGTTGCTGGGTGATCGTACCGAACCGCGCCTGGGCGAACAGCTGGCGGCGCCGTTTTCCAAACTGATTCCCGGCAAGTACCGCGGCATCGAAGCCTGCCAACTGGCCCGGGCGATGTGGCGCCTGGCGCTGGAAGAACAGGATGGGGTGCGGATCGTCGAGTCGGATGAGCTGCGAAAGCTCGGCAAGTAAACACCGTACTTTGTGGCGAGGGGATTTATCCCCGATCGGCTGCGCAGCAGTCGTCGTTTTTCAGATTTTGGGGGCGCTGCGCACCCCATCGGGGATAAATCCCCTCGCCACACTCCCCTACAACCCACCAGTCGCCTGAAACCCCACGCCAATCACGGTCAGCAAAGACAACGGCAACAGCAGCGTATCAAGCAACGCACTCGCCGGCAGGTCCACTCCCGGATAACTCGGCGCCTCAGCCCCGAAGCGGTCCATCGCACAGCACCCGCCATTCATCGCGTACAAATCCAGGCGTGTCCCGGAATACACCACCGGCGCGCCCGGCTTGGCCGCATCCAGCGTACGCGCTGTGGCGCAGCCGGCCAGTTGCAGCGCCAGCGCAATCATCAACAGCTTATTCATCGCTGCTCAGATGATGCTCGCCCCAACGCGGCAGCATGTCCTGTGGAATGCCCAGCAGATTGAGAATCCGCGCCACGACGAAATCGATCAGGTCGTCGATGGTCTGCGGCTGGTGATAGAAACCCGGCGAGGCCGGCAGGATGGTCACGCCCATGTTCGACAACTTGAGCATGTGCTCCAGATGAATACTCGAATACGGTGCCTCGCGTGGCACCAGAATCAACTGGCGCCGCTCCTTCAAGGTGACGTCCGCCGCGCGCTCGATCAGGTTGTTGCACGCGCCCGTGGCAATCGCCGACAAGGTACCCGTGGAACACGGCACCACGACCATCGCCGCCGGTGCGCCGGAGCCCGAAGCTACCGGCGACATCCAGTCTTCCTTGCCGTACACGCGGATCTGCCCGGCGGCCGCCCCGGTGTACTCGGTGAGGAACGCCTGCATCATCTGCGGCTTGGGCGGCAGCGTGACATCGGTCTCGGTGGCCATCACCAGTTGCGCGGCCTTGGAGATCAGGAAGTGCACTTCGCGATCTTCCCGTACCAGGCAATCGAGCAGGCGCAATCCGTACTGCGCGCCGGACGCGCCGGTCATCGCCAGCGTGATGCGTTCCGGGCCGCCGCTCTGGGCAAAAGTGTTCATTTCAGCGCCTCGGCGAGTTTGCCGTGCAGGCCGCCGAAGCCGCCGTTGCTCATGATCACCACGTGGGTGCCGGGCTGGGCCTGGCTCTTCACGCGTTCGATGATGCCTTCCAGCGAATCGCTGACAATCGACGGCACGCTGCACAGTGCGGCAGTGGCGCCCAGATCCCAACCGAGGTTGGCCGGGGCGTACCAGATCACCTGATCGGCATCGACTACGCTGTCCGGCAGACCGTCACGGTGCGCGCCGAGCTTCATCGAGTTGGAGCGCGGCTCGATGATTGCGATCAGCGGTGCATCGCCGATGCGCTTGCGCAAGCCATCGAGGGTGGTGGCGATCGCAGTCGGGTGGTGGGCGAAGTCGTCGTAGATGGTGATGCCGCGTACTTCCGCGACTTTCTCCATCCGGCGTTTGACGTTCTTGAATGCGCTCAACCCGGCGATGCCCATCGCTGGCACCACACCGACATGCCGCGCCGCTGCCAGCGCAGCCAGGGCGTTGGCAACGTTGTGCTGACCGGTCAGCTCCCATTCGACAGTGCCCTGGGACACGCCTTCGAACATTACTTCGAACGCCGAGCCATCGTCTTTGAGCAACTTGACCTGCCACTGACCGCCGACGCCGGTGGTCTGCACCGGGGTCCAGCAGCCCATTTCAATCACGCGCTGCAAGGCCGGTTCGGTGGTCGGGTGGATCACCAGACCTTCGCTCGGAATGGTCCGCACCAAGTGGTGGAACTGCCGCTCGATCGCCGGCAAATCGGGGAAGATGTCGGCGTGATCGAACTCAAGGTTGTTGAGGATCGCGGTACGCGGGCGGTAGTGGACGAACTTCGAACGCTTGTCGAAAAACGCGCTGTCGTACTCGTCGGCCTCGATCACGAAGAACGGCGTGCCGCCCAGACGTGCGGACACCGAGAAATTCTGCGGCACGCCGCCGATCAGGAACCCCGGGCTCATCCCGGCATGTTCCAGCACCCAGGCGAGCATGCTGCTGGTGGTGGTCTTGCCGTGCGTGCCGGCAACCGCCAGCACCCAGCGCCCTTGCAGCACGTGATCGGCCAGCCATTGCGGGCCGGATACGTACGGCAGGCCTTTGTTCAGCACATATTCCACCGCTGGGTTGCCGCGGGACATGGCGTTGCCGATCACCACCAGATCCGGTGCCGGATCGAGCTGGGCCGGGTCGTAGCCCTGGGTCAACTGAATGCCCTGGGCCTCAAGCTGCGTGCTCATCGGCGGATAGACGTTGGCGTCGGAGCCGGTCACGTGATGGCCCAGCTCTTTGGCCAGAACCGCCATCGAGCCCATGAAAGTCCCGCAGATACCCAGAATATGAATGTGCATAGTCGACCTCGTAAAACATGGCCGCAGGTTAGCGCAGGGAGGGGGAAATCGCACCTTGTGTTTCGCCTTTGCCGACGCCTTCGCGAGCAGGCTCGCTCCCACAAGATAGGCGCTGATCCTGTGGGAGCGACCTGCTCGCGAACGGTGCGGCGCGGTTTAACGGGAGATCGCGTGTTTGCGCAGCTTTCTATAGAGGGTATTACGGCTGACCCCGAGCTGCTGCGCGGTCTGGGTCATGTGCCAGCGCGTTTGCTCCAGCACATCGAGCAACGCCAGACGTTCAGCGTCTTCCAGCGGATGCTCGGACTCAACCGACTTCAGTTCCAGCGTTGGCCGCCCCTGCCGAATCATCGCCGGCAAATCCTCCAGCCCGATTCGCCCTTCATCACACAATGCCGCCAATGTGCGCAAGACATTGCGCAACTGCCGCACGTTGCCCGGCCAGTTGAAGGTCAGTAACGCCTGACGCGCCGGTTCGTCGATCAAGATTGTTTCGCCGCCGGCCTCCTCGGCCAGCAGGAAATCCAGCAACTGCGATTTATCACTGCGTTCGCGCAACGCCGGTAGCGCAACTTCGAGGCCATTGAGCCGGTAATACAGATCTTCACGGAAGCTGCCGCCTTCGACCCGTTCCAGCAGATTACGGTGAGTGGCGCTGATGATCCGCACGTTGACCGCCTCCGGCTCGCCGCCAATCGGCACCACCTGCCGGTCTTCCAGCACCCGCAACAACCGGGTTTGCAGCGCCAGCGGCATGTCACCGATCTCATCGAGAAACAGCGTGCCGCCATCGGCCTGATGCAGCTTGCCGCGCATGCCGTCCTTGCGCGCGCCGGTGAAACTGCCGCCGCGATAACCGAACAGCTCGCTCTCGATCAGGCTTTCCGGGATCGCCGCACAATTGAGGGCGACGAAGGCTTTGCTGGCGCGCTGGCTGGCGTGATGCACAGCCTTGGCAAAGGCTTCCTTGCCGGAGCCGGTTTCGCCATTGATCAGCAGCGGCACGTCGCGTTCGAATACCCGCAACGCCTTGCGGAAATCCGCTTGCAGCGCCGCGTCACCGAGGCAAATGCCCACCAGCGCTTGAGGCTTGGCCACGACCGGGGCCGGCAGGATCGGCGCCGGCTTGCGCGATTCGCCGCGCAACAAGGCAAACAGATGCCGTCCGTCGCGGGTGCGCAGCGGCCAACTGGCGCTGGCATTGGCGCTGGCCCGACCGAGCAGCTCATCCAGCGAACAATCGAAAAACGCTTCCACCGGTTTGCCGAGCAAACCACCGCGAATATGCCCGAGCAGGTTCAGCGCACTCTGGTTGACCGCACTGATCCGCCCTTCCCCGTCAAACGCCAGCAGCCCTTCGCTGAACAAGCCGACGGACTCGGCCTGCAAGTGAAAACGCAGCAGCCACTGGTTATCAAAGCAGCGCAGGAAATAGCAGCTCTCGATCATCTTCGCCGACAGGTTGACCAGCGCCATGGTGTGGAACTGGCTCTGCCGCGAGACATCGTGGCGCGCCGAGGACACGTCGAGCACCGCCAGCAGTTCGCCGTGCGGGTCGAACACCGGGCTCGCCGAGCAGGTCAGGCCGGTGTGGCGGCCGCGAAAGTGTTCGTCCTGATGGATGGTCAGTGCCTGGCGCTCGACCAGACAGGTACCGATGCCGTTGGTGCCTTCGCAGGCTTCGCTCCAGTCGGCGCCGAGCCAGAGACCGGCGCGTTCGAAAATCTTGCGCTCGGCCGGCGCGGTGACGCAGTTGAGGATCACCCCGCGCGCGTCGGTCAGCAGCACCGCATGACCGGCGCCGGAGAGTTGTTGATGCAGGCTGCTCATTTCATTACCGGCGATCTGCAACACCTGTTGCAGGCGTTCGCGGCTTTCAAGCACGCGCCCGTGTTCGAGCACGGTGGGCGCCATGGTCAGGGCCGGATCGAGGTGATAGTCCTCAAGACAGCGCAGCCACGAGCGGGCAATCGACGGATCGGCACCGGGCCCGTGCAGGTGCGGCTTGCCCTGACTGACGGTGAGAACCTGCTGGGCATGGCGACTCAAATGGTTGTCGTGCATTTCTTATTATTCTCCCCGAGATCAGTGCCGCCTCTTTATTGGCTGGCACATACCTTGTGGTGAGGGGATTTATCCCCGATCGGCTGCGCAGCAGTCGTAAATCCGGCATACGCGGTGAATCTGAGTCGCCACAATTTTTATTGGGGCTGCTTCGCAACCCATCGGGGATAAATCCCCTCACCACAAAGGTGCATCTGGGCAATTGGCAGTCAGCATCCTCCAGCCATCGACGCATTGCAATGCTGGCAAGACCAGCCGGTCACTGGCTGTGCCAAAAGCGGTACAAACTGTCACCCCCTCTGTACCGAAACCATCACAGGCTGCGTCCGCCCGTCCGACACAAACCGCGCAAAGCCTTGATTTGCCTGCCCTGCACGGCAGTGGCCCGACCTTTGCTCTACGCTTATAGCAAGCGCACTTGCGCGTTTCTCTAATAAGTACAAAGCCAAGGAGAACAACATCATGCGTTACGCTCACCCCGGTACTGAAGGCGCCAAAGTCTCGTTCAAGAGCAAGTACGGTAACTACATCGGCGGCGAGTTCGTCGCACCTGTCAAAGGTCAGTACTTCACCAACACCTCGCCAGTGAATGGCCAGCCAATTGCCGAATTCCCTCGCTCCACTGCCGAAGACATCGACAAGGCACTGGACGCCGCCCACGCCGCTGCCGATGCGTGGGGCGCGACCTCTGTGCAGGCGCGCTCGCTGATCCTGCTGAAAATCGCCGACCGCATCGAACAGAACCTCGAACTGCTGGCGATCACCGAAACCTGGGACAACGGCAAAGCCATCCGCGAGACCCTCAACGCCGACATCCCGCTGGCCGCCGACCATTTCCGCTACTTCGCCGGCTGCCTGCGCGCGCAGGAAGGCAGCGCTGCCGAAATCGACGGCAACACCGTGGCCTATCACATCCATGAACCGCTGGGTGTGGTCGGGCAGATCATCCCGTGGAACTTCCCGCTGCTGATGGCCGCGTGGAAACTCGCCCCGGCACTGGCCGCCGGCAACTGCGTGGTACTCAAGCCTGCCGAGCAAACCCCGCTGGGCATCTGCGTGCTGATGGAGCTGATCGGTGATCTGCTGCCACCGGGCGTGCTCAACGTGGTGCAAGGTTTCGGCAAAGAAGCCGGCGAAGCCCTGGCCACCAGCAAACGCATCGCCAAGATCGCCTTCACCGGCTCGACCCCGGTCGGCTCGCATATCATGAAATGCGCCGCCGAGAACATCATTCCGTCCACCGTGGAACTGGGCGGCAAGTCGCCGAACATCTTCTTCGAAGACATCATGCAGGCCGAACCGACCTTCATCGAAAAAGCTGCCGAAGGCCTGGTGCTGGCGTTTTTCAACCAGGGCGAAGTCTGCACCTGCCCGTCCCGCGCACTGGTACAGGAATCGATCTACGACGAATTCATGCAAGTGGTGATGAAGAAAGTCCTGCAGATCAAACGCGGCGACCCGCTGGACACCGACACCATGGTTGGCGCGCAGGCGTCCGAGCAGCAATTCGACAAGATCCTTTCGTACCTGGAAATCGCCAAGGGCGAAGGCGCCGAGCTGCTGACCGGCGGCAAGGTGGAAAAACTCGAGGGCAATCTGGCAACCGGTTATTACATCCAGCCGACCCTGCTCAAGGGCACCAACAAAATGCGCGTGTTCCAGGAAGAAATCTTCGGCCCGGTGGTGAGCATCACCACCTTCAAGGACGAAGCCGAAGCCCTGGCGATCGCCAACGACACCGAGTTCGGCCTCGGCGCCGGCCTGTGGACCCGCGACATCAACCGCGCCTACCGCATGGGCCGCGCGATCAAAGCCGGTCGTGTGTGGACCAACTGCTACCACCTGTACCCGGCGCACGCCGCGTTTGGCGGGTACAAGAAGTCCGGCGTCGGCCGTGAAACCCACAAGATGATGCTCGATCACTATCAGCAGACGAAAAACCTGCTGGTGAGCTACGACATCAATCCGTTGGGCTTCTTCTAAAACCCGGGGGCGATACAGATATTTCTGTGTCGCCCTTTCGACCGCTTTCGCGAGCAGGCTCGCTCCCACAGGGGAGTCGTGTCGCACCACATACACAGGCTCGGCACAAATCCACTGTGGGAGCGAGCCTGCTCGCGATGGCGTCCTCAATGACACAACACAAGGCCTGGCCGCTCTGGCACGGCCCTTGCGTACCCGTCATTCAGGTTTTGCACAAAAACTGCCGCTGCGTGAACAGCATCCATCCACCTCAACCACTGCACCCGAAAGTCCAACAGATCGAACAATAAAAAACAGAGAGGACTTATGACTTCCACCACACAGCTCAAACCCACACTCGGCACCCTGCACCTCTGGGGTATTGCCGTCGGCCTGGTGATTTCCGGCGAATACTTCGGCTGGAGTTACGGCTGGGGCACCGCGGGCACCCTCGGATTTCTGGTCACGGCGCTAATGGTCGCGACCATGTACACCTGCTTCATCTTCAGCTTCACCGAACTGACCACCGCGATTCCCCACGCAGGCGGACCGTTTGCCTACAGCCGCCGGGCGTTTGGCGAAAAAGGCGGGTTGATTGCCGGCATCGCCACGCTGATCGAATTCGTTTTTGCCCCACCGGCGATCGCCATGGCCATCGGCGCCTACCTCAACGTGCAGTACCCGGAGCTTGATCCGAAGGTGGCAGCGGTCGGCGCGTATTTCGTGTTCATGACCCTGAACATCCTAGGCGTCAGCATTGCCGCGACTTTTGAGCTGGTGGTCACCGTGCTGGCGGTCGCCGAGTTGCTGGTGTTCATGGGCGTGGTCGCGCCGGGCTTTAGCTTCAGTAACTTCGTGCTCAACGGCTGGTCGGGTGCCAACGAGTTCACCCTGGGCTCGATCCCCGGAATCTTTGCCGCGATCCCGTTCGCGATCTGGTTCTTCCTCGCCATCGAAGGCGCGGCTATGGCCGCCGAAGAAGCGAAGGATCCGAAACGCACGATTCCCAAGGCCTACGTCAGCGGCATCCTGACCCTGGTGTTCCTTGCCATCGGCGTGATGGTGATGGCCGGCGGCGTCGGCGACTGGCGTCAGCTGTCGAACATCAACGACCCGCTGCCGCAGGCGATGAAAGCGGTGGTCGGCAACAACTCATCGTGGATGCACATGCTGGTGTGGATCGGCCTGTTCGGCCTGGTGGCGAGTTTCCACGGGATCATCCTCGGCTACTCGCGACAATTCTTCGCCCTCGCCCGCGCCGGTTATCTGCCGAAAAGCCTGGCCAAACTGTCGCGCTTCCAGACCCCGCATCGGGCGATTCTGGCTGGTGGTGTGATTGGTATCGCGGCGATTTACAGCGATGGACTGGTCAATCTGCAAGGCATGACCCTGACTGCTGCGATGATCACCATGTCGGTGTTCGGCGCGATCGTGATGTACATCATCAGCATGCTCAGCCTGTTCAAACTGCGCAAAACCGAACCGAACCTGGAACGCACCTTCCGCGCCCCGGGCTATCCGGTGGTGCCAGCAATTGCGCTGTTTCTGGCGGTGGTGTGCCTGATCGCGATGGCGTGGTTCAACACGCTGATCGGTTGTGTGTTCCTGGGCTTTATGGCCGCCGGCTACCTGTATTTCCAGCTGACCGCCAAGCAACGCTCAGAAGCGCCGGCAGACGCTATGCTCGAAGGTATCTAGTTGCACCGGCACCGGGCCTGTCGCCCGGTGCCCGCTATATAGAAGTGCATGAAGATCCAATGTGGGAGCGGGCTTGCTCGCGAAGGCGTCGTGTCATCCAACATCGATGTCGTCTGACACGACGCCTTCGCGAGCAAGCCCGCTCCCACAGGGAGACCGAGTTACCCACAGAATCAGGAGGACACCGCCCCATGGCCGCATTTGCCCATTCCGTCGGCGCCCAGACCTACCGCTTCGACAGCCTCAAGGACGTCATGGCCAAGGCCAGCCCGGCGCGCTCCGGTGACTTTCTGGCCGGCGTTGCCGCGCTCAATGACGGCGAACGCGTGGCTGCACAAATGGCGCTGGCCGACATCCCGCTCACGCACTTCCTGCAAGAAGCGCTGATTCCCTACGAAGCCGATGAAGTCACCCGACTGATCATCGACACCTACGACAAACAAGCCTTCGCCGTGGTCAGCCACCTCACCGTCGGTGGTTTCCGCGACTGGCTGCTCAGCGACGCGGCGGACGAAACCAGCCTGCGCGCTCTCGGCCCCGGCCTGACCCCGGAAATGGTCGCCGCCGTGTCGAAAATCATGCGCGTGCAGGATCTGGTGCTGGTGGCGCAGAAGATCCGCGTGGTCACAAAATTTCGCGGCACCCTCGGCCTGCGCGGGCGCTTGTCGACCCGGCTGCAACCGAACCATCCGACCGACGAGCCCTCCGGCATCGCCGCGAGCATTCTCGACGGTCTGCTGTACGGCAATGGCGACGCAATGATCGGGATCAACCCGGCCACCGACAGCATCGCCTCGATCTGCGCGATGCTGGAGATGCTCGACGCGATCATCCAGCGCTACGACATCCCGACCCAGGCTTGCGTGCTGACCCACGTCACCACCTCGATCGAGGCGATCAACCGGGGGGTGCCGCTGGATCTGGTGTTCCAGTCGATCGCCGGCACCGAAGCGGCCAACGCCAGTTTCGGCATCAACCTCAACGTATTGCAGGAAGGCTATGACGCGGGGCTGAGCCTGAAGCGCGGCACTCTGGGGCAGAACCTGATGTATTTCGAGACCGGTCAGGGCAGCGCGCTGTCGGCCAACGCCCACCACGGTGTCGACCAGCAGACCTGCGAAACCCGGGCCTATGCCGTGGCGCGGCACTTCAAGCCGTTTCTGGTGAACACCGTGGTCGGCTTCATCGGCCCGGAATATCTCTATAACGGCAAGCAGATCATCCGCGCCGGCCTCGAAGATCATTTCTGCGGCAAGTTGCTCGGCGTGCCGATGGGTTGCGACATCTGCTACACCAATCACGCCGAAGCCGATCAGGACGACATGGACACCCTGCTGACCCTGCTCGGTGTGGCCGGGATCAACTTCATCATGGGCATCCCCGGCTCCGACGACATCATGCTCAACTACCAGACCACCTCGTTCCACGACGCGCTCTACGCGCGCCAGACCCTGGGCCTGAAACCGGCGCCGGAGTTCGAGCAATGGCTGGCGAACATGGGCATCTTCACCCAGGCGGACGGCAAGGTTCGCTTTGGCAACAACCTGCCGCCGGCCTTCCGCCAGGCGCTGGCGCAACTGGGATGAGTGTGATGGAAAAACCGCCTGTCGACCCGCAAAACCCATGGTTGGAGCTGCGCCGCCTGACTCCGGCACGCATCGCCCTCGGCCGCACCGGCACCAGCCTGCCGACCAGCGCCCAGCTGGATTTCCAGTTCGCCCACGCTCAGGCACGGGATGCGGTGCATCTGCCGTTCGACCACGCCGGGCTCAGCGCGCAACTGAGTGAACGCGGGCGCGAGACCTTGTTGCTGCACAGCGCCGCGACTGATCGCAACAGCTACCTGCAACGCCCGGATCTGGGGCGCAAACTCAGCGACACCTCGGCGCAGAGCCTGCGGGATTACGCGCAGGCCAACCCCGGCGGGGTCGATCTGGCGATTGTGGTGGCGGACGGTCTGTCGGCACTGGCGGTGCATCGGCATACCCTGCCGTTTCTGACCCGCCTGGAGGAGCAGATGAGCGCCGACGGCTGGTCGCTTGCCCCGGTAGTGCTGGTGGAACAGGGCCGCGTCGCCATCGGTGACGAGATCGGTCAGTTGCTGGGTGCAAAAATGGTCGTCATGCTGATCGGAGAGCGTCCGGGCCTCAGCTCGCCCGACAGCCTCGGTTTATATTTCACCTACAATCCAAAAGTCGGGCTGACCGATGCCTACCGCAATTGCATCTCCAACGTGCGGCTTGAGGGCTTGAGCTACGGCATGGCGGCACATCGCTTGCTGTATCTGATGCGCGAAGCCTGCCGGCGGCAGCTGTCGGGGGTCAATCTGAAGGACGAAGCACAGGTGCAGACGTTGGAGTCGGACGCCGGTGCGGACATGAAGGGAAATTTCCTGCTTGATCCGCCCACAACCTGAACCGTTTCCGCATTGCGTTTCTGCGCTGCTTTCAGGCAGGATCGACGCACGGCCGCAGGGTTTCCCATCGCCGTCAGAGCAGTTGAAGACAGCCACTTGAAGACGAGACCTATCATGCGGATTATTCAAGCGACCCTCGAACACCTGGATTTGCTGACCCCGTTGTTCGTCAAATATCGCGAGTTCTACGGTTCCCTGCCCTACCCGGATTCCTCCCGCGCGTTTCTCGAAAAACGCCTGCGCCGCAAGGAGTCGGTGATTTATCTGGCCCTGGCCGATGATGACGACAAGAAGCTCATGGGTTTCTGCCAGCTGTATCCAAGCTTTTCCTCGCTGTCGCTCAAGCGCGTGTGGATCCTCAACGACATCTATGTCGCCGAAGACGCCCGCCGCCAACTGGTGGCCGACAACCTGATTCGCACCGCGAAGAAAATGGCCAAGGAAACCCAGGCCGTGCGCATGCGCGTTTCCACCAGCAGCAATAACGAAGTGGCGCAGAAAACCTACGAATCCATTGGTTTCAAGGAAGACACCGAGTTCAAGAACTACGTGCTGCCGATCAGCGACGAGCTCTGAAATCAAAAGATCGCAGCCTTCGGCAGAACGCATTCCAATGCAGGAGCTGCCGAAGGTGCGATCTTTTGATCTTTTATCAAACCCGAAGTCTGCCTGACATTTGTTCACACCCCGACATCCCTCGCTACAAAACCAACGCGCTTTTCACCTCTCAGACCGTATAATCCCGAGCTTTCCGGCTTGTAAGAAAAACTACACCCCACTGTAGGCTTACACCCGAATCATCCGCACAGGCCTGCCGAGTCGGGCCGTCACCACAGGTGCCCCCATGGATTTCAACCCGCTCGACCTTATCCTGCATCTCGATGTGTACCTCGATTTGCTGGTCACCAACTACGGGCCGTGGATCTACGCGATTCTGTTCGCTGTCATCTTCTGTGAAACCGGTCTGGTGGTGATGCCGTTCCTGCCGGGTGATTCGCTGTTGTTCATCGCCGGTGCCGTGGCGGCGGGCGGTGGCATGGATCCGGTGCTGTTGGGCGGACTGCTGATGCTCGCGGCGATCCTCGGCGACAGCACCAACTATGTGATTGGCCGAACGGCGGGCGAAAAACTGTTCAGCAACCCGAACTCGAAAATCTTCCGTCGCGACTACCTGCAAAAAACCCACGATTTCTACGACAAGCACGGCGGTAAAACCGTGACCCTGGCGCGCTTCCTGCCAATCATCCGCACGTTTGCCCCGTTCGTCGCCGGCGTCGGGAAAATGCCCTACCCGCGTTTCTTCGCGTTCAGCGTGTTCGGCACCATCCTCTGGGTCGGCGGCCTGGTGACCCTGGGTTACTTCTTCGGCAACGTGCCGTTCATCAAGAAGAACCTGTCGTTGCTGGTGGTTGGCATCATCCTGCTGTCGCTGGTGCCGATGATCATCGGCGTGGTGCGCAGCCGTTTCGGCGGCTCCAGCTCCAAAGCCGAAACCCACTGATCCGATGTGGTCACTGAGCGCCTGGCGTCGCCGGCGCATTCTGGCCAGGCACCCGATTGCCGACGACCTGTGGCAACGGGTGCGCCATCACCTGAGCTTTCTCGACGGCATCAGCGCCGCCGAAGACCAATGGTTGCGTGAAGCCAGCGTGCTGTTTCTGGAAGAAAAACACCTGACCGCCCTGCCCGGCGTCGAACTGCATCAGGAACAGCGCCTGCTGCTCGCCGCCCAGGCCCAGTTGCCGCTGCTCAATCTCGGCGACTTGAACTGGTATCAGGGTTTCCACGAAATCGTCCTCTACCCCGACGACTTCCTCAGCCCGCAACGCCATCGCGATGCCAGCGGCGTCGAGCACGAGTGGGACGGCGAACACAGTGGCGAAGCCTGGCAACAGGGGCCGATCATCCTCGCCTGGCCGGGGGTGATGGCCAGTGGTGGCTGGGAAGGCTACAACCTGGTGATCCACGAACTGGCGCACAAACTCGACATGCTCAACGGCGACGCCAACGGTCTGCCGCCACTGCACGCCGACATGCGCGTCAGCGACTGGGCCGAGGTCATGCAACACGCCTACGATGACCTCAACCGCCAGCTCGACCGCAACCCCGACGCCGAAACCGCCATCGACCCGTACGCCGCGGAGAACCCGGCGGAGTTCTTTGCGGTCACCAGCGAATACTTCTTCAGCGCTCCGGATCTGCTGCACGCGGCTTATCCACAGGTCTACTTGCAACTGCAGCTTTTCTACCGGCAGGATCCGTTGGGCAGGCTGCGGCAACTTCAGGCCACAGACCCGGTCTATCAGGCGCACGAGTAAGCGCTGCACGACTTCTGGTACGTGGCGTCGGCGTAGGAATATGCCTATAATCGCCGCCACTTTTTGGTCAATCCGGCCAAGTTTTTTTGGTCAACTACGGGGGCAACGCCCAATGAGCTACAGCAAGATTCCGGCTGGCAAAGACCTGCCGAACGACATCTACGTCGCGATCGAGATCCCGGCCAACCACGCGCCGATCAAATACGAAATCGACAAAGACAGCGATTGCCTGTTCGTTGACCGTTTCATGGCCACCCCAATGTTCTACCCGGCCAACTACGGTTACATCCCGAACACCCTGGCTGACGACGGTGATCCCCTCGACGTGCTGGTTGTGACCCCTTACCCGGTTGCTCCAGGCTCGGTGATCCGCGCGCGTCCAGTCGGCATCCTGAACATGACCGACGACGGCGGCGGCGATGCCAAAGTCATCGCAGTCCCACACGACAAGCTGTCCCAGCTGTACGTCGACGTGAAGGAATACACCGACCTGCCACCACTGCTGATCCAGCAGATCGAGCACTTCTTCGCGAACTACAAAGATCTCGAAAAAGGCAAGTGGGTCAAGATCGAAGGCTGGGCTGGCGCTGATGCCGCTCGCGACGCGATCACCAAGTCGGTAGCTGCCTACAAGGGCTAAGCGCCGGCTGGCTGCATGACGCTTGAAGAAAACCCCGGTTGATCCGGGGTTTTTTGTGCCTGAAAAACGCCGCTTTAAACAGTGTGTTTATTGCGGACTACAGAAAAGTTTCGAAGTGAGTGATTTCCCACAAGCACGTCTTACATCCAGTCGCAAAATACAGGCTTTTTTTGAACAGCCGGTTTATTCAAACCGCTCTGGCACGGCCGTAGACTCGGTGTTTATGAGAAAGAACACTAGCGGTCCAAGATTCAAGGCACTCCTGGAAGCAGCGAACATCACCACCACGGGATTCGCAAAGTTCTGGGGCACGGAAGCCCAAAACATTCATAACTGGTACACCCGGGGCGTCCCGGCGTATCGCATGGAGGAAGTCTCACGCCTGCTCTCGGTCAACAGCGAGTGGCTGAAAACCGGCGAAGGCAGCAAAGAGTCACCCCGCCTGCAAACGCCTGCCAGCAACGGCGACACCTTCGACGCGCAGTCCGTCAACGGCGTCTATTCCATCATCAACCCCAACGACATCGAACTGCCGTTTTTCAAGGAAACACCGCTCAGCACCGGCGCCGACAAAACCCACGTCATCCTCGACCCCGAGCAAACCGTTCGCCTGCCCCGCGCCCATCTCGCGCAACTGGAAATCCGCCCAAGCGACGCCATCTGCGCGCACATGATCGGCAACAGCATGGCCGAGCGCATCGAAGACGGCTCCATCGTCGGCATCGACCGCGGCCTGACCCAGGTGGTCGACGGCGAAATCTACGCCATCGAACACGACGGCATGCTGCGCATCAAATACCTGCACCGCATGCCCGGCAACGCCCTGCGCCTGCGCAGCCACAACAGCGCCGAATACCCGGACGAAATCTTCCGCGCAGCACAAATCGATGAGCAGCGGATACACATTCTGGGCTGGGTATTCTGGTGGTCGACCCTGGGCAAACGCCGGCCGGTGGTACCGTTTCTCTGATCGGATACGGATCTTCAACCCTGCACCAAACCCTGTGGGAGCGAGCCTGCTCGCGAAGAGGCCCCGAAAATCAGTACAAATTACGAATTTTGCCCCCCGCAGTGGCTCTATTCCGCAGTTGAGGCTGGGAATCCCCAACAAAACTCAGTATCCTGCGCCCCACATTTGCGCATCGCCCCGCTCCCGCGGCTCAGATGACGCCTGACGCGGCAGACCAACGTCTGACCAAGTCCCACAGCCGGACGCAGATCCGGGTGTACGTTTTGAAGGCTGACGCGGTTTACCAAAAATAAACCAAGCCAGTCCCCGAGAAGCCGGCCACAAGCCGGCTTTTTAATGCCTGCCTGAAAGCAACGTTATCTTGACGAGCTCGACAGATTAACCGGGCAGCACCCGCCACTCAGGCATCGCAATAAGCCATTAGCACATCCGCCCTAATTGCCCCGCGCCCAACCTCACCACTAAATTTCCATTCTGTTTTTGTGCATTACAAAAGCGCCAAGGAATGGAGCAACACCATGTCGTCGTTTTTCAAACTCAATCAATCCGTTGTTCTACTGACCGCACTCCTGACCGCTACCTCTTCAGCCATGGCAGAGGAGCAGAAGCTCGTCGGTGACTGGTGGATCATTTACGGCAACGGCGTTCCCCACAAGAACATCATGTATGTCGCCGACAGCACTTCAGTCGTGCCGTCGAAGCAGACCAAAGGGGCCAAGTTGGTCGCCGTGACGCTGGTGTATGAGGAACCCGGCAAACCGATGATCGATGCCTATAACCTCGAAGTTCAGTGTTCGACGAACAAGGTCCGAATTCTCAACGGCCAGTCCGTAGATCGCATCGCCTACATGATGCGCAACCTGAAAGTTAATGACCAATGGCAGCAGCCGAAGGAGTTCTGGGTGCAGCGCACCAGCGAGTTCGTTTGCTCACCTGCCAAAAAGGACATGATCGCGCTGGGCAAGATGGAGTACCTGCAGATGATTCAGGGTATGCAGCAGATGTTCTTCAAACTGGCGCCGATTCAGGAGAAAGGCCAGATGATGGATAACCTCGACTCGATCCTGGGCAACAAGTAAGCGGCGGGAATAACGATGAACCCATGGACTAAAACGTTATTGGCGCTGCTGATAACGCCCGCCGTTTTGCTGATCAATGGCTGCCACTTGATTGCCCAGTCGCGCTGGGAAGGACGCGATGTTCAGGAAGCGCTCGATCTGTTCGGCAAACCTGACTCGATGAAAAAACAGACCGGGGCCAACGGCGAGAATCTGGCTGTGCTCACCTGGTACAAATCGTCCAGTTGGACCACCACGGAAGCGGCCGGTACTTCAATGAATCACACCGGTAACGGCATGGTTTACACCGAGTACTACGAGACGGTCGGTCACAGTTCCGATTGCAAACTCGAAGCCACCGTCAACAAGGCGAAAAAGATCGTGCTGTTCAGGATCGAGGACGGAAAGATCATTCACGGCAAGTGCATCAACGTGCCGTTCGTGCCTGGTTACATTCCGCCTGGTTTCTAGTGCAACCCTGAGCAGGCTGCTGCTCAGGGATAGCTGAACGACTTCACAAGCGTCAGTTCACCCACCGCCCGCATCGGCACCACAAACGTCTCCATCTTCTCGCTCGGCGTGCCTTCCTCGGTAATCACCGTCACCTGCGCCGTGGTCAGCGGCTGCACCGCCTCCTCCCCGCCTTCATCATCCCCCCGATAACCTCCGCCGAAGTAGTTCACATACACCAGATATTGGCCCTTGATCGGTGCCGGCATGGCGAAGATTTCCGGGCCATAGCCGGTGGTGACGTCGACGTCGAGCGCGGCGCCGTTGGGTGCGACGCGGTCGCCGTACCAGATGTGCGCGCCGTCGGGGGTGATCAGGTGCAGGTCGAGGTCGGTGCCGTCGCTGTCCCAGGAGAGCAGCACGCGCAGTTTGGCCGAGGTGGCGCCGCCGCTGGCGTTGAGGAACTGCGTGCGATGGCGTTGCTGGCCGTCGGGGCTGCGCACTTCGATGCTGTTGCTGCCGTTGGGGAAGGAGAACGGGCGGTCGAAGCGGCCACTGTCGTCGATTTTCAGCGGCATGCTGACACCGTTGACGATCAGCCGGCCGGGATCCTTGCTCTTGGGGGTGGCTTTGATTTCGCCGCTGATGCGCGCGGTATTGGCCTGGCCGACCGGGGTGTTGACCGAAGAGGCTGGGTAGTTGACGGTCTGGCGGAAGTTCTCGCCTTCGCCCTCGGGCGCGCCGGTGCGCCAGCCGCCGACCGGGGTGTCGAGTTTGACGCTGTCAGCGGCCATTGCCATCGGCCATGCATTGAACGCGCAGAGCAACAGCAAGACCTGTGGATAACGGAGTGTCATGGTCTATTCCAGCAAGAGGTGACGGGCGAGCCCTTCGATGTAGGTTTCATCCTGGCCATTGGGATGTGCTTCAAAGGCCAGGTGCAGGTATTCGTGAGTCAGGTCGAGGCGATCCTGCAGCGTGAGCACGCCGCGCACGTAAATGCGCTGGCGTTCGCGATCGACAAACGGGCGGCCGAACGCCAGTTTGCACACGGCGAACGAGCTGACTTCGTTGTAGCCGGTTTCGCTTTCCAGCGTCGGACGCCAGCCGCGACGCTGCTTTTGCAGCCAGTCCTGTGCGGCGGGCAGTGCTTCGCAGGAAGCAACCGGGTTGTCCCAACGGCTGAGGCTCGCGCGCGGATAGGCGTGCAGCAGAATCGCGTCGTAGCGCTGGCCGGCGTTGGCCTGCTCGACGGCTTGTTGCCAAGCGAGTTTGTCCGGGCCGGGTTGATCGGAGTGATAGGTGACGGTGCTGCCGGCCAGCACCAGATCCGCGGTCCATGCGGCGATGTTGCGCGACTCGGCGGAGGCCGGGCGTGGGGCGACGCGCTGACGGTTGCTGCTGTCGTCGATGCTCAGGCAATCGCCGTTGCGCGTGGCGTTTTGCAGCAGATAGGTGCGGATCGCCACGGCCAGTGCCTTGGCAGCTTCGGCGGGTTCAGGTTTGGCTTCGCGCTCAAGGACGCGGGCGACGTATTCTTCGCGATCAAGTCTGGCGACCAGTTTGTCGTCGAGCAGAAACAGCTCACCGGCGCTGTGGATATCCAGCGCGTTACCGTTGGCGAACTCGACGCGGTAATCGCCCTGCAATGGGCCCGAAGTCACCACCCGATCACCGGCCAGAACCCGGGAAACGGGATAACGCGAAAACAGACCGACCTCAACACAACGCCCTGCTTCCGCCGGCCACGAAGAAGGCAACACTGTCGCCAACGCCTGTCCGTAATGGCGCAAAACCATCTGACTGGTACCACGCCCACTGGCCCAGATCGGCGAGCCGTCCGCCGTCCAACCGGCGAAACCGCCCTGCCGCGATTGCGGATCCTGATCGCCGAGCCAGCTCCAGGTTTTCACCCGCAAGCGCCCGCCCAGCTCACCGACCACATTGCCGTCCGCCGCATTCAGCACGACGTCGAGCAACACGCGGCGCATCTGCTCCCGCGCTGGCAGCACCGACAACACCTTCAGCAAGTCAGTCACGGAAACCCGCGTGGCCGGCTGCACGCCTGGCAAATCCAGCAACCACGAAGGCGCCTGCCGCACCTGCCAATACGTGCGCCAATCGGCAGCAGCGATGCCCAATCGCGCCGGCTCAAAGTACAAGCCGCAGGATTTGACCAACGCCTGATCACGCTCGATCCTGCCGCCCGCCGAGCAGCAATAAACCTCTTCCTTCGACTGCCCGCGACATTCATACGCCGGCTCGCGCGCACCGGTATCCACCAGCCACGCATAGACGAACAATTTCCACAGACTGCCCAGCGGCGTATCCAGCGTCGACGGCAAGGGCTCGCGGGCGGTCAGTTGCGTCTGATTCAACGACAGCAACTCGCCCTTGTACGCCAGCCGCAACGGCTCATCCTGCGCCGTCGCCAGCGCAGGCATCACACACATCAACAGCCACAGCAGCGGCCGGTTCATGTCAGTTGACCGTGACCTGACCGAGGGCGGCTTTCGCTTCCCGGGCCTGATGCTGCGGCGCGTAGACCTGAGTGAAACGCACCGGCGGCAGGTTGAACTGACCCTTCTGCGAGAAGCGCACCAGATGGCGCAGACGCAATTCGCCGCTCAGCGCATCCACCGGCACCGCGTAGGCCAATTGCCCCGGTTCGAAGCGCGCCTTTTCCAGCGCGGTCGGCTCGGTGCCGTCCTTGCCCTGCAACTTGATCCCCCAGGTGGTGCGCTCGACATCGGCGCCCGGTGGCAGCGGCACTTCGAGCATGCCGTAGCGCAACGGTTTCGGCGCCTTGCTGGTGAGGATCACTTCGTCCAGGTACAGGCTGTCGCTGGACAGCGGCTTGTTGCCGACCGGTTCCAGTTTGAAGGTGAATGCCTCGTCGCCCGGCACCAGTCGCGACAGGCGCCGGGCGATGGTCACGGCCATTGGATCGACGGCCGGTTGCTGGGTCTGGAAGCTCAACGCTGCCCGCAGCGGACGCTCCTGAGTGCCGGACACCGACAACACGCTCGGCACCGGCGTCGCACCCTGCCAGGTCCAGAACATCTCGCCGGTCGCGCCGTAGTTTTTCTTCCAGCCTTCACCCGGCAGCAGCGCGATGGTCGGCGAGGCCTGAGCGATGCTGCGTTGCAACCAGCTCAGCGCCAGGGCGCGTTCGAGGGTCGATTGCTGCGGCAACAGACGTTGCAGCAACGCCGTCGCCCGCGCCTGATCGAACGCTTGCAGCGACAGGTTCAGCGCTTCGGCAAACGGCTGCGAACTGACCGCCAGACGCTGTTGCGCGGCGCCAACCTGACGATTGAATGCGTCCGGCAACGCAACTTTCGACTGGGTCGCCAGCGCCGCAGTCAATACCCGCGCCGCCGCCAGCCCGAGCGCCGAATCCGGATCGCTCATCACCAGGCTGTCTTCACCGTCACCCATCAGGGTTTCGGCGCTGCCCTCACCGGCCTTGGCCAGATCGTCCATCAAACCGCTGAGCAGGGTATTCACCGGCAGGTGCATCTGCTTGGCGAACGACAGAATCAGTGCCCGCTGCAGCAGCGGCGTGTTCGGCGCTTGCTTGGCGTAGACCTCCAGCACTCGCTGCCAGTGCTCCGGTGGCAAGGTCAGTTCCAGCACCTGACTGGCGTTCCAGTCGGCGTAGTAGGCGTAAGCGGTGAGGAACGCGTCCGGCTCGCCGTCGAAGCCCCACCAGGTGAAGCTCGCCGACGGCCCGGCCATTTGCACCAGACGCAGGCGGCTGTTCTGCATGATCAGGCGCAGGCGATCGCGGATCTGCGGGCTCGACGCCAGCGACGGATAAGCGATGCTCAGCGGCAGCAAACGGCTGGCCGTCTGCTCGACGCCGCCGTACGGGTAGCTCAGCAGATCGTCGAGCGCGGAACGGAACAGCGCTTGCGGACTGTCATCCAGACGCAGACGAATGTCGGTGGCGTCGGCCGGCAGGCTCAACGGGGTATCGCCGCTGGCCACGACGAGGCTCTGGGTTTGCGTGACTTGCCAGCCGTCACCGGTCGCGCTCAGGCGCACGGCGAGGGCGTCAGCGGTTTTGCCGTCCTGCACCAGCTCGGCGGTCCACTCACCCGAGGCCAGGGCGAACGCTGGCAGCGGCACGTAGTTGATGCCGTTGATCAGGGTCACCGGCAGGCGCTGTTCGGCGCCAGCGTAATGGGTGACCAGTTCAGCCTTGACCGGTTTTTCGGCCTGGCTGAAGGCGAACACACCGAGCTGTGGCTGATCGCCCTTGCGGAATTTGCTCGGCCCGCTCCACTTCAGGTACAGCGGTTTTTCCGAACGGACGAACTGCTTCTTCTGCCCGACCTGACCGTCATCGGCAATGGCCCGGGCGGTGATGCGCCAGCGGGTCAGCGAGTCCGGCATCTTGAAGGTGAAGCGGGTTTTGCCGTCGGCACCGGTCAGCAATTCCGGTTGCCATGCGGCGGTGTCGACGTCTTCGCGACGCGGACGCTCCAGCACTTTCACCCCACGTTCGCTGCGGTTGGCCTTGCCCGGCGCGCCGGGGCTGCCCGGCAACGCCACGTCGTAACTGATGAACGACAGGCTGGCGCTGGTGCGCACATTATTGCGACGCGGGTGGTAGAAGAACTGGTCGATGGTCGGCGCGACTTCCGGTTGCAGCGCGTAGACCATTTCATCGACAACACTCACCGTCAGATGCGCCGGAACTGCTTTACCGGCGAACTGCGTAGTCAGGTCGACGGTCACCGTGTCGCCCGGCAGATACACCTGTTTGTCGGTGCTGATCGCCACGTCGATTTGCGGGGCAATCACTTTGATCCCGGCGTTCTGGAAGCTGTACTGCCCGCCCTTGGTGTAGAGCACCGAGAAGGTCAGGTTCGGCGCGAAGTTGTCCTTCACCGGAATGCGCGCGCGGTATTGGGTGTCGCTGAGTTTTTCCAGTTTCAGCCAGTCGCCGCCCTTGGCCAGCAGCGCGGTGGCTTCGACCTTGTCGCGCTCCAGCGACAGCAGTGCATCGCTGACCGGCTCAGGGAAGGTGATCAGTGCCAGCGCTTCATCGCCGGCCTTGTACTCGGGCTTGTCGAGGACGATTTCCACGGTGCCCGGCACCGCTTTGACACCGTCGCCGGTGACCGAATGGCCGGTGGCGCCGAGGACGCGACCGTGTTGATCTTTCAGCGTCAGGTTGTAAGTACCCGGACGCTCGAAGGCCAGACTAAAGCCTTTGTCAGTCGCCGCGAGTTTGCCTTCGCCAGTGCTCTGGTCTTCCAGACGCACCCAGCTGTAGCTGCTTGGGGTCACGGCTTTGCTCTGCTCGCTGCCGCCCTCGTTGGCGTAGCTGAACGCGACTTTGTCTTTGACTGCGCTGAAACGTTGCGGCGCGCCCAGGCGGAAGCTCGCGGCGCCACGGTCGATGAGGATTTCCTTGGTAGTCTTGACCCGATACGCCGCGCCGTCGCTGGCGAACACGGTGAGCATGTAACGGCTCGGTTTGTCGGCGGCCGGCAGGTCGAGTGTCGCGTTACCCTTGCTGTCAGTGGTCAGTTCGGTGCTGGTCAGCTCCACCGGGAATTGCCCGAGGTATTGCAACTCGTTGTCGACCATCGACAGTTGCTGGGCACGCAGGCTCAGGCTCAGTTTGGCGTTGGCCACCGGTTTGCCGTCCGGGTACAGCAGCACCAGACTGCCCTTCACCGGCTCGCCGGTGCGGTAATCCTGCTTGGCCAGATTCAGCGAAATTTCGAAGTGCGGCTTGATGTACTCGGCCACGCGGAAGGCGCTGCTGTAGGCCTGATCCTTGTAGTTGAAGCGGATCTCGTAACCACCGGCCACAGCGTTGTCCGGCAACTGGAACCGGCCCTGGGTACCAGCCTTGGAATCGAGTTTCAGGTCGAGGCGTTGCAGCTCGGTGCCGGTGGCATCAAGCACACTGACGTTGACGTCAGCAGCGCCCGGCAGCACCGAATCCCGCGCATTCTTGAACTCGCGACCGACGATTTTCAGCGACACCCAATCCCCCGGGCGATACAGCGGTCGGTCGGTGAACGCATAGAGTTTGGTGTCGTAGATTTCGCTGTCGTAATAGAAGTTTTCCGAGACGAACACCCCGCCCTCTTCGTCCTCGCCAATGACGAACGAACGCTCGGGGCTGACGTGTTTCAGGCGCAGCAAACCATCGGCATCAGTGGCACCGCTGCTCATCACGCCGAGGCCGTCAGTCCACAGCACATTGACCTTCGGCACCGAACTGCCTTCGTGTTTGCGTGCGGCCCAGACCAGCAATTCATCACCGGCAATCTTGCTCACTGCCACGGTGTTGGAAACGAAGACCATGGTGGTCGCGCGATACTTGCCGATCAGCGCTTCGACCAGGTACAGGCCCGGCTTCAGGTTGCCCAACGGGATGTACACGTTACCCGGCGCAACGCTGACGAACTCGCTGGAAGACCCGGCCAGATTGACTCCGGCCGGCGGCTGGATCGGCTTGGCCTGCCACAGCGGATAGCGGAACTGGCTGACCACCGGCAGGCCCGGAATCAGCGCGAATTGCGGCTGCGCGTCGTACGGCGTCGGCGCGGCGATGGCGTTGCCCATCTTCAGTTCCGGCACTTCCTCGGTGACCTGCTTGCGCGACTCGTAGGAGAACGCGCGCTGCATCACCCGCCGCGATTTGCGGTACCAGTTGTCCCACAGGTACGCGAGGGTGTTGGACAGGCCCTCGCCTTTGAACTGACCGTCGCTGACCACGCGGTGCAGGTTCTTCTGACGTTTGAGGAAATCCAGCGGCTTGTCGATGCGATACACGCGAATGTCGGCGCCGCCATAGGGTTCCATACGAAAGCGGCGGTAGTCGCGGCCCGGCGCCTCGAGTCGGACCATTGCCTGCTCGTCGGCGGCGAAACTGCTGTCGGCCAGCAGGAAGAAGCTTTCACCAGAGACCGGCGTGTAGCCGCTCGGCTCCACCGAATCTTCAGCGTTGACGGTCGCCAATGGCAGCAACAGTGCCAGCAGCAGAGGAATTCGAGCGCAGAGTCGCAGCATGCGGGCACCGGTCATTGGGAGAGAAAGTTCAGTCGATAGACGCCGATGAAGTTGGGGTTGGCTGCGTCGGGTATCCATCGGGTGTCCTTCCATGTCATGAGTTGCTGCAGGCTTGCCGAACGCATGCCGTTGTCAGTGGGGGTGGTGGTGCCGGTGTGATAGGCGATGTAGCGGCCCATCCAGATCATCAGGTGCTGGTCGTCGCCCTGATCGAAAAACATCAAGTCGCCGGGGCGTGCCTGGGACACGTCGCGGCTGACCAGATGGCTGTTGAACTGAATCAGTTTGATCGCGTTGACGTACGGCCCGACCTTGCCGCCGCCCTGCTGCCATTGCTGGGCGAGCTTGCGCTGCTCATCGCTGAGCGTGAGCTCCGGCGGCAGGTAGCGATTGGACAGGCCGTTGCTGCGCAGCCATTTGTCGTCGTGGACTTTCAGCGCTTCGTTGGCGGCGAAACGCACGAGCCCGGCGCAGTCCTGCTGATACCAGCGCGGGCTAGGGCCCTGGCTCAGTTGTTCCTGAGCGATGCGCACGAACCAGGCGCGGAACACCTGGGACTGCGCCGGATCCAGCGCCGGCGTTTCGACGGCTCGGGCGCCCGCGCTGAGCAGTAGCGCGAGCAGGCCGAGGCTGCGGATCAGTGTCGTCACAGCGCTTTCCACTCCAGCGGCAGCCATTGCCAGTGGCCGTCAGGCTCGCTGCCTTCCGGCAGGGTCAGGGCGTATTTGCCGTAGCCGCCGAGGGTGCGCAGTTTCGGAATCAGGTAGGTTTGCGCGGCGTTGTAGAACACCGGCTCCATGTCCTGCGGCAGGCTGTCGAGGGTTTCCTGCTGCATCAGTTGCGCCATCGAATCCGGACCGAAGTAGATCGGCATCAGCACATCTTTCGGCAGCACGTCGGCCATCGGCGGGAAGCGCTTGTCGAGAGTACCGAGAGCCTTGTCCACCAGTTTGTCGTCGAGGGAAAACAGCAGCGTCGAACCGTGACGGGCGAGGCTGACTTTCATGAACGCTTTACCGCTAATCGCATCCGGATTCTCGGCAGTCTTGGCGGCGTACGGGCCGAAATTGGAGCTGACCTGACGCTGCCAGACATGGCTCTGGCCTTCCTGTTTCTCGACCACCGGGAATGCGTGTTCATCGACATTCGTCTCGTAGGCGCCCACCATCGAACCGAACAACGTGCCCAGGTCGCCATCGAGCTTGCCGCTGTCCTCGTCCTTCAGGCTGGCAACCAGCAACGGCGTGTACAACCGCGAATCGGCGTACCAGCACAGGCCCGCCGCGCCAGCCACGTGTTCGGTGAGTTTCTGCGCCACCGCTTCGTCGGCGCCGAGTTTCACCAGCAGCGGTTTCTGCGGTTCGGCCGCTACCGGCAAGGTCACGCAGGCACTGGCGCCCAGCGGCATGGCTTGCCACACCGGTTTGAAATCGAAGTCCGGCTGATTATCCAGTTCGTCCATGGCGAGGTAGCTGTGCCAGCCCTTGTCGTCCATGTCGAAACGCAGCCCGGCGAAGTTCGGGATGAAGCGCTGATAGCCCATCGCAAGGACGCTGGAATTGACCGACAGACGCTGTTTGATCTCCGGCGCCTTGGCCGGTAGACCGAAGGCCTCGGGGAACAGTTTGTCGCCGTTGAGCAGCGCTGCCAGCGCTTGCGGCGAGACGTGCCCGGACTCTTCCGATTCGCCACTGGCCGGGTCGTAATATTTGTTCGGGTTGGACAGCACCACCAGTTTGTCGCCGCGCGACGCGAACAGCAGCGATTTGCTGGCGTTGTAGCTGAGCTGGTACAGCGGCACTTCGTCGCTGCCGACCTTGAGGCTGCCGAAGACGCTGAGTTGCGAATCGTCCAGCGCCACTTTCGCCAGCGGTTCGAGCAGCTTCGCCAACCCGCCGCGATCCATTACCAGCAGAAAATCCTTGAGCCGGCCATCAGCGCCACGCCACAACGCCACATCGGCCGGTTGATCGAAAAGCTGTTCGATCAGGCTGTCCTGCAGCTTCAGGTCGTGTTCGTAGATGATCCGGCGCAGGCTACCGATCAGCCCCAGGTGATCGGCGTGGGTTTCGTAATAGAAGACGAAATCCTCAGTGAGCGTAGCCTTGAGGAACGGCACCGTCAGCAGGTCCTTGGGCAACTGGCTCAGGGAGCGGGTTTCCAGCAGCGCATCCGGACGACTCAGGCCGAGTTTGTCACTGGCCAGTGCCGCCGCCGGCACCTTGGGCTTGTGCAGCAGCCAGCCAAGACCACCGGCCACCCCGGCCACCAGGACCAGGCCGATCAGCAGCGCCGGCCAGCGCCGGGAAGGTTGGCCGGCAGGTGTCGGGACGGCCGGAGAAGCAGCGTTATCACTCATGTTCACAAAACCCGAAGTTCATCCGTGGTGCGGGATGCTTAATAGTTGAAAGTCTTGACCAGCAGCAGATCACCGATCGCCCGCAGGGGCACGATGAATGTTTCGCGTTTTTCGTCGACCGTGTTTTCGTTGAGCACCAGCGTGATTTGCGAGGTGATCACCTCGTTCTGATTGCTGGCCTCCTCGAAGTTATAGCCGCCGTCGCCGAAGTTGCCCCAATAGTTGACGTAAACCAGATAGGTGCCATGCAGCGGCGCGGTCATGGTGAACATTTCCGGGCCGGGGCCATCGACACCATCCGGGTCCAGACCGCCGCCGTTGGTCAACGCCGTGTGGGCGAAAAACGCATGCTGGCCGTCGGGCGTAATGATGTGCAGGTCGAGTTCGGCCTTGGGATCGTCCCAACCCAGCACCACACGGATTTTCGCCGGCGTGCGCAGGTTGTTCGCTTCGTAGAACTGCACACGCTTGAGCGACTGGCCCTCGGCACTGCGCACTTCGACACTGTTGGAACCGGCGCCGAACGCATACGGCCGGGCGAAACGCCCGTCATCGTCGGTATACAGATTCAATGGATTGCCGTTGACCGCCAGCGTGTGCGGCCCGCGCTGATTGCCGATGGCCTTGAGCTGGCCCTGAATCATCGTGCGATTGCGCTGAATGCCGCGATCGATCGGCGGCGTGGGGTAGGCGACTTGCGGGTTTTCACTGCGGTCGAGCAGACCGTTGTAACGCCAGCCACCGGATGGCTCAGACAGCTCGGCAATCGGCGCCGCCCACAGCGCAGGCGCGCAGGCCAAACCGATCAGCAGCCAAAGAAATGAACGCATGTAATGCCTCCTGCCATGCCTGAACGAAACCTTGCACCCGATCCTCGGTACTTCACAGCGGTGGAAACTGCGTTTCGTCTGAAAGACCCGTGACTATGGGGTCGTAGAAGGCGCGAAGATTAGCGATTCGGCAGTTTTTTAACAATCGGATACATCTTGAAATGCGGTAGGAATCACGCCCTCGGGTGGACGATGAGCCGAATAGGCGTCATATTCGGCTCACGAAATGAGCCGAATAGCGTTTCTATTCGGCTCACGCACTCAGGAATGGCATTCATGGCAACTCACTGGATCTGGCAGCAGCCCGACTGGCCCGACTTCAACTGGCAGGCAGAGCGTCTCACTGCGCTGTTGCGCGAATGCGTTCAGGCGCAGGGACAATTGATGGGCATGGCGGGATCAGTGGGCAATTCATTGAGCGCTCAGACTGAACTGGACGCGTTGCTGCAAAACATCGTGACCTCCTCGGCCATCGAGGGGGAACAATTGAATGTTGAATCCGTGCGTTCTTCACTGGCACGACGCCTGGGGCTGGAATCGCCTGATGGCGACAACGTCAGCAAGCGCAGCGAAGGGCTCGCGCAACTGATGCTCGATGCCACTCAACGCTTTGCCGAACCGCTGACACTGCAACGATTGCTGGAATGGCATTCATGGCTGTTTCCAGAACAGGAGAGTGGTTTCCTTTCGCGTGCAATCAATGTCGGCGCATTACGCGGCGATGAGCCGATGCAGGTGGTTTCAGGGCGAATCGACCGTCCGACCGTGCACTTCGAGGCGCCACCGCGACAAGGCCTTGAGCGGCAACTCGACAGTTTTCTCAAGTGGTTCGACGCCAGTCGGCAACAGGCAGGCCTCGATCCATTCTTGCGAGCTGGCATCGCACATTTCTGGTTCGTCACCTTGCATCCGTTCGACGACGGCAATGGACGCCTGACTCGCACCCTTACCGATCTGGCACTGGCTCAGAGCGAAGCGCAGGCGATTCGTTTTTATGCGATGTCCGCCAGCATCCTCGATGATCGTGCGGGCTATTACCGGATTCTCGAATCCAGTCAGAAAGCCACGCTGGACATTACCGACTGGCTCACATGGTTCCTGCAAACCTTACTGCGCAGTCTGCAACAGGCCATTGCGCGGATTGAAAGTGTGTTGGGAAAATCACGCTTCTGGCAGGCGCACCGCGAATCCGGGCTGTCGGCGGAGCAGATCAAAGTGCTCAATCGTTTGCTCGACGGTGGTGAGCGTGGTTTCGAGCACGGTATCAGTGCAGCGCAATACCAGAGTGTGGCCAAGGTTTCCAAAGCCACGGCCACCCGACATCTGGCGGAACTGCTGGAAAAAGGCTGCCTGCAACGTCTTCCGGGCGGGGGGCGGAGCACTCGGTATCAGATTCAATATCCGGGTGACTCGACCGACTGACACCCTTGTCCGTCGGCCCACTCATTTGCCCATAAACCCCCTATCTGCTAGTGTCGCGCCGGTTTAACGTCAACCGGAAATCGCCGCCATGGCCCGCAAAAAAGCTGCACTGGATTTCGAACAGTCCCTCGCCGACCTGCAAACACTGGTCGAGCGTCTGGAGAACGGTGAATTGTCGCTGGAAGACTCGCTGACCGCTTTCGAGCAGGGCATCGGTCTGACCCGTGACTGCCAGGCAGCGCTGGCCCAGGCCGAGCAGAAGGTGCAAGTGCTGCTGGAGCGCGATGGCGAACTCGCCGAGGAACCCTTCGACGCGGAACAGCCAGAATGATTGCAGCGTATTCGGCGACCAGCCAGGCGCGGGTCAATGCGGCACTGGAAATCCTCTTCAAGGCTCCGCTGCCGGAGCTGTCGCGCCTGTATGAGGCGATGCACTACAGCGTGATGATCGGCGGCAAACGCGTACGTCCGCTACTCGCCTACGCTGCGTGCGAAGCGCTGGGCGGCAAGGCTGAGCAAGCCAACGGTGCGGCTTGCGCGGTGGAGCTGATCCACGCTTATTCGCTGGTGCACGACGATTTGCCGGCGATGGACGACGACGATCTGCGTCGCGGCCAGCCCACCACCCACAAGAAATTCGATGAAGCCTGCGCGATTCTCGCCGGTGACGGCTTGCAGAGCCTGGCGTTCAGCGCCCTGCTCGACCCGCGCCTGAGCGATCTGGACGCTGACATCCGTCTGCAACAGGTCACGGCGCTGGCGCATGCGGCCGGCCCGGCAGGCATGGTCGGCGGTCAGGCCATCGACCTCGGCTCGGTCGGCCTGAAGCTGGATCAGCAAGCGCTGGAGCAGATGCACCGACACAAGACCGGCGCGCTGATCGAGGTCAGCGTCAAACTTGGCGCTCTGGCCAGCGGCCGTGCCGAAAAAGACCAACTCAAGGCTTTGCAGACTTATGCACAGGCCATCGGTCTGGCCTTCCAGGTGCAGGACGACATTCTTGACGTCGAAAGCGATACCGAAACCCTCGGCAAACGCCAGGGCGCCGACATCGCTCGCGACAAACCGACCTACCCGGCCCTGCTGGGGCTGGACGCGGCCAAGGTCTACGCTCTGGAACTGCGCGATCAGGCACTGTACGCGCTGCGACCGTTTGACGCGGCAGCCGAGCCTTTGCGCGACCTGGCCCGGTATATCGTCGAGCGGCGCAACTGAACGCCAACCTGCCAAAAAAGACCAACGCGTGGGCAGGGGGCGATGCATCAGGTAAACTGCCGCATCTTTTATACCTATAACGATTCGCCTGATGCCCACGACGTTTCATGAGATTCCCCGCAAGCGCCCGACCACGCCCCTGCTCGACCGCGCGAACACGCCGGACGGCCTGCGCCGGTTAGGCGAAGCCGAGCTGGAAACCCTGGCCGATGAGTTGCGCCTGGAATTGCTCTACACGGTCGGCCAGACCGGTGGGCATTTCGGTGCCGGCCTGGGCGTCATCGAGCTGACCATCGCGTTGCATTACGTCTTCGACACCCCGGATGACCGGTTGGTGTGGGACGTCGGTCATCAGGCGTATCCGCACAAGATCCTCACCGGTCGCCGCCAGCGCATGGAAACCCTGCGTCAGAAGGACGGCATCGCCGCCTTCCCGCGTCGCGCCGAGAGCGAGTACGACACCTTTGGCGTCGGCCACTCCAGCACCTCGATCAGCGCCGCGCTGGGTATGGCGATTGCCGCCCGCCTGCAGAACAGCGATCGCAAGGCGATTGCGGTGATCGGTGACGGCGCGCTGACTGCCGGCATGGCCTTCGAGGCGCTGAACCACGCGCCGGAAGTCAACGCCAATATGCTGGTGATCCTCAACGACAACGACATGTCGATCTCGCGCAACGTCGGTGGCCTGTCCAATTATCTGGCGAAGATTCTTTCCAGCCGTACTTACGCGAGCATGCGTGAGGGCAGCAAGAAAGTCCTGTCGCGCCTGCCCGGCGCCTGGGAAATCGCCCGTCGCACCGAAGAATATGCCAAGGGCATGCTGGTTCCCGGCACCCTGTTCGAAGAGCTGGGCTGGAACTACATCGGCCCGATCGACGGCCACGACCTGCCGACCCTGATCGCCACCCTGCGCAACATGCGCGATCTGAAGGGCCCGCAGTTTCTGCACATCGTCACCAAGAAAGGCAAAGGCTTCGCCCCGGCGGAAGTCGACCCGATCGGTTACCACGCGATCACCAAGCTCGAACCGCTCGACGCCCCGGCTGCTGCGCCGAAAAAGGCCGGCGGGCCGAAGTATTCGGCGGTGTTCGGCGAATGGCTGTGCGACATGGCCGCGGCTGATCCGCGCCTGGTCGGGATTACCCCGGCGATGAAGGAAGGCTCGGACCTGGTGGCGTTCAGCGAACGTTTCCCGCTGCGCTACTTCGACGTTGCGATTGCCGAACAGCACGCTGTGACGTTCGCTGCCGGCATGGCCTGCGAAGGCGCCAAACCGGTGGTGGCGATCTACTCGACGTTCCTGCAACGCGGTTACGACCAGTTGGTGCATGACGTCGCGGTGCAGAACCTCGACGTGCTGTTCGCCATCGACCGCGCCGGTCTGGTGGGCGAAGACGGCCCGACTCACGCCGGCAGCTTCGATCTGTCTTACCTGCGCTGCATTCCGGGCATGGTCATCATGACCCCGAGCGATGAAAACGAATTGCGCAAAATGCTCACCACCGGCCACCTGTACAACGGCCCGGCGGCGGTGCGCTACCCGCGCGGCACCGGCCCGAACGCGACCATCGACAAGGATCTCGAGCCGATCGAAATCGGCAAGGGCATCGTCCGCCGCCAGGGCAGCAAAGTCGCCCTGCTGGTGTTCGGCGTGCAACTGACCGAAGCGCTGAAAGTCGCCGAGAAGCTGGATGCGACCGTGGTCGACATGCGCTTCGTCAAGCCGCTGGATGAGGCACTGGTGCGCGAAATCGCCGGCAACCACGAATTGCTGGTGACGATCGAAGAGAACGCGGTCATGGGCGGTGCCGGTGGCGCGGTCAGCGAGTTCCTGGCGCGCGAGAACATCCTCAAGTCGATGCTGCATCTGGGCTTGCCGGACATCTACGTCGAGCACGCCAAACCCGCGCAGATGCTGGCCGAGTGCGGGCTGGACGAAGCGGGAATCGAAGCTTCGATTCGCGAGCGTCTGGAACTGCTCAACAAGTAACACGCAATACCCATGTGGGAGCGGGCTTGCTCGCGAAGGCGTCGGATCAGTCGATGATGAGTGGACTGATACACCGCCTTCGCGAGCAAGCCCGCTCCCACATTTGATTTGTGTACATCAGAAATACCCACGGGAACACCGATGAACCTCTCGCGTCTCGCCCTGCCCCTCCTCCTGCTGCCAGCCGCCAGCGCCCTCGCCGACACCTTCAAACGCGACGAAGCGCTGAAGCTGCCCGACACGCTGATCAGCGCCAACCGCCAGGTCGAAGCGCGCAACGACAGCAGCGCGGCCAACACCGTGTTCACCCGCGAAGACATCGACCGCCTGCAACCGGGCTGCGTCACCGATCTGCTGCAGCGGGTGCCGGGCGTGCAAGTGGCGCAGGCCGGTGGGCGCGGCAGTCTGCCGGGGATCTACATTCGCGGCACGCAATCGGCGCAGAGTCTGGTGCTGGTCGACGGCCAGCGCATCGGCAGTTCGACCTCCGGCGACAGCAATCTGCAGCACCTGAACATCGACCAGATCGAGCGCGTGGAAGTGTTGCGCGGTTCGCGCTCGGTGATTTACGGCAGCGATGCGATTGGCGGGGTGATCCAGATCTTCACCCGGCGCGGCACCGAGCAAGGCCTGCAGCCGCGCTTGCACGTCGGCTTCGGCAGCAACCAGACCTGGGAACGCAGCCTCGGCCTGTCCGGTGGCGATGACAAGACCCGCTTCAACCTCGGCGCCAGCCTCGATGACACCGCCGGCCTCGACCGCACTCACGAGTCGTACCCGAGCGACAGCGATCACGATGCCTATCGCAATAAATCCGTCAGCCTGAGCCTCAGCCATGCGTTGACCGACGACGTCGAAGTCGGCGCCAACCTGCTGGATAACCGTGGCAAAAGCGAGTTCGACAACCCGTTCGGCCGCTTCGATACGACTACTTTCGAGTCGGTGCAACAGCAGCCTTACAGCGACTTCAACGTCAGCAGTGTCAGCAGCTACGTCGATGCCCGGGTCAACGAAATCTGGAAAACCCGCGTCGAATTCGGCCACAGCGAAAATCGCGAGAAAACCTTCGACAAGCTCAGCGACGAGCGCACGGTGTTCAACACCTATCGGGACTCGGTGAACTGGCAGAACGACCTGACTCTGGATGCGCGCAACAGCTTGATCCTCGGCGGCGACTGGTACGAAGACCGGGTCAACAGCAGCACCGCATTCAACGAGGACAGCCGCTGGAACCGTGCCGCGTTCATCCAGCATCGCTATCAGGCCGACAGCTTCTCCACGGAACTGGGTCTGCGTCACGACGACAACCAGCAATTCGGTAGCCAGAACACCTGGAGCGGCACCTTCACACTGCCCCTGAACCCGGACAACGATCTGCTGCTGAGCTACAGCGAAGGCTTCCGCGCGCCGACCTTCAACGACCTGTACTACCCGGATTTCAGCAACCCGGATCTGAAGCCGGAAACCTCGAAAAGCTATGAGCTGCAATGGCGCAGTCAGTTGAGCGATAGCAGTCGGCTGGAGGCGTCGATTTACCGCACTGATCTGCAAGACGCGATCATCTTCGGCAGCAACTCACGCCCGGAGAACGTCGCCTCGGCGCGGATCAATGGCTTTGAAGCGGCGTTGAAACAGGAACTGTTCGGCTGGCAAAGCAATCTCGGTGTGGCGATTATCGACCCGCGTGATCGTGATAGCGGGCACACGTTGGCGCGTCGTGCGCGGCGCACGATGAGTTGGGATCTGGATCGACAGTTTGACCGGTTGGGACTGGGCGCCAGTTGGCAGGCGGTAAGCAGTAGTTACGACGACAAGGACAACACCCACTCACTGGGCGGCTACGGCTTGATCGGACTGCGCAGCAGCTGGGCGCTGAATCGCGAGATCAAACTGGATCTGAAGGTCGATAACCTGCTGGACAAGGGTTACAGCCGTGCGCTGTACAGCTATGACGGCAGCCAGTATGGCTATCGCGAGGAAGGTCGGGCGTGGGTAGTTGGCGTCACCTGGAATCCCCAGCTTTGATTTGAATCTTCGCTGATTTGACTGGCCCCTTCGCGAGCAGGCTCGCTCCCACAATTTGGAATGCAATTCCCTGTGGGAGCGAGCCTGCTCGCGAAGAAGCCACCCCGGCTTCAGCGGTCAGGCGCGATCAATTGGCAGAGTTTGGCGGTGGCATCAATCATTTGGCCGCTTGGGCGCTCAAGGCCTTTATCGGTAACCAACAGCAGTTTCCCCTGCTTCACTGCTGCCACCTGCGGCCAGTCTTTCCATGCATCGAGCTGGGCCTGATCACCGGCCAGAATCACCTCCGGATTGCGCTGCAGCACCGCCTCGACACTCACCTGCGGCGCCGGCAAACTCAGATCGGCAAACACATTGCGTGCGCCACAGACTTCGAGCGCATCGCTGATGATCTGCCCGCCACCGACGGTGTACAGCGGCTTGTCCCAGACTTGATAAAACACGGTCAGCGGCGTGTCCCGGCGATAGCGCTGACGCAGTCCGTCGAGTTTCTGGCGCAGGTCCGCCGCCAGTTTCGTCCCACGCTCAGGTCGCCCCAGTTGCGCGGCAATCGTCTCGATCTGCGCAGACAGCTGTTCGAGATTGTGCGGCTCGGCGACGTAGGTCGGAATGTTCAGGCGTTTGAGCTGATCGCGTTGTGCCGGGCCGACACTGCCGGGCCACAGCAGCAGCAAATCCGGCTTGAGACTGAGCAGGCGCTCCATGTCGAGTTGGCCATAACGCCCCACCGAGGGAACATCGGCAACGGCTGCCGGACGCTCGCCGGCATCGAGCACGCCAACCAGCAGATCAGCCGAGCCCAGCTCAATAACGATTTCCGACAAAGAAGGCGCGAGACTGACCACTCGCAGACTCGCCAGCACCGGGCCGGCGCAGGCCAGCAGCAGAACCGCCAGCCACAGACGACGCATCAGCCGAGTTGACGCGGGATGCGATAGAGGTAGAACAGCACCGCCGTGGACAACGCCAGCAGCATCAGCGGTACGGCTTCGAGGCCGACGAACACCGCCAGCGCACCGATCCATGCCGGCAATGCGGCCGCGAGGAATGCACTGCGACGCTGGGCCGCCAAGGCAATCCAGGCCGCCGGTTCGTCGGGGGTATCAAGGGCTTTTTGCGTGGCGATCAGCGCGTGCTTGTAGCGGCCGAAAAACTTCAGACTGACAAACATCGAGGCCACGCCGGCAATGAACAACGGCATGGCCAGCACCGGCAGAATGCCTTCGCCCTGGCCGAACAGGCCATTGAGGACAAACAGCGGCAGCAGCGCCAGCGCCAGGTATTTCCACCAGTCGACCGCCAGGCGGCGTCGCACCTGACCGCGGGTCACGCGCGGTCGACCTCGCCCTGATGCTCGTTGCCCATCATGTGGTCGAGCTTGCTGGCCTTGGTCGCCAGGTACAGCTTGTTGTGCGGGTTGTGGCCGGTGTGCAGCGGCACGCGCTCGGCGACGACGATGCCCATGTCGGTCAGGGCTTTGACCTTGCGCGGGTTGTTGGTCATCAGACGCAGCGACTTCACGCCCAGATGCTCAAGCATCGGCAGGCACATGGCGTAGTCACGCTGATCGGCGGCAAAGCCCAGACGCTCGTTGGCTTCAACAGTGTCAGCGCCGCCGTCCTGCAACTCGTAGGCGCGGATCTTGTTCAGCAGACCGATGCCGCGACCTTCCTGACGCAGGTACAGCAGCACGCCACGGCCTTCACGGGCGATGGCCTTGAGCGCCGCTTCGAGTTGCGAGCCGCAGTCGCAGCGCTGGCTGAACAGCGCATCACCGGTCAGGCACTCGGAGTGCAACCGGCCGAGAACCGGGGCACCGTCGGCGAAATCACCCAGGCTCAGCACAACGTGCTCGCGGCCGGTAGCCTCATCGAGAAAACCGTGCATGGTGAATTGCGCAAAAGGCGTTGGCAGCTTGGAAGCGGCGACAAAAACGACAGGCACCGGTGTGCTCCTGATCTAAAAATTCTGAAAATTCGCAGGCCGGCATTGTAACAGCAGGTTCCTGCAGACGCTTAGGCTGAATTATCGGGCATAACGATCAAAAAGTTTGATAACACCCGGGCAGTGCAGAACCCTGTGGGAGCGGGCTTGCTCGCGAAAGCGTCGTGTCAGTCGATCAATAGGCTGGCAGACACACCGCATTCGCGAGCAAGCCCGCTCCCACAGGGGGGACGGCCCTGTCATTTCGACTCGAATGGATACGGCTGCTTCCACTGTTCGAAAATTGGCTTCAGCTCGCCGCTCTTCACCAACTGCTCCATGCGTCGGTCGAACACTGCCATCAACGTGCGCGATTGCGGTGTGTTGGCGAAGCACAGGTACAGCGGCAGTTCGGCGATATGCGTCTTGCGAAACTGCGTCGGTTCCCTGGCCCGGCCAAGCACGTAATCGATTTCGGTCAAAGCATCAATGTAATAGTCGGCGCGGTTGTGGGTGAGCATCGAGAGGATCCCGGTACGTCGCACGACCTCGTTGAAGTTGCGCACGCCGGGCAGATAATTCTGATAGTCGTAACCACGAACCCAGGCCAGCCGATATTGACCGAGGGTTTCTGGGGTCGGTGCTGGATTACTTGCCAGGCCCAGGGCGTAGATGTGGTCGGTGTCGAAATTCCAGCGCGGATAGAGCAGGTCGCTGAATTCTTCATGATAAGAACCGACACAAGCATCGACCTCGCCACGCTGGGCCAGCCCAACTGAACGAGTGTACGGTTCGCTGCGAATATCGAGTTTCACTCCGGCCGGTTCGAACACCTTGCGCAGCACGTCCCAGCCCAGGCCATGACCGTCCGCGGCGGTGTAATCTTCCCAGTCCTCGCTGGCCAGATGGATGACCGCGGGCGTCGGCGCAGCTTCCTGCGCACTGGCGACAGTGCCCAGCAAGGTAAACATCACAAGCGCCAACCAGCGTCGAGCCATCCCTAGTTTCCTCACTTAACCCTGACGATCCGGATCAGGCGAAAATCCACACCAGTCCCTGCATTGCCAGCCAGGCGAATACGCCGGCCAGCACGTCGTCGAGCATGATGCCGACGCCGCCGTGGACATGCCGGTCGATCCAGCGGATCGGCCATGGCTTGAGAATGTCGAAAAAGCGGAACACCAGAAAACCCGCGAGCAACCAGTACCAGCCTTCCGGCACCAGCCACAGGGTGATCCACATCCCGACCATTTCGTCCCAGACGATGCCTTCGTGGTCGTGCACCCGCAGATCGTCGGCGACCTTGCCGCACAGCCAGAAGCCGAACAGCATGGTGATTCCGAGCATCAGCCAGTAACCCCAGTCGGGCAACATCTGCCACAACGGGATAAAGGGTAGCGCAACTAACGAACCCCACGTGCCCGGCGCTTTCGGCAAGGTGCCGGAGCCGAAGCCGAACGCGAGGAAATGCCAGGGATTGCGCCAGACCGACGGCGGAACGAATTCGGCCGGAACCTGTTTCGGGTGATCTGTCACGGTGTCTCCTGAAAATGTTGATAACCCCGGATTTGCGGGGTGATGTCGTGTCCTTCGCGATCCAGCAGGACCACACCCTGGCCCTGCGCCACACGCCCGATCACATGGATCGGCCAGCCATCGGCCAGCAGTGCCGGCAACTCGACGGACGGTAGCGTGAAGGCCAGCACATAGTCATCGCCGCCGCTCAACGCCGCCCGTTCCGCGCCGCGCTGACCGAGAAAAGCCACTAAAGCATCGGACAACGGTACGCGCTCACGTTCAACTTCGAGGCGAACCTGCGAGGCCAGAGCGATATGCCCGCAATCGGCGAGCAGGCCGTCAGAGATGTCGAGGGCCGATGTGGCCTTGCCACGCAAGGCCTGACCGAGCGCCAGTTGCGGTTGCGGCGACCAGTAATGATCGAGCAACGGCTGAGCGATACCTGCTTCGGCCTCGCGCTGGCCAAGCACCAGCGGCAAAGCCCCGGCGGCATTGCCCAGCTCACCGCCAACACAGAGCAGATCGCCCGGTTGTGCGCCGCTACGGGTCAAGGCCTGCCCGGCCGGAACGCGACCGAACACCGTGACCGTCAGGCTCAACGGCCCGCGCGTGGTGTCGCCGCCGACCAGCGCGATGCTGCAGCTCTGCGCCATGCGGTTCAAACCGTGGGCATAGGCTTGCAGCCAATCGGCGGTCACCGTCGGCACAGTCAGGGCAAGGGTAAAGGCAACGGGCGTGGCGCCCATGGCGGCCAGATCGCTGACCGCGACGGCCAGCGAGCGCTGACCGAGCAGAAACGGATCGCAGGGATCGGCGAAATGCACGCCGGCCACCAGCGTATCGGTGGAAATCGCGAGCTGTTCCCCGGGGGGAACCGCCAGCAAGGCGCAGTCGTCGCCAATCCCCAGAGCAACGCCCTCGCCGCCCTGCGCACAAGGCGCGGCGGCGAAGAAATTGCGGATCAGCTCAAACTCGCCCATGAGGTCTCAAGCGCGTATCAGCGCTTGAACGCCTTCACTTCAGCTTCACGCAGGCGCGGAGCCAGCTTGTCGAGTACGCCGTTGACGAACTTGTGGCCGTCGGTCGAACCGAAGACTTTCGCCAGCTCGATACCTTCGTTGATCACCACGCGGTATGGCACGTCGACGCGCTTGAGCAGTTCCCAGGTGGACAGGCGCAGAACCGCCAGTTCAACCGGGTCCAGCTCTTCGATTTCGATGTCCAGGCACGGCTTGAGCGCGGTGTCGATTTCGGTGCGGCTCGCCGGCACCCCGTGGAGGATTTCGCGGAAATACGCGCCGTCGACATCGGTGAAATCGTTATCAACGCGGAACTGCGCTTCGATCTCGTTCAGCGAAGCCTTGGCCATGTGCCACTGATACAGGGCCTGAGTCGCGAGCTGACGGGCTTCGCGACGCTTGACGCTCTTCGATGGCTTGCCGGCATCCGCAGGTTTCGGATCGCGCGGGTTGAAACGATCGCTATCGTCGCTAATCACTTGGCCTCCAACTGCGCCAGCAGGCTGACCATTTCCAGAGCGGACAGGGCAGCTTCAGCACCTTTGTTGCCAGCCTTGGTGCCGGAACGTTCGATGGCTTGCTCGATGGAATCAACGGTCAGGACGCCGAACGCGACCGGTACGCCGAACTCCATGGACACCTGGGCCAGACCCTTGGTGCACTCGCCTGCCACGTATTCGAAGTGTGGAGTGCCGCCACGAATGACCGCGCCGAGGGCGATGATGGCTGCGAACTCGCCTTTCTGGGCGACTTTCTGCGCAACCAGCGGGATTTCGAAGGCGCCAGGCGCGCGGATGATGGTGATGTCGCTTTCGCTCACGCCGTGGCGAACCAGGGCATCAACTGCACCGCTGACCAGGCTTTCAACCACGAAGCTGTTGAAACGGCCCACTACCAGAGCGTAGCGGCCTTTAGGGGCGATGAAGGTACCTTCGATGGTCTTCAGGGTCATTCGTCAGATCTCTTAAAGAGCCGGGACACGTTTCGTACGCATCCCTCAGTGATATTAGCCACAAATTCATGACCGGAAACACCGCATTGCTGTTCGACTACACCCCTGTGGCGAAGGGATTCATCCCCGATGGACTGCGCAGCAGTCCCAACCAAATAGGGCCGCTACGCAGCCCGTCGGGGATGAATCCCCTCACCACAAGGATCTACATCAACAATGCCGAATTCACCGGGTCATTATTCGGAGGGCACGTATTCTACAACTTCCAGATCGAAACCGGATATCGCATTAAATTTCATTGGCGCAGACATCAGGCGCATTTTGCGCACGCCGAGGTCACGCAGGATCTGCGAACCGGCACCGACGATGCTGTAAGTGGTCGGCTTTTTCACCGCCGCCTGATCAGCGGTTTCGCGGATATGCGCCAGCAACACATCGCCGTCCAGCGGGTGGCCGAGCAACAGCACCACACCGCTGCCGGCCTCGGCCACCGCAGCCATCGCGGCGCGCAGGCTCCAGCGGCCCGGTTGCTTGACCATCAGCAGGTCGCGCAGCGGATCCATGTTGTGCACGCGAACCAGGGTCGGTTCCTCGGCGCAAACGGTGCCCAGCGTGAGGGCCATGTGCACGTCGCCTTCCACCGAATCACGATAGGTCACCAGGTTGAATTGGCCCAGTTCGCTGTCCAGCGGCTGCTCGGCAATCCGCTGAACGGTACGTTCGTGGATCATCCGGTAGTGAATCAGGTCGGCGATGGTGCCGATCTTGATGTTGTGTTCGGCGGCAAACGCTTCCAGTTCGGCGCGACGGGACATGGTGCCGTCGTCGTTCATCACTTCGCAGATCACGCCGCTTGGTTCGAAACCGGCCATACGCGCCAGGTCGCAGGCCGCTTCAGTATGACCAGCGCGCGCCAGGGTGCCGCCGGCCTGGGCCATCAGCGGGAAGATGTGGCCCGGGCTGACGATGTCTTCAGCCTTGGCGTCTTTTGCCGCAGCCGCTTGCACGGTGCGCGCACGGTCGGCGGCGGAGATACCGGTGGTGACGCCTTCGGCGGCTTCGATCGATACGGTGAACTTGGTGCCGAAACCGGAACCGTTGCGTGGCGCCATCAGTGGCAGCTTCAACAGCTCGCAACGCTCGCGGCTCATCGGCATGCAGATCAGGCCACGGGCGTGCTTGGCCATGAAGTTGATGTGCTCGGCCTTGCAGCATTCGGCGGCCATGATCAGGTCGCCTTCGTTCTCGCGGTCTTCGTCATCCATGAGGATGACCATCTTGCCTTGGCGGATGTCTTCAACCAGTTCTTCGATGCTATTGAGCGCCACAAGGCACCCCCTTCAGTCAGGATTTGAGATAGCCGTTGGCGGCCAGAAAGCTTTCAGTAATACCGCCAGCGCTTGGCTCAGCAGCCTTGTCGCCGAGGAGCAAACGCTCCAGATAACGCGCCAGCAAATCGACTTCCAGGTTCACCCGGCGGCCCGGCTTGTAGGAAGCCATGATGGTTTCGCTCAAGGTGTGCGGAATGATCGTCAGCATGAATTCGGCGCCATCGACCGCGTTCACGGTCAGGCTGGTGCCGTCGACGGTGATCGAGCCTTTATGGGCGATGTACTTGGCCAGTTCTTTCGGCGCGCGGATGCGAAATTCCACCGCACGAGCGTTGTCGCTGCGCGACACCACTTCGCCGACACCGTCGACGTGACCGCTGACCAGATGCCCGCCGAGACGGGTGGTCGGGGTCAGGGCTTTTTCCAGATTGACCGGGCTGCCGCTTTTCAGGTCATTCATGGCGGTGCAGTCGAGGGTTTCGCGGCTGACGTCGGCGGCAAAACCGTTGCCCGGCAGTTCAACCGCCGTCAGGCACACGCCGTTGACCGCGATGCTGTCGCCGAGTTTGACGTCGCTCAGGTCGAGCTTGCCGGTTTCGACATGCACCCGCACATCACCGCCCTTGGGGGTCAGTGCACGGATACTGCCGATGGATTCGATGATGCCGGTAAACATGGGGTTCTCCTTGAGAACGAAGCCAGCGCTAAGGCGATGGCCGGGAATTATACGCTCGCCGAAACGACTGGCGTCGCAGTGACTCGCCAGTCATCGCCAACCACGCGAATTTCAGTGATTTTCAGCTCGGGGGCGTCCTTCATATAGGCCAGCGGCCAGTCCAGCAACGGTCGCGCCGTGGAGCCGAGGAACTTGCCGGCGATGAAGATCACGAACTCGTCGACCAGACCGAGCTGAGCGAATGCACCAGCCAGACGCGGGCCGGCCTCGACCAGCACTTCGTTGACGCCACGGTTGGCCAGTTCGATGAGCAACTGATGCAGATCGACCTGACCGTCGTCACCCGGCACGATCAGGCATTCCGGGCCATTGGCGTATTGCTCTTCGACCGCCATGCAGGTGGCGACCAGCGCCGGGCCGGCCTTGAAGAACGGCGCATCCAGCGGCACCCGCAGGCGCCCATCGATCAGCACCCGCAGCGGCGGACGGCTCATGGCCCGTGCGGTTTGTTCGGCATCCAGACCCAGTTCGTCGGCGCGCACGGTCAGGCGCGCGCCGTCGGCCAGTACGGTGTCGGCGCCGGTCAACACCACGGCCGCCTGCGCGCGCAAACGCTGCACAGCGGAACGCGCGGCCGGCCCGGTGATCCACTGGCTCTCGCCACTTTCCATCGCCGTGCGACCGTCGAGACTCATCGCCAACTTGACCCGCACGAACGGCAAGCCATGTTCCATGCGTTTCAGGAAACCTTGATTGAGCTGGCGCGCCTCGGCTTCCAGCACGCCGCTTTCGGTGGCGATCCCGGCATCAGCCAGACGCTGCAAGCCACGCCCGGCGACCTGTGGGTTCGGATCGCGCATCGCGGCGACCACCCGAGCAACCCCGGCAGTCACCAACGCATCGGCGCACGGCGGTGTGCGGCCATGGTGGCTGCACGGCTCAAGGGTCACGTAAGCCGTGGCGCCCCGGGCCAGTTCACCGGCAGCGCGCAGGGCGTGGACCTCGGCGTGGGGTTCGCCGGCGCGCTCGTGAAAGCCTTCGCCGACAATCTGCCCGTCACGCACGATCACGCAGCCAACCCGTGGATTGGGATGGGTGGTGTAGTGGCCCTTGCGCGCCAGTTCCAGCGCGCGCGCCATGAAGTGGGCGTCGAGGATCGCCTGCTCGGCGGCGCGGGTCATTCTTTCACCGGTTCGCGGGCGAGGCGGTCGATCTCTTCACGGAACTCGTTGAGGTCCTGGAAGCGCCGGTATACCGAAGCGAAACGGATGTAGGCCACTTCATCGAGCTTTTGCAGCTCGGCCATCACCAGTTCGCCGACCACGAGGGATTTGACCTCGCGCTCGCCGGTGGCGCGCAGCTTGTGCTTGATGTGAACCAGAGAGGATTCGAGACGCTCGACGCTCACCGGACGTTTCTCCAGCGCGCGTTGCATGCCGGCGCGGAGTTTTTCTTCGTCGAACGGTTGGCGGCTGCCGTCGGTTTTGATCAGGCGCGGCAACACCAGTTCGGCCGTCTCGAATGTCGTGAAACGTTCGCCGCAGGCCAGGCATTCACGCCGGCGGCGCACCTGTTCGCCCTCGGCGACCAGACGCGAGTCGATGACCTTGGTGTCGTTGGCACCGCAGAAGGGACAGTGCATGGTGGCTGGCAACAAAAAAAGGGAGGGCCATGGTAGCGCATCCCGGTGGCAAGACAAGCCATAGGGTTTGCGGTATACAGACTGCCATGATCGTTTGATCCACGGATTTCATTTTCTGGAGCTGCCAATGTCGCTACGACCGCTCGTTTTGCTCAGTCTTTTCGCCCTGCTGGTGGCCTGCGGCAGCGACAAGCCCAAACCGCAACCGCCAACACCGGGACCTGCACCACAACAGGCGCAGAAAAAAGCCCGCGAGGCCGCTGATCTTGGTCCGCTGCCGGCCTATCAACGGGAACTGAGCGGCACCCTGCAAGGCGTGCCGGCCGGGGCCGAAGTCGAACTGGCGCTGCTGGTGATCGATGAAAAGTCGCGCCCGCAACAACTGCTCGCCAGTTCCAGCCTGATCGGCAACAACCAGATTCTGCCGTTTCGCCTGCGCTTCAATCCGGAGTCATTTCCGGCTGGCGCACGGGTTGAGCTGCGCGGTCGTGCCACGCAGTCCGGCCAGTTGATCCTGCACCTGCCGTCGCAAACCATTACCCAGCCGACCACCCAGGCGCTGGGCCAGCTGCAATTTGTCAAAGCACCATGACCGTGCCGCTCGACCTGCAACAGGCGTTGGGTGAATTGCTCGGTGATGCGCGGCTCAAGGCCTGTCCTTTACCGGGCACCGATTTGCAGCTGTGGCTGATCGACGGCGAGAACATGGATCGTGAATTCAGCCCGGACGAAACCCGGCGCATCCTTCACGAGCCGCCCTATTGGAGTTTCTGCTGGGCCAGCGGCCTGGCGGTGGCGCGCTATCTCGCGGAGTTCCCCGAGTGGGTGCGCGGCAAGCGGGTGCTGGATTTCGGCGCCGGTTCCGGGATCGCCGCGATTGCTGCGGTGAAGGCCGGGGCGTTGGAGGTGGTTGCCTGTGATCTTGATCCGCTGGCAATTGCCGCGTGCCGGGCCAACGCTGAACTCAATGATGTGCAGATGAGTTATTCGACGGACTTCTTTGCCGAGGCCGATCGCTTCGATCTGATTCTGGTGGCGGACGTGCTCTACGACCGCGAGAACCTGCCGCTGCTCGATGCGTTTCTCAGCCGTGGCCGCGAGGCGCTGGTGGCGGATTCACGGGTCCGGGATTTTCGCCATCCGTTGTATGAGCGAATCGAAATGCTTGAGGCGATGACCTTGCCGGATCTGGCGGAGCCGGAAGAGTTCAGACATGTGAGTCTTTACCATGCCCGGCGTGACTAAAAGCTTCGCGAGCAGGCTCGCTCCCACAGGGGTAACGCATTCCAAATGTGGGAGCGAGCCTGCTCGCGAAAGCATTCTGGCAGGCAACACACCTCTCAAAGACTGACCGCTTCCGGCCACACCCCGCCAAGCCGTATAGTTGCCCCATCCACGCTTTTACGAGATTCCCCATGAGTCAGCAAACGCCGTACATCTTCGACGCCACGACTGCCGATTTCGACCAGTCGGTGATCGAAGCCTCCTTCAACAAACCGGTGCTGGTGGATTTCTGGGCCGAGTGGTGTGCGCCGTGCAAGGCGTTGATGCCGATGCTGCAAGGCATTGCCGAGAGCTATCAGGGCGAACTGCTGCTGGCCAAGGTCAACTGCGACATCGAACAGGACATCGTCGCCCGCTTCGGCATCCGCAGCCTGCCAACCGTGGTGCTGTTCAAGGACGGTCAACCGGTGGACGGTTTTGCCGGTGCGCAACCGGAATCCGCAGTGCGCGCGTTGCTTGAGCCGCATGTGCAAATGCCGCCGCCGGCCGCTGCCGATCCGTTCGAACAGGCGCAGGCGCTGTTCGATGAAGGGCGTTTCGCTGACGCGGAAGCGGCGCTGGTGGTCATGCTCACCGAAGACAACAGCAACGCCAAGGCGCTGATCCTCTACGCCCGCTGCCTGACCGAGCGCGGCGAACTGGGCGAAGCGCAAACCGTGCTCGACGCGGTCAAGAGCGATGAGCACAAGGCTGCACTGGCCGGGGCCAAGGCGCAGATCAAGTTCCTGGGACTTGCCCGTGATCTGCCGGATGCTGCCGACCTCAAGGCGCGTCTGGCCAAAGATCCGCAAGACGACGAAGCGGTGTATCAACTGGCGATCCAGCAACTGGCGCGTCAGCAATACGAAGCGGCGCTGGAGGCGTTGCTCAAACTGTTCATCCGTAACCGTAGCTACGGCGAAGGGTTGCCGCACAAGACGTTGCTGCAGGTGTTCGAACTGCTGGGCAACGATCATCCGCTGGTGACCGCTTACCGGCGCAAGGTCTTCGCTGCGCTGTACTAAGCGCTCACTCGACCCAGCTGTAGAGCGGCGTATCGCCGCCGCTCGCCACTTTCACCTGTGAACTGTGGCGCAAGCGCACCAGCAGGCGTTTGCCTGCGGCCGCGCTGCCGGTCAATCCCTCAAGCTGCTCCAGAAGATCTGGCCCGCTGAGTTGCCCGGCCTTGCGCAACAGATCCTGCGCGACCTGCCACAACGCATCGTCCTGGTTCAGTGGCTTCACTGCCGGCGTGCTCAATGCCGCTTCAGGCTGATCACCCTGCGGCTGCGCGCCAAGGGCTGCGCCGAGCTTCACCCAATCACTGTCATCCAGCTCCACCGTCAAATCCACCGGCGTCGCGCCGACGGTTCCGCGTATCCGCAACATCTGCTTCGCTCCTGCACATTTCTGACCTGCATGCTCCCACGGGACTTGTGCAACGCCAAGCGCACGGGCAAACTCTGCGAACTTTCGTTATAAGATTACATAACAAACTCTTCACTTTATTTTCCGGAGACCGCCATGCGTCGTCTGCTGCTCGCTTTGCCGTTTGCCCTGTTGCCGCTGGCCATCGCCCATGCCGCCGATGAGCACGATCATGACCATGAGCACGGCAGCCTCGGCGCCCACGAACATGGCGTCGGCCGCTTGAACGCCGCACTCGACGGCCAGACCCTGGAGCTGGAACTGGAAAGCCCGGCGATGAACCTGGTGGGCTTCGAACACGCCGCCGCCAGCGACGCCGACAAAGCCAAAGTCGTGGCCGCGCGCACCAAACTGGAAAACCCGCTGGCGCTGTTCAGCCTGCCAGCCGCCGCCGGTTGCAAGGTCACCAGCCAGGAACTGGAAAGCCCGCTGTTCGGCGACAAACCGGCTGCCGACGAGCATGACGATGATGACCACGACGAAGATGCCAAGGGTGGTGAAGCGCATCACCACGATCACAGCGAAATCCACGCACACTACCAATTCAGTTGCGCTGCACCAGGTGCCTTGAAGACGCTGGATCTGGCGAACGTCTTCAATACCTTCCCGGCCACTCAGAAAATTCAGGTACAACTGATCGGCCCGAGCGGCCAGCAGGGTACCGAAGTGACGGCCAAGGCGGCTGCCTTGAATTTCTGATCACACCGATAATCCCCTGTGGGAGCGGGCTTGCTCGCGAATGCGGTGTGTCAGTCAACATGGATTTGGCTGATCCACCGCGTTCGCGAGCAAGCCCGCTCCCACAGGGTTATGTGTTCACTCCATGAAACTGGTGCCATGACCCAAGCACTCATCGAACTGTCCGACCTGGGCTTCAACTGGCCCGGTCACCCGCCGCTGCTGGACATCCCGGCGTTTCGCCTGGAACCGGGCGAAACCCTGTTCCTCAAAGGCCCCAGCGGGAGTGGCAAGACCACCCTGCTCGGCCTGCTCGGTGGCGTGCAGAAACCCGGGCGCGGCAGCATTCGCCTGCTCGGCCAGGAACTGACCGAGCTGGGTGCCGGCGCCCGCGACCGCTTTCGCGTCGATCACACTGGCTACATCTTCCAGCAGTTCAACCTGCTGCCGTTTCTTTCGGTACGCGAGAACGTCGAGTTGCCGTGCCACTTCTCCAGATTGCGTGCCGAGCGGGCGAAACAGCGTCACGGCAGCGTCGATCAGGCCGCCGCCACCCTGCTCGCCCACTTGGGCCTGAAAGATGAAAGCATCCTCGGTCGTCGCGCCGATTCGCTGTCGATCGGTCAGCAGCAACGGGTCGCCGCCGCTCGCGCGTTGATCGGCCAACCCGAACTGGTGATCGCCGACGAACCGACCTCGGCGCTGGATTACGACGCCCGGGAAAACTTTATCCGTCTGCTGTTCGCCGAATGCCGCGAAGCCGGATCGAGCCTGTTGTTCGTCAGCCACGACCAGAGCCTGGCGCCGCTGTTCGACCGCCACCTGTCCCTGGCCGAGCTCAATCGCGCCGCCACGTCTGCCGAGGTCTGAGATGTATCTGTTTCGTCTGGCCATGGCCAGCCTGGCCAACCGCCGCTTTACCGCCCTGCTCACCGCGTTCGCCATTGCTCTGTCGGTGTGCCTGTTACTTGCCGTCGAGCGCGTGCGCACCGAGGCCAAGGCCAGTTTCGCCAGCACCATCAGCGGCACTGACCTGATCGTCGGCGCCCGCTCCGGTTCGGTGAACCTGCTGTTGTACTCGGTGTTCCGCATCGGTAACGCGACCAACAACATCCGTTGGGACAGCTTCGAACATTTCGCCAGCAACCCGAAAGTGAAATGGGCGATCCCGATGTCCCTCGGCGACTCCCATCGCGGCTATCGGGTGATGGGCACCACCGAAGCCTATTTCGAGCATTACCAGTACGGGCGCCAGCAGCATCTGCAACTGGCTGACGGCCGGGCGTTTGCCACCGATCCGTTCGAAGTGGTGCTCGGCGCCGAAGTCGCCGAAGCGCTACATTACAAGCTCGGCGACCAACTGGTGCTGGCCCATGGTGTGGCGGCTATCAGTCTGGTCAAACACGACGACAAGCCATTCACCGTGGTCGGCATTCTCAAGCGCACGGGTACCCCGGTGGATCGCACGCTGCACATCAGCCTCGGCGGCATGGAGGCGATTCACATCGACTGGCACAACGGGGTGCCGGCCCGGGGCAACGGCCGGATCACCGCAGATCAGGCACGCAACATGGACCTGACGCCGCAGGCGATCACCGCGTTCATGCTCGGCCTCAACAGCAAGATTTCCACCTTCGCCCTGCAACGCGAGATCAATGAGTTCCGTGGCGAGCCGATGCTGGCGATCCTGCCGGGCGTGGCCTTGCAGGAGTTGTGGAGCCTGATGAGCACCGCTGAAAAGGCGCTGTTCGTGGTCTCGCTGTTCGTGGTGCTGACCGGGTTGATCGGCATGCTCACGGCGATTCTCACCAGCCTCAACGAGCGCCGCCGCGAGATGGCGATTCTGCGTTCGGTCGGTGCGCGGCCGTGGCACATCGCGAGCCTGCTGGTGCTGGAAGCCTTTGCCCTGGCGCTGACCGGCGTAATCGCCGGACTGGCATTGCTGTACATCGGCATCGCCGCCGCGCAGGGTTATGTGCAGGCCAATTACGGTTTGTATCTGCCACTGGCGTGGCCGAGCGAGTATGAATGGACGCTGCTCGGTGGCATTCTGGCAGCCGCGCTGCTGATGGGCAGCGTGCCGGCCTGGCGCGCGTATCGCCAATCCCTGGCCGATGGCCTGTCGATCCGTTTATGAGGATGTTCACCATGCCCCGCGCCGTGCTTGCGCTGCTGTTGCTGGTTGCCCTGCCTGTGTGGGCAGCGGCGCCGAAAGACCTGACCTGGTCGGAGATGATCCCGCCGGACGCCGCGCCGGAAGTGCCGAACATGACGCCGTTGCACGACATGTCGAAGATGAGTGATGCGCTGTCCGCCGAGTCGGCGCCAGCCGCCAAACAGGACATGCCCAATGCACCGGTAGTGCAGAGTCTCGATGGGCAGAACATCCGCCTGCCGGGCTACATCGTGCCGCTGGAAGTCAACGAAGAGGGACGCACCACCGACTTCCTGCTGGTGCCGTACTTCGGCGCCTGCATCCATGTGCCGCCACCGCCGTCGAACCAGATCGTGCATGTGAAAAGCGAGCTGGGCGTGAAGCTCGACGAGCTGTATCAGCCGTACTGGGTCGAGGGACCGTTGCAGGTCAAGGCGTCCACCAGCGAACTGGCCGATGCCGGGTATCAGATGGCGGCTGACAAGATTTATGTGTATGAGCTGCCGGAGTGAATCCCGGTAGTTTTTGTATTGTTTGATCCGGCCTCTTCGCGAGCAAGCCCGCTCCCACAGGTGACCGCGTTCCAAAGTGGGAGCGGGCTTGCTCGCGATGGGGCCGGCCAAGGTTCCACAAAAAACCGCGGCATCACTGTTTCATTGAGCTGAGTCAAAAGACCGTATCAGTTGGCTTCATACCATAGGACATCAGAAACTTTTAACGTCCTTTTGGAGCCCCCATGAACAAGTCCTTGCTCAGCGCCTCGCTGTTTGCCCTCGCGCTCGCAGCCCCGCTCGCCCACGCTCACGAAGCCGGCGACATCATCGTTCGCGCCGGTGCGATCACCGTCAACCCGAAGGCCGACAGCTCCAATGTCAAGGTCGATCAGGGTCCGTTGAGCGGCACCAACCTGGGCGGCAAGGCGACCATGAGCAGCGACACCCAACTGGGTCTGAACTTCGCCTACATGCTGACCAACAACATCGGTATCGAGTTGCTGGCCGCCTCGCCGTTCGAGCATGACGTAAAAATCAAAGGCACTGCGCTGCCAGCCGCCAACGGCAAACTCGGCACCCTGAAACACCTGCCGCCCACCCTCAGCGTCGTGTACTACCCGCTGGATGCGAAATCGCCGTTCCAGCCCTACATCGGCGGCGGCATCAACTACACCTGGATCTACGACGAGCACGTCGGCAGCGAAGCCCAGTCCAACGGCTTCAGCAACTTCAAGGCGAAAAACTCCTGGGGCCTGGCCTGGCAGGTCGGCGCTGACTACATGCTGACCGACAACATCATGCTCAACGCCCAGGTGCGCTACATCGACATCGACACCCGCGCCACCGTCGAGAATAACGCCGTGGCACCGGGCACCCGTGCCAAGGTCAATGTTGATGTCGATCCGTTTGTGTACATGGTGGGTCTGGGCTACAAGTTCTAAGGCAGATTCAACCAGGAACGTTCACGTGGTGGTGAATGAGGCTTTGGGTGAGCAGGCTTAGAACTGACGACGATCACTTCGTGATCGATCGGGGATAAATCCCCTCGCCACAGGATTAGCGACAAATTCCGGCCGTGAAAAAGGCGCCTGTAAAAAGGCGCCTTTTTCATGTCTGCCCCAAACTCACCTTCCGAGCAAGCGGGCCAACCCGACACTCATCGAAGTTTGCGCCGGCAGTGTGAAACGCTCCAGCAAACGACGGTTGTTCGCCCGTGAGTGACGGATGTCTCCCGAGCGGGCCGGACCGTAGCTGACAGGTGGTAGCTCACCAACAATCTGTTCCAGTTCGGCAAGCATCTGCTTGAGATTGGTCGACTGATTCCAGCCGACATTCACCGCGCCGACCTCTACTTGCGGTTTATCGATGGCTTGCGCCAGCAGATACACCAGATCCTCGACGTACAAGAAATCACGCGTCTGCTCGCCATCGCCGAACACGGTGATCGGTAGGCCCTTCTGGGCGCGTTCGCTGAAGATGCTGATGACACCGGAGTACGGCGAGGATGGATCCTGGCGTGGACCAAAGATGTTGAAGAAGCGAAAGATCACCGGTTCCAGGTCATGCTGCCGACGGTAGAAGTCGAAATAGTACTCTCCTGCCAACTTATCCGAAGCGTAGGGCGTCAGTGGGGCTTTCGGAGTGTCTTCGTCAATCGACTCACCCTCACCGTTGTTGCCGTACACCGCTGCGCTGGAAGCGTACACCACACGCTTGACCCCGGCCTGGCGCATGGCCTCGCAGACATTCAGGGTACCGATGAAGTTACTCTGGTGTGTTTTCACGGGGTCATCCACAGATGCCTGCACCGAAGCCACTGCGGCCAGATGCGCAACAGCACTGCAACCTTGCATTGCCTGCGCGACCAGCGCCGCATCGGCAACATCACCCACCAGCAGCTCAACCCTGGAGTTGTCCAGTGGAAGGTTGGCGCGTTTGCCGGTCGACAGATCGTCCAGAATCCGCACCGAGTGTCCCTTGGCAAGCAAGGCGTCTGTAAGGTGGGAGCCGATGAAACCGGCACCGCCGGTGATTAAAACTGGGCGTTTAGCCATGACGATAGAACCTATCCAGTAAAGCGGGGAGCGCGGCGCGCCAGGCGCGGGGCTTGATCCCGAAAGTGTGCAGAATTTTCTTGCAGGCGAGTACCGCGTGTTGCGGTTCCTCGGCGGCGTCCGGCCGCGCGGCATGCGCCTGAGCGGTCGGCGCTTCGATTGCCAGCTGATGCAGGCTGCGCGCCTCGGTCAGAATCGCCTGCCCGAGCGCCAGCGGGGTGGTCGCTTCGTGGCCGGCGTAATGGTAAGTGCCCCACAGCGGCGCTGCGCAATCGAGTTGCTTGAGCACCGAAATGATCACCCGTGCCGCGTCATCCACCGGGGTCGGATTGCCCCGGCGGTCATCGGCCATGAGCAATTCGTCCGGTTGTTCGGCGCGGGCGAGGAAGCGCCCGAGGGTACCTTCAGGGCTGTCATCGAGCAGCCAGCCGAAGCGCAGCAACACGTGTTGCGGGCAAGTGGCGCGAACACTTTGCTCGATGCGCCACAGCGCCTGACCGCGCAGGCCCAACGGCACCGGCTCGTCCTTTTCGCTGTAGGCGGTCGCCCGCGAACCGTCGAACACCCGATAGCTGGAAGGCTGCACGAGGATGATGTTGTGGTGCTGGCACAGCTCGGCCAGCCGTTCGATGGCGCGTTCCTGCCCGGCCAGACGGCTTTCGCTGACGGTCTCGGCCTGGAACCAGTCGAAATAGTAGGCGAGGTTGATCAACGCATCCGGACGGGTATCGTCGAGCAGTTGCGTCAGGCTCGCGGCATCCCAGCCGTCTTCTGGCGGGCGGGGGGCGAGGAAACCGATGTCTTCTTCCGCACCGAGGCGAATCAGCGCCTGCCCAAGGGCATTTCCGCCGCCCAGTAACATAAGGCGCATTCGCATAGAGTCAGCAGGCCCAGTCTGATTGGAACGATGGCTTTAGCGACGGTGCTGGTGACACCCGTCGTCGATAATTGCCGGAATCGTTGCATTTTGCGGGTTTAGTGCGCAACCGTCACCCGTAAAGTGTAGATCCCTGGCATTTGTGGCGTTGCAGCAGGCCTCTTCGCGAGCAAGCCCGCTCCCACAGTTGACCGCATTCCCCTGTGGGAGCGGGCTTGCTCGCGAAGAGGCCCGGCCAAACGCTGAAGATCCCAGCGGTACTTGCATCTTGCCGCCCCCACCCGCATAACTTGAGCCATGAATCTGCCCATCCCCAAGGACGCCGCCCTGGCAGGCTTTCACCCCGCCGTCAGCGCCTGGTTCTGCGAGACGTTCCCGACGGTCACCGCCGCCCAGGCCCGCGCATGGCCGTTGATCCGCCAGCGCCGCTCGACGCTGATCGCCGCGCCCACCGGCTCCGGCAAAACCCTCACTGCATTCCTCGCCGTGCTTGACGACCTCGTCCACCGTGGCCTGGAAAATCCCGAAGGCCTGCCAGACGAAACTCTGGTGGTCTACGTTTCGCCGCTCAAGGCGTTGTCCAATGACATCCGCATCAACCTGCAAACTCCGCTGGCCGGAATCACCGAGCAGTTGCGCCAGACGGGCCTGCCCGAACTGCAGATCACCACGGCGGTGCGCACCGGCGACACCCCGCAAAAAGACCGCGTCGCCATGCGCAAAAGTGCGCCGCACATCTTGGTGACCACTCCGGAATCGCTGTACGTGCTGCTTGGCTCCGAGTCCGGACGCAAAATGCTCGGCAGCACGCGCACGGTGATCATCGACGAGATCCACGCCATCGCTGCTGGCAAACGCGGCAGTCATCTGGCGCTGAGCCTCGAACGCCTGCAGGCGCTGTGTGCCGAACCCTTGACCCGCATCGGCTTGTCCGCCACGCAAAAGCCGATCGATGCCGTGGCACGGTTTCTGGTAGGCACCGATCGCCCCTGCGAAATCATCGACATCGGCCACGCCCGGCCACGGGATCTGGGCATCGAGGTGCCGCCGGTGCCGTTGTCGGCAGTGATGGCTAACGACGTCTGGGAACTGGTTTATGACCGGCTCGCCGAACTGGCCCGCGAACACCGCACCACGCTGATTTTCGTCAACACCCGGCGCCTGGCCGAACGCCTTAGCCGACACCTCAGCGAACGGCTGGGCAAACACGCGGTGGCCGCGCATCACGGCAGCCTGGCCAAAGAATTCCGCCTCGACGCCGAACAGCGGCTCAAGCGTGGCGAACTGCAAGTGCTGATCGCCACGGCTTCGCTGGAATTGGGCATCGATATCGGCGAAGTCGATCTGGTCTGTCAGATCGCCTCGCCGCGCTCGATTGCCGGGTTTCTGCAAAGAGTCGGGCGCTCCGGGCACCAGGTCGGCGGTACGCCCAAAGGCCGCTTGTTCGCCACTACTCGCGACGACCTGATCGAGTGCGCCGCCCTGCTCGACTGCGTGCGCCGTGGCGAACTCGACACCCTGCACATCCCCCAAGCGCCGCTGGATGTGCTGGCGCAGCAGATCATCGCCGAAGTCAGTTGCCGGGAATGGGCGGAAGACGCGCTGCTGGCGCTGTTTCGCAAAGCCTCGCCCTACCGCGATCTCGACGAAAAACACTATCAGGCGCTGCTGACGATGCTCGCCGAAGGCTACAACGGTCGTCAGGGCATCCGCAGCGCCTACCTGCACCGCGATGCGGTCAGCCGCACCCTGCGTGGCCGCCGTGGCGCGCAACTGACCGCCGTGACCAGCGGCGGCACCATCCCCGATAATGCCGACTACAGCGTGCTGCTCGAACCGCAAGGCCTGAGCATCGGCAGCGTCAATGAAGACTTTGCCGTGGAAAGTATCGCGGGTGATGTGTTCCAGCTCGGCAACACCTCCTACCGAATCCTGCGGGTTGAAACCGGCAAGGTGCGGGTCGAGGATGCTCAGGGCCAGCCGCCGACCATTCCGTTCTGGCTCGGCGAAGCCCCGGGGCGCAGCGATGAATTGTCTGCGGCGGTGGCGCGGCTGCAAGCGACTCTCGACCTGTTGCTCGGCGCCAGCCCCGGCGATCTGCAACCGGCGCTCGTTTGGCTGACCGCAACCCTCGGCCTGAACCGCGCCAGCGCCGAACAACTGGTGGACTATCTCGCCCGCGCTCGCCTGACCCTCGGCGCCCTGCCCTCGCAGGACACGCTGTTGATGGAACGGTTTTTCGACGAGTCCGGCGGCACCCAGTTGATCATCCATTCACCGTTCGGCAGCCGCATCAACCGCGCCTGGGGCCTCGCCCTGCGCAAGCGTTTCTGCCGCACCTTCAACTTCGAATTGCAGGCTGCCGCCAGCGAAGACGCGATCGTCCTGTCGCTGTCCACCAGCCACAGTTTCGAACTGGATGATGTCTGGCGGTACCTGCACAGCAACAGCGCCGAGCACATCCTGATTCAGGCAATTCTCGACGCGCCATTGTTCGGTGTGCGCTGGCGCTGGAATGCCGGGGTGGCGTTGGCGCTGCCGCGTTTTACCGGCGGGCGCAAAGTCGCGCCGCAGTTGCAGCGGATGAAAAGCGAAGACCTGATTGCCAGCGTGTTCCCCGATCAGATTGCCTGCCTGGAAAACCTCGCCGGCGAGCGGGAAGTCCCTGAACATCCGCTGGTGGAACAAACCCTCGACGACTGCCTGCACGAGGCCATGGACAGCGACGGCTGGCTCAACCTGCTGCGGCGCATGGAGCGCGGCGAGGTGCGATTGATCAGCCGCGATCTGCCGGCACCGTCACCGCTGGCGGCAGAAATTCTCAGCGCGCGGCCGTACAGCTTTCTCGACGATGCGCCGCTGGAAGAACGCCGCACCCAAGCGGTGATCAACCGGCGCTGGAGCGATCCGCAGTCCACTGATGATCTCGGTGCGCTGGACGCAGACGCCATTAACGCGGTACGTGAAGAAGCGTGGCCGACGCCGGCCAACGTCGATGAAATGCACGAGGCGCTGATGAGCCTTGCCTGCATCAGCGACCTTGAAGTTCAGGCTGGCGAACACTGGCGCGAATGGCTTGACGCGCTGACTGCGAGCGGTCGCGCCTGCCGCTTGGCCGTTCCGCCAGTAACGGCAAAAGAAAAGCTTCGCGAGCAGGCTCGCTCCCACATTCAACCGCGTTCCGCCAGTTGGAACACTGTCAACTGTGGGAGCGAGCCTGCTCGCGAAGACGGCCTCACAGTCACTACACATCCACAGCCTGGCTCGTTGTGGCTGGCGCGAGAACGCCTGACCTGCCTGTTGGCGCTTTATCCACAGGCCACGCTGCAACCGCAGCAAGAGGCCTTGCCCGGTTTCAACGAACCTTGGACGTTAGAGGAAGCGCTGGTCGAAGTGCTCCGCGCGCGACTGGGCGCATTTGGCCCGCTGCCGTTAGCCGCCATTGCCGAACCACTCGTGTTGCCGATACCGCAGGTCAATCAGGCCCTCGCGCAACTGGAGCGCGAAGGCTACGTGCTGCGCGGTAAATTCACCCCGGGCGCGACGGTTGAGGAATGGTGCGAACGGCATCTGCTGGCGCGCATTCATCGCTACACGGTCAAGCGTTTGCGCCGGGAAATCGAGCCGGTGGCTCTGCAGGATTTCATGCGTTTTCTGTTCGACTGGCAGCATCTGTCCTCCGCTACGCGCGCTCAGGGCAGCGCGGTGTTGCCGGCGATTGTCGGCCAGTTCGAAGGTTACCCGGCAGCGGCCTCCGCGTGGGACAGCGACATTCTCCCGGCGCGCCTGAAAGACTATTCGCCGAGCTGGCTGGATGACCTGTGCCGCAACGGCAAACTGGTTTGGACGCGCCTCAGCGCCCGGCAGAAAGTCAGCGGCACGGCGTTGCGCAGTACGCCGATTGTGCTGCTGCCGCGCAGTCAGGTCGGGTTGTGGAGTGCATTGGCCGAGCAAACGCCGGTCAGCGAACTGTCGCCGAAAGCGCAAAAGGTCTACGAAGCGCTGAGTCAGCACGGCGCGCTGTTTTTCGATGAGTTGATTCACGAGGCGCATCTGCTGCGCACCGAGCTGGAAATCGCCTTGCAGGAACTGGTCGGCGCCGGCCTGGTAAAGCCGACAGCTTCGCCGGTTTACGCGCCCTGATCACCCCGGCGAGCAAGCGCCAGCAACGCAGCAGTCGACGCGGGCGCGGGGCGTTTGTCGGTGGCATGGACGATGCCGGGCGCTGGGCGTTGTTGCGGCGCGGGCCACCGTTGGAAAGCGGCCAGATGGCGTCACCCGAAACCCTCGAACATGTCGCCATGACGTTGCTGCGCCGCTACGGTGTGGTGTTCTGGCGTCTGCTGGAGCGCGAAGCGGACTGGCTGCCGAGCTGGCGCGAATTGCTGCGCACGTTTCATCGGCTGGAGGCCCGTGGCGAGATTCGTGGCGGGCGCTTTGTCAGTGGGCTGGCGGGGGAACAGTTTGCCTTGCCCGAGGCGATTCCGTTGTTGCGGGAGGTTCGGCGGCGAGCGCATGACGGCAGTTTGATCGCGGTGTGCGGGGTGGATCCATTGAACCTGGCGGGGACATTGCTGCCGGGAGCGAAGGTGCCAGCGTTGGTGAGTAATCGGTTGGTGTATCGGGATGGCTTGCCGGTGGCGGCGGAGATTGCCGGCAAGCAGGTTTTCTGGAGTGAACTGGATCAGGTGGTCATGGAGCAGGTGCGGAGCAAGCTGATCCGGCATTGATGTGAGCTGAACTGACGCCTGCTCGCGAAAGGGCCAGTAGCCCTATCCAGAAACCCGCCTTAGGTCCGCGATTCCTGTGGCGCCTCGCTCGCCACCAACTCCCCCTCACCCTGCCGCTTGGGCAACAAGACCTGCTGTGGATAAGTCTGCGCGAAATGCACGTCAGGACTGTTATCCACAAGCTTTTTCAAACGCTGGTTGAACGCCCGGCTCACTGCATACTGCCCGCCCGACACGGTACGGAATTGTGCGGTCAGCACCACGCCGTTCAAGTCCATCCGGTCCACCCCGAACACATCCAGCGGCCCCTGCAGGTTGTACTTGAGGAACGGGTCTTCACGGATCGAATCACCAGTCTCGCGGATCAGCTCGATGGCCTTGTCGACATCGGTGTCGTAAGTGAACTGCACCGAGAAAAATGCATAGGCGAACTGCCGTGATTGGTTGGTCACTGCCTTGATCTGGCCGAACGGCACCGAGTGCACGAAGCCCTTGCCGTCACGCAGGCGCAGGGTGCGAATGGTCAGGCCTTCGACGGTGCCGGCATGCCCGGAATCAAGCACCACCCAGTCGCCGATCGACAGGGTGTCTTCGATGATGATGAACAGCCCGGTGATCACGTCCTGCACCAGTTGCTGCGAACCGAAACCGATGGCCAGACCGACCACCCCGGCACCGGCCAGCAGTGGCGCAACGTTGATGCCGAGGTTGGCCATGGTGGTGATCGCGCAGATCACCACCAGGATGATTTTGATCGCATTGCGCAGCAGCGGCAGGATGGTTTTCACCCGGGTGCTGGGCTGGCGCGACGAGCGTTTGCTCACCGGCGGTTTCAGCGCTTCTTGAATCGCCGTGTCGAGCACCACCCACAGCAGCCAGGTGACGAGGAAGATCAGGCCGATGCTACTCAACGCATTACTGATCGCCCGGCCGATCGTGCTGCTCTGGGCGAAATCGAGCAGTGAAACGCCCCAGATCCGCCCGAGAATATCGATGAAGGCAATCGCAATAACGATCCGCAGCAACGCGTGCAACAGGCTGAGAAAGCGTTCCTTGTAGGCGCTGCTGCGCTGGATCGCTTCGGCCTTTCGCGACTTGAACAGGTGCTGGAGGATGGTGCTGAGGAACACCGTGCCGATCAGCAGCACCGTGGTGAACAGCGCACAGCGCAGGGCCTTCTGATTGTCTTCGCCGATACCAATCAGATTCACCGCCGAAACCAGCACCATCAACACAATCGGCCAGTACCAGAGCCCGGAAAAAATCCGCAGCGACTCCTGCAGCGACGGCTGTTTCAAACGTTGCGCCAGCGGTCGATTACGAATCAGATGCGCCACTGGCCGACGCAGGCGAATCACCAGCAGACCAAAGATGATCGAGGCGATCAGTCCGGTGAACACCGCAACGCTGCTGGTGATATTGCCGCCCAACTGACGGGCGATCTGTGGGCTGGTCAACGCATCACTGAGGGCGGCGAGAAAGCCGATCAGGAACAGCGGTTTCGGGCAGTAGTCGCGGATAATCCGCGCGGCCGGTCGTTTGTGGCCGACGTTGAACATCACCACCACGCACAACAGCATCGAGGTGGAGAAAATCCCGCTGCTGGTGGCATACGCCAGACACAACGCCAGCGCCCGACCCACCGAGGCTTGCAGAAAGTGGCTGACGTACAGCGTCAGCGGCAGGCAGATCAGCGCCGGCACGGTGTACGGCAGCAGGTAACCCGCCAGATCCTGACTGCGCTGGCGGGTGCGCAGCCAACGACCCTGACTCAGCCGCTTGGCCAGCAGGCTGCCGAGCACCGTGAGCAACGCAAAGGCGCCAAGCCACACGCTGGACAACATCAGGAAATCCCCGGCGACGCTCCAGCCGGAGCGGTTCGACGGCTGGTTGACCAGTCTGTCGACTTCGTCCGCCGCACGGTCGGCACGCAGACGCCAGGCGTCGACCAGATGTTCATTGAGATCGAGTTTGTCCTGCACGTCGTCGATGCTCGAACTGATCGCGCCGAGCAGACCACCCTGCACAATCGGCTCGGGTTTGGCCGGTTCTTCAGCAGCGGCCGGAACACCCGGCAGCGTGGCGGCTTCGAGTTCGCTGGCGCCGAGAAACAGTAGCGCTCCCAGCAGAATGGCGATCCTGAACTTGATCAAAACTCCGATCCCTCTTGGCTGAACCTGTAAGGAACTGATCGGTGAATGGCGGACAAGTTCGGTTTTTGGGTCAATGACCTTCCCCCTGTGGTGAGGGGATTCATCCCCGATCGGCTGCGCAGCAGTCGTAGACATCTGCTTTCACACCCTTTGGAACCGTTTGGGGTTGCTTCGCAACCCATCGGGGATAAATCCCCTCACCACAGAATTCACAGCACTCCGTGGATATTTGCGCCAGCAGCAAATATCAAATGCCCAACCCTGTATTTTTCCGCACAACACAAACCCCGACACTGCGCTCCATTCAAACCTCTACCGGAGTGCTGTCATGCCCATTGCCTTGCTCGCGCTGACCCTCAGCGCATTCGCCATCGGGACGACCGAGTTCGTCATCGTTGGCCTGTTGCCCACCATCGGCGCCGATCTCGGCGTCAGCCTGCCGTCCGCCGGGCTGCTGGTCAGTCTGTATGCACTGGGCGTCGCCATTGGCGCGCCGGTGCTGACCGCCCTCACCGGCAAAGTCCCGCGCAAATTGTTGCTGCTGTCGCTGATGGTGTTGTTCACCCTCGGCAACCTGCTGGCCTGGCTGGCGCCGAGTTATGAATCGCTGGTGCTGGCGCGGATCGTCACGGGTCTGGCGCACGGGGTGTTCTTCTCCATCGGCTCGACCATCGCCACCAGCCTGGTGCCCAAGGAAAAAGCTGCCAGCGCGATTGCCATAATGTTCACCGGCCTCACCGTGGCGTTGGTCACCGGCGTGCCGCTGGGCACCTTCATTGGTCAGCATTTCGGCTGGCGCGAAACCTTTCTCGCCGTCTCGGCGTTGGGTGTGATCGCCTTCATCGGCAGCCTGCTGTATGTGCCGAACAACATCGCCCACAGCAAACCGGCGTCCTTGCTGCAGCAACTGCAAGTGCTGAAACAACCGCGTCTGCTGCTGGTGTACGGCATGACCGCGATCGGTTACGGCGGCTCGTTCATCGCCTTCACCTTCCTCGCGCCGATCCTGCAGGACCTCTCCGGTTTCAGCGCCGGCACCGTCAGCCTGGTGTTGCTGGTATACGGCGTGTCGGTGGCGGTCGGCAATATCTGGGGCGGCAAACTGGCGGACAAGCGTGGGCCGATCAGCGCCCTGAAAATCATCTTCGCCCTGCTGGCGGCGGTGCTGTTCGTACTGACCTTCACCGCCGCCAATCCATGGCTGGCGTTGGCGACAGTGCTGGTGTGGGGCGCGGTGGCGTTTGGCAACGTGCCGGGGTTGCAGGTGTATGTGGTGCGTCAGGCTGAACATCACACACCGCGGGCAGTGGACGTGGCATCCGGGCTGAACATTGCTGCGTTCAACCTCGGGATTGCCGGTGGGGCGTGGGGCGGCGGGTTGATCGTCGAACATCTGGGCCTGATTCATACGGCGTGGATCGGTGGTCTGGTGGTGCTGGTGGCGCTGGCACTCACCGCATGGAGCGGTCGACTGGATCGGCTCGGTCCGGCCTATGCCGAACCGGCTCAAGGCCGAGTATTCACGGGCCACTGAGTAACCCTGTGGGAGGGGGCTTGCTCCCGAAGTCGGTGTATCAGTCGCCATTGATGTTGACTGAACGACCGCCTTCGGGAGCAAGCCCCCTCCCACATTAGCTTTGTGTTGCTCTCAGGGATGTACCGTCCGTAACGCCACCGAAACTTTCCCGAACCGCCCGCAGTCATCAACAGACACAGGCTGTACGAGGACTGACAACGGGAGGGCGGCATGGCAACGATTCACATCGGTATTTCCGGCTGGCGCTACGCTCCGTGGCGCGGGGATTTCTACCCGAAAGGACTGGCGCAGAAGCGCGAACTGCAATTCGCTTCGCGGGCGGTCAACAGCATCGAAATCAATGGATCGTTCTATGCGTTGCAACGACCCGAACGTTACGCGCAGTGGTACGACGAAACGCCGGACGACTTCGTGTTCAGCGTCAAGGCGCCACGCTTCATCACCCACGTCCGGCGCTTGCGCGAGATCGAAAAACCGCTGGCGAATTTCTTCGCCTCCGGGGTGCTGGAGCTCAAGGAAAAACTCGGGCCGATCCTCTGGCAGTTTCCACCGAACTTCAAATTCGATCCTGAGCGCTTCGAACACTTCCTCTCATTGTTGCCCCACGATACTGCAGCGGCCGCCGCCCTCGCCCGCCAACACGATTCACATCTTCACGGCCACGCCAGCCTCAAAGCCTGGCGCAAAAAACCGCTGCGCCATGCCGTGGAAGTGCGCAATGACACGTTCATCGACCCCAACTTCGTGCGCTTGTTGAAACGCTACAACACCGCCCTGGTGATCGCCGACACCGCCGGCAAATGGCCGTACCGCGAAGACCTCACCAGCGATTTCGTCTACCTGCGCCTGCACGGTGCCGAAGAGCTGTACGCCAGCGGCTACACCGACGCCGCGTTGAACAAATGGGCTGAACGCATCGACGCCTGGCATCACGGCCGGCAGCCGGGCGATGCGCATCTGATCGCGCCGCGCCTCAAGCCGCGGGCGCGTACATCCCGCGAAGTGTTCTGCTATTTCGACAACGACATCAAAGTCCGCGCGCCCTACGACGCGCGCAGTTTGCTCCACCGATTCGAGCTGGATAAAACGCTCGCCACCACCCCCGGTGAACCGGCTGCCGAAGGGGTGCTGGCATGAGTATTCCAGAGCCGGTCGGGTTCACCGACGAGCAGACCAGCGTTGAAGTATCGGTGCGTCGTTTCACCGTGCTGACGGTCAACACCCACAAGGGTTTCACTGCGCTCAACCGACGTTTCATCCTCCCGGAGCTGCGCGAAGCGGTGCGCAGCGTGGCCGCCGACGTGGTGTTTTTGCAGGAAGTCCACGGCACCCACGAGCATCATCCCAAGCGCTACAGCAACTGGCCGACGATGCCGCAATACGAGTTCCTCGCCGACAGTCTATGGCCGCAGTTCGCCTACGGGCGCAACGCGGTGTACCCGGAGGGCGATCACGGCAATGCATTGCTGTCGAAATTCCAGATCATCCGCCACGACAACCTCGACGTCTCGATCAGCGGCCACGAGAACCGCGGGCTGCTGCATTGCGTGCTGCGCCTGCCCGGCGATGGCGTCGAAGTGCATGCGATCTGCGTGCATCTGGGTCTGCGCGAAAGCCATCGTAATGCGCAATTGAAACTGCTCGGCGAGCGTCTGGCGGAGCTGCCGGATAACGCGCCGGTGATCGTCGCCGGTGACTTCAACGACTGGCGCCAGCGCGCCGACGCGTTGCTTGAACCCTGCGGCCTGCGCGAGGTGTTCGCCGAGCACCACGGCAAACCGGCGCGCAGCTTTCCGGCGCGTCTGCCAACCCTGCGCCTGGACCGCATCTACGTGCGCAACCTCAAGGCCAGCCAACCGAAAGTCCTGGCCAACCGGCCCTGGTCACACCTTTCCGACCACGTCCCGTTATCGGTGGAGATCGAACTATGAGCAGCGCACCGCTGGAGAAATCCGCCGTGGAACCGATCAGCATCAACCCGCCGGTGCGCGAGCCCGGGCATGTCGACGTCGAGTACGGCTGGCAGGGCAATAACCGCGTCGAGTTGCTGGAAAACGGCGAGGAGTATTTCCCCCGGGTGTTCGACGCCATGCGTGCGGCGAAGAGTGAAATTCTGCTGGAGACCTTCATCGTTTTCGAAGACAAGGTCGGTGCAGAGTTGCAGCAGATCCTGATCGACGCCGCGCGGCGTGGCGTGCGCACCACTGTCAGCCTCGACGGTTTTGGTTGCGGCGAGTTGACCACCGGTTATCTCGCCGCACTGAGCGAAGCGGGCGTGCATCTGCAAATGTTTGACCCGGCGCCCAAGCACCTGGGCATTCGCACCAACTGGTTCCGCCGCCTGCACCGCAAGATTGTGGTGGTCGACGGACTGATCGCGTTCATTGGCGGGATCAACTTTTCCGGCGATCACCTAGCCGATTTCGGCCCCGAGGCGAAACAGGATTATGCGGTGCAGATTCAGGGGCCGGCGGTCGCTGACATCCATCACTTCGCCCTGCTGCAAAGTGGTCGTCCGGGACGCGCACGGTTCTGGTGGCAGCGCCGGCGTCAGCGCCGGGCGGACATGGCTTTCAACGATCACGACGGACAGGTACGTCTGGTGTTTCGCGACAACGATCAGCATCACACCGACATCGAAGATGTGTACTTGCACGCATTGCGCCGGGCCAAACGCCGGGTGGTGATCGCCAACGCCTATTTCTTCCCCGGCTACCGCCTGCTGCGCGAGATCCGCAACGCCGCGCGCCGCGGCGTCGAGGTGCGGCTGATCCTGCAAGGTCAACCGGACATGCTGGTGGCCAAACTGGCGGCGCGCATGACCTACGACTACCTGCTCAAGGCCGGCGTGCAGATCCACGAATATTGCCAGCGCCCGCTGCACGGCAAAGTCGCGTTGGTGGATGAGGAATGGAGCACTGTTGGCTCGAGCAATCTCGACCCGCTGAGCCTGTCGCTGAACCTGGAAGCCAACGTGCTGATCCGCGATCGCGCGTTCAATCAGCATTTGTTTCAGCGCCTCGAAGACCTGAGCCAGAACCACTGCAAGGCCATGGACGCCAGCATGTCCCCGCGAGGACGGATCTGGCACATGACCGTAGGGTTTCTGGTGTTTCACTTCCTGCGGCATTTCCCGTCAATGGCCGGTTGGTTGCCGGCGCACAAACCGCGGCTCAAGCCGTTTCGGGGGCGCACGTCATGAGCCATTCCCACGCACAGTCTGCGCCCGCCACTCACTCTCGCTGGAGTCGCTGGAAACGCCCACTGACGTTGCTGTTCTTCCTCGCGCTGATCGTGTTGCTGACGATGTTCGCCACCCGTATCGAATGGGCGGAAGTCCTGCAAACCCTGGCCGACTTCAAGGTGCGCACGCTGATCATTGCCGCCAGCCTGACCCTGCTGAGCTTTCTCACCTACGCCAGTTTCGACCTGATCGGCCGCACCTACATTCGTCAGGACCTGACCTGGAAACAGATCCTCCCGGTGGGGATCATCAGCTATGCGTTCAACCTCAATCTCAGTGCCTGGGTCGGCGGAATCGCCATGCGCTATCGGCTGTATTCGCGCCTGGGGGTGAGCAAAAGCAACATCGCCAAGATTCTCGGTCTGAGCCTGGCCACCAACTGGTTCGGTTATATGACGATTGCCGGCGTAGTGTTCAGCAGCGGCCTGGTGAGCATGCCGCCGGGATGGAAAATCAGCAGCGCCGCGTTGCAGGGCATCGGCGTGCTGCTGTTGTTATTGAGTGCCGGTTACCTCGCCGCGTGCCAGTTCTCCAAGCGCCGCGAGTGGTCGATTCGCGGGGTGGAAATCAACCTGCCATCACTGCGCATGGCCGTCCTGCAATTGCTGCTCGGTGCATTGAACTGGTCGCTGATGGCGGCGGTGATTTTCACTCTGCTGCCGAGCAAACTGGATTATCCGTTGGTGCTTGGAGTGCTGTTGATCAGTGCGATTGCCGGAGTCATCACGCACATTCCGGCGGGGCTTGGAGTGTTGGAAGCGGTGTTTGTCGCGCTGCTGCAGCACGAAGCTTCGCGGGGCAGTCTGGTGGCGGGGTTGCTGGCGTATCGGGCGATTTATTTTCTGTTGCCGTTGTTGATTACGGTGGTGATGTATTTGCTGGTGGAAGCCAAGGCCAAGGCGTTGCGGATCGAGAAGAAACCGTCCTGATTTTGTGGCTATGGCTGATGGCCCCTTCGCGAGCAAGCCCGCTCCCACAGGTAGAACGCATTCCAAATGTGGGAGCGGGCTTGCTCGCGAAGGCGTCCGAAGAGCCACAACAAATCATGTGGACTGGATGATGCTCAACCGCTCACCCACCACCATCTCGGTAATCCAGTCCACCAGAATCGAAGTATAGGCCTGCTGCGAAACCGGCTCGCTCAAGGCATGGTCGGCGCCGTCGATGATCCGGTGCGTCAGCGAATGCGTCTGCTGACAGGCGGCGCGGTAACTCATGATCGTTGCGTGGGGCACGTAATCGTCAGTTTCCGATTCCACCAGCAACACATCCCCGGTGAACTGCGAACAGGCGTGCAGCGCACGGTTGCTGTCTGCACGGACCAACGTCGCCCGATAGTCGCGCAGGTCGGCCTTGTCCAGTTCACGCTTGGGCGTGTGCCATTGCTCGTCGCGATACAGCGCCGGTACCCGCAGCGCCAGCCAGCGCACCGGACGCAACGAGGTGAGGATCGAAGCCAGGTAACCGCCATAACTGGTGCCAACCACCGCAATCGCCGAGGTGTCGAGCGCCGGATGCGCCAGCAGGCGGTCGTAAGCTGCGAGCAGGTCACGCAGGTTGTCTTCGCGCGTGACCCGGGTCAGCGGAATGCCGGTGCCACCGGTGTGGCCGCGCAGGTCGAAGGTCAGGCATACACAACCGAGACCGGCGATGCCTTTGGCGCGTTCAAGATCACGCTCCTGGCTACCGCCCCAACCGTGCACAAACAACACGCCGGGGACTTTCGATTTTGGACTGAGAAACGTCCCGCTCATCTGTTCATCATCAATGTCGATCTGAATGCTTTCGCTTCTAGCCGTCATAAGATTTGACCGTTACGTATTTGAGAAGGAAGTCGCTGTTCTCCGCTGGCCCGCGATAGATTTCGATGGCGTCCGCCGGCAGGCTTTGATCGCTATAGGTTTCTACGGTCGACACGCGGATCGCGGGCATCAGCGGATCATTGACGAAGCTTTGCAACGCGGCCAATTCAGCGCTGCTGGCACCGCCCATGCGCCAGGATTGTTCGAGCACCCCGCTGCGGGGTTTGCCATTGCTGTCTAGGCCTTGGGCAATGTCGTAGTTGCGCCGCGAGGCGTAGAAATCTGGATAAGCCTCATCCGCCACCCGGTCGAAAATCTGCGCCTGCTTGATGGCCAGTCGCATGTCATCCGGCAAGTCCAGCGCCAGCAGATCTTCGTAGCCGCCCTGCACTACCAACAGATTCGAACCACCATAGACGTCTTCGCCATGGGCATCCTTGGTCAAGTATTGATCACCGCAGTAGCTAAGCACTTTGTCGCCGATGAATGACTGGCCAACGCTGTGGGTTAAGACCTTGCTCAAGTCCTGTTCGAGCACCACGCCATCGCGAAACAACGCTTCCGCTTCTGCACGGGACAGTACTTCATCGAACGCGTCGAGGCTGTTGATAACTTCCTGACCGCGACCGGCGCAGGCGTGAATCGGCTTCAGGCGGATCGGTCCGCTGTACAGCAGATGCTCGGCAGCGGGTCGCGCATCTTCCACGGCAAACACCGTCAAGCCGTCGAGCACCACATCGCGAACGCGCTCGGAGAATTGCGGCGCCCAGCCTTGTGGCGCGTGAGCCAGATGACTGCGCAAGCCGTGGCTGATGGCTTTGGTGCAAATGAAATCGTGTTCGACGTACCCGCCCCACAAATCGCCGGGACCCCTGATCCCCAGATTACGCGCGCTGGCCGGGCCAACAATGGTCTGGGTCGGCAGCCAATACAAATCGCGACCGCGATGCTTCTGCGGGTCAAAGCTTCCGCCGAAGCTGAGCCCCAGAATCTGCGCCAGCCAGCGGGCAAGTGCCTTGTTGGTCTGCACTTCATGTTGCGGCGCCCCGGCCCGAACCGAATGGGCGACGACCACTTTCCTGCTCGACATCGGGGTCATGCGTCCCCCTTCAAGCCAATTGATGAATGTAATGAGAGAAGTGCAGAGATCAGGCCAATCGCCTGGCGCCGGGAATGCCCAATGATTCAATCGCTTGGAACAAGCATGGTGGCATCGGGCCTGTTTCAAACTGCACGACTGCCAGCGAATCCGCGGCAATTTGCACGAAACGGGACGCCGACTACTGCTGACTGACTTCCTTCCAGATGGCATCGAACATGACACAACGTTTGAGCATAGCCTGACGCCCGGTTTGAATCGCAAGCCGCTTGGCTTCAGGCGTCTGGTTAGTCAGGCGTTGCAGAATTCCCAGCATGGTTATCGCGTGGTCCTCATCCTCTTCGATATGCAGGCGAAAGAACTCCAGGCCTTCCTCACTGACATTCAGTCCCTCCAGTGCCAGCAGAATCGGTTTGTAAATCAGCGGCACAATGGCTTCGGCTCCCAGGCAGAGCGCTGCGAGGCCCTCTACAGGATTTTCACTCCGGCAAAGCTGCATGATGCATTGGGTGAAATCCACGGTCTGAGGTAAAGGCAATTCAGCCAAGGGATGGGTGCCCAGGATCCGTAGCGACCTTTGAAACAGCTCGGCATGTGTGAGCTTGTTGTCACCATCAATGCCCATTTCCTCCTGCATGTTTTCCATCAGCAATTTGATGTCGTCAAGGGATTCGAGGCGATTGATGATCGCACACAGAAAGCGGGTAAAGTTTCGCGAGTAGTAATGATGCTGGATCAGAAAGTAACGCATCCCCTGCAGAGAAACATGACCGTCTTGCATTGCCAGCAACAGTTCATGATTAACCAATCCATCTAACGCATCAGCGTCCAGCCATTCGTCCCATAATGTGCCTCCGGTTATGAATTTAATGACCTTCACCCTATCGCCGCCATTCAACTCTTTGTTTTCATCCAACTTTAAATTCCTTTTAATTCTTTATCAGCCATCCAACTGATCGAAACTTTCCAGTTATTCCGAAACCCCGAAAAACTTACAAAACCGTATTCATTGTGCGTCGCTGTAAATGACCGGGCGCTCAAACCTGGCCAGAAAGTAAGCACATAGAGAGGCGAAAATGATGCACAGACCGCCTGACGCAAGAATCACAGCGCTGCTCGAGAAATGCAGTAACAGCCATCCACTCAGCAGGCTCGCGGGAGGAATCGCGAGGTAGGCAATGAGCCGTGTAACTCCCACCGTTCGCCCCAGAATGGTTTGCGGAACCACTTGCTGGCGATAGGTGAAAAAAGCGATGACCACCACGGATTGGCAACCGGTAGAAAGCGCCCATAGTGCCGAAAGTGACCACGGATCGTTGGCCATCGCCCCCATCAGCGTGAACACCCCGGCCAGCAAACAGCTTCGACGGATAAGAATGCCGGCCGGATATCTCTTCACCAGAAACGCCCCCATAGCTGATCCGGCGACGGCACCTGCACCAATGAGCCCGTAGTAATAGCCGACATCACTCAATGGCACGGCCAGTAGCGTGGTGTAGACATAAACAAGGCTGGCACCGATCAAGGCAAAACCGAAATTGCAGAAAAAGAACAGCATGACAAACGAACACAGTTCTCGCTGCTGGATGACATACAGCAGTCCGGCTTTGATTTCCGTGAATACCCGCGTGGTGGCAGGCGCAGGCTTACCCTGCTCTTTCAGCAAGAAGCAAAGCGGCAGGGATAGCGCAAATCCGACAATGCTGCCAATCAGCAACTGCTCCTTGGTACTGAAGGACAGCAAGGCTGCAACGCTGATTGGTGCAACGATGCGAATGATGTTGTCACTGGCATTGACGATCGCATTGAACCGATGAAGTTTGGGGCCTTCAATCAGCGCTGGCGCGATACTCTGGAAAACCGGGTGGTGAGTGGCACCGACGCTTGCCAGCAGAAAGCTCAGCAATAACAGGGTGATACTCAAGCTGCTCCCGGACAGCGTACTCACAGCAGCATATATAAGGCAGCCGGTGACGATGTTGATCAGATCACCGCCGATCAGAAAACGCCGTTTGCTGTAGCGATCACTCCACACACCGGCGAAGGGCGTGACCAGTATGTAGGGCGCCATCGCGGCGAAAAAAGCCAGCGACGTCCAGACTGGGGAGCCGGTCTGCTCATAAACATAAAGCGGGATCAGAAACGCGATGGCCCATGAACAGATGGACGTGATGGCATAGGAAGCCAGGAGTTTGAACATCTAGACAGTCTCCGCCTGCCGCGACCGTTGCCCGTTCGCGAGATGTCCACACACCGTGCAGTCCGGATTCTGCTGCCAGACTTCAGCAACGCTGACGTTCAGGTCGTCGAATGTGAATTCCTTGAGCTTGTTGGTCAATTGTGGCGGTTGGCAGCCGGTGATGATCTTGACTGTTTCGCTGACCATCATCCCGGCGGTGACAGCCACCAAAGTCACAAGAGCCGGGCCGGGATGCTCATAAGTGATGTCGTGCTGTTTGGCCATGGTCGAAACGCTGTTCACCAGGCTGCTCTTGTTACGCGCCGACGTCAGCCAGCAAGCACCGCAGCCCGAGGAGCCAGGCACCACCGAATAAAACACCGAGCGCCGTACATCAAGCCCGCCTGAAATGAAGGGTACGCCCTGTTCAACACAGGCCTCATTCAGCCAGTCGGCCATGTAGTTCGCGGGTTTATCGGCGACACAAATCACAATATCGTGGCCGCGTACGATGCCGGCGACGTCTTGCGCCGACTGCAGGCGGGTTTCGTGAGCAGTAATGTCGAGGTGACTGTTGAATTCAAGCAACCTGCGCCTGGCCGTTGCAACCTTCGGCATGCCGACGTCGGCTTCCTTGTAAAGGATCTGCCGGTTCAAATTGCTCAACTCGATCGTGTCAAAATCGAGGATCGTCAGATGGTGGACACCCAGCGCTACCAGGTCGAACAGAATATGGGTGCCCAGACCGCCGCAGCCCAGGACACAGACCTTGGCCATGCGCAGTCTTTCCTGGGGGGTGAACTTGTTCTCGCCCACAGCCGCCATCGACCCGAAAAAGTCGATGTTGCGGGAAAATCTGATGCGATCATGATCCGAAAGAGAAGTAGTCTCAAAGGCATCCGGACTCTCGACCAGCCGGTATTTTATCAGATCTTGCGCGACGCTTCGGATTTCGTCCTGATCCACCGCGGGATAACGGCCTGCCACCTGGGTAATCAACTCCTCATAGGGTGTACGGCCATCAAGTGCCTTGGCGAACTCCCAGACAGCACCGTGGGGGTCGGGGATTTTTGCGTATTGACCGTTAAAGCGCAAAACGACCTGACCATCAAGTTTGAACGGAATAATCGTCGGTTTAAGACAAAGCTTCATATTCGAGCCTCAATCGCTATTAAAACAACTTGATAAAGAACCAGGGCCATTAAGGCCCCGGTTCTTACTGATCAGATCAGCCGATCTGAGAATCGCCAGCGGAAGATGCTTTTTCGAAAGTCATAATGATTTCCTCAAAAGTTGAAGGGCCGGTGGTGAAGCTGTTTCCACCGGGGTGAAGATGTGCACACCCCAAAACTAGAATAAGTTTTCAGTGGTTGCGAACTCACCTTGTTTCTTAATATTACTCACGTAAAATACACTTCCTACGCTTTTACGAAGTGCCGCCATTACTTCTTACGGAAACATAGAAAAACAATGTAGGAATTATCTTCAATACTTAAACAATAAAAAATCACTGCGAGAAACTTGAGAACAAATTCGCCTTCCAGACCATAAACATCAGTGTTTCATCAGAAACACACTCCCACCCGGGACAACGCTTGCGACCACCACCTCATCAAAAATTTCGACAGGTCAAAAAGATCTCACGCGTGAGCCATTGATGGCACTTTGAATTGGCTGTAGTGTGGCTCACGCGTGAGATGTTCATAACGGAGTCATTGCCATGAAAAGCCGCTCCCCCACTGTTGCGTCAGAGAGCCCAAAGGGAGAGCGCTCGAAACCGTCCGCGAAAAAACCGTCGAGCTTCTACATGAAGCAGATGCGCGCGGGCCTGGCTGCCGCCGGTTATGTGAAACACGAAACTTGGGTGCTTCCGGAAAACCGAAGCTTGCTCAAGCAGATGGAGCAACAGCTACGCCAACCGATTCTGGCTGGCTCATTCATGTCGGAGAATTACATGAGCGCAGGCAACAACTGGAACATCGATAGCCTCTTCAACGCCCTCAAGGCACTGGACGAGGTGGCTTCGCACGAGATCACGCTGTCTCTGATCCAGAGCTCCGAACCCAGCATCAAGCTGGAAATGAACGAATTCGGCGGTCTGCCGATTCACATCGCCGTGGCCGGTCAGCAGATCATCGTCGACACCGTGCTGGTGGATATCGATTCGATCACTGACGTGCGCGCCTTCAACGACGCCGTGCTGCGCAGCCGGGAAATGTTCCCGCTGTCGTCGATCGGCATCGAGTCGATGCCCAATGGTCAGACCGTTTACAACATGTTTGGCGCCCTCAGCGCCGACTCGAGCCTGACAAACGTCGTCACCGAGGTGAAAACCCTGGTCGACAACGTGCAGCGCGCGAGCGAAGCCTTCGAACACTTCTTCAAGTAATCAACAGGGAATATCCAATGACTCAGTCCATCTGGAGCAAGTTGTTCACCGCGCTGCGCGGCGGCGCCAATGAAGTCGGCGAAGCGATCGTCGACCAACAGGCCCTGCGTATCCTCGACCAGGAAATCCGCGACGCCGACACCGCGCTGTCGAATGCCCGTCGTGAGCTGGTCACTATCATGGCCAAGCACAAACTGGCCGCTGACCGCGTGAGCGAGTACGACGCCAAGATCAAGGATCTGGAAGCCAAGGCGGTTTCCGCGCTGAACGCCGGCCGCGAAGACTTGGCCATGGAAGTGGCCGAAGCGATTTCGACCCTGACCAACGACCTGACCGCCGAGAAAGCCCAGAGCGACGAATTCGGCACCTACGCCGAAAACATGCGCAAGGACATCACCAAGGCCGAGTCGCGGATCAAAAGCCTGCGCCAGCAGGTGGACATGGCCAAGGCCCGTGAAAGCGTGCAAAAGGCGCAGGTCAGCGCGTCCATCGCCAGCGGCGGTGCCAACGGCAAGCTAGAAACCGCCGTCGGCACGCTGAACCGTCTGCAGGCCAAGCAGCAGCAACGCGCTGCCGAGCTGAGTGCCGCCGATGAACTGGCTGACGCTTCGACCGGCAATGACCTGGAACGCAAACTGCGCGACGCCGGCATCACGCCGAACGAAGGCAGCGCCAATGCGATCCTCGAGCGTCTGAAGCAGAAGTCCGCGCAGTAAGCGTTTGCACAAAAACCTGTGGGAGCGGGCTTGCTCGCGAAAGCGATTTGTCAGTCATTACTTTAGCTGCCTGACACACCGCCTTCGCGAGCAAGCCCGCTCCCACATGGTTTACGGCGTGTCGTTCGTCGCCCGGCCCGGTACACTGGCGGCGTTTTTTACGACGAACACCTCCACCCGCCTCAAGGAATGTACCCATGGGATGGTTCAAAGACTTGCTGGGCACCAGCAACTGGCAGACCGCTGCGCCAACGCCAAACGTTGCCAGTGGCCCACTCGGGATGGCACAAGGCAAAGGCGTGCGATTCGATTCGACTCTGGCCTTGCTGCTCGATGGCAGCACCTCGGTGCAGGTTCCAGCGGCAGAGGCAATCTGGAGCGCCGGCTGGATCGACCTCGGCCAATCCAACAAGCTGCATCGCTACTACCTCAATAACGAAGACTTCTGGCTGCAAATCCACGTCACCGGTGACGACCAGATCGAGTCGGTCACCCTGTTCAACTACCTCAGCTACGTGACCGTCAACAGTGACGCCGAGCTGCAGCGCCTCGCCGGCCCCGAAAGCCCGATCGGCCTGCCGATCTATACCCACGACGGCGTCCAGTACAGCCGCGAATGGGGCACCGAACAAGGCCAGACCGAACTCGTACCGATGACCGAACATGTGGTCAACCCGGACGAGAGCTACACCATCGAACACCACTCCATGCTTTACGCGCGCGAGACCGGCCTGACCGATCGCCGCGAACTGCTGCTGTTCTCCGTCGAACAGGACGAGGAAGGCACCGTCAGCCTGAGTACCTCGCTGGGCATTTCGCTGTACACGACTGATTTGAGCACCATTTAAATAAGGAAGTTTTCCATGCTGGAAGTGCTGGCCGTTTCCCTGAACAAGACCGCACTGGTCGGTTTCGTCGTCTACCTGATCGGCGCCGTGCTGCTGTTCATGCTGTTTCAGTTCGTCTACACCCGCATCACGCCACACAAGGAGTTCGAGCTGATTCGCTCCGGCAACATCGCTGCCGCCATCGCTCTGGCGGGCGCGATCATCGGCTTCGCGATTCCGGCCAGCAACGTGATCGCGTTTTCGGTCAACGTTCTCGATTTCGTGCTGTGGGCGGTAATTGCTGCGGTGGTGCAACTGCTGGCCTTCCTCGCCACAAGCCTGGTGCTCAAGGGCACGTCGCAGCGTATCGCCAACGGTGAAATCGCCTCGGGAATCTACGTGGCCGCGGTGGCTATCAGCGTCGGCATGCTCAACGCCGCGTGCATGACCCCGTCCAACTGATCGGCAGGAAGCCTTCGATGAAACGCAGCAAGTACGTTCAACTGTCCCTCGCCGCTTCGGTGGCGCTGGCGATTTCCGGCGAGGTTACCGCGCAGGAGCAGCAACGCTTCCAATCTGTCGAGGAGTGCGTCGGCGCCGAAGTGGCCGCCGACGTCTGCTCCACCGCCTACGTCGCGGCATTGACCGAACACCGACGTATTGCGCCGGCCTACGATGACAAGGCCAAGTGCGACGCAGACTTTGCCGCCGACTGGTGCCAGAAAAACTCCGATGGCCGCTTCGTGCCCAAACTTGGCGGTTTCAAGGTGCCGCAGAACGGCGAGGCGCCACAGGACCTGAATGCGCTTGCCAATGCGCAGATGCCTGCCGGTGAAACCGCCGCTGCGCAGAATGCGCAAAGCACCTCCCACTCTTCCGGTTCCGGTGGTGCAGGTAACGGCTGGCTCACAGGCTGGTTGATCGGCAATGCGATGAGCAATAACGCCAACCGCACGGTCTATCGCGATCGCGATACGCGTCAGACCTACAACACCTCGGCGCAGTACCGCAAAATCGAATCGGCACCGGCTACCCGCACCGACACCCGCTACGACAGCACCCGGAGCAAACCGGTCAACGTCGCTTCGTCGACGTCCCGCGGCGGCTTCGGCAGCCAGTCTTCCGCGCGCAGCGGTTGGGGCGGCTGGGGCAGTTCGAGCAGCTGATCATGAAAAAGATCCACTGCGCCGAGCGCCCCGACTGGAAACAGACGGCCGAAAGCCTCGGCTTTCTGTTCCACACCATCGACGACGAGCCGTACTGGGACGAAAGCGCCTACTACCAGTTCACGCTCGCGCAGATCGAAAATGATCTGGAGGACCCGACCACCGAACTGCACGAGATGTGCATGGACCTGGTCGACCGCGTGGTGCACAGCGAAGAGCTGCTGGATCGCCTGAGCATCCCGGCGCCGTACTACGACATGATCCGCACGTCCTGGCTGGAAGGTCATCCGCATCTGTACGGGCGTATGGACTTTTCCTACAGCGGCAACGGCCCGGCCAAGCTGCTGGAACTCAACTACGACACGCCGACCAGTCTCTATGAGGCGGCGGCATTTCAGTGGGGCTGGCTGGAGCAGTGCATCGAGCGCGGGATGCTGCCGCGCCATGCCGACCAGTTCAACAGCATCGATACCAAGCTGCACCAGGCGTTTGCCGAGTTGCAGCTCAAGCGGCCGTTCTACTTTGCGTCGATGAAAGACTCGGTCGAAGACAAGGGGACCACCGACTACTTGCGCCTGATCGCGGAAAAGGTCGGCATCGAATCCCGGCACATCGACATCGAAGACATCGGCCTGACCGCCGAGGGTCGCTTCGTCGACCTTGAGGATCGCTGGATCCCGCACCTGTTCAAACTGCACGCCTGGGAATTCATCTTCCACGAGCCGTTCGGTGCGGCGATTGCCGAGTGCGATACACAGTTTTTCGAACCGGCATGGAAAGCGATCCTGTCGAACAAAGGCGCACTCCCACTGCTATGGGAACTGCACAAGGGCCACCCGAACCTGCTGGCGGCGCACCTTGATCCGAATCCGGCCAGTGCGGTGCCCAAGGGTTGGGTGCGCAAACCGTACTTTTCCCGGGAAGGCGCCAATATCGAACTGCACACGGCAGAAGGTCTGATCGTCAAAGAAGACGGGCCCTACACCGATGCGCCGTTCATCCTGCAGGAATTTGCGCCATTGCCGAAGTTCGACGACAGCTACACCCTGGTCGGCTCGTGGGTGATTGGTGATCAGGCCGCGGGGATCGGCGTGCGCGAAGACAACAGTCTGATCACCAAGGATTCAAGCCGGTTTCTGCCGCACCTGATCCTCGACTGAAACACACATCCGCATTTGTGGGAGCGGGCTTGCTCGCGAAAGCGGACTGCCATTCAACAAATGCTTTGACTGACCCGACGCCTTCGCGAGCAAGCCCGCTCCCACAGGAGATCAGTGGTAATCGCGGACCTTGCGCCACAAAAAAGGCCCGTCGTGTTGAACGACGGGCCTTTTTTATTCAGCGTGGATGCAGCAGCGAATCAGAACGGGATATCGTCATCGAAGCTGTCGAAATCCGGAGCCGGTTGCGGTGCAGCCTGCTGTGGAGCCGGGGCTGGACGCTGTTGCGGAGCCGACTGCTGCGGACGCGGAGCCTGTTGGCGTGGCGCCTGCTGCTGGTAGTTGTTGCCACCGCCTTGTTGGTCGCCCTGTTGTGGACGGCCGCCGAGCAGTTGCATGGTGCCTTGCATGTCGACCACGATTTCTGTGGTGTAACGCTTGATACCGTCTTTTTCCCACTCGCGGGTCTGCAGCTTGCCTTCGATGTACACCTGCGAACCTTTACGCAGGTACTCGCCGGCGATTTCCGCAACCTTGCCGAACATCGAAACACGGTGCCATTCGGTCTTCTCGACCTTTTGACCGGTTTGCTTGTCGGTCCACTGTTCGCTGGTTGCCAGACTCAGGTTGGTCACGGCGTTACCGTTAGGCAGGTAGCGAACTTCGGGATCCTGGCCGCAAGTGCCGACCAATATGACTTTGTTAACCCCACGGGCCATAACGTTCTCCTAGGCTTCGCAAGCAGCCCCGGCCGGGTTGTTCACCAGGCGTTCGAGGGTGTCGCGATCCACTAATTCTTTGTCCAGTTTGATGTAAACAGCCGCCTCATCAGCGACTATCACTGCATCTGTTACCCCTACGAGGGCCTTGAGGCGCTCGACCAGACCCGCTTCGCGGATCGCCTCGGGCGACAACGGCAAGCGCAGGCTCGTCACGTAGGGAGGTTCGCGCATGGTAACAGCAAAGGCCAGCCAGATGGCAGCCAGACCCGCACATCCAAGGAACACAACCGACAGACCGCCATGCTGAAACAGCCAGCCGCCAAGTATCCCGCCGAGCGCCGAACCGAGGAACTGGCTGGTGGAATACACGCCCATGGCCGTGCCCTTCCCGCCTGCCGGTGAAACCTTGCTGATCAGCGACGGCAACGAAGCTTCCAGCAGATTGAACGCGGTGAAGAACACCACCGTACCGATCACCAGAGCCCGCAAACTGTCACCGAACTGCCAGAAGAATAGCTCAGTGAACATCAGCGTCAGGACGGCGCCGAGCAAAATTCGTTTCATTTTGCGTTTCTTCTCGCCATAGATGATGAACGGGATCATGGCGAAGAAAGAGATCAGTAGCGCAGTCAGATAAACCCACCAGTGCTGCTCCTTGGGCAGCCCGGCCTTTTCCACCAGCGCCAGCGGCAGGGCGACGAAGCTCGACATCAGCATCGCGTGCAACACAAAAATGCCCAAGTCCAGGCGCAGCAGATCCGGATGTTTGAGCGTCGGCATCAAGGCCTGACGCGCGACGCCAGACTCTCGATGGCTCAGCGGCCCGGTGGATTTCGGCACCATGAACATCACGATGACGATCCCGAACAGGGCCATGCCGCCAGTGGCGAGGAACAGACCGGACAGGCCGAACGCGCGGGTCAGCAACGGCCCGACCACCATGGCCACGGCGAACGACAGACCGATGGTCATACCGATCATGGCCATGGCTTTGGTACGGTGTTGTTCACGGGTCAGGTCGGAAAGCAGTGCCATGACCGCAGCGGAAATCGCCCCGGCGCCCTGCAGGATGCGTCCGGCAATCACGCCCCAGATCGAATCGGCCTGAGCCGCCAGCACACTGCCAAGAGCGAAGACCACCAGCCCGAGGAAAATCACCGGCCGCCGGCCGATACGGTCGGAAATGATCCCGAACGGAATCTGGAAAATCGCCTGGGTCAGGCCGTAAGCGCCAATCGCCAGCCCGATCAGGGCCGGGGTCGCTCCCGCCAGGTCCATGCCGTAGGTCGCCAGTACCGGCAACACCATGAACATGCCAAGCATACGGAAGGCGAACACCAGGGCCAGACCGCTCGCTGCGCGGGTCTCGCTGCCACTCATGCGTTCGCTGTGGGGATCGTGCATGGAAAAACCTCGTGTGAACCGGCGGCGATTCTACCAGTCCCATCGAAAGACGGGGTATATCGCGACGCTATGACGCGTATAGATGAAACTCTCTTCATGCAAGGTAAAAAACCCTTCGTTTGATAGTGTGCATCCATCCAGTATTTGCCCGTATACTCCTACGTTTTCGACGCCCGCCGAGCGAGGCCACTTTGGACAAGATCCTGATACGTGGGGCCCGTACCCACAACCTGAAGAACATCGACCTGACCCTGCCACGGGACAAACTGATCGTCATCACCGGCCTGTCCGGATCCGGCAAGTCGTCCCTGGCCTTCGACACGCTGTACGCCGAAGGTCAGCGCCGCTATGTCGAATCCCTGTCGGCCTACGCCCGACAGTTCCTGTCGATGATGGAAAAACCCGACGTCGACACCATTGAAGGTTTGTCGCCGGCGATCTCCATCGAACAGAAGTCGACCTCGCACAACCCGCGTTCCACGGTCGGCACCATCACCGAAATCTACGACTACCTGCGTCTGCTGTATGCACGCGTCGGTACGCCGCGCTGCCCGGATCACGATATTCCGCTGGAAGCTCAGACCGTCAGCCAGATGGTCGACCTGGTGCTGGCGCAACCGGAGGGCAGCAAACTGATGCTGCTGGCGCCGGTGATCCGCGAGCGCAAAGGCGAGCACTTGTCAGTGTTCGAAGAGCTGCGCGCCCAAGGCTTCGTCCGTGCGCGGGTCAACGGTCGCATCTGCGAACTCGATGAACTGCCGAAACTGGATAAACAGAAGAAGCACTCGATCGATGTGATCGTCGACCGTTTCAAGGTCCGCGCCGACCTGCAGCAGCGTCTGGCCGAATCGTTCGAAACCGCACTGAAGCTGGCGGACGGCATTGCCTTGGTCGCGCCGATGGACGATGAGCCAGGTGAAGAGATGATCTTCTCCGCGCGCTTTGCCTGCCCGATCTGCGGCCATGCCATCAGCGAGCTTGAGCCGAAGCTGTTCTCCTTCAACAACCCGGCCGGCGCCTGCCCGACCTGCGATGGCCTGGGCGTGAAGCAGTTCTTCGACATCAAGCGCCTGGTCAATGGTGAACTGACTCTTGCCGAGGGCGCGATTCGCGGCTGGGACAGGCGTAACGTCTATTATTTCCAGATGCTCGGCTCACTGGCCTCGCACTACAAGTTCAGTCTTGAGAAGCCGTTCAACGAGCTGACCGCCGAACAGCAGAAACAGATCCTGCACGGCAGCGGCTCGCAGAATGTCGACTTCAAGTACCTCAATGACCGCGGCGACATCGTCAAACGTTCGCACCCGTTCGAAGGTATCGTGCCGAACCTTGAGCGTCGCTACCGCGAAACCGAATCGGCCAGCGTGCGCGAAGAGCTGGCCAAGTTTCTCAGCACCCAGGCTTGCCCGGATTGCCGCGGCACTCGTCTGCGCCGTGAAGCGCGGCACGTGTGGGTTGGCGAGAAAACCCTGCCGGCAGTGACCAACCTGCCGATTGGCGATGCCTGCGAATACTTCGGCGAGTTGAAGATGACCGGGCGGCGTGGCGAGATCGCCGACAAGATCCTCAAGGAGATCCGCGAGCGTCTGCAGTTCCTGGTCAACGTCGGCCTCGACTATCTATCGCTGGATCGCAGCGCCGACACCCTGTCCGGTGGCGAGGCGCAACGCATTCGTCTGGCCAGCCAGATCGGCGCCGGTCTGGTCGGGGTGCTGTATATCCTCGACGAACCGTCCATCGGCCTGCATCAGCGCGATAACGACCGGTTGCTCGGCACCCTCAAGCACCTGCGCGACATCGGCAACACGGTGATCGTGGTCGAACACGACGAAGACGCGATTCGTCTGGCCGACTATGTGGTGGATATCGGGCCGGGCGCCGGGGTGCACGGCGGGCAGATCGTGGCTGAAGGTACGCCGGCCGAAGTCATGGCGCACCCGGATTCCCTGACCGGTAAATACCTGTCGGGGCGGGTGAAGATCGAAGTGCCGGCCAAACGCACGCCGCGTAACAAGAAGCTGACGCTGTCGCTCAAGGGCGCGCGCGGCAACAACCTGCGCAACGTCGATCTGGAAATCCCGATCGGTCTGCTGACCTGCGTGACCGGGGTTTCCGGCTCGGGCAAATCGACGTTGATCAACAACACGCTGTTCCCGTTGAGCGCTACTGCACTCAATGGTGCGACCACGCTGGAAGCGGCCGCGCACGACAGCATCAAAGGCCTGGAACATCTCGACAAAGTCGTCGATATCGACCAGAGCCCGATCGGCCGTACGCCACGCTCCAATCCGGCGACCTACACCGGGCTTTTCACACCGATCCGCGAACTGTTCGCCGGTGTACCCGAGTCACGCTCCCGAGGTTACGGCCCGGGGCGTTTCTCGTTCAACGTCAAGGGCGGTCGCTGCGAGGCGTGCCAGGGCGACGGTCTGATCAAAGTGGAAATGCACTTCCTGCCGGACATTTACGTGCCGTGCGATGTGTGCAAGAGCAAGCGCTACAACCGCGAAACCCTTGAGATCAAATACAAGGGCAAGAGCATCCACGAAACCCTCGAGATGACCATCGAGGAGGCGCGGGAGTTCTTCGACGCGGTACCGGCGCTTGCACGCAAGCTACAGACGTTGATGGATGTGGGCCTGTCGTACATCAAGCTCGGGCAGTCGGCAACCACGCTGTCCGGTGGTGAAGCGCAGCGGGTCAAGCTGTCACGCGAGCTGTCCAAGCGCGACACCGGCAAAACTCTGTATATCCTCGATGAGCCGACCACCGGTCTGCACTTCGCGGATATCCAGCAACTGCTCGACGTGCTGCATCGCCTGCGCGACCACGGCAATACCGTAGTGGTGATCGAGCACAACCTGGACGTGATCAAGACTGCCGACTGGCTGGTGGATCTGGGGCCGGAGGGCGGCTCCAAGGGTGGTCAGATCATCGCCACCGGTACGCCGGAGGAAGTGGCCGAGATGAAGCAGTCTCACACCGGTCATTACCTCAAGCCATTGCTGATTCGCGATCGGGCTTGATCTCCGGGCATGAAAAAGCCCCTGTCACTTCAACCGTGACAGGGGCTTTTTTGTGTCTGTGCAATCAGGTGTGAGATTGCAGGTAATTCTCGAGACCGATGAGCTTGATCAGGCCCAACTGCTTTTCCAGCCAGTAGGTGTGATCTTCTTCAGTGTCGTTGAGCTGAACACGCAGGATTTCGCGACTGACATAATCCTTGTGCTGCTCGCACAACTCAATGCCTTTGCACAGAGCGGCGCGGACTTTGTACTCGAGACGCAGATCTGCTTCGAGCATCTCCGGGACGGTGGTGCCGACGTCGAGATCGTCCGGGCGCATGCGCGGTGTGCCTTCGAGCATCAGGATCCGGCGCATCAGTGCGTCGGCGTGACCGGCCTCTTCTTCCATCTCGTGGTTGATTCGTTCGTAGAGCTTGGTGAAACCCCAGTCCTCATACATCCGCGAGTGAACAAAATATTGGTCACGCGCGGCCAGTTCGCCGGTCAGCAACGTGTTGAGGTAATCGATTACGTCTGGGTGGCCTTGCATCGCCCTACATCTCCCTGCTTGAAAGTCTGTAGTTTGAACCAAGCTGACCGGAAGGTCACCCCGTTTCGCGCAATAAAAGCGAAGATATTCTGAGAAAACCAGCCTAAATAACGCAAAAACCGCCCCAATGAGGGCGGTTCTGCTTCTCGTTTAGACTTCGTTAAGCTGTACGTCGAGCAGCTTTGCGATTGCTTCTCCATACGCCGGATCGGCCTTATAGAAATGCTGCAACTGACGATCAACCACATCAGGTGAAACACCGCTCATGGCGCCGGCGATATTGCTGACCAGCAAGGCTTTCTGCTCGTCGCTCATCAGACGGAACAGCGCACCGGCGTGGCTGTAGTAATCGGTGTCTTCGCGATGATCGTAACGGTCAGCAGCACCACTCAATGCCAGTGCAGGCTCGGCGTAGTGCGGAGCTTGCTTCGGTGATTCAATGTAGCTGTTCGGTTCGTAGTTAGGTGCTGCACCACCATTGCTGCCGAAGGCCATCGAGCCGTCGCGCTGGTACGTATTCACCGGGCTGCGCGGCGCATTCACCGGTAATTGTTGGTGGTTTGTGCCCACGCGATAGCGATGTGCATCGGCGTAGGCGAACACGCGGCCTTGCAGCATGCGATCCGGCGACAGACCGACACCTGGCACCATGTTGCTCGGACCGAATGCGGCTTGCTCGACCTCGGCAAAGTAGTTCAGCGGGTTGCGGTTCAGCTCCAGTTCGCCGACTTCGATCAGCGGAAACTCCTTTTGCGACCAGGTCTTGGTCACGTCGAACGGGTTCTCATAGTGCGCTGCAGCCTGAGCCTCGGTCATGATCTGAATGCATACGCGCCATTTCGGGAAGTCGCCACGCTCGATGGCTTCGAACAGATCACGCTGAGCGTAATCCGGATCGGTACCCGCCAGGCGCGCAGCATCGGCCGGTGCCAGGTTCTTGATGCCTTGCTTGGTTTTGTAGTGCCACTTCACCCAGTGACGCTCACCTTTTGCATTGATCAGACTGTAGGTGTGGCTGCCGAAGCCGTGCATGTGACGGTAGCCATCGGGAATGCCGCGATCCGAAAACAGAATGGTCACTTGATGCAGTGCTTCCGGCGAATGCGACCAGAAGTCCCACATCATCTGGGCGCTTTTCAGGTTGCTCTGCGGCAGACGTTTCTGCGTGTGGATAAAGTCGGGAAACTTCAGTGGATCACGAATGAAGAAAACAGGGGTGTTGTTGCCAACGATGTCCCAGTTGCCCTCTTCGGTGTAGAACTTGAGGGCGAACCCACGTGGATCACGTTCAGTGTCAGCCGAGCCACGTTCGCCGCCTACAGTGGAGAAGCGCAAGAACGTTGGCGTTTGCTTGCCCACGGCCTCAAACAGTTTGGCGCTGGTGTATTCGGTGATATCACGGGTCACGATGAACGTACCGTAAGCACCCGAGCCCTTGGCGTGCACGCGGCGCTCAGGAATGTTTTCACGGTTGAAATGGGCAAGCTTCTCGATCAGATGAAAATCGTCGAGCAGCAGCGGGCCACGGGGGCCGGCGGAGCGAGAATTCTGGTTATCGGCGACAGGTGCGCCACTGGCGGTCGTAAGCGTTTTGATCTGGCTCATACGGTCTTCTTCCTCTGTCAGTCTTGAAACTGCCGGCTAATCGGCTTGCTGGGAAGTATTGATCATCGATGAGACACCTACAAATTCATTAACTTGCAGTCATCGATAGATAATTACTAATTATGTTTCCCTGCACATAGTGGCAACACAACAATGTCAGAAGCTTGTACGAACAGCGCATTTCTTGCGGGCACAAAAAACCGGGCACTAGGCCCGGTTTTTCGTTTCAGACTGACGTCTTACTCGGCGGATACAGCTTCGCCAGCAGTAGCACGATCAACCAACTCGACGTACGCCATAGGCGCGTTGTCGCCAGCGCGGAAGCCGCACTTGAGGATGCGCAGGTAGCCACCCTCACGGGTAGCGTAACGCTTGCCCAGGTCGTTGAAGAGCTTACCAACGATAGCTTTCGAACGAGTACGGTCGAAAGCCAGACGGCGGTTAGCCAGGCTGTCTGTCTTGGCCAGAGTGATCAGCGGCTCGGCAACGCGGCGCAGTTCTTTGGCTTTTGGCAGAGTAGTCTTGATCAGCTCGTGCTCGAACAACGACACCGCCATGTTCTGGAACATGGCCTTGCGGTGCGAGCTGGTGCGGCTCAGGTGACGCCCACTTTTACGATGACGCATGGTTCATTCCTTACCAAACACTACGTTCGGTGATTACGACGATCAGGCAGTCGCCTTGTCGTCCTTCTTAAGACTTGCAGGCGGCCAGTTGTCGAGGCGCATGCCGAGGGACAGACCGCGGGAGGCCAGAACGTCCTTGATTTCAGTCAAGGATTTCTTGCCCAGGTTCGGAGTCTTCAACAGCTCTACTTCGGTACGCTGAATCAGGTCGCCGATGTAGTAGATGTTTTCCGCCTTAAGGCAGTTAGCCGAACGTACAGTCAGTTCCAGATCGTCAACCGGGCGAAGCAGGATCGGATCGATCTCGTCTTCCTGCTCGACAACCACTGGCTCACTGTCACCTTTGAGGTCGACGAACGCAGCCAACTGCTGTTGCAGGATGGTTGCAGCGCGGCGGATAGCCTCTTCAGGATCCAGGGTACCGTTGGTTTCCAGATCAATAACCAGCTTGTCCAGGTTGGTACGCTGCTCGACACGGGCGTTTTCCACCACGTATGCGATACGGCGAACCGGGCTGAACGAAGAGTCGAGCTGCAAGCGACCAATGCTGCGGCTTTCGTCTTCATCGCTCTGACGCGAGTCGGCTGGTTCATAACCACGACCACGAGCTACGGTGAGCTTCATGTTCAGGGCGCCGTTAGACGCCAGGTTAGCGATTACGTGATCGGGGTTAACGATCTCGACATCATGATCCAGCTGAATATCGGCAGCGGTAACCACCCCCGAACCCTTCTTCGACAAGGTCAGCGTAACTTCGTCACGACCGTGCAGCTTGATGGCCAGACCTTTAAGGTTCAACAGGATTTCAATTACGTCTTCCTGTACACCTTCGATGGCGCTGTACTCGTGGAGCACACCGTCAATCTCGGCCTCGACTACTGCGCAGCCGGGCATTGAGGACAACAGGATGCGGCGCAGCGCGTTGCCCAGGGTGTGGCCAAAACCACGCTCGAGAGGCTCGAGAGTGATCTTGGCGCGGGTTGGACTGACAACCTGCACATCAATGTGGCGGGGTGTCAGGAACTCATTTACCGAAATCTGCATGGATGCACCTATTTTCTAGCCCTTACTTGGAGTAGAGCTCGACAATCAGGCTTTCGTTGATGTCGGCGGACAGATCACTGCGAGCAGGAACGTTCTTGAAAACGCCCGACTTCTTCTCAGTGTCTACTTCTACCCATTCTACGCGGCCACGTTGGGCACACAGATCGAGAGCTTGGACAATGCGAAGTTGGTTTTTTGCTTTCTCGCGAACTGCGACCACGTCACCAGCACGAACCTGATACGACGGAACGTTTACGGTCTGACCGTTAACGCTGATCGACTTGTGCGATACCAGCTGACGGGATTCGGCACGAGTCGAACCAAAGCCCATACGGTATACAACGTTGTCCAGACGGCATTCGAGCAGTTGCAGCAGGTTTTCACCGGTTGCACCTTTCTTGCCAGCAGCTTCTTTGTAGTAGCCGCTGAACTGACGCTCGAGAACGCCGTAGATACGACGAACCTTCTGCTTTTCACGCAGTTGGGTGCCGTAGTCGGACTGGCGACCGCGGCGTTGGCCGTGGATACCAGGTGCTGCTTCAATGTTGCACTTCGATTCGATCGCGCGCACGCCGCTCTTCAGGAAGAGATCGGTGCCTTCGCGACGAGCGAGTTTGCATTTTGGACCAATGTAACGAGCCATTCTTTACAATCTCCTGGATTACACGCGGCGCTTCTTCGGCGGACGGCACCCGTTGTGCGGGATTGGCGTCACGTCGGTGATGCTGGCGATCTTGTAGCCACAGCCGTTCAAAGCGCGGACTGCGGATTCACGACCTGGACCTGGACCCTTGACGTTAACGTCGAGGTTTTTCAGGCCGTATTCCAGCGCAGCTTGACCAGCACGCTCAGCAGCTACTTGAGCAGCGAACGGAGTGGACTTGCGGGAACCGCGGAAACCCGAACCACCGGAGGTAGCCCAGGAAAGAGCGTTACCTTGACGGTCGGTAATGGTCACGATGGTGTTGTTAAAAGAAGCATGGATGTGGGCGATGCCATCAACCACTGTCTTTTTAACTTTTTTACGAGGACGAGCAGCAGGTTTTGCCATGATTAAATTCCTGTCGATTCGCTGGGGCGATTACTTGCGGATCGGCTTACGCGGACCTTTACGGGTACGCGCGTTGGTCTTGGTACGCTGACCGCGTACTGGAAGACCGCGACGATGACGCAGACCGCGATAGCAACCGAGGTCCATCAAGCGCTTGATTTTCATGTTGATTTCGCGACGCAGGTCACCTTCAGTGGTGAACTTCGCCACTTCGCCACGCAGCTGTTCAATTTGCTCGTCGCTCAGATCTTTGATCTTTGCTGCTGGGTTTACCCCAGTGTCTGCACAGATTTTCTGCGCAGTAGTGCGACCGACACCATAGATGTAGGTCAGCGAGATAACAGTATGCTTGTTATCTGGAATGTTAACGCCTGCAATACGGGCCATTCAGTGGGACTCCAATTGACAGCTACCTACGCCCCGGAAGCCAAGAAATAGGGCGCGAGATAATATCGCTGTAATAACAAATAATCAACCCGGCAGCGCACTAGCTGCCGGGCTTGAAGCACAATCACACTCAGCCTTGGCGCTGTTTGTGACGCGGTTCCGCGCTGCAAATTACTCGAACAACACCTTCGCGGCGAATAATCTTGCAGTTACGGCACAGCTTTTTCACCGATGCACGAACTTTCATCACCAACTCCTCGAACCTTATGGGTACTCAGCGCAACATGCCGCTGCCGTAACCCTTCAGGTTGGCTTTCTTCATCAGGGATTCGTACTGGTGCGAAACGAGGTGCGATTGTACTTGGGACATGAAGTCCATCACAACCACGACCACGATCAGCAACGAGGTCCCGCCAAGGTAGAACGGAACGTTTGCTGCAACCACCAGGAATTGGGGCAACAGGCACACGGCCGTCATGTAAAGAGCACCGAACATGGTCAAGCGAGTCAGAACGCCATCAATATAGCGTGCAGACTGCTCACCTGGACGGATGCCCGGAATAAAGGCACCGGACTTCTTCAGGTTTTCCGCTACGTCTTTCGGATTGAACATCAACGCCGTATAGAAGAAGCAGAAGAAAATAATCCCTGCACTAAACAGCAGAATATTCAACGGCTGACCAGGAGCGATCGACTGCGAGATGTCCTGCAACCAGCCCATACCTTCAGACTGACCAAACCAGGCACCCAACGAAGCCGGGAACAGCAAAATGCTGCTCGCGAAAATAGCCGGAATAACACCGGCCATGTTCACCTTCAGCGGCAAGTGGCTTGTCTGCGCAGCAAAAACCTTGCGGCCCTGCTGACGCTTGGCGTAGTGAACAGCGATACGACGCTGGCCACGCTCAATGAACACCACGAAACCGATAATCGCTACTGCCAGCAAACCGATGGCAACCAAGGCGAAGATATTGATATCACCCTGACGCGCAGACTCGAAAGACTGCCCTATTGCTCTCGGAAGACCGGCGACGATACCCGAAAAAATCAACATCGAGATACCGTTGCCTACACCACGCTCAGTAATCTGCTCACCCAGCCACATCATGAACATCGCACCAGCCACAAAAGTGGATACCGCGACGAAATGGAAGCCAAAGTCACCAGTGAACGCAACGCCCTGCCCCGCCAGACCAATGGACATGCCAATAGCCTGAACGAGAGCGAGGACGACGGTGCCGTAGCGGGTGTACTGGCTGATCTTGCGACGGCCAGCTTCACCTTCCTTCTTCAACTGCTCCAGCTGCGGGCTGACGGCGGTCATCAGTTGCATGATGATCGATGCCGAAATGTACGGCATGATCCCCAGTGCAAAGATGCTCATCCGTTCCAGCGCGCCGCCGGAGAACATGTTGAACAAGCTAAGAATGGTCCCCTCATTCTGTCGAAACAGGTCTGCGAGTCGGTCCGGGTTGATACCTGGAACCGGGATGTGTGCGCCTATTCGGTAGACGATAATCGCCAGGAACAGAAAACGCAGACGAGCCCAGAGTTCAGACATACCGCCTTTGCCGAGCGCAGAGAGAGCACCTTGCTTAGCCATTTATTCCTCGAACTTGCCGCCAGCTGCTTCGATAGCCGCACGCGCACCTTTGGTGGCGCCGATTCCCTTGCCGATAGTGACAGCGCGAGTCACTTCACCGGACAGCATGATTTTCACACGCTGTACGTTGACGTTGATCACGTTGGCATCTTTCAGGGACTGCACGGTGACGATGTCGCCTTCCACTTTGGCCAGCTCGGACAGACGCACTTCTGCGCGGTCCATGGCTTTCAGGGAAACGAAACCGAACTTCGGCAGGCGACGATGCAGCGGCTGTTGACCGCCTTCAAAGCCTGGAGCAATAGTGCCACCGGAGCGGGAGGTTTGACCTTTGTGGCCACGGCCACCAGTCTTACCCAAACCGCTACCGATACCACGGCCCGGACGATGCTTTTCGCGACGGGAACCCGGCGCTGGACTCAGATCATTGAGTTTCATCGATTAACCCTCGACACGCAGCATGTAGTAAGCCTTGTTGATCATCCCGCGATTCTCGGGAGTATCCTGGACTTCTACAGTGTGACCGATGCGACGCAGACCCAGACCCTTAACGCACAGTTTGTGGTTAGGGATGCGGCCGGTCATGCTTTTGATCAGCGTAACTTTAACGGTAGCCATGATCAGAAGATCTCCTTGACAGTCAGGCCACGCTTGGCAGCGATGGACTCAGGAGATTGCATGGCTTTCAGACCTTTGAAAGTGGCGTGAACCACGTTTACCGGGTTAGTCGAGCCGTAGCACTTGGCCAGAACGTTCTGAACGCCAGCAACTTCGAGGACAGCACGCATAGCGCCGCCAGCGATGATACCGGTACCTTCAGAAGCAGGCTGCATGTACACCTTCGAAGCGCCGTGAGCGGACTTCATTGCGTACTGCAGGGTAGTGCCGTTCAGGTCAACTTGAATCATGTTGCGGCGAGCAGCTTCCATTGCCTTCTGGATCGCAGCAGGCACTTCACGCGACTTGCCACGGCCGAAGCCAACACGCCCTTTACCATCACCAACCACGGTCAACGCGGTGAAAGTGAAGATACGGCCGCCTTTAACGGTTTTGGCTACGCGGTTAACTTGAACCAGCTTCTCAATGTAGCCTTCGTCGCGCTTTTGGTCGTTATTTGACATAACTTAGAACTCCAGCCCAGCTTCACGAGCAGCATCAGCCAGCGCTTTAACGCGGCCATGGTACTTGAAGCCAGAGCGGTCGAAAGCCACTTGCGAGACGCCAGCGGCCTTAGCACGCGTAGCGACCAGCTGGCCAACCTTTGTGGCCGCGTCGATGTTGCCAGTGGCGCCATCACGCAGTTCTTTATCCAAAGTCGAGGCGCTTGCCAGGACTTTGTTGCCGTCGGCCGAGATGACCTGGGCGTAGATGTGCTGCGACGAGCGGAACACGCAGAGACGCACGACTTCGAGTTCGTGCATTTTCAGGCGTGCTTTGCGAGCGCGACGCAGTCGAGTAACTTTTTTGTCGGTCATTTGCTATGCCCTACTTCTTCTTGGCTTCTTTACGACGGACGACTTCGTCCGCGTAGCGCACACCTTTGCCTTTGTACGGCTCTGGTGGACGGAAGTCGCGGATCTCAGCGGCCACTTGACCTACCAGCTGTTTATCGATGCCCTTGATCAGGATATCGGTCTGGCTAGGAGTCTCAGCGGTGATGCCTTGCGGCAGTTCGTAATCCACTGGGTGCGAGAAGCCAAGAGCCAGGTTCAGCACCTGACCTTTTGCTTGCGCTTTGTAACCAACACCGACCAGCTGGAGCTTGCGCTCGAAGCCTTGGCTTACGCCTTGGACCATGTTGTTTACCAACGCACGCGTGGTACCGGCCATTGCGCGAGTCTGTTGATCGCCATTGCGAGCAGCGAAACGCAGCTCACCAGCTTCTTCAACGATCTCAACGGACGAATGGATGTTCAGTTCAAGAGTACCCTTGGCACCCTTCACCGAAAGCTGTTGGCCTGCGAATTTTACTTCGACACCGGCTGGCAGCTTAACGGGGTTCTTAGCGACGCGAGACATGCTTATCCCCCCTTAGAACACAGTGCAAAGAACTTCGCCGCCGACACCGGCAGCGCGCGCAGCACGATCCGTCATCACACCTTTGTTGGTGGAGACGATAGACACGCCAAGACCGCCACGAACTTTCGGCAGATCTTCAACGGACTTGTACTGACGCAGGCCTGGACGACTAACGCGCTTCACTTCCTCGATGACCGGACGGCCTTCGAAGTATTTCAGCGAGATGGACAACGACGGCTTAGCGTCGGTGGTGATCTGAAAATCCGCGATGTAACCTTCGTCCTTCAGGACTTTTGCTACAGCCACCTTCAACGTGGAAGACGGCATGCTTACGACAGACTTTTCAGCCATCTGGGCATTACGGATTCGAGTTAGCATGTCCGCTAACGGGTCCTGCATACTCATGGGCTAGACGCTCCTAATACAGAAAAATTAGCCTTGCGGCTACTACATGTCGCCGAGAAACTCCGGGCATGAAAAACACGGGCTCAGGCGAGCCGGTCATTCTAGACACACCCCAGAAATGAATCAAGCCCCAAAAGGGGCTTGATTCAGATTCAAGGCCACCGATGGTCAGGTTCTTGCGAACCCGACCATCAAGGCTTTGACAGCGATTACCAGCTGGCTTTAACCAGACCTGGAACGTCACCACGCATTGCCGCTTCACGCAGTTTGTTACGGCCCAGGCCGAACTTGCGGTAAACGCCGTGCGGACGACCAGTCAGGCGGCAACGGTTACGCATGCGCGAAGCGCTTGCGTCACGTGGTTGCTTCTGCAGAGCTACGGTAGCTTCCCAACGCGCTTCTGGACTTGCGTTCAGATCAACGATGATAGCTTTCAGCGCTGCACGCTTGGTGGCGTACTTGGCAACAGTGAGCTGACGCTTCAGCTCACGGTTTTTCATGCTCTTCTTGGCCATTTTCCTACTCCAATCAGTTGCGGAACGGGAATTTGAAAGCACGCAGCAGAGCGCGGCCTTCATCATCGTTCTTGGCAGTGGTGGTCAGGGTAATGTCCAGACCGCGGAGAGCATCGATCTTGTCGTAGTCGATTTCCGGGAAAATGATCTGCTCTTTCACGCCCATGCTGTAGTTGCCACGACCATCGAAGGACTTGGCATTCAGGCCGCGGAAGTCGCGAACCCGAGGCAGGGAGATCGACAGCAGACGATCCAGGAACTCGTACATACGCTCACGGCGCAGAGTCACTTTGACGCCGATCGGCCATCCTTCACGGACTTTAAAGCCAGCAATGGATTTACGAGCGTAGGTCACAACGACTTTTTGGCCGGTGATCTTTTCCAGGTCAGCAACAGCGTGCTCGATGACTTTTTTGTCGCCGATCGCTTCGCCCAGACCCATGTTCAGGGTGATTTTGGTAACGCGCGGAACTTCCATCACGTTCGAAAGCTTAAGTTCTTCCTTAAGTTTCGGAGCGATTTCCTTCCGGTAAATCTCTTTTAGTCGTGCCATGGTCTTCTACCTAGCAGTGTTCAAGCATCAACCGCTTTTTGGGTCGACTTGAAGACACGAATTTTCTTACCGTCTTCTACTTTGAAACCAACGCGGTCAGCCTTGTTGGTTTCGCCGTTGAAGATGGCGACGTTGGAAGCGTGCAGTGGCGCTTCTTTCTCGACGATACCGCCCTGTACGCCCGACATCGGGTTAGGCTTGGTATGACGCTTGACCAGGTTCAGACCACCAACAACCAGACGGTTGTCAGCAAGAACCTTCAGCACCTTACCGCGCTTACCTTTGTCTTTGCCGGCGATCACGATGATCTCGTCGTCACGACGAATCTTTTGCATGTCGGATCTCCTTACAGCACTTCTGGGGCGAGCGAGACGATCTTCATGAACTTCTCAGTACGAAGTTCACGGGTCACTGGCCCAAAGATACGGGTGCCGATCGGCTCTTGCTTGTTGTTCAGAAGAACAGCAGCGTTGCCATCAAAGCGGATAATGGAGCCATCAGCACGACGTACGCCGTGACGAGTGCGGACTACAACAGCAGTCATCACTTGGCCTTTTTTCACTTTACCGCGAGGAATTGCTTCCTTGACGGTAACTTTGATGATGTCACCGATACCAGCGTAACGACGATGGGAGCCACCCAGCACCTTGATGCACATAACGCGGCGAGCGCCGCTGTTATCGGCCACATCGAGCATGGATTGAGTCTGAATCATATAATTTCTCCGACCCCTAGCCCTTAGACTTCCACAGCGCGTTCGAGAACATCAACCAGCGCCCAAGACTTGGTCTTGGCCATCGGACGAGTTTCACGAATAGTGACTTTGTCGCCGATGTGGCACTGATTGGTTTCGTCGTGCGCGTGCAGCTTAGTCGAACGCTTAACGTATTTACCGTAGATCGGGTGCTTAACGCGACGCTCGATCAGAACGGTGATGGTTTTGTCCATCTTGTCGCTGACAACACGGCCAGTCAGCGTACGGACAGTTTTTTCGGCTTCAGCCATGATCACTTACCTGCCTGCTGGTTGAGCACAGTCTTCACGCGAGCGATGTCACGCTTAACTTGCGAGAGCAGATGAGACTGCCCCAACTGGCCAGTTGCTTTCTGCATACGCAGATTGAACTGGTCGCGCAGCAAGCCGAGCAGTTGCTCGTTCAGCTGCTGTGCGGATTTTTCACGAAGTTCATTCGCCTTCATCACATCACCGTCCGTTTAACAAAGGAGGTGGCGAGCGGCAGCTTTGCAGCAGCCAGGGCGAAAGCCTCACGCGCCAGCTCTTCAGAAACACCCTCGATTTCATACAGGACTTTGCCTGGCTGAATCTGGGCAACCCAGTACTCCACGTTACCCTTACCTTTACCCATACGAACCTCGAGAGGTTTCTTGGAGATCGGCTTGTCCGGGAATACACGGATCCAGATCTTGCCACCACGTTTTACGTGACGGGTCAGAGCACGACGCGCTGACTCGATCTGACGAGCGGTGAGACGACCACGAGCAACAGACTTCAGCGCGAACTCGCCGAAGCTGACTTTGCTACCGCGCAGTGCCAGACCACGGTTGTGGCCGGTCATCTGCTTGCGGAACTTCGTACGCTTTGGTTGCAACATTTGGCGTACCCCTTACTTAGCAGCTTTTTTACGAGGCGCTGGTGCTTGTGGTTTCAGCTCTTCTTGGCGACCACCAATTACTTCGCCTTTGAAGATCCAAACCTTTACACCGATCACACCGTAGGTGGTGTGAGCTTCGTAGTTGGCATAGTCGATGTCGGCACGCAGGGTGTGCAGTGGCACACGACCTTCGCGATACCATTCAGTACGTGCGATTTCAGCACCGCCGAGACGACCGCTCACTTGGATTTTGATGCCTTTGGCACCAATGCGCATGGCGTTCTGTACTGCGCGCTTCATAGCGCGACGGAACATTACACGACGCTCCAGCTGCTGAGCTACGCTCTGCGCAACCAGCATACCGTCGAGCTCCGGCTTGCGGATCTCTTCGATATTGATGTGCACAGGCACACCCATTTGCTTGGTCAGGTCCTGACGCAGTTTCTCAACATCTTCACCTTTCTTCCCGATAACGATACCTGGACGAGCGGTGTGGATGGTGATGCGTGCAGTTTGGGCCGGACGATGGATATCGATACGGCTTACGGACGCGCTTTTTAGTTTGTCTTGGAGATACTCACGCACTTTCAGATCTGCGAACAAGTAGTCCGCATAAGTCCGACCGTCTGCGTACCAGACGGAGGTGTGCTCCTTGACGATTCCCAGGCGAATGCCAATGGGATGTACTTTCTGACCCATCTCTTCGACTCCGTTACTTGTCAGCAACCTTGACAGTGATATGGCAAGACCGCTTGACGATGCGATCAGCACGGCCTTTGGCACGTGGCATGATGCGCTTCAGCGAACGCCCTTCGTTGACGAAAACGGTGCTGACCTTCAGGTCATCAACGTCTGCGCCTTCGTTATGCTCGGCGTTGGCTACGGCCGACTCCAGCACTTTCTTCATGATCTCGGCGGCTTTCTTACTGCTGAAAGCCAACAGGTTGAGCGCTTCGCCCACCTTCTTCCCGCGGATCTGGTCGGCGACCAAGCGGGCTTTCTGGGCGGAGATTCGAGCGCCCGACAACTTAGCGGCTACTTCCATTTCCTTACCCCTTAACGCTTGGCTTTCTTGTCAGCCACGTGCCCACGATAAGTGCGGGTACCGGCGAACTCGCCCAGTTTATGGCCAACCATGTCTTCGTTCACGAGAACTGGGACGTGCTGACGGCCGTTGTGTACTGCGATGGTCAGACCGACCATTTGTGGCAGGATCATCGAACGACGCGACCAAGTCTTAATTGGTTTGCGATCGTTCTTTTCCGCCGCCACTTCGATCTTCTTCAGTAGGTGAAGATCAATAAAAGGACCTTTTTTCAGAGAACGTGGCACTGTCGTATCCCTCTATTTACTTGCGACGACGGACGATCATTTTGTCGGTACGCTTATTACCACGAGTCTTCGCGCCCTTAGTCGGGAAGCCCCATGGCGATACCGGATGACGACCACCAGAGGTACGACCTTCACCACCACCATGTGGGTGGTCAACCGGGTTCATGGCAACACCACGAACGGTTGGGCGAACGCCACGCCAGCGTTTGGCACCAGCTTTACCCAGCGAACGCAGGCTATGCTCGGAGTTCGAGACTTCGCCCAGGGTCGCACGACATTCAGCCAGGACTTTACGCATTTCACCGGAACGCAGACGCAGGGTAACGTACACGCCTTCACGAGCGATCAGCTGAGCCGAAGCACCAGCGGAACGAGCGATCTGTGCGCCTTTACCTGGCTTCAGTTCGATGCCGTGTACGGTAGAACCGACTGGAATGTTGCGCAGTTGCAGAGCGTTGCCTGGCTTGATTGGAGCCAGAGCGCCTGCGATCAGCTGGTCGCCAGCACTCACGCCTTTAGGGGCGATGATGTAGCGACGCTCGCCGTCTGCGTAGCAGAGCAGTGCAATGTGAGCAGTACGGTTTGGATCGTATTCGATACGCTCGACAGTGGCGACGATGCCATCTTTGTCGTTGCGACGGAAATCGACCATACGGTAATGCTGCTTATGACCACCACCGATGTGACGAGTGGTAATACGGCCATTGTTGTTACGACCACCAGTCTTCGATTTTTTCTCGAGCAGCGGTGCGTGAGGAGCGCCTTTATGCAGCTCCTGGTTGACCACCTTGACCACAAAACGGCGGCCAGGGGAAGTCGGTTTGCATTTAACGATTGCCATGATGCACCCCTTCCTTACTCAGCACTGCTGCTGAAATCGAGATCTTGGCCTGGCTGAAGGGAGATAACTGCCTTCTTCCAGTCATTACGCTTGCCCAGACCGCGAGCAGTGCGCTTGCTCTTACCCAGAACGTTCAGGGTAGTGACGCGCTCTACTTTCACGCTGAACAGGCTTTCGACGGCCTTCTTGATTTCCAGCTTGGTTGCATCAGTAGCAACCTTGAAAACGAACTGGCCTTTCTTGTCTGCCAGAACCGTAGCCTTCTCGGAAACGTGCGGGCCAAGCAGAACTTTAAATACGCGTTCCTGGTTCATCCCAGCAGCTCCTCGAATTTCTTCACGGCCGACACGGTGATCAACACCTTGTCGTATGCGATCAGACTAACTGGATCGGAACCTTGCACGTCACGTACATCTACGTGTGGCAGGTTACGAGCAGCCAGGTACAGGTTCTGATCAACAGCGTCCGACACGATGAGAACATCGGTCAGGCTCATGTTGTTCAGCTTGCCCAGCAGATCTTTGGTTTTCGGAGTTTCAACAGCGAAATCCTGAACCACGACCAAACGATCAGTACGCACCAGCTCAGCAAGGATGGAACGCATTGCTGCGCGATACATCTTCTTGTTCAGCTTCTGGGAGTGATCCTGTGGACGAGCTGCGAAAGTGGTACCGCCGCCACGCCAGATTGGGCTACGGATAGTACCGGCACGAGCACGGCCAGTACCTTTCTGACGCCATGGGCGCTTACCGCCACCACGAACGTCGGAACGGGTCTTTTGCTGCTTGCTACCTTGACGGCCGCCGGCCATGTAGGCCACGACTGCTTGGTGAACCAGCGTCTCGTTGAACTCGCCGCCAAATGTCAGTTCGGAAACTTCGATCGCTTGAGCGTCATTTACATTTAATTGCATGTCAGCTTCCCCTTAACCGCGAGCCTTGGCTGCTGGACGTACAACCAGGTTGCCGCCAGTAGCGCCAGGAACAGCGCCCTTGACCAACAACAGATTGCGTTCAGCGTCCACGCGCACTACTTCCAGGGACTGCACGGTCACGCGCTCAGCGCCCATATGACCGGACATTTTTTTGCCCTTGAATACACGACCAGGAGTCTGGCACTGGCCGATAGAGCCTGGGACGCGGTGGGATACGGAGTTACCGTGGGTGTTATCTTGCCCGCGGAAATTCCAACGCTTGATCGTACCCTGGAAGCCTTTACCCTTGGACTGACCGGTTACATCAACCAGTTGACCAGCGGCGAAGATTTCAGCGTTGATCAGATCGCCAGCCTGGTACTCGCCTTCTTCAAGACGGAATTCCATGGTGGTGCGACCAGCGGCAACGTTCGCTTTAGCGAAGTGACCAGCTTGAGCTGCTGTTACACGCGAAGCACGACGCTCGCCGACAGTGACTTGCACTGCACGATAGCCATCGGTCTCTTCAGTTTTGAACTGGGTGACGCGATTCGGCTCGATCTCAATGACCGTGACCGGAATGGAGACACCTTCTTCGGTGAAAATACGGGTCATACCGCATTTACGACCGACTACACCAATAGTCATGTTGTAAACCTCATGAGTGTACGGGGCTTTCACCCGCTATGGCCGCCCATTTCAGAGCGTTACACGACCAAGACCGAGTCTTAGCCGAGGCTGATCTGCACTTCCACACCGGCCGCAAGATCAAGCTTCATAAGAGCATCAACGGTTTTATCCGTTGGCTGGACGATGTCCAGAACGCGCTTATGAGTGCGGATTTCGTACTGGTCACGCGCGTCTTTGTTGACGTGCGGGGAAACCAGAACGGTGAACCGCTCTTTACGGGTAGGCAGTGGAATTGGACCACGCACTTGAGCACCAGTACGTTTCGCGGTTTCCACGATTTCCTGGGTTGATTGGTCGATCAGGCGATGGTCGAAAGCCTTCAACCTGATACGGATTTGCTGATTTTGCATTGGATTTCAGACTCCGGCTGCTATTCCCACCGGGCGCAATACGCCCGTTAAAAGGAGGCGCAATTCTATAGACGCCCCAGATAGGTGTCAACCCAATAAAAAAGCCCCCGCTGAGCGGGGGCTTTTTCACTTCATCAAGCAGACTCTATAAAAGAGAATTACTCGATGATTTTGGCTACGACGCCAGCGCCGACGGTACGACCGCCTTCACGGATAGCGAAACGCAGACCGTCTTCCATCGCGATGGTTTTGATCAGGGTAACAGTCATCTGAATGTTGTCACCTGGCATTACCATTTCAACGCCTTCTGGCAGCTCGCAGTTACCAGTCACGTCAGTAGTACGGAAGTAGAACTGTGGACGGTAGCCTTTGAAGAACGGAGTGTGACGACCGCCTTCTTCCTTGCTCAGAACGTAAACTTCTGCGGTGAACTTGGTGTGCGGCTTAACCGAACCTGGCTTAACCAGAACCTGACCACGCTCAACGTCGTCACGCTTGGTACCACGCAGCAGAACGCCGCAGTTCTCGCCAGCACGACCTTCGTCGAGCAGCTTGCGGAACATCTCAACACCGGTGCAGGTGGTGGTAGTGGTGTCACGCAGACCAACGATTTCCAGTGCATCTTGAACGCGAACGATACCGCGCTCGATACGACCAGTCACAACAGTACCGCGACCCGAGATCGAGAATACGTCTTCGATTGGCATCAGGAATGGCTTGTCGATCATACGAACTGGTTCTGGGATGTAGGTATCCAGAGTTTCAACCAGCTTACGAACGGCAGTGGTGCCCATTTCGTTGTCGTCTTTGCCTTCCAGCGCCATACGAGCCGAACCGATGATGATCGGAGTGTCGTCGCCTGGGAAGTCATAAGTAGACAGCAGGTCGCGAACTTCCATCTCAACCAGTTCCAGCAGCTCAGCGTCGTCTACCAGGTCAGCCTTGTTCAGGAAAACCACGATGTACGGAACGCCTACCTGACGGGACAGCAGGATGTGCTCACGGGTTTGTGGCATCGGACCATCAGCGGCCGAGCAAACCAGGATCGCGCCGTCCATCTGGGCAGCACCGGTGATCATGTTCTTCACGTAGTCAGCGTGACCTGGGCAGTCAACGTGAGCGTAGTGACGAATAGTCGAGTTGTACTCAACGTGAGCGGTGTTGATGGTGATACCGCGAGCTTTTTCTTCTGGAGCGCTGTCGATCTTGTCGAATTCAACTACGGCCGAACCGAAAACTTCGGAGCAGACGCGAGTCAGAGCAGCGGTCAGAGTGGTTTTACCGTGGTCAACGTGACCGATGGTGCCAACGTTGACGTGCGGTAGGGAACGATCAAATTTTTCTTTAGCCACGACAATTAACTCCTAGCCTAAAGGGGCTGAATCAGCCTTGTTTTTTGGTTACGGATTCGACGATGTGCGACGGAGCCGTATCGTATTTTTTGAATTCCATAGAGTAGCTTGCGCGACCCTGGGACATGGAACGAACGTCGGTCGCATAACCGAACATCTCACCCAGTGGAACCTCGGCACGGATAACCTTGCCGGACACTGTGTCTTCCATACCCTGGATCATGCCGCGACGACGGTTAAGGTCGCCCATTACATCACCCATATAGTCTTCAGGCGTAACAACCTCTACCGCCATGATCGGCTCGAGCAACTCACCACCGCCCTTCTGGGCCAGTTGCTTGGTCGCCATGGAAGCAGCCACTTTAAACGCCATCTCGTTGGAGTCGACGTCGTGGTAAGAACCATCGAACACGGTAGCCTTCAGGCCGATCAGCGGATAGCCGGCAACAACGCCGTTCTTCATCTGCTCTTCGATACCCTTCTGGATAGCCGGGATGTATTCCTTAGGAACCACACCACCTACAACTTCGTTCACGAATTGCAGACCTTCCTGACCTTCGTCAGCAGGAGCAAAACGGATCCAGCAGTGACCGAACTGGCCGCGACCACCGGACTGACGAACGAACTTGCCTTCGATTTCACAGTTCTTCGTGATGCGCTCACGATACGAAACCTGAGGCTTGCCGATGTTGGCTTCGACGTTGAACTCACGGCGCATCCGGTCAACCAGGATGTCCAGGTGCAGCTCGCCCATGCCGGAGATGATCGTTTGACCAGTCTCTTCATCAGTTTTAACGCGGAAAGACGGGTCTTCCTGAGCCAGCTTGCCCAGTGCGATACCCATTTTTTCCTGGTCATCCTTGGTCTTAGGCTCTACGGCAACCGAAATAACCGGCTCCGGGAAGTCCATGCGAACCAGAATGATTGGCTTGTCAGCGTTGCAGAGGGTTTCACCAGTGGTGACGTCCTTCATGCCGATCAGGGCCGCGATGTCGCCAGCGCGTACTTCCTTGATCTCTTCACGGGCGTTTGCGTGCATTTGCACCATACGGCCCACGCGCTCTTTCTTGCCTTTAACCGAGTTGATCACGCCGTCGCCGGAGTTCAACACGCCCGAGTAAACACGGACGAAGGTCAAAGTACCCACGAATGGGTCGGTAGCGATTTTGAACGCCAGTGCCGCGAACGGCTCGTCATCACTTGCGTGACGCTCCATTTCCTCTTCCTCGTTATCAGGGTTCGAGCCCTTGATAGCTGGAATGTCGGTTGGAGCAGGCAGGAAGTCGATAACGGCGTCGAGAACCAGGGGAACGCCCTTGTTCTTGAACGACGAACCGCACACAGCCAGAACGATTTCGCCAGCGATAGTGCGCTGACGCAGAGCGGCCTTGATCTCTTCGATCGACAGCTCTTCGCCTTCCAGGTACTTGTTCATCAGCTCTTCACTGGCTTCGGCCGCAGCCTCAACCATGTTGCTGCGCCACTCAGTAGCCAGCTCGAGCATGTCCGCAGGGATTTCCTTGCGAACAGGAACCATACCCTTGTCAGAGTCGTTCCAGTAAACAGCCTGCATGTTGATCAGGTCGATCTGGCCCTGGAAGTTGTCTTCCGAACCGATAGCCAGCTGAATCGGCACCGGAGTGTGACCCAGACGCTGTTTGATCTGACCGATCACGCGCAGGAAGTTGGCACCAGCACGATCCATCTTGTTTACGTAAACAAGACGTGGAACGCCGTATTTGTTGGCTTGACGCCATACGGTTTCCGACTGAGGCTCAACACCCGAAGTACCGCAGAATACAACGACAGCGCCGTCGAGTACGCGCAGGGAACGTTCAACTTCAATGGTGAAGTCTACGTGGCCCGGGGTATCGATGACGTTGAAACGGTGCTCGTGCGGGTACTGCTTCTCGGAACCTTTCCAGAAGGCGGTAATGGCAGCAGAAGTAATGGTAATACCACGCTCCTGCTCCTGAACCATCCAGTCTGTGGTCGCGGCGCCGTCATGCACCTCGCCCATTTTGTGACTTTTGCCAGTGTAAAAAAGGACGCGCTCGGTGGTGGTGGTTTTACCAGCATCCACGTGAGCGACGATACCGATGTTACGGTAGCGACTAATCGGAGTAGTACGAGCCATAAAGCCCTCGCAAAATTAGTGAAGCTAAAATTAGAAGCGGTAGTGCGAGAAAGCTTTGTTGGCTTCGGCCATACGGTGCACGTCTTCACGCTTCTTAACAGCAGCACCTTTACCTTCAGCAGCATCCAGCAGTTCGCCAGCCAAGCGCAGAGCCATAGACTTCTCGCCACGCTTACGGGCGAAGTCTACCAACCAGCGCATTGCCAGAGCGTTACGGCGGGAAGGACGAACCTCGACCGGAACCTGGTAAGTAGCACCACCAACGCGGCGCGACTTCACTTCGACCAGCGGAGCGATGGCGTCGAGTGCTTTTTCGAAGAGTTCCAGGGGATCGGTGCCGGCCTTACGAGCCTTCACGGTTTCCAGGGCACCATAAACAATACGTTCGGCAACGGCTTTCTTGCCGCTTTCCATAACGTGGTTCATGAATTTGGCGAGGATCTGGCTTCCGTATTTCGGATCGTCCAGAATCTCACGCTTTGCTGCTACGCGACGTCTTGGCATGATAAGCCCTCAAGCGGTCTTCAGGTTAGTTCGGGACAGATCCAGTGGATGCAAGCCCGACCTTACTCTTATCGACTCAATAAAATGAAAATCTGCAAAACGACCGATTACTTCGGACGCTTGGTACCGTACTTCGAACGACCCTGGTTACGGCCTTTAACGCCGGAAGTATCCAAGGAGCCGCGAACGGTGTGGTAACGAACACCTGGCAAGTCTTTTACACGACCGCCGCGGATCAGTACCACGCTGTGCTCTTGCAGGTTGTGGCCTTCACCACCGATGTACGAGGAAACCTCGAAACCGTTGGTCAGACGCACACGGCATACTTTACGCAGTGCCGAGTTAGGTTTTTTCGGCGTAGTGGTGTACACACGGGTGCACACGCCACGACGCTGCGGGCAGTTCTGCAGCGCAGGCACGTCGGATTTCTCGACGATACGCTTACGCGGCTGACGTACCAGCTGGTTGATAGTTGCCATCTACTAGCTCCACTGTTGTCTTGCGACGCTATTGTCTTGCAAGAAAAGCAAAATGACAGGAACGGATTCCCGCCAAATTTAGGGGATCAAGAGTCTAAAGAGGATCTTGTCCCCAGTCAAGGCAAGGCCCCGACCTCCCCGCCCGTCGAACCTTGACAATTTGTCTCGATTCGACGAACGGAGCGATCAGGGCCTCAGCTTAGTTACCGCAGAACTCAGTTACCGCTCGAGTTCAGCGCTTCGGTCAGTGCAGCTTCCACTTCACTGGCGCTTACGCGCAACGGCTTGTCTGCATCACGACGACGCTTGCGCTCGCTGTGGTACGCCAGGCCGGTACCGGCCGGGATCAGACGACCCACAACCACGTTTTCTTTCAGGCCGCGCAGGTAGTCGCGCTTGCCGGTGACTGCCGCTTCGGTCAGTACGCGAGTGGTTTCCTGGAAGGAAGCCGCCGAGATGAACGATTCGGTCGACAACGACGCCTTGGTGATACCCAGCAGAACGCGAGTGAACTTGGAGACAAACTTGTCTTCCGCGCTCAGACGCTCGTTCTCTACCAGTACGTGAGTCAGCTCCATCTGGTCGCCCTTGATGAAACTGGAATCGCCGGACTCGGAGATCTCAACTTTACGCAGCATCTGACGCAGGATGGTCTCGATGTGCTTGTCGTTGATCTTCACGCCTTGCAGACGGTAAACGTCCTGGATCTCGTTCACGATGTACTTGGCCAGCGCGCTCACACCCAGCAGACGCAGGATGTCGTGCGGATCGCTTGGACCATCGGAGATAACTTCGCCGCGGTTTACCTGTTCACCTTCGAACACGTTCAGGTGACGCCACTTCGGAATCAGCTCTTCGTACGGATCGCTACCGTCGTTCGGGGTAATGACCAGACGGCGCTTGCCTTTGGTCTCTTTACCGAACGCGATGGTGCCGCTGACTTCAGCCAGAATCGACGCTTCCTTCGGACGACGAGCTTCGAACAGGTCGGCAACACGCGGCAGACCACCGGTGATGTCGCGAGTTTTCGAAGTTTCTTGCGGGATACGAGCGATAACGTCACCGATCGCGATCTTCGCACCGTCCGCAACACCGACCAGGGCGTTGGCTGGCAGGAAGTACTGAGCGATAACGTCAGTGCCTGGCAGCAACAGATCCTTGCCGTTGTCGTCGACCATCTTCACTGCTGGACGGATTTCTTTGCCCGCAGCTGGACGATCTTTCGCGTCGAGTACTTCAATGTTGGTCATACCGGTCAATTCGTCAGTCTGACGCTTGATCGTGATGCCTTCTTCCATGCCCACGTAGGTCACGGTACCTTTCATTTCGGTAACGATCGGGTGAGTGTGCGGATCCCACTTGGCCACGATTGCGCCAGCGTCGACCTTGTCACCTTCTTTAACCGAAATCACAGCACCGTACGGCAGCTTGTAACGCTCACGCTCACGACCGAAGTCATCAGCGATTGCCAGCTCACCGGAACGGGACACGGCAACCAGGTGGCCATCCACTCGCTCAACGTGTTTCAGGTTGTGCAGACGGACAGTACCGCCATTCTTCACCTGAACGCTGTCGGCTGCGGAAGTACGGCTTGCCGCACCACCGATGTGGAACGTACGCATCGTCAGCTGGGTACCCGGCTCACCGATGGACTGGGCAGCGATAACGCCGACCGCTTCACCGATGTTCACCTGGTGACCACGAGCCAGATCACGGCCGTAGCACTTGGCGCAAATGCCATAGCGGGTTTCGCAGCTGATCGGCGAACGCACGATCACTTCGTCGATGCTGTTCAGCTCGATGAACTCGACCCACTTCTCGTCTACCAGGGTACCGGCAGGAACGATGACGTCCTCGGTGCCTGGCTTGAATACGTCACGGGCAATAACACGACCCAGTACGCGCTCACCCAACGGCTCTACAACGTCACCGCCTTCAATGTGCGGAGTCATCAGCAGACCGTGTTCGGTGCCGCAATCGATCTCGGTTACAACCAGATCCTGCGCCACGTCTACCAGACGACGAGTCAGGTAACCGGAGTTCGCAGTTTTCAACGCGGTATCCGCCAGACCTTTACGAGCACCGTGAGTCGAGATGAAGTACTGAAGTACGCTCAGACCTTCACGGAAGTTCGCAGTAATCGGCGTTTCAATGATGGAACCGTCCGGCTTGGCCATCAGACCACGCATACCGGCCAGCTGACGAATCTGTGCTGCGGAACCCCGCGCACCCGAGTCGGCCATCATGTACATCGAGTTGAAGGACTCTTGGTCGACTTCATCACCGTGACGGTCGATGACTTTCTCTTTCGAGAGGTTAGCCATCATCGCCTTGGAAACTTCGTCGTTCGCCTTCGACCAAAGGTCGATCACTTTGTTGTACTTCTCGCCCTGGGTTACCAGGCCGGAGGCGTACTGGCTCTCGATCTCTTTCACTTCGTCGGTGGCTGCACCGATGATGCGGGCTTTTTCGTCCGGGATAACGAAGTCGTTAACACCGATGGAAACGCCGGAGATGGTCGAGTAAGCGAAACCGGTGTACATCAACTGGTCAGCGAAGATCACGGTCTCTTTCAGACCAACCACGCGGTAGCACTGGTTGATCAGCTTGGAGATCGCCTTTTTCTTCATCGGCAGGTTGACGACATCGTACGACAGACCTTTTGGCACAACCTGGAACAGCAGCGCACGGCCGACAGTGGTGTCGACGATACGAGTGTTGCTCACGCTGTTGCCGTCACGGTCGTTGACGGTTTCGTTGATACGAACCTTGACCTTGGCGTGCAGTGCGGCTTCGCCGGCACGGAACACACGGTCAACTTCCTGCAGATCCGCGAACACACGACCTTCGCCCTTGGCGTTGATCGCTTCACGAGTCATGTAGTACAGACCCAATACAACGTCCTGCGACGGAACGATGATTGGCTCACCGTTGGCTGGCGACAGAATGTTGTTGGTCGACATCATCAACGCGCGCGCTTCGAGCTGGGCTTCCAGCGTCAGCGGTACGTGCACGGCCATTTGGTCGCCGTCGAAGTCGGCGTTGTACGCGGCGCAGACCAGAGGGTGCAGCTGGATAGCCTTACCTTCGATCAGTACCGGTTCAAACGCCTGGATACCCAGACGGTGAAGGGTCGGTGCACGGTTGAGAAGAACCGGGTGTTCGCGAATCACTTCAGCGAGAACGTCCCAAACCTCTGGCAGCTCGCGCTCGACCATCTTCTTGGCCGCTTTGATGGTGGTCGCGAGACCACGCATTTCCAGCTTGCCGAAAATGAACGGTTTGAACAGCTCGAGAGCCATCTTCTTCGGCAGACCGCACTGGTGCAGACGCAGGGTCGGGCCTACGGTAATTACCGAACGACCGGAGTAGTCAACACGCTTACCGAGCAGGTTCTGACGGAAACGACCTTGCTTACCCTTGATCATGTCAGCCAGGGATTTCAGAGGACGCTTGTTCGAACCGGTGATAGCGCGGCCACGACGACCGTTGTCGAGCAGTGCATCGACAGCTTCCTGCAACATACGCTTTTCGTTGCGCACGATGATGTCCGGAGCGGACAGATCCAACAGGCGCTTCAAACGGTTGTTACGGTTGATCACTCGACGATACAGATCGTTGAGGTCGGAAGTCGCGAAACGACCGCCATCCAACGGGACCAGTGGACGCAGATCTGGCGGCAGAACCGGCAGAACGGTCAGCACCATCCACTCTGGCAGGTTGCCGGAACCCTGGAAGGCTTCCATCAACTTCAGACGCTTGGACAGCTTCTTGATCTTGGTTTCCGAGTTGGTTTGCGGAATCTCTTCGCGCAGACGGCCAATCTCATGCTCCAGGTCGATAGCGTGCAGCAGTTCACGGACAGCTTCAGCACCCATGCGGGCGTCGAAGTCATCACCGAACTCTTCCAGCGCTTCGAAGTACTGCTCGTCGTTCAGCAGCTGACCTTTTTCAAGGGTGGTCATGCCCGGATCGATAACGACGTAGCTCTCGAAGTAGAGAACGCGTTCGATATCACGCAGGGTCATGTCCATCAGCAGGCCGATACGGGACGGCAGCGATTTCAGGAACCAGATGTGGGCAACCGGCGAAGCCAGTTCGATGTGCGCCATGCGCTCACGACGAACCTTGGCCAGTGCGACTTCAACGCCGCACTTCTCGCAAATCACACCACGGTGCTTCAAGCGCTTGTACTTACCGCACAGGCACTCGTAATCCTTTACCGGGCCAAAGATCTTGGCGCAGAACAGACCGTCACGCTCAGGTTTGAACGTACGGTAGTTGATGGTTTCCGGCTTTTTAACTTCACCGAACGACCACGAGCGGATCATCTCAGGCGAGGCCAATCCGATACGGATGGCGTCGAACTCTTCGACTTGACCCTGGTTTTTCAGCAAATTCAGTAGGTCTTTCAAGGCCTTTCCTCCTGGCGGAGCAGAGAGCGGGCAGTCCTGCCCCGCTCTCGATCGCGTCACGTGTTATTCGGTTTCCAGATCGATATCGATGCCGAGGGAACGAATTTCCTTGATCAACACGTTGAAGGACTCGGGCATGCCCGGCTCCATACGGTGATCGCCATCCACGATGTTTTTGTACATCTTGGTACGGCCGTTCACATCGTCCGACTTCACTGTGAGCATTTCTTGCAGAGTGTAAGCGGCACCGTATGCTTCCAGTGCCCAGACCTCCATCTCCCCGAAACGCTGACCACCGAACTGTGCCTTACCACCCAGCGGCTGCTGGGTAACCAGGCTGTACGAACCGGTAGAACGCGCGTGCATCTTGTCGTCTACCAAGTGGTTCAGCTTCAGCATGTACATGTAGCCAACGGTAACTGGACGCTCGAACTTGTTGCCGGTACGGCCGTCAGTCAGCTGCATTTGGCCGCTTTCCGGCAGGTCTGCCAGTTTCAGCATGGCCTTGATTTCGCTTTCCTTGGCGCCGTCGAACACTGGAGTGGCCATTGGAACGCCGCCACGCAGGTTTTTCGCCAGATCCAGGATTTCCTGATCGGAGAAGCTATCCAGATCTTCGTTACGACCGCCGATCTGGTTGTAGATCTCGTCCAGGAAGGTACGCAGTTCAGCGACTTTACGCTGCTCTTCGACCATCCGGTTGATCTTCTCGCCCAGACCTTTGGCCGCGAGGCCCAGGTGGGTTTCAAGGATCTGACCAACGTTCATACGCGAAGGTACGCCCAACGGGTTGAGGACGACGTCGACCGGGGTGCCATTGGCATCGTGCGGCATGTCTTCAACCGGCATGATCACGGAGACCACACCTTTGTTACCGTGACGACCGGCCATCTTGTCGCCCGGCTGGATGCGACGACGGATTGCCAGGTAAACCTTGACGATTTTCAGCACGCCTGGAGCCAGGTCATCGCCCTGCTGCAGTTTGCGCTTCTTGTCTTCGAACTTGTCGTCCAGCAGACGGCGACGATCAACGATGTAGGCCTGAGCCTTCTCGAGCTGCTCGTTCAGAGCATCTTCAGCCATGCGCAGTTTGAACCACTGACCATGCTCAAGACCGTCGAGAACTTCGTCGGTGATGTCCTGACCTTTCTTCAGACCGGCGCCGCCTTCAGCCTTGTGGCCTACCAGAGCGGAGCGCAGACGTTCGAAGGTCGCGCCTTCTACGATACGGAACTCTTCGTTCAAATCCTTGCGGATCTCGTCCAACTGGGACTTCTCGATCGACAGAGCACGAGCATCACGCTCAACGCCGTCGCGGGTGAAGACCTGTACGTCGATGACAGTACCTTTGGTACCGGTAGGTACACGCAGGGAGGTGTCTTTAACGTCGCTGGCTTTTTCACCGAAGATCGCACGCAGCAGTTTTTCTTCCGGAGTCAGTTGGGTCTCGCCTTTCGGAGTGACTTTACCGACCAGGATGTCGCCTGCGCCTACTTCAGCACCTACGTAAACGATACCGGCTTCGTCCAGCTTGTTCAGTGCAGCCTCACCCACGTTCGGGATGTCCGCAGTGATTTCCTCTGGGCCAAGCTTGGTGTCACGAGCCACACAGGTCAGTTCCTGAATGTGAATCGTGGTGAAGCGGTCTTCCTGAACCACACGCTCGGACAGGCAGATGGAGTCTTCGAAGTTGAAGCCGTTCCATGCCATGAACGCGATGCGCATGTTCTGACCCAGTGCCAGTTCACCCATGTCGGTGGACGGGCCGTCAGCCATGATGTCGCTACGCTGAACGCGATCACCCTTGCTCACCAGCGGACGCTGGTTGATGCAGGTGTTCTGGTTCGAGCGGGTGTATTTGGTCAGGTTGTAGATGTCGACACCAGCTTCGCCAGTTTCAACTTCGTCATCAGCAACACGAACCACGATACGGCTGGCATCAACGGAGTCGATCACGCCGCCACGACGAGCCACGACGCAAACGCCGGAGTCGCGGGCCACGTTACGCTCCATGCCGGTACCTACCAGCGGCTTGTCAGCGCGCAGGGTTGGTACAGCCTGACGCTGCATGTTCGAACCCATCAACGCACGGTTGGCGTCGTCGTGCTCGAGGAACGGAATCAGCGACGCTGCAACCGAAACTACCTGCTTCGGCGAAACGTCCATCAGGGTGACGTCTTCCGGCGCCTTGACGGTGAATTCGTTCAGGTGACGTACGGCTACCAGTTCGTCGATCAGGACTTTCTGCTCGTTCATGGTCGCCGAAGCCTGCGCGATCACATGATCGGCTTCTTCAATGGCGGACAGGAACACGATCTCGTCGGTGACTACACCCTCTTTCACCACACGGTACGGGCTTTCCAGGAAACCGTACTGGTTGGTGCGGGCATAAGCAGCCAGGGAGTTGATCAGACCGATGTTCGGACCTTCCGGCGTTTCAATCGGGCATACACGACCGTAGTGAGTCGGGTGTACGTCACGGACTTCAAAGCCTGCGCGCTCGCGAGTCAGACCGCCAGGGCCGAGTGCAGAGACACGACGCTTGTGGGTGATCTCGGACAGCGGGTTGTTCTGGTCCATGAACTGCGAGAGCTGGCTGGAACCGAAGAACTCTTTTACCGCCGCAGCCACTGGCTTGGCGTTGATCAGGTCTTGCGGCATCAGGCCTTCGCTTTCAGCCATCGACAGACGCTCTTTGACCGCACGCTCAACACGTACCAGGCCAACGCGGAACTGGTTCTCGGCCATTTCGCCTACGCAGCGAACACGACGGTTACCCAGGTGGTCGATGTCATCGACGATGCCTTTACCATTACGGATGTCGACCAGAGTCTTCAGGACCGCGACGATGTCTTCCTTGCACAACACGCCCGAACCTTCGATCTCGGTACGACCGATACGACGGTTGAACTTCATCCGGCCGACCGCAGACAGGTCATAGCGCTCAGGGCTGAAGAACAGGTTGTTGAACAGGGTTTCGGCAGCGTCTTTGGTCGGCGGCTCGCCTGGACGCATCATGCGATAGATCTCGACCAGTGCTTCCAATTGGTTGCTGGTGGAGTCGATCTTCAGCGTGTCGGAGATGAACGGACCGCAGTCGATGTCGTTGGTGTACAGAGTTTCGATGCGAACAACGCCGGCCTTGGCGATTTTCGCCAGGACTTCGGTCGACAGCTCGGTGTTGCACTCTGCCAGGATTTCGCCGGTAGCCGGATGCACGATGACCTTGGCGGTGGTGCGACCCAGGACGTAGTCCAGAGGCACGTCCAGCTCTTTGATCCCGGCCTTTTCCAGCTGGTTGATGTGGCGGGCAGTAATACGACGGCCCTGCTCGACAATAACCTTGCCTTTATCGTCCTGGATATCGAGGACAGCTACTTCACCGCGCAGACGCTGCGGCACCAGTTCCAGGCTCAGGCCTTCGCCTTTAACGTGGAATACGTTGGTGGTGTAGAAAGCGTCCAGCACTTCTTCGGTGGTGTAGCCGAGCGCGCGCAGCAGCACCGAGGCCGGCAGCTTGCGACGACGGTCGATACGCACGAACACGCAGTCTTTCGGGTCGAACTCGAAGTCCAGCCACGAACCGCGGTAAGGAATGATGCGCGCGGAGTACAGCAGTTTACCGGAACTGTGCGTCTTGCCGCGGTCGTGGTCAAAGAACACGCCCGGGGAACGGTGCAGCTGGGAAACGATAACACGCTCGGTACCGTTGATTACGAAGGTACCGTTCTCAGTCATCAATGGGATTTCGCCCATGTAGACTTCTTGCTCTTTGATGTCCTTGATCGCTTTGTTCGACGATTCTTTGTCGAAAATGATCAGGCGCACTTTTACCCGCAAAGGTACGGCGAAAGTTACACCGCGCAATACGCATTCTTTGACATCAAATGCCGGTTCGCCCAGGCGATAACCGACGTACTCCAGCGCAGCATTGCCGGAGTAGCTGATGATCGGGAAAACGGATTTGAAGGCCGCATGCAGGCCCACGTCGCGGAACTGATCTTTAGTCGCTCCCGCTTGCAAGAATTCACGATACGAATCCAGCTGGATGGCCAGGAGGTACGGCACATCCATGACGTCCGGCAACTTGCTAAAGTCCTTGCGGATACGTTTTTTCTCAGTATATGAGTAAGCCATCAGCGTTCCCCAGCTTGGTCACCTGCTTGTTTGGCCCCTCCCGACGGGAGCAGCCAGAAAATCGTGCAAACCCCATGGTTTGCGCCACCGCATCGGGTGGTTACAGCGCCTTTATCAGCACCGACCCAGTCGGCTGCCAATAACGGAAAAAGGCCGGTGGCAAGAGCCACCAGCCATCAGCCTGTCGCTTGACGCTCGGGCTGGAGGAGCAAAGTCGATACTTATTTCAGCTCGACTTTAGCGCCTGCTTCTTCCAGCTTCTTCTTGGCGTCTTCAGCAGCTTCTTTCGAAACGCCTTCAGCTACAACCTGAGGAGCGCCGTCTACTTTCTCTTTGGCTTCTTTCAGGCCCAGACCGGTCAGTTCACGAACTGCCTTGATCACGTTAACCTTCTTCTCGCCAGCTTCCAGCAGAACAACGTTGAACTCGGTTTGCTCTTCAACAGCAGCAGCAGCTACAGCTGGGCCAGCCGAAGCAGCAGCAGCGGTAACACCGAAGGTTTCTTCCATCGCTTTGATCAGCTCAACGATTTCCACTACGGATTTCTGGCCGATTGCTTCGATGATTTGTTCGTTAGTCAGAGACATGACTCAATTCCTGAATTGGGGGACGGCCTACGCGACCATCGAAATAAACAAAAAACGCGAGAAGTTGACGAGCCTTAGGCTGCGGCAGCTTCTTTCTGGTCGCGAATTGCCGCCAGAGTACGAGCCAACTTGCTGGTAGCGCCTTGAATCACGCTCATCAGCTGAGAAATTGCTTCGTCACGGGTCGGCAGAGTTGCCAGTACGTCGATCTGATTAGCTGCGAGGAACTTGCCCTCGAACGCAGCTGCCTTGATCTCGAACTTGTCCTGACCCTTGGCAAACTCTTTGAAGATACGGGCAGCAGCGCCCGGATGTTCGTTCGAGAATGCAATCAGGGTCGGGCCGGTGAACACGTCGTTGAGGACACTGTATTCAGTGTCAGCAACTGCGCGCTTGAGCAGGGTGTTACGTACAACACGTACGTAAACGCCAGCTTCACGAGCCTCTTTACGGAGTCCGGTCATTGCGCCTACTGTTACGCCACGGGCATCAACCACGACAGCGGACAGAGCGACTTTGGCAGCCTCGTTGACTTCAGCGACGATGGCCTTCTTGTCTTCGAGATTAATTGCCACGGGTTTAACTCCTGCTTGTTACCGTTTCACTCGGTCGAAACCGAATGTCGTTTTGGTGTCTGATTCGGTAAGGAACCGGGAGCACCATCTGCGTAGGCTTGTGGTTTAAGGCTTGCGCCGCCTACGGTCTTGGATAGCCCCCGCCAGGCAGGGACCCCAATCTTTCAATTGGCGCGAATAATCGCGCCAACCTTTGTCTTACGCGTCCAGCGAGCTCTGGTCGATAACCAGACCTGGGCCCATAGTGGTGCTCAGGGTAACGCGCTTGACGTAAATACCTTTCGAGGAAGCTGGCTTGATACGCTTCAGATCAGCGATCAGGGCTTCAACGTTTTCCTTCAGCTTGACGGCATCGAAGCCGATCTTGCCAACGGAAGTGTGGATGATGCCGTTTTTGTCGGTGCGATAACGAACCTGACCAGCCTTGGCGTTTTTAACCGCGGTAGCTACGTCTGGAGTTACGGTGCCGACTTTCGGGTTAGGCATCAGGCCACGTGGACCGAGGATCTGACCCAGCTGACCTACAACGCGCATGGCATCCGGGGATGCGATCACTACGTCATAGTTCAGGTCGCCGCCTTTCATTTCGGCAGCCAGGTCGTCCATACCTACACGGTCAGCGCCGGCAGCCAGAGCGGCCTCAGCAGCTGGACCCTGGGTGAACACAGCAACGCGAACGGTCTTGCCAGTGCCGTGTGGCAGCACAGTAGCGCTACGAACAACCTGGTCGGATTTACGCGGGTCTACACCCAGGTTTACAGCAACGTCGAACGACTCGCTGAACTTGACAGTCGACAGCTCAGCCAGCAGAGCAGCAGCGTCTACAATGTTGTAGGCCTTGCCTGCTTCGATTTTGCCGGCGATAGCCTTTTGACGCTTGGTCAGCTTAGCCATTACACACCCTCCACGTTAAGGCCCATGCTACGAGCAGAACCGGCGATAGTACGCACGGCTGCATCCATATCAGCTGCAGTCAGATCCGCGTTTTTGGTTTTCGCGATTTCTTCCAGCTGAGCACGGGTAACAGTGCCAACCTTAACGGTGTTCGGACGAGCGGAACCGCTGGTCAGACCGGCCGCCTTCTTCAGCAGAACCGAAGCAGGGGTGGATTTGGTTTCGAAAGTGAAGCTACGGTCGCTGTAGACAGTGATGATCACTGGAGTCGGCAGACCTGCTTCAAGACCCTGAGTACGGGCGTTGAAAGCCTTGCAGAATTCCATGATGTTCACGCCGTGCTGACCCAGAGCAGGACCAACAGGTGGGCTTGGGTTAGCCTGAGCGGCCTTCACTTGCAGCTTGATGTAAGCGGTAATCTTCTTGGCCATGAGGCACTCCAATTACGGGTTCGAACGCCTCGAAAGGCTCCCCGGTTACTTGCGCGTTTATCCCAGTGACGACAAAACCCCACAGCCTAGGGCTGCGGGGTTGGGATGCTTGTTCAGCTAGACCTTTTCGACCTGACTGAACTCCAACTCTACCGGAGTAGAGCGACCGAAAATAAGCACTGCCACCTGGACACGGCTCTTTTCGTAGTTAACTTCTTCGACGGTGCCGTTAAAGTCAGCGAATGGACCGTCAGTAACACGAACTACCTCACCCGGCTCAAACAGAGTCTTCGGTTTCGGCTTATCGCTACCATCAGCCACGCGACGCAGAATGGCTTCCGCCTCTTTGTCGGTGATTGGAGCAGGCTTGTCGGCGGTACCGCCAATGAAGCCCATCACCCGAGGAGTATCCTTGACCAAGTGCCAAGTACCCTCATTCATATCCATCTGTACCAGCACATAGCCTGGGAAGAACTTGCGTTCGCTTTTGCGCTTCTGGCCATTACGCATTTCAACCACTTCTTCAGTGGGAACCAGAATTTCGCCGAAGCCATCTTCCATGCCAGCCAGCTTAACGCGCTCAATCAGCGAGCGCATGACATGCTTCTCGTAACCCGAGTAAGCATGCACAACGTACCAACGCTTAGCCACGGGACACCCTTAGCCGACAATCAAGGAAACAAGCCAGCCGAGCAGGGAATCAACACCCCACAACAGCAACGCCATAACGATAACCACAGCAACAACGATCAACGTTGTCTGCGTGGTTTCCTGGCGAGTTGGCCATACGACTTTACGAATCTCGGTGCGCGCTTCCTTAACCAGTACAAAGAACGACTTGCCCTTTGCAGTCTGCAAGCCTACAAAGGCAGCTACAGCAGCAATTACGAGCAAAGCGAGTACACGGTACAGGATCGGCGAAGCAGCGTAATACTGATTGCCAACAACGCCAACAACCACCAAAGCAGCTACTACAAGCCACTTGAGCAGATCGAAGCGAGAGCCTTGAGCTTCAGCCTTAGGAGTCATCTATGAAGATCCTGTGAAAAGAAAGCCAGACACACCGAGTGAATCTGGCAGGTCAGGAGGGAATCGAACCCCCAACCTACGGTTTTGGAGACCGTCGCTCTGCCAATTGAGCTACTGACCTAAAACAAAATCAGGCCGACCATTATGCCGGCCCGAAAAATACATTACAACCGCTTATTCGATGATTTTAGCTACGACGCCAGCGCCGACGGTACGACCGCCTTCACGGATAGCGAAACGCAGACCATCTTCCATCGCGATGGTTTTGATCAGGGTAACAGTCATCTGAATGTTGTCACCTGGCATTACCATTTCAACGCCTTCTGGCAGCTCGCAGTTACCAGTCACGTCAGTAGTACGGAAGTAGAACTGTGGACGGTAGCCTTTGAAGAACGGAGTGTGACGACCGCCTTCTTCCTTGCTCAGAACGTAAACTTCTGCGGTGAACTTGGTGTGCGGCTTAACCGAACCTGGCTTAACCAGAACCTGACCACGCTCAACGTCGTCACGCTTGGTACCACGCAGCAGAACGCCGCAGTTCTCGCCAGCACGACCTTCGTCGAGCAACTTGCGGAACATCTCAACACCGGTGCAGGTGGTGGTGGTGGTGTCACGCAGACCAACGATTTCCAGTGCATCTTGAACGCGAACGATACCGCGCTCGATACGACCAGTCACAACAGTACCGCGACCCGAGATCGAGAATACGTCTTCGATTGGCATCAGGAATGGCTTGTCGATCATACGAACTGGTTCTGGGATGTAGGTATCCAGAGTTTCAACCAGTTTACGAACGGCAGTGGTGCCCATTTCGTTGTCGTCTTTGCCTTCCAGCGCCATACGAGCCGAACCGATGATGATCGGAGTGTCGTCGCCCGGGAAGTCATAAGTGGACAGCAGGTCGCGAACTTCCATCTCAACCAGCTCCAGCAGCTCAGCGTCGTCTACCAGGTCAGCCTTGTTCAGGAAAACCACGATGTACGGAACGCCGACCTGACGGGACAGCAGGATGTGCTCACGAGTCTGTGGCATCGGACCATCAGCGGCCGAGCAAACCAGGATCGCGCCGTCCATCTGAGCAGCACCGGTGATCATGTTCTTCACGTAGTCAGCGTGACCTGGGCAGTCAACGTGAGCGTAGTGACGAATAGTCGAGTTATACTCAACGTGAGCGGTGTTAATGGTGATACCGCGAGCTTTTTCTTCTGGAGCGCTGTCGATCTTGTCGAATTCAACTACGGCCGAACCGAAAACTTCGGAGCAGACGCGAGTCAGAGCAGCGGTCAGAGTGGTTTTACCGTGGTCAACGTGACCAATGGTCCCTACGTTGACGTGGGGCAGGGAACGATCAAATTTTTCCTTAGCCATCGATAACACCCTCAACAGAAGAATTAGACGAACGATATCTACCATTAAAACAAAGGCAGATATTTTCATATCTGCCTTGTTATATGGAGCTCTTGAGCGGATTTGAACCGCTGACCTCACCCTTACCAAGGGTGTGCTCTACCAACTGAGCTACAAGAGCGTAACACTTTGCACAACCTGCAAACTTGGAGCGGGTAGCGGGAATCGAACCCGCATCATCAGCTTGGAAGGCTGAGGTTCTACCACTAAACTATACCCGCGGAGCTTGCAGCTCACGCTAAAAATGGTGGAGGGGGAAGGATTCGAACCTTCGAAGTCGTAGACGTCAGATTTACAGTCTGATCCCTTTGGCCGCTCGGGAACCCCTCCTAAGCGAGCCGGCATTCTATACTATGCCGACCTTCTGTCAAGCATTTTCTCATTAAAAACCTGAGGTTAGCTGCGTTGACACCGCTCCGCTTTGACAACCTGTTTAGGTGTTCGCTGTGGAGCGGGCGCCATTCTATGCAAACTATTCCAGCGGTGCAACCCCCTCACACAGCATTATTTTATGTTTTAACTCATTGAATTCCTTGGAAAGGTTCTGCAACTGCACATCCCCCAATAAACGCTGGCTCTCGGGCGCAATGCGCAACCAATATCCAGGCTCGGGAAGATCCTTTTGCGATGCCTGAACCTTCACACTCATGCCCGCTAGACGCATCTGTAGCGCGGAAAGGCTGCTTTCTTGAGTCAAACCACCCAAAAACAGACACTCCTGTCCGGCATGGCGCGCGCCTTGCACTCCCGCCGAGTCACCAGTCGCCTCACTCAATAAGCGAATATCTTGCTGGGACCCGCGGTACATGCTGAGAGGAGTGACATCTTTTGCACGCAAGGGCGCCTCCTGCTGATGCCAGACGTAATAGAACACATTGAGAACAACGAGCAGCAGGAACAACCAACGCATACAAACCTCAAGTTAAAGGACACGCCATCGCCAACCCTACAAATACCAGGTCAGGGACGATCCGAGCATCAGGCACGACGTCCGCCACCAATCCAGCATCGCCACCGGTAATAAAGACAGCAAAGCGCTCCCCCCAATAGGATCGAGCCATTTCCATCTGGGTCAGAACGAAACCTCTCAACATTAAAGAGCACCCTCGCTCCACCGCCTCGACGGTACTGCGCCCCGGAGCATGGCTCGTCAACGCTTTTTCGGCAGCCAAGTCCCCATAACGGATTTTCCGGGTATGTGTACGTAATTGGTTACGCATCAAGGGCATCCCTGGGCAAATGAATCCTCCAAGGTGCTCTCCTTCGGCATTAATAAAATCGGCTGTCACAGCAGTGCCGAAATCCAGAATCAGACAGGCGCCGGCAGCCAGATGAAAGCCACCGAGCATCGCCAACCAGCGATCCAGCCCCAAGCGTTCATAGTCGTCATAGCCATTCCTGACACCAGACATTTCACTGGCCGACTTTGCGCAAACGACCGAGATGCCGAACGTCTGCTCGAGAATTCGGGTGAGCGCAGCAGTTTCTTCACTGGTTCTTACGCTGACCAACCGACATTTGCGCAACGACAGGCTCTCAAATGCACACAAGCTATCCACCAGAGCCTGATCCGAGTCGACAACACCTTCCGCGAAAAGACCACCAGCAGCCGTATTCAATACGCGCCACTTGATAAAGCTATTCCCACAGTCGAGCTCAAGAATCATCACGCAACCTCAGACTGAGCTCACCACCACTAAATACTTTTTCCACGCCGTCCACCTTCAAGCGCAGCGCACCCTGGCTATCAATACCAAGCACTACGCCTTCTATATGACTAACGCCCGCAACCAAAGAAACCGGGCGACCTTGCCACATGTGATCCTTTTCCCATTCCTCCTGGAACGCAGAGAAACCATGGACCTGATGACGCTGGATATAACCGCGCAGTTGGTCGCTCAGCTCAGCCACCAAGACGTTGCGATCGCAGGTTTGACCCGTCTGGAGTCGAATTGACGTCCATTGCTGGTCAACTTCCTCAGCAACCTGCATGTTCACATTAATGCCTATACCCAGCACCACATGGCAAACATCTGCCGGATCCCCTACTAGCTCAAGAAGAATACCGGCGATTTTCTTGTTCCCGACCAGCACATCGTTGGGCCACTTCAACCCTGCGCCCGCCACCCCCAGCTTTCGCAGGGCATGCATAACAGCCAAACCGACCACCAGACTCAAGCCCTCAAGCTGGCGCATGCCACCTTCAATGCGCAGGACCAGGCTGTAGTAGAGATTTTCAGCAAAAGGGCTTACCCATTTGCGGCCTCTGCGACCGCGACCGGAAATCTGTCGTTCGGCCAATACCAGAAACGGCGCCGCTCGACCCTGATTGATCGCGCGAAGCGCCTCTGCGTTAGTGGAATCGATGGAATCAAAGACTGTAATCGGCCAAACCGCTGCTAAGGCACTAATCTTCAGGGGGTCGAGGAGCGTCAAGGGTGCAGCCAGTTGATAGCCTCTGCCCCGGACTTTGTTTATGGACAACCCGAGCTCAGCCTCAAGATGCTGAAGCTGCTTCCACACCGCACTTCGACTGATTCCCAGGGTAACCCCCAGAGCCTCGCCGGAATGGAATCGACCATCCTTTAATAGATTCAACAACGTCAGCATGCAGGTCTCGCCTCACAATGAGGTCCGAATAATAGCCATGAGCCGGGCGATTGCATAGAAATCAAGCGCACC